>LCGL01000005.1:5829-13417 GCA_000999715.1 Candidatus Falkowbacteria bacterium GW2011_GWF2_43_32 | reverse complement strand
ACTCCGACTGCGGATCCGGGTACGATTACCGGAGGCATCGTTGCGGGCACGAATGACGAGGCTAATACTCTTAGTTTTGAGATTCGATCGAACGCTCCGGTTGTTACAACACCGTTTGATGATGCGCGCCAAGCGATTATAAACGGTCTGGATTCTGCTCAATCCGAAGGGACTGGTTGGGATACAGTAGTCAAAATCGGACAAAATGTTGCAGGAGTCGTTAGAACTTCCGATACTGTTGTCACAATTATGCTAGATGCGTTTGCTTCTTATGACATTGTGGCGCAAGAAATGATTGCCGTCACTATTCCGGCAATGGCGTTGCTTAATGGGGTTGCTATAATAGCGACTCCAACATTCACGATTGACATCGTTGCTGGTCTATCCACCGCGATAGAAGTGAGAGCTCAAAATTACACTACGGCGATATCAACCATTACTTTTCCGGAAGGCGCGCCGGAGACTACGGTCTCCCAGCCATACAATGATATAGACGGTGTCGGCAGTCCGCAAATATTCGGCGGAGCCGGTATCGCTAAGCCGGTGGTTACGCTTTATAACGGCGGTGGCACCGGTTTGATAATTTGGTATAACATCACCACTTTCACTAACGGCATCGTATCCGACGAATACTATTTGATAAATGATAAGGGTGCTATTTGTGCTGACGCGAGCGCGATTAACAATGCGGCCGTTTTTGACACCGATACCGACACCGGCACAACGATTGCCGCCGGCGCCGGCAACGAAAAAGATCTTTATTTAAAAACGGTTTTAAGTTTGGTGGCGGGAAAGACGGGCAATTCCACCTTGACTATTCTGGGAGAAACGCCGTAACTTTATTTTTTGATATGACGAAAATCGTAAAAAGTATCGGCATCGCAATATTGTTATTATTTTTAGCCCTTTCATCGGGGTCTGTTAGCGCGTCCGTGCAAGAAGCCAGAACGGGCGCCGGTTGCGGCGATGGCATCGTGCAAAGCGGTGAAGCGTGCGATGGTGTAAATTTAGGCGGAGCGTCTTGTCTCAGTCAGGGTTATACCGGCGGTTCTTTGAATTGTAATTCCAACTGTACTTTTAATACTTCGGCTTGTACTTCCGGCGGCGGAGGAGGCGGTGGTGGCGGAGGAGGCGGAGGCGGTGGTGGCGGCGGAGCGGTGGTCACACCGGTTACGAGCGCTGCTTTTTTCGGTCGCGCTTATCCGCAAAGCACGATTACTTTACTCAAGGACGCGCAGTTTGCCGCCACGACAATAGCCGGCGCTGATGCGAATTTTCAATTAAGTTTGACCAATCTTTCCGGCGGCAATTATATTTTCAGCATTTATGCCGAGGATAATAAAGGAAATCGTTCGTCTTTGTTAACTTTTCCCACGAGCGTTATTGTCGGAGCGACGGCTCAAGTGAGCGGCATATTTATCCCGCCGACCATCGCGATTGATAAAAGAGAAGTAAAACAGGGAGATGATATCGTGATTTCCGGACGAAGTGTTCCCAACGGCGAAATTACGATTGCCGTGAATTCGGAAACAGAATTTTTGAATAAAGTTACGGCGGATGCCACCGGGGCATATTTTTATAATTTAAATACGACTGCGCTGAAAAAAGGACAATATTTTACAAAATCCCAAGCCGCCATCGTCGGCGGAATAAGCTCTTTCGGCAAAGCGATAGGATTTTCGGTGGGTGACAAAAATTTGGTCATGAGTTCGTCGGACAATGCGATGAAGGGCGATGTGAACGGCGATCGTCGCGTCAATCTTGTCGATTTTTCCATTGTGGCCTATTGGCATAAACGTTCGGGTCCGCCGGTTAAAGTCGATTTGAACGGCGACGGAGCGGTGACCTTGGCCGATTTATCCATCGTGGCGTTTTATTGGACGGGTTAAGGTACGAAATATGAAAATAAACGGATCAGAATTACAACTTAAGAAATATTTTTTATCGACACTGGCGATGGTCGTTTTATTTTTAATCGTTTATCCGACCGTTCCGGTCTCGGCGGCGGAAGTATTTTTTGGCGCCGATTCAACGACAGTTTCGGTGGATGACGAGTTGACGGTGGACGTATTTTTAAATACCGAAGATGAAGATATTAATGCTGTGGCCGGCCGAATATTGATTTCCGAAATATTTTGGCAATTAAAAGAAATCAAGGACGGCGATTCCATTATTAATTTTTGGGCGGAAAGACCTCAATTCGTCCGGGGAGAAATTTCTTTTTCCGGAGTGATTCCCGGCGGTTATTCGGGGCAAAAAGGTTTGATTTTTTCCGCGGTTTTCCGGGCGAGACAGGCCGGAGAAAGTATCATGGCCATTCAAAACGCTCAGGCCTTGCTTAATGACGGACAAGGAACGGAAACAAAAACCACGCCCTATAATTTGCAATTGATTATTTCCGAACCGGCTTTATCTCCAGCGGTTACGGGGGAGATCGCGACTGCCTCGCCGCCGTCGGTCAAAGAACAAGACAAAACGATGCCGGAAGAATTTGTGCCGACAGTGGCGGTTGATACGGACATGTTTGACGGACAATATTTTCTGGTATTTGCCGCTCAAGATAAAGAATCGGGGATTGATCATTATGAAATTCAGGAAAACAGACGACAGAAAATAAAGATCAAACAATGGGTGAACGGCGTCAGTCCGTATTTGTTGACCGACCAGAAGCTGAGCAGTTATGTCTATGTGAAAGCGGTTGATAAAAGCGGTAACTCCCGAATAACGATGTTGTCGCCGCAAAATCCTCGGTCAGAGTACCGGAATTATTTGATTTTTGGTATACTGATAATAATCGGATTCATGTTGGCGGCGTTTAGCCGACGAAAAAAATTATGACGAAAATTTTAAAAGTTTATAGAATCGTTTTGGTTGCTTTATTTTTAAGCGCTTTGCCCGTGGTGGCTAAAGCGGCAACTTTATATTTTTCTCCCGCTTCCGGGTCTTATGCCGTCGGCAAGACAATAGCGGCGACGATTTATGTGTCCAGCGCCGATCAAGCCGCTAATGCCGCTTCCGGAACAGTGGCTTTTCCTGCCGACAAGCTGGAGGTGACATCATTATCCAAAACCGGTTCGATTCTCAGTCTTTGGGTGCAGGAACCGGTTTTTTCCAATAGCGCCGGAACGATTGATTTTGAAGGTATCGCGTTTAATCCGGGATTTACCGGCACGGGCGGAAAATTGATTACCGTCAATTTTCGGGTGAAAGCGGCGGGTACGGCCGCTCTGAATTTTTCTTCCGGTTCGGTGTTGGCCAATGACGGACAGGGGACCAATATTTTAACGGGCCTGGGAAAAGCGCAATTTAATCTCGGTGAAGAGACGGTGTCCGAAGTGCCGGTTGCTCCGGTTGCCCCGGTTGTCTCGGCGGTCACGTCATCATCGGGACCGGTCAGTATTCCGGTTGCGCCTCAGATTTCCTCGTCCACTCACCCTGACCCGAACAAATGGTATTCCGTTAAAACCGCGGAATTTGCTTGGAGATTGCCGGCCGATACGACCGGCGCCCGCTTGTTGGTCGGGAAGATTGCCGAGGCTGTGCCGACGGTTAATTATATTCCGGCCATCAGCGCCAAGAAAATCAGCGACCTTGAAGACGGTGTTTGGTATTTCAGCGTTCGCTTGCGCAACGGCGCCGGTTGGGGCTCCATCGCTCATTTTCGTTTTCAAATAGACACCGCGCCGCCGACCGCTTTTACCGTCACCGAGCTGGTCGATGCGGACAATGCGGAGCCGACGGCAAAATTTGTTTTATCGGCCAGTGACGCGACTTCCGGCATCAGTCATTATGAAGTTCAAATTGACGGCGAGGCGCCGCAAACCTGGCAAGATGACGGCACCAAAACATACGTCACTTCGCCGCTTGCTCCGGGCAAGCATATTTTAATCGCCAAGGCGATAGACAAAGCCGGCAACAGTGCGGACAGCTCTTTGGAATTTACGATTGATCAGTCGGAATTGTTGGCGTCTTCAGAATCTTTGGAATTATTGGAACCGCCGGTTATCGCTGAATATCCTAAAAAAATAACCAGCGGAGAAGCTTTGATCATTAGAGGAACGACGAAATATCCGAATGCCCAAACGGTGGTGCAGTTTGTCGGTGAAGGCAACGAAGCCAGAAATCAAGTGGTGGAGAATGACGCCAACGGCAATTTTACTTTCGTGGCCGAAGAAAAATTCAAGGACGGCGTTTATAAAGTGCAGGCGGAAGTGATCGACGAACAAGGCATCAGAAGCGCCCCTTCCGAGAAAATTATTATTTACATCGGCCAGCCGGCATTTTTGAAAATCGGTTCTTGGCTGATTAATGTATTGGCGGTACTCATCCCGTTTGTCGCGCTATTGCTTATCTTGATGTTCATGGTTTGGTACGGTTGGCATAAATTTTCTTTGTTCAGAAAGAAATTAAAAAAAGAAGTCAGCGAGGCGGAAGCGGCCACTCATCAAGCTTTTGATCAATTGACGGAAAGCGTGCGTCGGCATGTTAAAATGTTGGAAAAAACCGGCCGACAGCGCGCGCTGACCAAGGAAGAAGAGAAGATTGTCAAATATTGCAAGAAAAATTTGGCCGGCACGGAAAAATGCGTCGTCCAAGAAATCAAAGGCATCAATAAAGCGATGAAATAGTTTTCGTTGGATGTTTGGAAAGTGGTTGTTGAATATCGCGGGCTACACATTGTTTGAACGGAAAAGTAGTTTTATTCCGATAAGTTATATTACAAAAAAATAAACACGCAAACTCATTATATCTTAAAAAGCAGGCACGGCGATGCCTGGTTTTTATTAATTTAATTTTTTTTTACTAATTTTAGCTAACTTTTCTCATTATCATTGACAGAAATGTTTAAAAGTGATATAATACCGAGAATACAATGAGTGATGGATGCCGCGGCAAAAATCGCTCTTTAACAAATAAATATAAAAATAACTAAAAATAGGAGGTTTAATTATGAGTACAGCTAAAAATGCCACCATTTCCGGTATTATTGAAGGTTTTATTGTCGGAGCGATGCAATCCGTCGGTAAGGTTGCCGAGCAACATGGGCAAGAATTTTTGAAAT
This sequence comes from Candidatus Falkowbacteria bacterium GW2011_GWF2_43_32, assembly GCA_000999715.1. Classification (GTDB taxonomy): domain Bacteria; phylum Patescibacteriota; class Patescibacteriia; order Patescibacteriales; family UBA12465; genus UBA12465. The sequence continues at coordinate 8,355 of LCGL01000005.1, read as the reverse complement.
CCAAAGTATTCGGAATTGGTACAAATGACGAACATTTGTTTGAAGCGGCTAAAGCGACCGCGGTGCATTATTTCGGAGTTGATATTAAAGATATTGTCCGGATCAATAAAGTTGTGAGTAGCTATGGTTGGTCGGTGCGCGGTAAGATTGTGAGAACCATCGGGAGAAACGAAGAAACTATGCAAGTTGATTCTAAACCTTCCGGTTCCAAAGAGGGGGCTAAAGACAAAAAAGTTTCCGACGCCAAAAATGAGGCCAAGGATAAAAAAGTTTCCGACGTCCAGAAATCGTCAATCACGTCCAATATTGAAGGCGCTCGTATTTTGGCTATGTGGGCTAAAATGACCGATGACGAAATCAGAGAAAGCATTGCCGCTTCTGGTATGGCCGATACAATCGTGGCTAAATTGGAAGTTCTTGGAGAGAACTTGACTAAAGCGATTGAAAAAGGAGAAGCGGTGAAAGACGCAGAATCGTTTTTTGAGAAAAAAACTTGGTTAGAAAAACTAGCCGATACAGTTGAAAACAAAAGGAGGGAAAAATGAACTTTATTATTGTAATTCTAGTATTAATTTTTCTGGGAATGTTAATTTTCTGGAAAAAATTCAGAGATTGGCTTGTTGAGCAACTTAAAGCCATCTATTGTGTAATCAGATATTATGTTCCGGAAGTTTGGAGAGGATCTGTCAGCGCAATGGGATTCTATGTTTTTATTGTGGCTTTGTTTGCGATACTATCCTTGATTTTGATTCTGGTCACTTTGATTTTTAATGTTCCGGGTTTCACGGTGTTTGCTTTTGTCTCAACGTTAGCGACGCTTCTGTTAGTCTGGTCGCCGATTGGAATTGTTCTTAAAATATTTAAGATAAATTCTACTATTGTCCCGCAAGGATTGAAAGTATTTGTTTCTTGGGTGGCCTTTCTTGGTTTTATCGGCTTGCTTTATCCGGAACTGATTTCTTTTAAAGCAATCTTTGCTTTCGCCTTATTATGGTTTATCCTCTTGGGGATGACTGTTAAAATCAATGTTTTGGACAGAATCATTTTCCCTTTAGTGGTGCTGATGTGTCTGACTTTCGGTTGGAAATATTTCTTTCCGGATAGTTTTAGATCGTCAACCAGATATTTGTCTTCATGGAGCAAAGCGGTTGTTACTTGGAAAGATAGAGGGAGTATAAGAAATGAGGCTATGTCGGCGGTTACTTACGGTTACCCGGTTAGGGACATCAAAGTAGCTTATATCGCCGATACTTGGCAGGCAAAAGAAAAATCCAGAAAAGAAAAACGCGTCGGCAAGGAAAAAGGCATTAGCGAGGGTGACATTATGAATTTGCGAGACACCAACGTTTTCATTGCGCGCGGCACGATTATCAAAGTCTTTAATCACAAAAAAGAGGTGAAAGAATTTGAAGGACAAGGATTTATTCAAATTCAACTTCCCAGGGAAGGCAATTCCTTTGTTAAAGGTAAAAAATGTTGGGTGGAAGCTGACTTGATTCATTTGGTGACGCCGACTAAATTGGCCGAGATTGAAGAAGCAAAACGACAATTTGTCATTGATTCAACCAATATGGCCAGAAGGCGACATTTACTTGATTCATTGGCGGTTGCCTCTCGATATCGGGTGCGTTATGCGGGTACTTATGAAATGAATTTGGCTGTCGGTCAGGTGAGCGAGGTCTGGGACAGCATTCCCCCGGGGCATGCTTATGGATTTGCGCCCAGCAGTCAAGCCAGATTCCAGGTGATCTATCCTGACGGTATGATCATAAATTCTTGGGATCCTCAGCAACTGCCGGATAAATATCGTTTTAAAGTAAAAAATCTTGGTGCGGAAAGGCCGAAATTGGTCGTTCTGACATAGAACAATTATGAAGGGTGTGATTTAAAATCACGCCCTTTTTTCTTTTTCCGCCTTTATGCTATAATATATTCATAAGATATATCATATGAAAAAATACTTTTTAGTTTTTATTTTCGTTTTTCTATTGTTGCCGATTTTATCCGTTGGTGCGCAGAATAATCTTATTAACTCCAATCCGGCGCCCAGCGCCTGTCCCGACGGTCAGGTTTGTTTGCAAAATCCTTTGGGGAGCATCAGCACCCCGCAAGCTCTCATGGGTAGAATCATCAATTCCGTTCTGGGCGTGGTCGGTTCTTTGGCGCTGTTAATGTTCGTTTACGGCGGTTTGACTTGGATGACCTCGGCCGGCAATCAAGAAAAAGTGAAGAAGGGCCGAGACATTATCGTTTGGTCGGCCATCGGTTTGGTGATAATCTTTGTTTCCTATGCGTTGGTCAGATTGGTATTAACTACGATTGTGCAATAGGTTTATTTTTAATATTAAAAATTTTGTTCGGTTGCGAAAGGTTAAACAGTCGCCGCCAGGTTTGACAAGCGCCGCTATTTTCCTTATCATAGAGAAGAATTTAAATTTTAAGGGTCGATACCAAAGCGGTCAACTGGGGCAGACTGTAAATCTGCTGGCCTTGCGCCTTCGTTGGTTCGAATCCAACTCGGCCCAC
>LCGL01000005.1:0-5818 GCA_000999715.1 Candidatus Falkowbacteria bacterium GW2011_GWF2_43_32 | reverse complement strand
GGGACTGTTAAAAATCTTTGCCGTTGAATTTATTGTTTTGGCGATTATTCTCATCGCTTTACTCTCTTTTTAATATGCCTGAATTGCCGGAAGTGGAAACGATCCGGCGTGATTTGGCCGCCAAAGTAGTCGGTCGAAAAATCATGTCGGTCCATATTTTATCGCCGAAATCCGCCGCTCCGAACGCGGTTTTTTTGAAAAAAAATCTGCTCGGTCGGAAAATCATCCGTTTGGAACGGCGCGGCAAGTTATTGATTTTTGCTTTGTCGCCGTCGACCGATTTGCTTGGTTCTAAATCCGACTCGGCCGATTATCTGTTGATTCATTTGAAGATGACCGGACAACTGATTTATGTCGATAAAAAAGACAGCTTGGCCGGCGGACACAGTTTGAGTGCTCAAGCGAAATCTTTGGCGGAGGCGGTCGGCGGCACTTTGCCGAACAGACACACGCGGGCGATTATCGGATTTTCTCAAGGGGCGCGGCTATTTTTTAATGACTTGAGAAGATTCGGTTATTTAAAATTGGTTGGCGCCGCGGAATTGGCGAAGATTTTGCAAAATAATTATGGTCCGGAGCCGTTGACCGCCGCTTTTTCTTTAACGGCTTTTCAAAGCGCGCTGACCGGGCGGAAAACTAAAATCAAAGCCTTGTTATTGAATCAGAAGATTATCGCCGGGTTGGGCAATATTTATGCGGATGAAACTCTATGGTTGGCGCGAATTCATCCGGAACGTCGTGCCGGCGCGCTGTCTGCTGTTGAAGCCAAAAAACTGTGGCGGGCAATTAATCGGATTATCGGTCGGGCGATTGAATATCGGGGGACGACTTTCAATAATTATGTTGATGCCGGCGGTCGGCAAGGTAATTTCTTCGGTTTTTTGAAGGTTTACGGTCGGGCGGGGAAAAGATGCCCGGCTTGCCGGACAACGATTGTGAAGAGCAAAATTGTCGGCCGGGGCACGCATTATTGCCCCCATTGTCAGATTTGACTTTTCGCCGGTTTTTTTATATTGTTAAGGTAGATTAATTAATAAATGTCATCAATATGTCCCAAGACAACATGATTAAGCTGGAGTGCTCGGTTTGCAAAACGACCAATTATCATTCTCACAAGAACAAAAAACTTTTGAAGGATCGCTTGGAAATGAAAAAGTATTGCAATAAATGCAAGAAGCACACTTTGCATAAAGAAACTAAATAATAAAAATATGCCTAAAAGTTTAACCAAACCGTTTCTCTTGATTCTGGTTTTTCTGATTCTGGTCGGTTGTTATTTGATTTTTAGGCCATTTTTGACGGAGATTTTGGTGGCGGCGATCATGGCGTCCATTTTTTACACTCCTTTCCTCCGCTTCGCCAAATTTTTGAAAAACCGCTATAATTTGGCGGCGATTTTGATGTGTTTGTTATTGGTGATTTTAATCATCATTCCTTTTACCAGATTGGTGATCTATGCCGGGGAAAAATCAATCGGCGCTTACGCGACGGCCACGGAATTTTTCAATAGTCATGATATCAGCGATGTTTCTCAATCCGCCTTTTTCCAACGGGGAGCTTTGCGTCATTTGAACTTTGACAGATATGATTTTGATGACAAGATTTTTAAAGATACGGTGTTGAATGCCTTGAAAGAATCCAGTAATTGGTTGTTGTCCGGCGCGACCTTGATTTTGAAAGAAACGACCGGTTTCGCCGTTTCGTTGGTTTTGATCATTATCACCATGTTTTTCTTCTTCGTGGATGGAGAGAAAATCATGAAGCGCTTGATGTATTTGTCGCCTTTGCCCAACAGATATGATCGGGAATTGTTTCATAAATTTCGTTCGGTCAGCTACACGATTTTTATTTCCACTTTTGTGGCCGCCATCGCTCAGGGTTTGGTCGGCGCCATCGGGTTTGCGATTGTCGGTTTCCCGGCACTTTTGGCCGGCGTCTTAATTGCTCTGTTATCCCTTTTGCCTTATATCGGTGCGATGATTTTTTATGTTCCGGTGGGGTTGTATTATCTTTTGGTGGGCAATATTTGGCAAGGAATTTTCATTTTATTGTGGGGCTTCTTGATTATCGGCACGATTGACAACGTTATTCGCGCTTATATGATTAAGGGCAAGGCGGAAGTCAATCCGATTTTTGTCTTGTTTTCCATCTTAGGCGGTATTGCGCTTTTCGGTTTCTGGGGCGTTTTGATGGGCCCGCTATTGGTGGCTCTGGCCGTGACAATCCTGCACATTTATGAATTGGAATTCTGTTCCACCCTGGAAAGCCGGGGTTGCGGAGAAGAGGCAAAGAAATAGTTGCGGGATTCGTATAGTGGTAGTACAGGGGTCTCCAAAACCTCTAGCGGGGGTTCGATTCCCTCATCCCGTGCCAAATAAAAATACAGAACTTTGTTCTGTATTTTTATTTTAATTTATTAAGATATTTGCTATAATTCTATTAGTTTTACAGGTCTAAATATAGTTTCTATATGACAAAGAATAAAGTGTCCATTATTGGCGCCGGCATGGTCGGCAGTACCACGGCTTATAGTCTGATAGCCGCTCAAATAGCCGAAGAAGTGGCGATGATCGATATAAATAGCCGGTTGAATCGGTCTCAGGTGATGGATTTGCAACATTCGGTCCCTTTCTGGGGCTATACCGAGGTTAAAACCGGCACCATCAATGACTTAAAAGATAGTCGGGTAGTCGTCATCGCTTGCGGTGCCAGTCAAAAACCGGGCGAGACCAGGCTGGATTTGTTAAAAATCAATTCCAAAATAATCAAAGATTTGATGAGCGAGATATTCAAGAAAAATCCTCGCATCGTTGTCATTATCGTTACCAATCCGGTGGATATTTTAACCAATATAGCCGTTAAGATGTTTCCCGGGCATAAAAACCAAATTTTCGGTTCAGGCACGATATTGGACACGGCCAGATTTCGTTTTCTTTTGGGGGAAAAGCTGTCCGTTGATCCCAAGAGTTTGCATGCTTATATTATTGGCGAGCATGGCGACAGCGAGGTGCCTCTTTGGAGCAAAATAATGATTGGCAATACATTTTTAGATCGTTTTCAAAAGATAAACAAGAAAGAAAAAGAAAATATTTTTAATAACGCTAAAAATGCCGCTTACGCCATCATTGCCGGCAAGCAAGCAACTTATTACGCGATTGCCGCCGGCGTGACGCATTTGGTTGAAGCTGTGTTGTTTGATAAAAAGACCGTTTTCACGGTGTCTCATTCCGTTGACGGAAGATTCGGGATTAAAGATGTTTGCTTGAGTTTACCGGCGGTCATCGGAGAAAAGGGCATTCTCAAGAAAATAGATATACAGATTTCCGATGAAGAAAAAAGACTCTTGAAAATATCGGCCGCCAAACTTAAGAAAGCGGAGAAAGAAATTAAATAATTTTTACTTATGTCTTATTTGAGCCGCAAGTTATATCGTCGTTGGATGTTTGTTTTGGGGGTAATCGCTACTGTCGCCTATCGCATTATTGTCGTTTTGAATCATTATAGCCCCGTCTGGGTACAGATTGCCTGGTATGTCGGCACAGTCGGATTCGTTTGGTATTTCAGTCATCGTTTTCGGGTGGAAAATCGTCGCGATAAACTGGTAACCGAATTGGGTTTGGTCAATAAAATCAAGAATAACGAGCCTTTGAGTGAAAAAGACAGGCAAGCCCTTGCCTCTGTTTTAAACGGCCTGCAAACCAGCTTATCAAAGTGGAATTATGTGGCTATTTTTGCTCTTTCCGTCTTGGCGCTCGCTTATGGTGTTTATCAAGATTTTTTGATGGTGTTTTTGTTTTAAATCGCTGATGTCGGGAGAGGTTGAAATTTTGACGATCGGAGAGAATAAAATTTTTTCATTTTATGATTGATAAAATTATGAATATTGAGTACGAAGCGACTTTTATAGACATAAATAAAGATGAAATTAGAGAGAAATTGGCCAAGGTGGGGGCCAGTTTAGTTAAAAAAGAATTTTTGCAAAAAAGAACAGTTTTTAATTTGCCGAAAGGAAATAATATAGATGGCGGTTGGTTGCGAGTACGTGACGAGGGGGATAGGATTACCATGAGTTTCAAGGTTGTGAATGGCAATCAAATACAAAATCAAAAAGAGATTCAGCTCATAGTTGATAATTATCAAGAAGCGAGAAAGTTTTTGATAAGTATCGGTTGTCGGGAAAAGGCCTATCAAGAAAGTAAAAGAGAGCTGTGGAGACTGAATAATGTCGATATTGCCATAGATGAATGGCCATTTTTGGAGCCGTTCGTTGAAGTTGAAGGTAGGTCGGAAAAAGAAGTTAAGCGTATATCAGAAAAGATAGGATTTGATTATAATCAAGCCAAATTTTGTGCCGTTGATACTTTATATCATGAGAAATATCAGGTTAGTTTAGATAAGATAGATTATAATACGCCAAAAATATTGTTTGAAATGAAAAACCCTTTTCAAGCGTAAAAATTTTTATTATAATTTTAATACATCGGTTGTCGTTATTATCTATCAGATAAGTTTTAACACGATTTGCAAATTTGTAGATAATTATCAACAAAACATATGAACAATGCCATCAATGAGCCAAGTGTGAAAAAAGGTTTTCCTATTCTGATTATCGTCTGTATTTTGCTGTTGCTTATTGCCGGTCTGGCCTATGCGTTCCGAGCGGAACTGGGCGACAAAATCGGCGGACAAAACAACGGTAGCGGGCAAGAGATTATCGGTGGCGACAAAGACGAGGGTGGGTGTTTAATCGCGGCGGGGTATTCCTGGTGCGAGCTTAAACAGAAATGTTTAAGAACCTGGGAGGAGCCTTGTCTGGCGGCCGATATTCAATCTTTGGTGGAAACTTATTTAAGCGCCAACATTTCCGACTTGTCGCCGGAAAAGGAAGTCTTGGGCGGGAAGTTTTATGTTACGCAATTCAGATTTTCCGATGAAAATCGGGTGACAGTCGATTATGAAGACGGACATATTGCTTTGCAAGCCGAAGTTGTTTTTACGGTAGAAAACGATCAAGTCACAATCAATGATTTTTCCATTTTGGACACCAATGGTTTTGAGGCCACCAGTACGGAGGAAGCAAACGCCGCCATTACCGCCTTAACTTCTTTATTCGCGGAAAAACATGGACTGGATTCAAGTAATATTGCCGTACAGATTAACGACAGTCGCGACGGATATTTTCGCGGTAGCGTTAAATTAAGCCCGGACGAGGAAGCCGTGGGCGCCTATTTCTTAGCCAAAATCGTTGACGGGCAATATCAGATAGCGGCGGAAGGGAACGGTGAAATTGACTGTAATTTAGTAAATGATTTTCCGGCCGATATGGTGTCCGATTGCGCCAGCCCCGCAGCGGCCGATCTTGTTGACTAAAAATCGGGAAAAAGGTAAAATATAGACAAGTGAACGAGATGTTGTTTAAGATTAAAAATCAAATTTTAAAATTATGAAAGAGATTGTAGACGAATTTGTATCTAGAGAAAGACGAAAATTTAAATGGAGTTTAGGAAGGGTAGTCGCTTCATCTTTATCGGGTTTTATTGCCGGAATCATCGTGGCGACAATTTTTTTCTTAACTATCTTTAATATTTCCTTTAAGTAGGAAGGGTTGATAAGGAGTGGGCTTTCGGGTTTTTTGTTAAAGCTCGAAGTCTAGGTTATTATTGTTATTTCCAAACAGGGCCGCAATGGCCTGTTTTTTGTAGCCGATCTTGTGAGATTTGGGATTGATTATCAAAGAACCTTGTGATAAGGTGTAAATAAATAGGGAGAGGTGCCAGAGTGGTTGAATGGAACAGTCTTGAAAACTGTCGTCGGTGAA
>LCGL01000004.1 GCA_000999715.1 Candidatus Falkowbacteria bacterium GW2011_GWF2_43_32 | reverse complement strand
AGAATGTCGCCCGCATCAACCGTCGCCGGAGCCACAGGAGCGAGACTAGCGCCATTTGTTTCCGTCATCGTGCCTGCGCCTGCCGATTTATAGGCGATTATTTCTCCCGCACGCACTTCTTGCAATTTTTGCGGAAAATCCCCAACCTGCGGCCAACCCGAAAATATCCAACTAAACATCAAAATAAAAACAAAAACACCCCGAAAGAAAGCAAGTTTCTTGCGAGGCGGACGTATGAAAAGTACTTTCTTCATAAAAGATATAAAAATAAATTTTATGAAAAAAGTCGCATACGTCAAAGCGAGCTGCTGTAAATTTCTAAAAATTCTATACATGTACCCAAACTTATTTTATCGGCGTGACTTTATTGTTCCGGCCTATCGGCCCCTTCTCTTCTTCAACGATAACATGGTCAACAAGATTATAATGACAAAAGACAAAACGATGATCATTATATTCTGTTGGATAAAATTCAACACCGGGACTAAAGGATTCGGACTAGGCAAAACATTTACCGAAATCGGCAATAAAAGTCCGGAATAAACGTTCCCCTCGCCCATGGCATCCTTGAAAACAATATAAGTTCTTCTCTCATTGGCATGGCCTTCTTGAGCCGCTTCTTCGGAAGTCGCGCCCCACAATCCCGGTCCGGCGTTACCCGGTATTTTCACTTCCACGGTAAACACTTTAGTCTCCCCCGGTTTGATAGTATAATCTGTAGGCTCAATCGTGATCCAAGAACTTATATCCATGCGCTCACTATCATTCTCCACTTCTTTGTAGCGAGTATACCAAAATCCTGACTTTTCCTCCGCGTCGGTCCCTTCCAAAGATATTTCCTGCTTGATGGTCTTGCCGGGATAGCCTTCCAAATTGGTAAGCGCCATCTGATCAACCGAAGTTGCCGAAACCATAGGGCCGATAAACAATAAACCGAACAATAAAGAAACCAATAGAGTACCTCTATAGTACATATTGTAATTTTTAATCATAAAATTGGGCCCTTAGAAGGTAGAGACGTAAAATTAATTTACGGCGTTTCTCCTAAAATGGTCAAAGTGGAAGCACCGGTTTTACCGGCGACACTGCTTAAAGCCAATTCTAAATAAAGAGCTTTATAAGTGCCGGTTCCCATTGAGACGGCAGTAGCAACGCTGGCGGCATTACCATCGGCCGACAACACGCTGGCGACAGAAGCAATAGTCGTATCCGTGGTGTCCACCAATTCATAATCTTCGGAAGCGGCCACGCCATTCGTCCAGGTGGTTATCTCAAGCGTAACATTCAAAGTTCCGCCCGAAGTGTTTTTTAATCTCACTGCCGGTTCGCTGACCGTGCCGCTGAGAACTTGGGCGTCGCTGACAGTGTCTACATCGTTATAAGGAGCGGAAATTGTCGCGCTGGGCGCGCCCTCGGGAAAAGTAATAGTGGTAATAGCGCTATCCGCCACTTTACCCACGACAGATATAGTGCTCGCTGTAGCGGTGGACGCTTCTTGAGTGGCCGTATTGGCCGCCAACACATAAGTCACGCCGCTAAAACCTCCCGCCATCGTCAAAACGAGAGCCAACACTACCGCGATGTTCATCTTTTCTAACATTTTTCGCATTAATTTTTGCATAATTGATTAATTTTAAATAATTTTAACTTTATTTTATCTTTTTATTTTTTGTTGACGTTTCTATCGACCCTAGAAACTACTTGATATTTTTTATCAGAAAAACGACGCACAAAAAACTCTTTTAAAACGTCGCATTAATATAAAAATAAATTCTTATTAAATTTTAATGTTTAATAATATAAATATTATACCATTATCTCAAAATACTGTCTATAAAAATTATTTTCTTTTATTCTTAAATAAAAAAAACAACCCCTTGCGGGGTTGTTTTCCTCTGAGCCGTTGACCGGGATTGAACCGGTGACCTTCTCCTTACCATGGAGATGCTCTACCAGCTGAGCTACAACGGCAATGATTTTAGACGCTCTACCTCCGCCTTCGGCGGATTAGCTACAAGGGCCTATTCTGTTATTTTGCGGCCAACTTCGATTACAAACTTTCAATCTCCTCCTCCCATTCTCCCAACTTCTGATTTTCCGGATTGACTGTCGCCAATTTCTGCCAATATTGTTTGGCCATTTTCTTATCTTTTCCCATTATACTTAAATCCAGAATTAAATCAAGGTAGCGAGGGTTATTGGGCTCCAAATCCAACGCTTCCCGGACATTTTCCAGGGCGGCCGGGTAATCGCCGGCCTCTTTCGCCACTTCCGCCAAAGAAAAAAAGATTTCTTGTGCGGTCAGATCGCCCAAAATATCCTCATCGTCCTTAAACTGTCGCGCCAATTTCAAGGCGTGCTCATAAGTCTCACGCGCTTCCGGCCATTTTTTTTGTAAAGCATACAGGCCGCCGAGCTTAAAAAAGGCCGCCAAATTTTTCTGATCCAAACTGATAATTTTTACCAAGTTTTCTTCCGCGCCGTCAAAAACTTCTTTCTTCAACAAATCTTCCGCGGCAAACAACAATTCCTTAAGACGTTTCTGCTTTTCCGGCCAAGAAAGTTTGGCGTCGGTTTGATATTTAATCTTCTCCTTCTTGAGCTTCTCCTGCCAAGATTTTAAAAGCGCCGCCGTTCTTCTGTAAAACGACAACCACAAGCGTCCCAAGAAACCGCTCCAACGCGTCAAATCGCGGTCCACTCGTCCCGTAATAATTTGTTTTTTAAATTTGGCTTCCCTTTCGCCCGGAATATCGGTGACATTCAAAATCGCCAAGGCCGGAAACTTTCTGATGATAATCGTCAAAATGATAACCAAAGCGATACCTATTAAAACTAAAGGGATTATTATGGGCATATTATTACCGTCAATTTATTTTACTGAACTCCGCCGCGCGCAAACTGGCACCGCCGACCAACAACCCGGCCACATGTTTCTGTTTTAAAAATTCGCCGGCATTCGTCGCATCCACACTGCCGCCATATAAAACCCGAACTTTCTTGCTCAAAATCATCGCGGCCCGCTCGGTCAAAAAACGATTGATGATCTCGGCTTCCAACGGAATGATCGGCTGACCGGTGCCGATGGCCCAAAGCGGTTCATAGGCGATGACCAAATCGGCGGCCGTCTTGATTTTAACGCCTTTCAGCGCTTGCCGCAATTCTTCGTTTAAAAATTTCTTGGCCAAACCGCCTTCTTTTTGAGACAAATTTTCACCGACACAAAGAACGGGAATCAGTTTCCGAGCAAGCGCCGCCTTGATTTTAGCGTTGATAAGCAAGCTCTCTTCCCGCAAATGTCGCCGTCGTTCGCTATGGCCCAGAATCACATATTTAACGCCCAGTTTCTTCAATTCCGCCGGCGAAACTTCGCCGGTATAAGCACCCTTATCCGCCGGCGCGCTGTCTTGCGCTCCCAACTTCAGGGTCGTTTTTTTTAAAATATCGCCTACGGCCGACAAAGACAAATAGTCGGGACAGAGAACAATTTCTCGAGCGCCGTTTGGCGTTTTCTTGGGTAATTTCTTAACCAGCTCTTTTGCCAAGGACAAACTTTCCCGATAACCGCGCTGCATTTTCCAATTGGCGATGATTAATTTTTTCATATTATTTTTTGGTCTGCGACCAAGTAATCGTTTTTTTGATGCCGGCGGCAAAATCAACCTGCGGCTCCCAATCCAAAATCTCTTTTGCCCGACCGATAGCCAGACAACTTCGTCTTTGTTCTCCCGGGCGTCCCGCTTCTTCCCGGATTTTCAACGGCGATCCCAAGGCCTCCTCGATATATTTTCTGGTCTCCAGAACGCTCGTTTCCCGGCCGGAAGCGATATTCACTTCACCGTGATAATTTACCTCTTGCGCCCGCACCAAAGCACGCACCACATCGTCGACATAAACGAAATCTCGAGTTTGTCGGCCGTCGCCATATTGCACGCTAACCGCACCGCTCACGGCATTATCGATAAAAATGGACACCACGCCCGCTTCTCCGCCCTTGAATTGGCGCGGTCCGTAAACATTGGCAAAACGCAAAATAATATAATCCAAACCGTAAATTTGATAATAGCAATTTAAATATTTTTCAAAAGTAAGTTTATGAATGCCGTAAAAAGAAACCGGATAAGCGGGGTAGGTTTCCGGAGTGGGAATTTTTTCCGCGTCACCGTAAATGGCGCCGCCGGTGGAAGCAAAAATGATTTTCTGTACGCCGAACTTATGACAATTGTCCAAAATATTAAATCCGCCTCGCACATTAATGTCGTTGTCAAACAAGGGGTCAATCATGGACCGAGCGACTTCCATCTGCGCCGCCAAATGATAAACGACGGAAAATTTCTCCCGCCGAAAAATCTTGGCGATTTTAGATGAAGAAATGCTCACTCTATAGAACTTCGCGGCCGGATTCAAATAAGCTTTCTTGCCCGAAGATAAGTCGTCAATAACAACAACTTCGTGTCCGAGAGAAACTAATTGATCGACCAGAGTGGAGCCGATAAATCCGGCACCGCCGGTAACCAGTATTTTTGACATATGTATTATGATAACATGATTATATTATGATAACACGATTTTTATTTTTAAAAAAGCGGTTTTTCCCCGCCCTGTCCGATGGCGCCGCTCATTTGCCAAACCGATAGTTTTTTGCTAAAATATACTCAGACAATTAATTTAAAATTCAGCTAAAAATGCCCTAAATCCGCTCTCCGCTCCAGCCGAAAGCGACAGGGAATTTTTATTTTAATCTCGTTCACATATGTCCAAAAATCCTAAAAAACCCAATGCTTACGGCGCCGATCAGATTACCGTTCTGGAAGGACTGGACCCGGTCCGAAAACGCCCGGGCATGTACATCGGCTCCACTTCGGCGGCCGGCCTGCATCATTTAATCTGGGAAGTGGTGGATAACTGCATTGACGAAGCCATGGCCGGTTATGCCACGGAAATTTCCGTTTCCCTTTTACCGGACGGCTTGGTGAAAGTGGTGGATAACGGTCGCGGTATCCCGGTGGAAAAACATAAAGCAACCGGCGTTTCCGCTTTGGAAACGGTCCTGACCAAGCTTCATGCCGGCGGAAAATTCGGCGGCGACAGCGGTTACAAAGTTTCCGGCGGCTTACATGGCGTCGGCGTTTCCGTGGTTAACGCTTTAAGCGAATATTTGAAAGCCGAAATTCATCGCGACGGCAAAATCTGGCAACAAGAATATAAGTTCGGCAAACCGCTCAAGGCGGCCAAGCCGGTCGGACCTTGTCGGGATACCGGAACAACCATCACTTTCAAAGCCGACAAAACCATTTTTACCGAGTTGGAATACAGCTGGGGCAAAATTTTAGATCGCTTGCGCCAGCAAGCCTACTTGACCAAGGGCATCACCATCAATATTTTTGATCAACGCGCGGGCCATCGCGCCAAAAAATATAAATTTCATTTTGAAGGCGGCATTAAATCCTACGTCAAATCCCTGCATCGCAACAAATCGGTCAAAAACGATACGGTTTTTTATGCTGATAAAGACATCAACGGTTGCAAAGTGGAAGTGGCTTTGCAATATAACGACGAATATAACGAGACCGTCTTGGCCTTCGCCAACAATATTCACAATCCCGAAGGCGGCACGCATGTCGTCGGTTTCCGCTCCGCGCTGACCCGCACTTTGAATAATTACGCGCGCGCCAAAAACCTGATCAAAGAAAAACAAGAAAATCTCACCGGCGATGACGTGCGCGAAGGTTTAACCGCCATCATCAGCGTCAAATTGCCGGAACCGCAATTTGAAGGACAAACCAAGGGCAAGCTCGGCAACGCGGAAATGAAAGGTTATGTGGAAACTATTTTCGGCGAAATTTTTAATACTTTTCTGGAAGAACATCCCAAAGAAGGCGAGGCGATTATCGGCAAATGCGTTTTGTCCGCGCAAGCGCGCCTGGCCGCTCGTTCCGCTCGAGCGACAATTTTGCGCAAAGGCGCTCTGGAAGGCATGACTTTACCCGGAAAACTGGCCGATTGTTCCAGTCGCCATCCGGAAGAATGCGAATTGTATATCGTGGAGGGCGACTCCGCGGGAGGCTCGGCAAAACAAGGACGGAATCGAAGATTTCAAGCCATTCTTCCCTTGCGCGGCAAGATTTTAAACGTGGAAAGAGCTCGTTTGGACAAAATGCTCGCCAACAATGAAATTAAAAATCTAGTCATCGCTCTCGGCACGAATATTGACGATCAATTTGATTTGGAAAAATTGCGTTATCATCGCATTATTATCATGACCGATGCCGACGTGGACGGTGCACACATCCGCACTTTGTTGTTAACCCTATTTTTCCGCCACTTCACTCCCTTGATTACCAGCGGTCATATGTACATCGCCCAACCACCTTTATATCAGTTGAAAAAAGGCGCAACGATTCGTTATGCCTATAGCGACGAAGAAAAAGAAAAAATCATCGTGGAATTGGGCGGCGGCTTGGAAGAAGCCGTGGAAATCGGCGAAGAAACGGACGAAGACGAAAGTTTGACGGTGACCACGGATAATAATGAAGAAAGCGCCGCGGATAACGACGGCAAAAAAGGCAAAAAAGGCGCCGCCGAGGAAGACAAGAAAAAACCGAACAAAATCACCATTCAGCGCTACAAAGGTTTGGGTGAAATGAATCCGGAACAATTATGGGACACCACCATGGACCCCGATCACCGCATCGTCAAACAAGTCACCGTGGAAGACGCGGCCAAGGCCGACCAAACTTTTGATATGCTGATGGGCGATAATGTCGCGCCGCGCAAAAATTTCATCCAAACACACGCCAAAAAAGTGGAACATTTAGATATCTAAATCCGTTCAACGGATAAAAATTTATGTATATTTATCTTATCTGCCCGGTAGTCGCTTTCATTTTGGCGCAAGGCACGAAAATAATTTTAAAATCTTTCCGTAAAAAACCTTCGTGGAGAGATATTTTCGCCTATTCGGACATGCCTTCCGGCCACACGGCAGTCGTAGCGGCTCTGGTAACGATTCTGGCTCTGAAAATCGGCATCAGCTCGCCGATCTTCGCGACAGCCGCGGTTTTTGCCACCATCGTTGTCGTGGACGCCATCGGTTTCCGAAATTATCTCGGCCAACACGGCAGGACTTTAAATATTCTGGTCAAAGATCTGAAAGAAGACGCTTTCTTGGATAACAGCTACCCGCGTCTTTTGGAACATATCGGCCATACGCCGGCGCAAGTGATTGTCGGCGGATTGGTCGGCATCCTGACCAGCGCGCTTATTTTTTGGTTCTTCTGACCCCGACCGTTTTGGTTTATCTGACATCAACTATAAAAACAAAATAAAAAAGCCGAGATTTTTTGCTCGGCTTTTTGTTTGCTGGTCATCTTAAACTCAATGAAAATTTACAACGGCAATCGTGCTTTTGGAACCTGGCTGTGCCGGCGAGCCGCTGCCGCCGAAATAACACATCCGATTGAACGAAACATAAAGAGGGTGATTTACGCCCTCGATTTTTTTATAAATTTCATTCAAACTGTCCAAAGAAATGTCAATCACCGGCATAATTTGCGCGATTCCTTCGTCAAAAGCGTGATTGATAGTTATCAGGGCATTCTCCTTGGAAAATAGATTGGAATGCGTGCTGAAAACTTCCATTAACGTCTGACCGTAAAGAGTTTTAAAAGTTAACGCCAGCAGATTTTGTTCCGCTGCGGTTAATGCTAATTTTTTAGCCATGATTTATCCTCCCGAAAATTATTATAAAATAACTACTTTGTTAAATGATTTAACCTACAATCAATTGACTATATATCCGATAGCCTCCCTTGTCAATAATGCTTGCCGTCAACCGAAATCGCCGTCAGTTGACCGAGGCCAAAAAAAAATTAATCCAATAAACTTTTACCGGTCATGGTCGGCGGTTGAGGAATCTGCAAAATCTGCAAAATCGTCGGCGCCAAATCGGCCAAAGTGCCGGAAGGAGCCAACAAACTCAAATCGTCACCGATGGCGTCATTTTGACCGATAGTTTTACCGCCGAATTCTTGACCGACAATCAACAACGGTACGGGATTGGCGGTCATTTCCCGATCGACCAAATCCGTACCCAAATTACTCATCCGTTCCGCATTGCCGCAAGCGGCCGAAATTATCAGAACGCCTTTTTTCGCTTCCACTTCCGTCCAAATATTCCGCAAGCTCTTATCCAGCGCTTCCACCGCTTTCTTGACCGCCTCAAAATTACCGCTCTGCGCCGTCAAATCCAAAATCGGCAAAGCGGCCACAATCATATCAACAGGCGAATCGCCGCTAACGGCGGCAATCACTGCCGCGACGATTTTTTTCAAAACCACCGTCGGCTTAGCACTCGCCGTGGCGGCCGAAGAAATTATTTTCCAATCTTCGCCGACCGCCTTATCCTCTTCGCGACCGTTAAAAAAATAAGTCAAAGCCGCCAATCTCTCCGTTTCCGTAATTTTAAGCTGTCGTCGACCGGCGGCGGACAAAATTGCCGTCAGACTCAAAAGCGGCTTAACCTCATCCCGAACCGCTTCTTGCCCGACGCCTAAAGTCAAATAACGCCGATTCAAATCTTTCTCTCCGGGCGTCAACAAAGCAACCGGATATTCTCTGATTAAGCTCAACCAAGTCGGAGTTTCCGCGGCGGCAATGGCGTTGTTTTCCGCCACCGGCGCTATTCCCCACCCGTCCAATAAAAGTAAAACCACCGGTCGGGGATGATCGCCGGCGGTCGGCTCGGAAGTCGTTAGATGATTGCTATTATCTGCCAACATAAATTGATAATTTAATTATTGTGCCGCAGTTTAATTCTTCAATATCGTTTCTATTTCCATCAAACGATTATACTTGGCCAATCTCTCGCCGCGCGACAGCGAGCCGGCTTTCAAATAATCGGCGGCGGCGGCCACGGCCAAATCAACGATGAAATCATCGACGGTTTCTCCACTACGGTGGGAAACGATTATTTTATAACCGTGCTTCCGCGCCAACTGTAAACAATCCACGGTTTCTGTCAGCGTGCCGACTTGATTCGGCTTGATGATAATGGCATTGGCCGCCTTTTCTTTCAAGCCGCGACGTAGACGCTCGGAATTGGTGACAAACAAATCGTCGCCGACAATCAACATTTTTCCGCCCAATTCGGCGGTCAATTCCCGCCAACCGGCCCATTCGTCTTCGGCCAAACCGTCTTCCAAATAAAGAAAAGGATACTTCTTCAACCACTCGTCATACAGACCGATCAAATTGGCCGAACTGAAGTAAGTGTTATCCAGGGAAAACAGATATTTGCCGCTGGCCTCTTCGTACAGCACCGACGAACCGACATCAACTCCCAAACGCAAATCTTCGCCCGGACGATAACCGGCGCGTACGGCGGCGGCCAGAATAAGCTCAATCGCCTCAATGCTGGAATCCAAATCGGGCGCATAACCGCCCTCGGCGCCGATGTCGGTATCATAGCCGGCCTCTTTCAACACTCGACCCAATTCATGAAAAACTTCCGCGCCCATCCGCACCATCTCTGTCGCCCGACCGGCTTTCGGAATGATCAAAAATTCCTGAAAATCCAAATTGGTATCGGCATGACAACCGCCGTTGAAAACATTGAAAAGCGGCACCGGAATTTTAGGCTCGGCAAAAGAAAATGTTTCCCGCAGATAAACGAACAATTCTTTTTTTTCGTTTTGCGCCGCCGCCCGAGCACAGGCCAACGAAACCGCCAACACGGCGTTGGCGCCCAAATTCTTTTTGTTAGCCGTCCCGTCCAAATCAATCAAAATTTTATCAATCGCCGCCTGATCGTTTATTTTCTGTCCGCTCAACCGAGGAGAAATAATTTCTGTCACTTTTTGAACCGCCTTGAGAACGCCCTGCCCTTTATAGCGCTTCTGGTCGCCATCGCGCAACTCCAACGCTTCATGGCGTCCGGTGGAAGCGCCGCTGGGCACGGCCGCCTTGGCGCTCAAACCGTTGTCCAAAATCACTCTCGCCTCTACGGTCGGCTGACCGCGCGAATCCAAAATTTCACGCGCGGTAATAGTTTTTATTTTAGCCATATGATTAAAATTTAAATTATGCCCTTTGGATTATTCCGATAATTAAGAGACGATTTTGGTCAGCCCCGGCATTTTGCCGCCGCCCAAATAAGTCAACATCGCGCCGCCGGCCGCGGAAACCCAATCCACATAGCCGTCCAATTTGGTTATTTTCAAAGCGGCCACCGTTTCGCCGCCGCCCACCACGCCATAAGCGCGTCCGGAAGAACGGGAAGCAACCAGACGGGCGATAGTCAGGGTGCCGTGTTTAAAACTGTCTTCTTCAAATTTACCCAAAGGTCCGTTCCAGACCAAAGTTTGGGCCGTTTTGATTTTGGCCGCAAAAGCCGCCACCGTTTCCGGACCGATATCTAAAATAATCTCATCTTCATTGACGTCATGCGGCGATTTAACGCGCACCAAACCGTTAACGGTCTTGACGATCACATCGGACGGCAACATGATTTTGGCCGCCAGTTTTTTGTTCTTGAAAAACTTTTTGACCGTGGCGGCGCTGTCATCATCCATCAACGATCGGCCGATTTCCCGGCCCTGAAATTTAAAAAAATTATTGGCCAAGGCGCCGCCGATCAACATCATATCGGCCCGATCGTATAAGCGAGCAATCAAAGGAGCTTTAGTCTTGATTTTCGCGCCACCCATAATTATTACCAAGGGCTTGCGGGGACGCAAAATTTTATTGAGCGCCAGCAATTCTTTTTCCAAGGACAAACCGGCATAAGACGGCAAATATTTTTTTATCGCCGCCACGGAAGCTTGGGCGCGATGACAAACCGCAAAAGCCTCGTTGACATAAACATCGGCCAAAGACGCCAACTCTTTGGCGAAAGCCGCATCATTTTCATATTCTCCGGGATGAAATCGCAAATTTTCCAAAACGATAATTTCGCCCGGCATCATTTTTGCCGCGGCCTTGGCGATGGAAGCAATTTTAAGTTGCGGAATGAATTTCAAGGGTCGTTTCAATAAAATCCGCAAACGCGCCGCTACCGGCTTGACCGAATAGGCCGCCGCCGCTTTGACCGGCTCGCCCAAGTGAGTGGCCACGATTACGCGCGCTCCCTTGTCGGCCAAAAATTTAACGGTTTCCAGGCCGGCCAGAATTTTATGATCTTCTCCGACTTTGCCTTTAACCAAAGGCACGTTAAAATCTACTCGCAAAAAAACCGTTTTGCCTTTCCAAGTCCGAATTTTTGTAAGGGAATTTATTTTCATGCCAATAAATTTATTTCAATTCCGTCAATTTCACGACCACCGATTTTTCCGCGCCGTCGCGCCAATAAGTCAAAGTGACCGAGTCGCCGGCTTTGTAAGTGGCAATGATGTCGGCCAAATCGTTGGTCTCGTTAATTTCTTGATTGTTGACCCAAGTGATGATATCGCCACTCAATAATCCGACCGCTTCCGCCGGACTGTCCTTGATAATCGCCGGCACTTTCGG
Source organism: Candidatus Falkowbacteria bacterium GW2011_GWF2_43_32 (assembly GCA_000999715.1). Classification (GTDB taxonomy): domain Bacteria; phylum Patescibacteriota; class Patescibacteriia; order Patescibacteriales; family UBA12465; genus UBA12465. Next base: position 109,956 of record LCGL01000004.1, on the reverse strand, counting down.
CGCGGCCTGTACCCAGGCTCCTTTGGTAAAATTAACCGCTGTGGTTTTGATAACGCTAAGATTCAAATAATGAAGACCCAGAAACGGTCGCGCCGATTGGTCTTTCGTAAAAATCGGCAAGAACGAATTATAAGAAAAAGCGGGCACGACCTCGCCGGCGGCATTCACCGCCGCCGTCAAATCGCCGGCCAAATTAAAAACGAAAGAATCGGCGTAATCGCCGCTCGCGGCGCCGGCCAATTTCAGGCGGGCATTCAAAGTCTCACTGCTGGAAATTTCCGTCGCTTCGGACAAAGAAGACAAAGTCGTCGGCCAAACGGAATCCAAGCGGCCGATCACCAACAAAGTCTCGCCGAGAGCCAATTCGGACCGAGGCACGATTTTTTTCACCGGCAAATTGCTTGCACCGGCCAAATGAAAAGCCATCAGGCCGCCCGGCAAATTTTTCAACCCGGAAATTTCATCTATTTTATAAACCTCGCGCTTGTCGGTGATAGCCACGAAATCTTTAGTTTTCAAATCATTCCTTAATTCCGGGGACGGCGAAGCAATCACCCAACCGTCGGCGGTAATGATCAAGCCGATAAACAACGGCTCGTCCAATTTATAATAATTCGACGACGCTGTCGGCGACGTCGCGGGAATTTCTTTAAAAATGCTGACCAACACCGGCCGAACGCCGGCGATGGTTTCCGTAATTTTTACATCCTGATTAACCACCACCTTCTTGGCGTCGCGAATAATCAGGCCGGTGCGTCCGGCATCGAGATTCGCGAAATTCACTTCGCCGGAAAGATACGGTACGGAAAAATCTTTTAAAATATACACGCGGGTGACAATCTCGCCCAAAACGCCGGCGGCGGCGCCGCAAACGACGGCCACGATAACGGTTGACCAAAAACGTTTACTGATTACAGTTTTGTTATGCATAAGATTAAAACCACCGCGCTGTCAGAATTAAAAGCAAAACGGCGATTATACTTAAAATTAAAGGCAGTTTTAGGGCGCGACGACGCAGATTATCGCTCCAATATAAACGCATCACCGATAAAGACAAATAATAAACGATGGCAAACAATAAAGCCAAGACATTAAAATTCAAGGGCCAAAGGGAAAAGGCGCCGGCCAATTCCGTCAAAATCAAAACATTGAGAAGCAGGGCGGCCGCAGTCGCCGACCAGGCGATTTTTTTTATCGGCAAAAACTGAACGAAAGTCAACCCCGACAAAACGGCAATCATCGGCAAGGTAACCAATAAAGACCAATTTAAAAAAGCCGGCAAAGCGAACAAAACGGCGGTGGCGGCAAACATCGTCAAAAATCCTCCGGCCGCCAACAAATTATCCAATCTGGCCGCTCGCTCGGCATTATTATGGATAAAATAATAATATAGATTTTTCAAATAAACAAAATTAAACCAAGCGACCAGCAGAAAAATGAATTGAATCAACAATCGATTGACGATAATGGCGGCATAAGCGGAGAAGCTGACAGAAAATAACAGCGGCGCAATAATCAGCGGCAGCCAAGCCACCGCTTTTTCTCGACCGACAATAAATTTCACGCCCAAAATTATCGCCACGGCGCCAATCGCCAGGGCGGCATAAAAAAATTTCGGCTCGATTAAAAACACCTGGCTCAAAATCCAGACCAAGACGGCGACGGACAACGGAATCAAACGTTGAAATTTCATAATAAAATAAAATAGGCGAACTAAATGGGCGCGGCCGTTTCTTCAGGAGCTTCCGGGGTCTCCGCGGGAATCTCGGCGGCTTCCTCGGGAGCAACCAGGTCCTCCGGAACTTCCGTCCCTTCGGCCTCGACCGGCATCTCGGCGATCGGTTCAACCGCGGCCGGCGACGTAATGATATAATCATCGCCTCCGACAGTCAACTCCAGACTCTTCGTTTCGGTCAAAGCGGTCAAATCGTTAATCTTTAAAAATTTATTGGACAAGGTATACAACTGATTGCCGATATACAAACTGCGCTTGACGGTATTGTCGCGATAACTGAAACCGCTCCAATAATCGTTCTGGGAAAAATAACCGCCGACCGAATGATCGATTCTCCCCTGCAACGCGAGCTGGTTATTTTCCAAAGTGAAGACCAAGGCGCCGGAGAAAGACAAGCGACCGTTTTCATAAAGCGTCGCCGGCAAAGACAATATTTTTTTCTCCGGAGCGTACAAGAAAGCTTTATGATCGTAAAGAGCGATGGAATCGCTGCTGGCGTCGCCGATCAAATAGCTGTCCAGTTCTTTGGGATTTTTCAAATCGGTAAAATCGAATAAAGATAATTTGAGCCCTTTGATTTTAACGCCGCCGCTGTCCGTTTCTTCCGCTTCCCGTCCCAAACCGATCAACTGATTGCCGTCTTTATCGACCGGATGAAGATAATTGGAAAATCCCGGCACTTTAACGGCGCCCAAAACCGCCGGCTTCTTCGGATCGGTCAAATCAATCACGAACAAAGGATCAATCTGTTTAAACGTGACCAAATAGGCGCGATTACCGATAAACCGCACGGCATAAATTTTTTCCGCCGTGGCCAGGTTGCTCAAACTGCCGACAATTTTCAAATTGGCATCCAGAACATAAATATTATTATAAGAGTCCGCGGTCGCGGTCGACAAACGGGAGTTTTGCGGATTACGCGTCGTGGCTACGCGGAAATAAGCGCCGTTTTCATCCATGGAAAACTGATTCAAAAGTTGCCCGGGGACTTCACCCATCGCCCGATATTCAATTTTGCGACCGCTGACGGCAATTTTATGAATAATGGTTTTTTCCATGTCTTTGGCTTTCTCGGTCAATTTTTTTTCCAAACCGGCATCAATCTGTTTATCCAGAACCGCACGCGCCGCCGCGTCAAGAGAATTCCAATATCGATCGATGATTTGCGCCACTTTATATTTTTTCTCGTTTTTATTCAACACAAATCCGGGCGCCGCTTGAATAGCCGTAATTTTATTCTGATCGCTGTCGGACAATTCGGAAAAAATCAATTCTTGCTTCACTTCCTGCTCCAATTCATATTCGCTCAAATATTGCGTGTAAGTGATGTAAATATTATTCTGCGAAACATAAAGATTCTGACTGTGGCTGATTAAATAAGCTTGGCCGCCGATCGCTTCCGCGTTATTGACGATGTTAATGGCGGTAATGTTCAAGAAACTTTGAGAATCGTAAGGAATATCAAAATAATAAACATCCGGCGCGAAACATTTAAGCGTCGCGTCGCATTTCGTGGCCAGCACTTGTCCGTTTTCCAAAACGCGCGGCAAAAGCGGTTCGTCGGCGATATAATTGCCGGGAGTATTGGTCAGAAAATAAACATAGTCACCGATCAAGCGGGCATCATAATAAGAACCTTCAAAATTCAAATCGCGTACCGCCCGCGGACTGACCGGATTGGAAATATCGAACACTTTAAAAAAAGTATAGGAATTTTGACGACGAAAATCCCGATAAAAAGGCTCCCGACGAATTTGATCGTTACTGCCGAAAACCGCCAAAAAATTATCATTGATCAAAATATCCTGCGGCCGCGACTGAAAAGTGATTTTACTGACGACTTGAGCTTCATTCGCCGGCGTCGCCTTGATAATTGACAATTCATTTTTGACTAAGGCGTAAATATAAACACCGTCGGTTTTGATGATATCGGCTTCGTCCACTCCGGCGACTTGAACATTGGTGGCGGAATAATCCAAAGAATTGTTCGGCACGGAACTGTCGGTCGTCGGCATATCGGCGGCAGTCGAACCGGGAACAGCCGGCGGCGCGGCCGTCAACGCTAAAGATTTAATCGCTCCGGCGCTAGCGGCCGACTCGCGAGTATTCGAAATGGACACCGTTTCCGGATTAATATTGTCAATCAGGAACTGGGCCAATTCGTCATAATCGTTAAATTTCTTCAAGCGATTGGTGCTGGGCGCTTCCGTTGTCGGCGCCGTTTCGACGATCGGAGCAGTTTCTGCCGGCGCGACCGCCTTTTTTGACGAAGGCAAAGAACAGCCGCCGACCAAAATCGCCGTGACCGATAAAATCAGGGATAATTTCAAAAATTTTTGTAACATAAAATAAAAACTTACTTGGTTTTCCATTTTTTAAATTATATCATATTTTTATCTTATTATCACTTCCGAGCCGACATCCATCCGATCATATACATATTGCGCCGCGCCAATCCCCAAACGGATGCAACCGTGCGAAACCGGCTGACCAAGATGATCTTCGCCTTCGCGATAACCGCTCGGCCAAATCGGTAGTTCATGAATGCCGAAACTGCCGTTTCCCAAACCCAACCAATACGGCATCCACAGCTTATAAGTGCCGGACCAGGCTTTCTCGATCTTATTGATGATTTTGAAAGTGCCCGTGGCTGTCGGCATGCTCGGTTTGCCCGTAGATACCGTAAAACTTTTCCAAGGCTGTTCGGCCACCAAATAAACCAATTGCTGATTTTTCAAATCAAGTTCAATTCGCCGCGGCAATCTTTCCGCGGTTGACGATAAAGGATCGAAAGCATAATCCACTTCCCGTCCGTCCAAATAAGTATCGCCGTCGGAATCCGCATTTAAAGCGTCGGTCTTAAATTTCAATTCCCAATAATCGCTTAATCCGTCGCCGTCCGCATCACTCTCTTCAATTTTTACCGGCTCCGCATTATACGGCGAATATCCGTGCGCTAATTCCACTTCATCGTTATAACCGTCGCCGTCGGTATCCGTCGCTACTTGTGCGGCAACACCTTTCGCGAACAAAAAAACTATAGCCAAAACGGCCAAGCCAGAAAAAATAGTTTTAAACATTTTTATGATCATTTTATTTTAAGAATATTCGCAACCGCAATATTTTTGACGATAAAGACCCAGCTCTTTAGCCACTTCCTGCGAGCGACGATAACCGTCAGCGGCCTGAAAATCTTCATCTAAAAATTCAATACCGAATTCCTTGGCTAAATTACGGCTGATGGACCGAATGGCGGCGCTGTCTTTATAAGGACTGACCAACAAAGTCGTGCCGAAAAGATCAAAGCCCCGCTCTTTTGCCAAGCGAGCCGTTTTTTCCAAACGATCGCGATAACAAATCAAACACCGCGCGCCGCGTTCCGGATCGGCGGCATGGCCGGCAGTCTTTTCTTGCCAGGCCGCATGCTCATAAGGTTCGACCAGCAAAGAAAAATTAAATTTCTTCGCCATCATCTCCACATAATAAAGGCGCTTGTCATATTCCGCCCGAGTATTCAAATTGGAATTATAAAAATACCAAGTCAAATCATATTTTGCCGCCAGACGATCGCGACTGATATAGGTACCGCAAGGAGCGCAACAAATGTGCAACAATAACTTCGGTTTATTTTTTTCCCGGCGCCGATCAAGATACCAAAAACTGATGACCAGCGCGAGCATAATGACCGTTAAAATAATCAAGGCCCAAAATTTGCCGCGGCTTTGCAAAAACAAACCGCTCAATCCGAAAGTAAGGGATAAAAAATAAAAAACCAACACCGTTTTTCTTTGACTCAATCCCAAGGCCAACAAACGATGATGCAGATGTTCCCGATCGGCGAAACGAAAAGGATTTTTTTTCTTCAACAAACGGCGAATAATCGTCCAGGCGACATCCAAAACCGGAATACCCATGATTAAAAGCGCAATGGCGATTTTGCCGCCGGAAATAACGGCTAAAACCCCCAAGATATAACCCAACAACAAAGAGCCGCCTTCGCCCAAAAAAATTTTCGCCGGATGCCAGTTAAAAATCAAAAAGCCGGTGCAAGCGCCGGCAAAAAGAATTGCCGCCAAAGCGATGTCGGGCTGATAATACCGTGTCGTTAAAGTAAATAAAAAAATAATGAATCCGCCGATTACGCTCACGCCCGAAACCAATCCGTCCACGCCATCCAATAATTTGGTCGTATACATCATGCCCAAAAGCCAAAGGGCGATCAAAAGCGGCGAGATAAAGAACAAAGATTGCAAATCCAAAAATCCGCCGAAAGGATTGGTGATTTTGGCGATTTCCACGCCGCCCAAAATCAGCGCGACGATAGCCAAGAGCGGAAAAATAATTTGTCGGCGCGGCCGCAAATTATATTTGTCGTCCAAAATGCCGCCGATAATGATCAATAAAGCGCCGACGGCAAAACCGATTAAATGTCGCCAATGAAGATCACCGGACAAAAACCGTTCCCAAAAGAAAAAAAGACCGGCAAAATAACCGATAAAAATCGCCACCCCGCCCAAAAGCGGCGTTGCCCGTCGATGAATTTTTCTGGCGGACAAAATCCCTTGATCCGGTTTGTCCAGAATTTCAAAATAAAGAGCGATTCTTCTGACCAATAAAGTGAGAATCGCCGTTAAAGCCAAAACCGCTATAAAAACTCCGAAGTAAAACATAGCCGCCGAATTTAAACTTTTTGATTATTGATAACTGCTAATATTCAATCCGCTTTTTTAGTTAATCCGCTCTTTATTTCGCACTTCCATCCGTTCCGCACCTCGTCTTACAATTCTTTTCCTTGGTCCACTTCTATTTCCGCCCGATTGTTAATGACAATCGTATCGCGACGCTTCAGCTCTCCGGCCAAAATTTTATTGGCGATGGGATTTTCCACTCTGTCCTGCAACAAGCGCCGCAAAGGACGAGCGCCGAATTTCGGATCATAGCCCTCGTGCGCCAAAATGGTCACGCCGTCCTTATCGGCCTTCAGGCCGATACCCTTGGCCGCCAAATTCTTCTTGATTTTTTTCAGCATCAAAGTCGCGATGGCAAAAACGTCTTCTTCGCTCAAAGGTTTGAAAACAATAATTCCGTCAAACCGATTGATCAATTCCGGACGCAAATATTTATTCAACTCTTGATCGATCAAGCCCTGTTTGATGACATTAAGCGGCGTTTTGACGACAATCTGCTCTTGAATATAAACGGCGCCGATATTGGAAGTGGCGATAATGATGGATTCGGCAAAACTGATCGTTCGCCCCTGACCGTCGGTCAAGCGTCCGTCATCCAATAATTGTAAAAACAAATTCAGAATATCGGGATTGGCTTTTTCGATTTCATCCAACAAAATCAAGGAAAAAGGTTTTTTGCGGACCGCTTCGATCAAGTAGCCGAGCGTCCCGTCCACGTCACCGATCATTTTCCGCACACTGCCCGTGTCTTGATATTCGCTCATATCCAAACGAATCAAGTAATCTTCATCGCCGAAATAAACTTGGCTGACTGATTTGGCCAATTCCGTTTTACCGACGCCGGTCGGTCCCAAAAACAAGAAACTGGCGATCGGCCGCTTGCTGTCTTTCATTTCGGCGCGCGCGCGACGCAAACTGGCCGCCACCGCTCGGACCGCTTCTTCTTGATCGACCAAGCGCTGATGAATTTCATCTTCCAAATTTAAAAGTTTCTGACCCTCCGACAAGCTGGCTTTGCTGGCCGGAATACCGGTAATTTCACTGATGGCCGCGGCCACCTCTTCCCGACCGCAAAAACTTTTTTCCGGATTATTCCGCGCGTTCTTGCCGGTAATGATGGCCGCTTTTTCCAATAAGTCCAGAGCTTTGAACGGCAAAAATTTATCATGCAAATAACGATCGGACATGGTTACGGCCGCTTCCAAAGCGCCGTAGACGATATAAATGTCATATTTTGATTCTAAAAGTCCCACCTTGCTTTCCAAAATTTGAATCGCTTCGTTGGTTTCCGGTTCTTTGACCGCGACCGTCGTCATGACATTGCCGATCGCCTTGTTTTCAATATACCGCGCATAATTTTCCGTGGTGGCCGCCGCCAGACAATATAAATTTCTGCGCCCGATCGCTTCGGCCAAAACTTCGGAGATATCCAAACTTTCTTCGGCACCGCCGCTGATGCCGATCAAATTTTCAATGTTATCAATATATAAGATAATATTGCCCGAACGGCTCACTTCGTTCAAACTGAGCAATAATCTTTCCTGCGCTTCGGCCGGAGCGGCTCCGGCCAACAAACGCGAAACGTCCAACTCCACCAAGCGCCGGTCTTTGAAAAAATCCGGCACGTTTTCTTCCACCATCAATTGCGCCAAGCCGTCGATAATGGCGCTCTTGCCGACGCCGACCGGACCGACCAACAAAACGCCGTTATGGCCGCCGGAAAAAGCTTCAAAAATGGAAGAAATTTCTCTTTTTCGGCCGACGCAAATATTTAAATCTCCGTATTTCGCCCGCACGGTCAAATCATGCGAAAAATGATCCAAAGTCGGCGTGGCGATGGCGGTATAAGAACGATTCATATTGTTGCCCGGTTTTAACAAAGCCGAACGGCTGTAAGACCGATAACTCTCCGCCAAGCGGCGATTGACCCGAAACCAAGCGACGGTATTGTTGATTTTATCTTCGTCAATTTCCAATTCATACAGAATTTCCCGAAGAACCGGATCTTTGCCGGCGCAAAAAGAAACCACATTCAAAACATCAACGCTATCCTGTCGCAGTTCGTAAGCGTTGACGAAAGCCAAAACCAAAACTTCTTGCAAAACCGGCGATAAAGCGCTTCGGCCTTTAAACTCCGTTTTTTCGGGCGACAATAAATGACGATCCACCAATTCCACCAATTTTTTGACATCCGCATCCAAACGAATAAATAAATTTTGAATTTTTTTATCTTTCAACAACACTCGGAAAAGGTGAATAACCGAGGTCTCGGTCTGACGCAGACGCGCCGCCAACAAATATGCGTCTTCAACCGCTCGCCACGTTTCCGGCGCATAAGCGTTCGCCACTTCGTATTTTTTGCCGCCTCGCCGCAACTTTTTCTTTTTATCCCCTTCCCGATCAAAATCCGAACGCTTGATTTTCTTGACGGCCGCCTTGGTTTGGCTGGATTCATAGACGGAGAATAAATCAAACCAGAGAGAAAACAAAAAAATGAAAATTAAAATATCGGGCGTGCGCCAAAAAAACAACAGCCTGACGGGATTTTCAATCCACAACGCCTGATGTAAAAACAACCAATAACCGAAAGCCGCCCAACCGGCAAAAATAATCAACCAACGCAAAAAAGATAAAAAGAAATTAATTTTCCGACTGGCTCTGGCCAAGCCGATCAAAGTCTTCTTGAACGGCCGGCCCCAAAATAAAAATCGTCCCAAAAACCAAACGCCGCGACCGCCGACATTCTGCTCTTCGGTAAAAGTCAACTTTTCTGAAGACATTTCGGACATATTTTAGAAATTTAAAAACGATTCTAAGAATTTATGATGACGACCCGGGTCAAATTTGAAAAGCCAGCGCCAACAATAACAATATCGGTCCGGCCAACCAAAGAACCAGAAACAACAAAATCAACACCAACCAAAACAACAAAATCGCGCCGCGATAAATTATCTGCACCAAACGCATGACAAAACTGATTAACCGGCTGGCTAAATCGCGCTGGCCGTACATCGGCACAAAAATATTTTTCACCCAAACGCCGAAACCGAGAGAGCTTTCCCGACCGCGCCAAAAACGCCAACCGCCCTTAGCGGTACGCGCGAAACCGACCGTATACCACCAAACCGGGAAATACAAAATTTCTCCTAAAATTTGACCGATAATTTTACCGGCGTAAGTGAAAAAATTATGATTAATCATAAGATTATTATAGCATAAAATAAAAAAACCAACAGCCGAAAGACGATTCATGCGTCAATTATCCAAGAAAAATAATCAAACAATCGACCGCAATCCGAATTAGTTGTTTGGCCGCAACGACACATAAAAAATAAACTGTCAATATTTACACTTTCTCCGTCCTATATTATCATAAGCTTAGCACTCTCTTAACGGGACTGCTAAAAAGTAAACGTTTTGCCAACCAATAACTTTGGCAAAAAAGTAAACGATTTTTAAATAATTAATTTGGTAAAATATGTTCAATAAATTTACGGACAAATCGCAAGAAGCGATTATCAACGCGCAAATGATTGCCTCCGCTCACGGTCAAACAAATATTGAAGCGGTGCATATTCTGCTGGCCTTACTCCAACAAAATGAGAGCTTGATCAAGCCGGTTTTGGAAAAAATGAAAATAGATCCGGATCGGATTGAAGATCATGCCGTCAGAGCCATTCAAAAATTGCCGCGCGTCCGAATCAATGTTCAAACCGGTCCGGTGCAAGCCGTTTCCGGCACGGCCGAAACCGCGCTGATTCTGGAGCGCGCCCAAAAAGAAGCCGACGGCTTGAACGACGAATATATCTCCACCGAACATATCCTTTTGGCGCTCATCGGCGTTTCCTCGCCGGCGCAAAGCGTTTTGCTGGACTTTAAAGTAGAATATCAAGCCGTGAAAAACATCTTGAAAGAACTGCGCGGCAATCAAACGATCAACGATCCTTTCCCGGAAAACAAATTTCGTGTCTTGGAAAAATACACGACCAATCTGACCGAGTTGGCGCGACAAGAAAAATTGGATCCGGTCGTCGGCCGCGACCAGGAAGTGCGTCGCATCATGCAAGTCTTGCTCCGCCGCACCAAAAACAATCCGGTTCTGATCGGCGAAGCCGGTACCGGCAAAACCGCTATCGTGGAAGGTCTGGCGCAAAGAATCATCGCCGGCGACGTGCCGGAAAATTTAAAAAGAAAAGAAATCGTGACGCTTGATTTGGGCGCGCTGGTTGCCGGCGCCAAATTTCGCGGCGAATTTGAAGACCGCCTGAAAGCCGTTTTGAAAGAAGTCAAAGCGCAAAACGGCCGAATTATCCTGTTCATTGACGAACTCCATACCTTAATCGGCGCCGGCGCTTCCGAAGGCTCCATGGATGCTTCCAATATGCTGAAACCCGCGCTGGCTCGCGGCGAATTGCGCACCATCGGCGCCACCACCACTAAAGAATATCAAAAATACATTGAAAAAGACGCCGCCCTGGAACGCCGTTTCCAGCCGATTTACGTCAACGAACCGAGCTTGGACGATACGGTCGATATGTTGCGCGGACTCAAGGAAAAATATGAAGTCCATCATGGTGTTCGCATTACCGACGACGCCCTCATTGCCGCCGCCAAATTGTCCAACCGCTATATCAGCGATCGTTTTCTGCCGGACAAGGCCGTTGATTTGATAGACGAAGCGACCTCTTCCCTGCGCATGGAAATCGATTCCATGCCGGATGAATTGGATCAATTAAAACGCAAAATAAAACAATTGGAATTGAACCGGGCCGGTTTGATGACCGCAGACAAAAAATCTCCGAAACTGAGAACGCTGAATGCCGAATTGGCCAAATTGCGAGAAAAAGCCGACCAATTGGAATTGCATTGGAATAACGAAAAAAACATCATTTCCCAAATCCGCGTATCCAAAAAAGAAATAGAAGACTTGAAAATCAAAGCGGAAATTTCTCAACGCCAAGGCGCCGATCTGACGGAAGTGGCCAAAATCCGTTACAGCCTGATTCCGGAATTGGAAAAAAAGATTCAAGAAGCGCAAACCGCCTTGTTGAAAATCCAGAAAAAAGGTCAACGAATTTTGAAAGAAGAAGTGGACGAAGAAGATATCGCCCGAGTCGTGGCCCGTTGGACCGGCATTCCCGTCAATAAAATGCTGCAGGATGAAATCAAAAGACTGAGCGATGCCGAAAGTGAATTGAATAAAGAAGTCGTCGGCCAGGACGAAGCGATCAAAGCGGTCGCCAATGCCCTGCGCCGTTCTCGCGCCGGCATTAACGAAGAAAAAAAACCGATCGGCTCTTTCCTGTTCGTCGGTCCGACCGGCGTCGGCAAAACCGAGCTGGCCAAAGCCTTGGCCCGTTTCATGTTTGATGACGAAAAAGCGCTCATCCGTCTGGACATGAGCGAATTTATGGAAAAACACTCGGTCGCCAAACTGATCGGCTCGCCTCCGGGATATGTCGGCCATGACGAAGGCGGACAACTGACCGAACAGATTCGCCGGCATCCTTATTCGGTCGTCTTGTTTGACGAAGTGGAAAAAGCTCATCCGGATATGTTCAACATGTTGCTTCAAATTTTGGATGACGGCCGTTTAACCGATTCCAAGGGTCGCACGGTCAATTTCAAAAATACGATTGTCATCATGACTTCCAATCTGGGCAACGAAATCATCAAACAATACTCCATCGGTTTCGCCGACGCCGGCGACAAAAACCAAGCGGTTAAAATGCGCGCCGAAGAAATGAAAGAAAAAATAGATAAAATTCTAAAAAATCATTTCAAGTTGGAATTCTTGAACCGGATTGACGAAATTGTCTTATTCCAAAGCCTGACTCCGGGAGCCTTGGAAAAAATCGTCGATTTGGAATTGTTGAAAGTGGAGAAACGTTTGGGCAATAAAAATATCGCCATCAAAATCAGTCCGAAAATCAAAAAATTGCTGGCGGATAAAGGCTACGACATCACTTATGGCGCCCGGCCTTTGAAGCGTATCATTCAAACCATGATTTTGGACGAATTGGCGCTGGAAATCATTGAGGGCAAAATCAAAGAAGGCGATAAAGTTAAAATTGATCTGGGCGAAAAAGAAGCGGTGGTGATGAAAGTAAATAGATAAGACAATAATTTTGTCTTTCGCTTCAATCTATACTATAATATATCCATGACTAACCAATTTAATATGAAAAATATAGCTATCTCGCTTATAATAGCGTTTTTAATGTTTTTTCCGCTAGTTAAAGGCGCTCAAGCACAAACCGGCATTGATCCGGCCTTCAATCCTAATCGTATTTTGGAAGATTGGGATATTCTGAATTACAGCAGTATGACTCTGCCGGAAATCCAAACTTTTCTCCAAAATAAAGGGAGTTATTTGGCTAATTATACCACCACCAACACTCACGGCGACCTAAAAACCGCCGCTCAAATAATTCATGACGCCGCCTACAATAATTACGATTGCGAGGGTATTACACTTAGCGAAACGCCGACCGAGACGGAAAAATTCACCAAATGCCGACATATCACCACCATCAATCCTAAATTTCTCTTGGTCCTTTTGCAAAAAGAAGCCAGCTTGATCGAGGACGCCAACCCGTCGCAAAATCGTTTGGATTGGGCGACCGGTTATGGCTGTCCGGACAATTGGGTCTGCAATCCATACTACAAAGGTTTCGGCAAACAAGTGAACAGCGCCGCTCTTCAATTTCTGGCTTACATGCAAGAGCCGCAAAATTATTCTTACAAAGCCGGCCAAACTTATACTTTCAGCAACCCTTACGGCACCATCTCTCAAGAATCTATGATCGTGACACCGGCCAATCAAGCCACGGCCGCTCTATATAATTACACCCCTCATGTTTTCAACGGAAATTACAATACCTATAAACTTTGGAACCGTTACTTCCCGAAAGTTTCCCGACTTTATCCGAACGGTTCTATCATTAAAGCGTCGGGCGATCCGCGGGTTTGGCTGATAGAAAACGGACAGAAAAGGCATTTCTCCAATTGGTCTTCCTATATTTCCCGCTTTAAGCCGGGACAAATCGTTGAGGTGGATTCCGGCGAGCTGGACAACTACCCGATCGGTTCGGAAATCAAATTCGCCAATTATTCTTTGGTGCAAGTGCCCGACAAAACCATCTATCTGTTGGTTGATCAAGAAAAACGGCCCTTCGCCAGCGCCACGGTTTTCAAAAAATTCGGTTTCAATCCCGAAGAAGTGGAAACCGCAACAATTGATGACTTGGCCGGCTATAAAGTCGGTGCCACCATTAATGCCACTTCCACTTACGTCACCGGCGCGCTTCTGCAAGACAGTCGCACCAACGATATTTATTACGTAGAAAACGGCATTAAAGCTCCCGTGGATAAAGTTCTTTTGGACATAAAATTTGCCGGCGATCAAATTATCAAAAAAACCACCAAAGAGCTGACCGCTTACGCCACCACCACTCCGCTTTTGTTGGATGAAGGCACTTTGGTCAAAACTCAAAATTTCCCTTTGGTCTATCTTATTTCCGGCGGGAAAAAACGACCGATGGATGATGCGATGTTCAGTAAATTAAATTATAATCCTCAAAACGTGGTTACCGTTTCTTCGCAATTTCTCTATAACTACGATATGGGCGAAGCGGTTAAATAATTAACGCATATGGCTTTAATCGCCGCCGCTCTATTGCCTCATTCTCCTTTGCTGATTCCGGAAATCGGCCGGGTTAACTATGGCTTCCTGGCCAAAACCGTCGCCGCTTACGAAACCATCGGCGCCCGGCTAAAAACGGCCGGAGTGGAAACGATAATTTTGATCAGCCAACACGGCTTTGCTCAAGCCGACGCCTTCACCATCAATATCGCGCCGGAAATGGAAATCAACCTGAAAAATTTCGGCTTCATCAATCCGAAAACCACTTTAACGGGCGACATTCCTCTCGCCGATGAAATGACCGCCGCTCTCAGAGTCGCTCATCCGCTGCGTTTGATTTCCGAACCGATTCTGGATTATGGCAGTGCCGTTCCTTTATACCTCCTGAAATCTTTAACCGATAACTTCAAAATCGTGACCGTCTCTCCGGCCCACGATTTAAGTTTGGAAACTTTAGCTGACGGCGGCATCGCTTTGCAAACTGTTATTTCCGCCAGCACCAAAAAAATCGCCGTCATCGTTTCCGGCGACCTGTCTCATCGCTTAAAGAAAAAATCACCCGGCGGCTATTCTCCCAAAGGCGCAAAATTTGATAACAAACTCATTGAGTATTTGAATAATCCCCTGACGGCCAAGGAAAACATTACCAAAATGGACATGAAGCTCGTCAATGACGCCGGCGAGTGCGGCCTCCGACCCTTGGTTTTCGCTTTGGGCATGCTGGCCGACCGTAATTGGCAACCGGAAGTACTCGCCTATCAAACCGATTTCGGTATCGGCTATCTGAGTTTTGAATTTCAAATCTGATTATGTTTAACGACAAACCGCAATCTCTGGCGGAAATAATAAAAAACAAAAAAACGATTAAGCCGCCGGCCTATCCCTGGCAAGAACTGGCTTTGCGCATCATTAAAGAATTGGGAATCCCCGGCTTCAAAAGAAGCGCCGTATTCAAAATCTGCAAAGAAAAACCGGTTCATCAGGTTGAACTGGCTTTAAACGACACCAAAGAATTGTGCCGAGCCGGCACAAAGTGGCAATACTTTTTTAAAATTATCGATCAAAAATAACACCGATCTTTTCAAGACGGTTTCCATATATATGCCTAAAGAATTACCAATAGTTCTCAATCCTCATCCGATTCTACGAAAAAAATCCCAAGAAATCTCCGAGGAAATATTTGTTCAAGCCGAATTCCGCCAGCTTCTTTTAGATATGGCGGAAACGATGATCAAAAAGGACGGCGCCGGTCTGGCCGCGCCGCAAGTCGGACAAAATATTCGGGCAATCGTCGTACAGAAAGGAAATAAAACCCTCTTTATGATCAACCCCCGTCTGACCAAAAAGTCCTGGGCGCGGGAAATTGAAGACGAGGGTTGTCTTTCGGTCTTAAACGACAAAGGAGAAATCATCTACGGTCCGGTGGCCAGACATAAAAAAATCAGCTGCGCCTATCTTGATGAAAAAGGCAAAGTAAAAAAAATAAGCGCCGAAAAAATATTGGCGCGCGTCATCCAGCATGAGATCGATCATCTGGACGGCATTTTATTCATTGATAAGTTGGTGGAAAAAAAATAAAATCTATTTTTTTCCGGCTAAATATTTTCGCCGTTTTTTCAACAGGAAAGAAGCCAACCACAAACCGGCGGCAATGAAGATAAACAGCTGTAATTCGTCATAATATCTGATCAACAGCGATTGATTCGATCCCAAAATATAACCCAATAAAGCCAGGATGGAAGTCCAAATAAAAGCACCCAGAGCCGTCAAAGCGACAAAGGGGCCGAGCGGCATGCCGGTAAAACCCGCCGGAATGGAAATCAACTGACGCACCACCGGAATCAAGCGGCCAATAAAAGTCGCCTGCCGGGAATTTTTCAAAAACATCGCCTCCGCCCTTTCCAGGTCAACTTGTTTGATTCTCAATATTTTGGCGACGCGCGTATCCAATAATTTATACACCAGGGGCCGACCGAGCCATAAAGCCAAATAATAATTAAACAGGGCTCCGAGCAAACTGCCACAAGTGCCGGCCAAAATAATCAATATCAAATTCAGCTGTCCTTGACTGGCCAGCCAAGCGGCCGGCGGTACGGCCAATTCCGAAGGGAAAGGAAAAAACGAACTTTCCACCGTCATTAAAATAAAAACCCCCCAATAACCGAGATTGGCGGTCAGCGCTAATAACCAGGTAATGAAAGCAATAAACATATTTCTAATAATATCATGTCGGAAAAAAAATATAAACTGATCTTCATGGGTACGCCGGAATTTTCTTTGCCCGGCTTCAGCGCCTTGTTGAACGAGCCGACTTATGAAATCGTCGGCGTTTTTACGCAACCGGATAAACCGGTGGGGCGAAAACAGGTTTTGACGGCTTCCCCGGTCAAAAAACTGGCTTTAAAAAACAATTTAAAAATCTTTCAGCCGGATAAAATTAAAACCGCCACGGAAATTATCGACAATCTGCAACCGGATATTATCGTCGTCATCGCTTACGGACAAGTTATTCCTCAAGCAATTTTGGACATACCGACTTTCGGTTGTATCAATGTTCATGCCTCCCTGCTTCCCAAATATCGCGGCGCGGCTTGTTTAAATGCGCCGATTTTGAATAACGATGCGGAAACCGGAGTGACCATCATGAAAATGGACGCCGGGCTTGACACCGGTCCGATTTTACGGCAAGCTAAAATAAAATTGAACGGCCAAGAAACCCTGGAAACGGTTCATGATAAATTAGCCAAGGCCGGCGCAAAATTACTGTCACCGACTCTCCGTGATTTCATCAACGGACAACTCGTGCCGCAAGCGCAAGACGAATCTCAAGCCAGTTACATCAAGGTTTTGAAAAAAGAAGACGGGAAAATTGTTTGGCAAGAATCGGCTTCAAAAATTGAACGGATGATTCGTGCTTACAATCCCTGGCCCGGAACCTACGGCGAGAACAACGGAAAAATTCTAAAAATAATCGAAGTTTCTCCCCAAATTTTATCGGGAAACAATTGGCCGATCGGGACCTTATTTCTCCATGAAGGAAAACTGGCGATTCAATGCGGACAAGGCGCTTTATTGATACTGAAATTGCAACCGGCCGGCAAAAAAATCATGACCGCGACAGAATTCTTGAATGGACATAAAATTTAACGATATTTGGTCCCTTCGTCTAACGGTTAGGACGCCAGGTTCTCATCCTGGTAATAGGGGTTCGATTCCCCTAGGGACTACTAATAAAAAATATCCAGTGAATACTGGATATTTTTTATTATTAATTCGCAACTAGGGGAAGCAAACAGGTCAGAAGCGAGCTTAGGGGCCGCTCAGCAGAGTGGCACCGTAGCGAGCGTCGGACGAAGCTCCGGGGGAGCTTCGGACGCTGACCGCGACAACGAACGAGCGGACTGGTCCGCGAGTGAGGCGGAATTCCCCTAGGGACTACAAATAAAAAAGAGTGTGGTTCAACACACTCTTTAACTTTCAAGCACCAGGAGTCATTTAAAGTTTTTCAAGCATTTTTTCCAAAGCTTGTCGGAGAGGATTAACTAAATATTTAGCCATATTTTCTTTTTCCTCGACAAAGGCTTCTTTAGTTTCCTTAACAATACTTTTAAATTTCTCTTGGGCTTCAGGTGACATCTTGGCGGTGATGGGAGGACTACTTAACTCGGAATTGCACAGGCTATCCCAAATTTTAGTCCAATTTCTGTTCGCCAAATCTTTGGCCAAGATATCAACGCCGTCCTCGGCTATCGCCACTAAAGCACTATCGTCTGTGGCCGACCGTTCGAATTTATTTCCAAAGGATCTCATGATTTTACATTTAATTTATTTAACGAACTTAGGCAATATAATAACACGGATAAATATAAAAATCAACCTTGGCTATCTTAACCGAAATACCTACCCATTTATTGTTTTTCCGAGAATTCCGGCAAACCGGCGGCCAATCGCGAAAAATGGAATTATAAATAAAAAGATAAGATCAACGCTTGTCAAAATAAAAATCTTTTGTTATCTAAGCCGTTTTATTTACAATCAAGCGCCTATAGCTCAGTTGGTAGAGCAGCTCCCTTTTAAGGAGATGGTCGCAGGTTCGAATCCTGCTGGGCGCACCATCTTGCCATAAACCTATCTAAAATCATATCAAGCCATCTTAGCTCAGCTGGTAGAGCAGCTGTCTTGTAAACAGCAGGTCGTCGGTTCAAATCCGACAGATGGCTCAATAAAACCGCCCAAATCGCCCCGGCGTCCAGGCGGCTTTTTTAATTGGGGACAAACTGCGTACAAACTGTGCTTGAAAAGCCAGCCGAAATGAGTTAAAATAAAAAAACCTTAAGCTGAAAATAATGTCTGACAATAACAAAAACATCACCAGCGACTTAATGGCTAAAGTGCCGCCGCACAGTTTGGAAGCCGAAGAATCTCTCTTGGGCTCTCTTTTGATTGATAAAGACGCGATTATCAAGGTGGCCGACAACATCATGCCTCAGGATTTTTATAAAGACGGCCATAAAATCATCTACGAAACCATCAAAGAATTATATAATCATCAAGAACCGATTGATATTATCACCATCGTTAACCGCTTGGAAGAAAAAAATAAATTAGCCGCTGTCGGCGGTCGCACCTATCTTGCCCAACTCAGTAACACCGTTGCCACTTCTGGCAATGTCGCCAATTACGCTAGCATCATCCAACGCAAGGCGACTCTGCGCCGTTTACAGCAAACCGCGGCGGAAATTTCCAGCTTAAGCTTTAACGAAGAAAGAGATATTGACGAAATTCTGGATGAAACCGAAAAAAAAGTATTCGGCGTTTCCCGCAAATATTTAAAAAACGCCTTTCTGCCTTTGGACAATTTGCTCACCGCTGCTTTTGATCGTATTGACGAACTCCATAAATACAGCGGAAAATTGCGGGGACTGCCCACCGGTTTCCCGGACTTGGACAATCTTTTGGCCGGTTTGCAAAAATCGGATTTGATAATTTTGGCCGCCCGTCCGTCTGTCGGTAAAACCGCTTTGGCTTTGGACATCGCCCGCCAAGCGGCCATCAAAAGCAAAGAAGGCGTCGGCATTTTTTCCTTGGAAATGAGCAAAGAACAACTGGTGGATCGTCTGCTTTGCGCTCAAGCCAATGTCAGTTTATGGAAGATGCGCACCGGCAATTTGTCCGACAAAGAAGAGGATAACGATTTCGCCCGCATCGGCGAAGCGATGGGCAAATTGGCCGAAGCGCCGATTTATATTGACGATTCCGGCGTTCTGTCCATTATGGAAATCCGCGCCAAAGCCCGACGTTTACAAATGGAAAAAGGCCTGGGCCTGATTGTCATCGATTACCTGCAATTAATGGAGGGTCGCGGCAAATATGGCGACAATCGCGTCCAAGAAATTGCCGAAATCAGCCGCGGCTTGAAAGCCATCGCCCGAGAATTGAATATTCCCATTCTCGCTTTGGCTCAGCTGTCCCGTGCCGTGGAACTTACTCATCCGGCGATTCCCAAATTGTCGCACTTGCGCGATTCCGGCTCCATTGAACAAGACGCTGATATTGTAATGTTCATTTACCGCAAAGCGGCCGATCGCGGTTATAATCCCAATGACTTGCCGCTGGAAGAACGCCATAAAGCGGAAATCCATATCGCCAAACATCGCAACGGTCCGACCGGAAAAATCGATTTATTTTTTGACGAAAATACCGTCAATTTCAAAAGTTTGAGCAAAAAATCCGGCGGCGGCAACACCAGCGTCGACGGCAATAGCGAGGCCGAATCAAAACCGATAGAATTTTAAAATTAATTTTTATCTTATGTTCAGTAAACTGAAACAATTTAGAGATTTGCGTTCCCAAGCGAAAACCATGCAAAGCGCCTTGGCGCAGGAGACTGTCACCGAAGAAAAAAACGGCGTTAAAATTGTCTTAAACGGCAATATGGAAATCATTGAATTAAAACTCAGCGACAGCTTGTCAAAAGAGGCGCAAGAAAATACCGTGAAAAGTTGTTTTAACGACGCGCTCAAACGCGCGCAACGAATCATGGCCAAAAAGCTGCAGGATATGGGCGGTTTACCGGGGATGAACTAAAAAATAACCGATAAATATTTTTATCGCTTTTCAAATGAAATACCCCGCCGCGATTCAAAACTTGATAAACGAGCTTTCCGGACTGCCCAGCGTCGGCCCCAAAACGGCCGAACGCTATGTTTTCCATCTGCTTAAACAAAGCGGCGAAAAATTAAAAACTTTGGCCACGGCCATCAACGAATTAAAATCGAAAACGACCGTTTGTCAAACCTGTTTTGCCTTGTCGGAAAACAATCCTTGTCCGATTTGTGCCGATCAAAATCGCCAGACCGATCTATTGTGTGTCGTGGAAAACACCCAAGATTTATCGGCCTTGGAAGCGACCGGACAATATCACGGTCGCTATTTCGTTCTCGACGGGCTCTTAAACACCATCAACGAAGTCCGACCGGAAGATTTGAATATTGATCAATTGCTCAAGAAAATACGAACGGACAAAATCAAAGAAATAATTTTGGCGCTCAACTTCACTTTGGAGGGCGAAACCACCGCCTTATATCTCAATAAGATTCTAAAAAATCATCTCCAAGTAACCCGCCTGGCCAAAGGCCTGCCGGCCGGTTCCGATTTGGAATATGCCGACGAACTGACTTTGGCGAGCGCGTTAAAAAATCGGCATTAAAACATGAAAACGCCGATCATCAAACCCGAAACTCAAAAAGCCCGTTGCATGATAACAACGGGCTTTTTTATTTTCTAATATTTTTTTAACAATCTCCGATTTAAGCAATCTTCAAAACTTTTAAAGCGGTAAATTGCTGACGATGACCGACCGTTTTCTTATAACGAGTTTTATTCTTATATTTCACGACCGTCACTTTATCGCCCTTGGCGGTTTGTAAAACTTCCGCCTCCACTTTTTCTCCCAAAGACGGCTGACCTAAGTCTAATTTATCGCCATCGGCAATCAAAAGCGTCTCCAATTTAACCTTTTGTCCCGGGGCCGCCTCCAATTTTTCCGTCTTGAAAGTCATCCCTTCCCGGACTTTATACTGTTTGCCGCCTGTTTTAACTACTGCAATTTTTGCCATAAAATTTGAAAAATTATCCCTTTTTACTTAACATTACTCAATAATAACAAATATTTGAAAAATGTCAACAAATGGGCTATAGTTATCTTATAAATAATCTTAACCGGGCTTTACTAATATGCCAAAATTCATCATTACCGGCGGCCGCCGATTAAGCGGCGAAATCAAAATCAACGGCGCCAAAAACGCGGCTTTAAAAATTATCCCCGCCGCGATTCTCTCCGAGCAGACTATCACTGTCAATAATCTTCCCGGTATCGAAGATATCGGCAAATCTTTTGATTTATTGACCGACTTGGGGGCAAAAATCACTCACCGCGGTTCCAGCGCGGAAATTGATACCAAAAATATCAATAAAACCGAACTCTCTTCGAAACTGGCCGATAAATTTCGCACATCGGTCATGTTTGTCGGGCCGCTGTTGGCCCGCTTCGGCGAAGTCAGCTTCCCTCACCCGGGCGGCTGTGTTATCGGCGCCGGCAGTCGGCCGATTGATCTGTTTCTGGAAGGTTTCAAGGCTTTCGGCGCGACGGTGGAAGAAGAAGACGGCAAATGCTATCGGGTCAAAGGAAAAAAACTGCAAGGAACGACTTATTTTTTTTCTACGGTGAGCGTCACGGTCACGGAAAGTTTGATGATGACCGCTTGTTTGATTCCCGGCGAAACAATTTTGAAAAACTGCGCCATGGAACCGGAAATAAAAGCCTTGGCTGACTACTTAAACGAACAAGGAGCCAAAATCAGCGGCGCCGGAACACCAATCATTAAAATAGAGGGCGTCACCGAATTAAGCGCCGGCACTTTTGACATCATCCCCGACCGAATCGAAACCGGTTCTTTCGCTTTGTTGGCCGCGGCCACCAATTCGGAAATAAAAATAACCGCTTGCAATCCCGATCATATTCTAAGTTTGCTGACCGTCTTTGATAAAATCGGCGTAAAATACGAGGAAGGCGCCGACTGGCTATTGATGAAACCGTCGAAAAACATTCGTTCTTACAATATTAAAACTCATGAATATCCCGGTTTTCCGACTGATTTGCAATCACCTTATGCGGTCCTGATGACCCAAGCACACGGCTTGTCGCTGATTCAAGAAACCATTTACGATCGCCGGCTGATTTGGACAGACATGCTCTCTCAAATGGGCGCCAATATCATTATGTGCGATCCGCATCGCGTGGTCATTTCCGGACCGACCGGCTTGCACGGCAAAAAACTGATCAGCCCGGATATTCGGGCAGGCATCGCTTTGGTAATTGCCGCGCTGATTGCCGACGGCACGACAGAGATCGACAATATCTACCAGTTGGATCGCGGTTACGAAAAATTGGACGAACGGCTCAAAAAATTAGGCGCCGACATCCAACGTCTTGATTAAATATGTCCAAAAAAGTTAGAGATTATCTCTTTATCAGTTTTATCGTTGTTTTCGTGATAACAACGTTTTTTGTTTCCCTTTACGCTTCCGGTTACAAAATAAATTTCGGCTGGCCGCCGAGTTTCAATCGTTTGTTGTTAAAAACGGGCATGCTGGCGGTAGACACTATTCCCGCCGGTGCCACCGTTTCTTTAAACGGCCGGGAACAAACTCAATTTGCTCTGGCGCCGTGGAAAAAAGAGACCTTAACCACGGCCGCTAAAATCAAAAATCTCGCTCCGGGCGAATATGATTTGGTTTTGGAGCGGGAAGGATATTGGGCCTTTCAAAAAAGAATTAATATTTATTCCGGTCAAACGACTTTTGTGGAAGATATCAACCTGTTCCGAAAAGATTTGCCGCTCTTACTGACGTCCGCCGAAACCGGTGAGTTGCAGTTGAGCCGCGGCCGCAAATATCTTTATCTGAGCGGCGCCGAAAAAATCATTAATGTCAAAACCGGACAAGAAAGACTCCTGGAAAAAGCGACGGTGCTGTCTTCGCCGGAAAGCTCTTGGCAAAAAAACGAAGAAAAATTACTGCTGGCCGGACGGCTGTTGGATTTTAACGCCGCCAAAGATATTGATTACCGGCAATTGATCGGCGCCGGCGCCGATTACTGGTACAACGACGAAAATACCGATCGCTTGTACTTTCGGCATGAAAATTCTTTAAATTATCTCAACACGAATAAAAATACAGTTGTCCGATTATTAAGCGGCGAAGATTATCTGTCCTACGAGCCGCGCGGCGAAGACTTATTTTTGGTCGCCGCCGCTGACGGACGAATCGTCCTCAGAAAATATTCGTTGCCAGATCGCCAAACGGAACAAGAAATCTCTTTACCCGGCGTCGGCACTTATCGCTTTGTCACCGACGGCAGAAATCGTTTAGCCCTTTACGATGATCAAAACAGCACTCTTTATCTGATTAATCCGAACGATCTCGGCGACACTATCACGATAAAAAACGTCATCAGTTGGCAATGGCTGGACGAAGAATCTTTGCTGTACAACAACGCCTGGGAAATATATTTTCTAAACTTAAACCAGAAGAATGCCTCCCTGATTACCCGCGTCGGCGAAGAAATCAAAAAAATTATCTGGAACAAAAATCAAAAATATCTGATTTTCTCGAGCGCCGGCAGTTTGAACGCCCTTGATTTGCAAACCGGAACCATTACGACCATCCTGCAAACGAAAGAAATCGCCTCGCCGGTCCTGGACGACGAAAACGATCTCTTGTATTTTTGGGCGCAAATCGGCCAACAAGCCGGAATTTATCAATTATTGTTGCAATAACAAAACATAAAAAAACACCCGCGAGCAATTCACGGGTGTTTTTATTTTCGAAAATTATCAATCAAATATCTTATTTGCTCAACTCGTTGATTAATTTTTGAAGATCGGCGCTAATTTCTTTGTCTTTCAAACCGAATTTCAAATTGGCTTTGAGAAAACCGAATTTGTTTCCGGTATCCAACCATTCGCCGTCTATCTTGCGACCATAAAGCAAATGACCTTGTTCCAATAATTCGCTATAAGCGTCCGCCAAACGAATTTCTCCGGATTTTCCGGATTTCATGCCTTTTAAAGTTTTGATGACATCGGGAGCGATAACGTTAAGGCCAACCTGCACCAGATTAGAGGGCGCGGTGCCCAAGGGCGGCTTCTCCACAAATTCTCTGATTTCATAAACACCCTGGCCCAAATCAACTCCGCCCATAACACCGAATTTGCTCAAATCCTCGTCGGCCGCTTCGGATAAACCGATCACCGTATCGCCGTATTTTTCGTAAACTCCGATAACCTGTTTGGCGGCGGCGGCGCAATCGGCATACAGCGTATCGCCGAACCACACCAAAACCGCCTCGTCTTCGCTGATCAAATGCGCCGCGCAATTAAGCGCATGACCGTCACCGAGAGGAATCGGTTGGCGAACATAAGTTACTTTGGCCAAGCCCTCAATTGATCTGACCTTCTTCAACAATTCCAACTTATTCTTCTCCACCAAATTTTTTTCCAATTCGAAAGAGTAATCAAAATGATCTTCAATCGCCCGCTTGCCGCGTCCGGTAACGAAAAT
This sequence comes from Candidatus Falkowbacteria bacterium GW2011_GWF2_43_32, assembly GCA_000999715.1. GTDB lineage: Bacteria > Patescibacteriota > Patescibacteriia > Patescibacteriales > UBA12465 > UBA12465. The sequence continues at coordinate 85,265 of LCGL01000004.1, read as the reverse complement.
GATTTCTTCGATGCCGGCGGCCACGGCCCCTTCCGCCAAATATTGGATGATCGGTTTATCCAATACCGGCAACATTTCCTTGGGCTGAGCTTTGGTCGCCGGCAAAAATCGCGTACCGAATCCCGCCACCGGAAAAATCGCTTTTTTAATTTTTTTCATAAAATTAATCGAATTATATTAATCAAAACCTTAAACATTTTATTCGCGATTCTCAACTTTCAAGCCCCACTTCAAAAAATATTTAAGCCAGGAAGCGATATGCCGCCAAGCCAGTTTATCCCGCAACAATGCCCAATACCAAGGATATCTGGCGCTCTCGCGAGCATGATCGTGAACCACTGTCGCTTCAGGATTATAAATTGTTTTCAAGCCGGCGGCTCTCATCTGACGGCCCAAATCGGTATCTTCAAAATACATGAAATAACGTTCGTCAAATCGGGGCATAAAAATTTCACCGGCGGCGTTAACGGTTTTACTGCGAAATAGCAGACAAGAACCCATCAGCCAATCAACCTCCTTCAAAGAATTATGGTCAAAATCGTTCATGGTAAATCTGTCGCGACTGGCTTTGAAATAATCACCCAAAAAAGTCCGGCGCAAAATCGGCGTAAAAAATTGCGGAAAACGAGAACAAGAAAACTGCAAAGAACGATCGGGATATACCAACTTCGGACCGATCATGCCGACCGCGGGATGACCTTTCAAATAATCAAATAAAACGGCAATCGCTTCGTCCAGAATAATCGTATCCGGATTAAGTATCAAAATGAATTCGCCGGTGGAATTTTTAATGCCCAAATTATTGCCTCCACCCATGCCCAAATTCCGCGGACTGAAAATAAATTTAACCGACGGAAAACGTTCGCTCAAATCGCCCAAATCGTCACCGGAAGCGTTATCCACAACAATCACTTCTTGATTGAAACCGGCCGAACGCGCCCGAAAAATAGATGTCAAACAATTGACGAGCTTCGATTTGCTTTTATAATTGACGATGATAATCGATAAATCCATATTAACTGTAATTTGCCGGCCAAGCAATTCAAAAAGAATTTTCGGCCGACACGACGTCAAAAAAATAATTTAACCAAACGCCAATACCCGGCCAACAAGGGGTTAACCAGATATTTCAAAATCGGATTGTCAATCTCCTGAAACTCAATCCGACCGGCAAAACTACGGGCGATGTCGGCAAACGATACGACCGAGAAAGCTTTTATCTTTTGCCGCTCTTCTTTAATTTTAACATAATTTTTATAATGGCAAAAATATCCGTAAATTTTCAGTTCTTCTTTAAACCGGCCGCCGACAAGCGAAAAGAAAAACATACCGAGATCCATGAATATGAGCGGCAGACCGATTAAAAATAAAAAATAAGTCGGATAAAAAATAAACAAAGTCAGATAACGATTTCTCTCCATATAATAAAACATCCGGACACTGCGAGAAAACTCATATTTATGGTAAATAACCGATTGCGGAGCCAAAATGATTTTATAACCGGCCAATTTTGTTTTTAAACTCAGTTCAATATCGTCATGATACATGTAAAATTCTTCATTATAGCCTCCGATTCGTCGAAAGACGTCCGCCCTGATCATTAAAGAACAACCGCTGGCATAACCGTTTATTTCCGGATAACCGGCTATCTCCCGATTCGCTTGCCCGTAGCCGGAAGTAAAACCAAAACCCAAAAAATGAAAAACGTTTCCCAAGCTGTTGATGCGCGGATTATTTTTTTCCGTTTCGCTCTTGGGATAAAGCAGAATTTTGGACTGAGCGATGCCGGCCGCGGAATTTTCCTCCAAAGCTTTAACCAATTCCGACAACCATGACGGCGCCATCTCCGTATCCAGGTTGACGCTGACCAAATATTCACAAGCGTCCGCCATCGCCTGTCGGCAACCGAAATTGTTGGCGGCGCAATAATTACCGTCGACACGCGGCATAATCCTCGCCTCGGGATAGTTTTCTTTCAAATAAACGGCCGATTCCGGAGTGGAGGCGTTATCAATGATATAAACATGCACCAAATCCGCCGGATAATCCTGAGCGCGCAAAGAATCGCGGCACCCTTTCAAAAAACGAGTGGCGTAATCTTTATAATTGACCAAAATTATACCGACCGATTTATTCATGTTATCTTTTATTGATGTTTATTTTATAAAAACTCCGATTATTTTCCAAACGATTTTTAAAATCAAGTATTGCCATTTTTTTTCCCATTTTTTAAAATATTTTAACATCGAGTCGCTAAAGTATTTTTGGGCCTGTCCGCGTTTTATCTGACTGAAACTTTGTCCGACATAATCCAAACATTCCGCCGCCGGCGTATACCAAACTTCTCCGCCCGACTGATAAACTTGTCGGCAAAAATCCACCTCTTCAAACCAAACAAAATATCGTTCATCCAAAAACGGCCGTTCCCGACCGCTGATTTTTTTATAATTCTCGCCATTGATCAAAAAAAAGGCCCCGCGAACGGAATCAACCTTGGCGTCATGGTTATAATCAAAATCCGCCCCCAAATATTTATCGACTATGCCGGGAAACAAATGCGGAATTTTCACGGCAATCATCAATTGATCAAAAAATTTCGGAAAACGACGCGCTTGTCTGACAATTCGGCCATGTCCGTCAATTAACCGACAACCGATAACGGTTGCCGTCGGATTATTTTTTGCCCAATCGAGAATATTTTTTAAAGTATCGGGCCAGACACGCATATCGGGATTAAGAAGCAAAACAAATTTGCCGGTCGCCTCTTTAATCGCTTGATTATTTGCCCGAGCAAAACCGAGATTATCCGAATTGGCGAGCAAGCGAACAGACGGAAATTCTTCACGCACCATAACCGCACTGCCGTCGCCGGAATTATTATCCGCCACGAATATTTCAAATTTAAAATCGCCTTGAGATTGCAACAAGGCAGTCAAATTTTCTCGAAGACGATCTTTAACGTTCCAAGAAACGATAATAATTGATAAATCCATACTTGACCAAAAATTAAGGGTCGGCACCGAACGCTCGGTTTAATCAACGACTGACCTTGACTAATTTCAGCCTTTCTCCGGCACCGCTGATGATTTTCACTTGATATTTTCTCACGCCCATCTCAAGCGCCAAGAATTTAATCAGCTCTTGATTGGCTTTGCCTTTCTCCGGCTGAGCATTCAGGGCGATTTTGATGGTCCCGTCAGTCATAAGTTCCAAAAAATCCGTCCGACCGGCCCCGGGAGAGACTCTGACTCTTAAATAAATTTCTTTATTATTAGCTAAATCTTCAATATATTTATCCAATATCATAATGATCTGTAATAAAGAGCCCTGACTAAACCCTGCTTATAGTTTAACCTCTTTTCGGACTTTTTAAAAGCCCAAACAGGACATAAAATCACATCTGTCAAGATTTATTTTATTGAAATAATAGGTTAGAATATAGATGGATTAAATTTATTAACATCGACTCGTTTAGACGACTGATTTAATTTTATGAGTGAAAAAAAAGATCAAGAAAAAGAAATTTATAAACGCCCTTCTTGGGACGAGTATTTCTTAAAAATAGTGGATATGGTCGGTAGCCGCGGCTCTTGCGACCGCGGTCGCGCCGGTTGCGTCATTACCCGCGACCGTCGCATCGTCGCCACCGGCTATGCCGGCTCTCCGGTCGGACTGCCGCATTGCGATGAAGTCGGCCACGAGATGCATACCGTCGTTAACGACGACGGCACGACTTCCCGCCATTGCATTCGCACCACTCATGCCGAACAAAATGCCATTTGCGAAGCGGCTCGAATGGGCATTGCCCTTGAAGGCGGAACTTTATACTGCAAAATGACACCTTGCTATACTTGCGCCAAAATGATTATCAATGCCGGCATCAAACGGGTGGTCTGCGCTCAAGATTATCACGCCGGTCAGAGAAGCAAAGAAATCTTTCAAGAAGCGGGCGTGGCCTATACTTTGGCCAATGAAGAAATGACCGAATATGAAGATCAATAATCCACATCGATTAACTAATTTCATAAATTTTACGCTGCTTTTATGAAACAATATCTTAATTTACTACGCGATGTCTTGGAAAACGGCCAAGGCAAAGACGATCGTACCGGCACGGGGACAATCAGTGTTTTCGGGCGACAAGCGCGTTACGATTTAAACGACGGTTTTCCATTGTTGACTACAAAAAAATTGTACTTAAAAGCCATCATCCATGAATTGCTCTGGTTCTTAAAAGGCGACACCAACATTAAATATCTCAACGACAACGGCGTAACCATTTGGGATGAATGGGCCGACGCAAACGGCGATCTCGGACCGATTTACGGCAAACAATGGACAGGCTGGGAGGCCCCGGACGGCACAAAAATCAATCAAATCGCCGAAGCCGTAGAAATGATTAAGAAAAATCCGTCTTCCCGCAGAATTATCGTCAGCGGCTGGAATGTCGGCGACTTGCGCGCTTTGATCGGCGGGAAAAAAACCGCGCCACCGCCTTGTCATACGATTTTTCAATTTTATGTTTCTCACGACAACAAATTATCCTGCCAATTATATCAACGCAGTGCCGATATTTTTTTGGGTGTGCCGTTCAATATCGCCTCTTATGCCCTACTCACGATGATGATGGCGCAAGTCAGCAATTTACAGCTCGGCGAATTCGTCCATACCTTTGGCGATTTGCATATTTACAACAATCATTTGGAGCAAGTGAAATTGCAATTAACGCGCACACCGAAGACTTTGCCCAAAATGATTATCAACCCGACAGTCGACGATATTTTCAGTTTCAAGTACGAAGATTTCACTTTGGAAGGGTACGATCCGGAACCGGGAATTAAAGCTCCCATCGCCATTTAATTAACTAATCGCCGATTACCACTATCGGCCGGACAATATGATTCCCGTAACAATGATGATGGCCATAACCGTCGACGGCAAAATCGCCAAAGACAAAAGTCAGCTCGCCGATTGGACTAGCCGCGAAGACAAAAAATTTTTTGTGGAGATTTCCAAACAACACGGCGTAATCATGATGGGCGAAAACACGTTCAAAACCTTTCCCGCTCCTTTGCCGGGACGTTTAAACGTAGTTTTTTCACGCGCAGACAACCCGCCACCAATCACCGGCGTCAAATGGGTCAAAGGCGAACCGGCCGATGTCTTGGCGGAACTGGAAAAAATGGGCCATACGTCCGCTCTCTTGGGCGGCGGGGCGGCCCTAAACTCGCTGTTTCTGGAAAAAAAGCTAATTTCTGAAATCATTTTGACCGTAGAACCAAAAATTTTCGGCGCCGGCTTATCTCTGTTTAATAAAGATTTGGAGGCGAATTTAAAACTATTGGAAGTTAAAAAATTAAACGATAATACTTTAATGCTCCACTATCAGGTGCTTTCTTAATATGCCCAAAATAATCCTCGGTTTCGTCGGTCATATCGCCAGCGGCAAAGACGTTTGCAAAAAATATATCATGGAAAAACACGGCGCGAACAGTCATCGCTATTCCACCGCTCTACGCGATATCTTGAACCGCCTGTATCTGCCGATCAATCGCGAAAATATGCAAAATCTGTCCCTGGACTTGCGCACGCGCTTTGGCGGCGATTTGTTGGCCCAAGTAATTATTGAAGATATTGCCAGAGACGAGCATCAAATCATCATCGTTGACGGCATCAGGCGACTGGATGATATTAAAAGTTTGTCCGAAAAATTTTCTGATTTTCACGTCATCGCCCTGGAGGCCGCCGCCGAAATTCGTTACGAACGCATGGTCAAACGAAATGAAAATATCGGCGACGCGGAAAAAACTTTTGAACAATTTTTGGCTGACGACCAAAAAGAAGCGGAATTGGAAATCCCGACGGTAATGGCCGCGGCGGAATACCGCTTGAATAACGACAGTTCTCTGCCGGAATTGTATGTTCAAATAGATACCATCTTAAAAAAAATTAAAAAATAATCAACATTTTCAAATATATGACTTTCTCCGAATATCAACGGGAATCACGGCGCACCGCCAAATACACTCAGCAACCTTTATATATTTATCCGACTTTAGGCTTGGCCGGCGAGACCGGCGAAGTGGCGGAAAAAATAAAAAAAATTATCAGAGACAAGAACGGCCTAGTCGATGAGCAAGATCGGCAAGATTTAAGCAAAGAACTCGGCGATGTGCTCTGGTATTTGACGCAAATCGCCACCGAACTGGAAATAAACCTGGAAGACGTCGCCGCCGGAAACTTGGAAAAATTATCATCGCGCCTGGAACGCGGCAAAATCGGCGGCAGTGGCGATAATCGCTGATTAGAGCTGATTACAGCGACTGCAATAAATATAATTATGAATTCAAACAAAGCCGGAAAATTTATTGTCATTGACGGCACCGACGGTTCGGGCAAAACCACTCAACTTCAATTGCTGAAGGCGGATTTGGAGGCTCGCGGCTATCCGGTCGCCGTCGCGGACTTTCCTCAATATAACACCAAGTCGGCCGGGGCGGTGGAAGAATATCTCTCCGGAAAATACGGCTCGGCCGAAACGGTCGGTCCTTATAAGGCTTCAATTTTTTATGCGGTGGACCGTTACGACGCCAGCTTTAAAATCCGCACCTGGCTAAACGAAGGAAAAATCGTGCTGGCCAATCGCTATACCAGCGCCAATATGGGTCACCAGGGCGGAAAAATAGACGAACCGACGGAAAGAAAAAAATTTTTCGCCTGGTTGAACGACTTGGAATACAATATTTTCGGTCTGCCCAAGCCCGACTTATCGATTATTCTCTATTTGCAACCGGAAATTGCCCAACAACTGGCCAAACAAAGAAAACGCGAAGATTGGACCGGCAAAACTCAAGACATCCATGAAGACAACCTGATTCATCTTCAAAAAGCCGCCCAAGTATACCGGGAAATCGCCGCCGATGACGCAAATTTCAAATTGATAGACTGCGCTCCGAACGGAAAACTCTTCAGTCGGGAAGAAATCGGCCGGTTGGTCAATCAAGAAGTGAAATCGGTAATCAACGAATAAAATTTTTCATACCCATATGACTTACGACGTTATCATCGGCCTGGAAATCCATGCCGAACTGAAGACAAAAAGCAAAATGTTTTGTTCCTGCAGTAACGACGCCGAAAATAAAGCGCCGAACACCACGGTTTGCCCCGTTTGTCTGGGTCATCCCGGCACTCTCCCCGTTCCCAACAAACAAGCGATTGACTGGACGATTTTGACCGGCCTGGCTCTACATTGCCGGATAAACCGCCTGTCAAAATTTGATCGTAAAAATTATTTTTACCCCGACCTGCCGAAAGGTTATCAGATTTCCCAATATGACTTGCCGCTCGCTTATAACGGACGCCTGGACATTGACGGGCGCGAAATTCAAATTACTCGCATTCATCTGGAAGAAGATACCGGCAAATCCCTCCACTTCAAAGATCAAGACTATACTCTCCTGGACTTCAATCGCGCCGGAACGCCGTTGATGGAACTGGTGACCGAGCCGGTCATCAAAGACGCCGCCGAAGCCAAAAAGTTCTGCACCGCCTATCAGCAAATCCTGCGTTATCTGGAAATCAGCAATGCCGACATGGAAAAAGGCGAAATGCGCTGTGAAGCTAACATCAGCCTGCAAACGCCTGGCGGCTGGGAATACAAGCAGGGACAAATCCTGGCCAAGAAAAAATGGTTATTGGGCGTTAAACGGCCGCTGAATCCGAAAGTGGAAGTGAAAAATATCAATTCTTTCCGCGCCGTGGAAAAAGCGATTAACTTTGAAATCGCCCGACAAACGGACCGGCTGAAAAAAGGCGAAAAAATTCTGGCCGAAACGCGCGGCTGGGACGAAAATAAAAATGCCACCGTCAGCCAACGCTTGAAGGAAAGCTCGGCCGATTATCGCTACTTCCCCGAACCGGACATTCCGCCTTTGGAAATTACGGAAGATTGGTTGAATCGTCTCCACGCCGACTTGCCGGAATTGCCGGCGGCCAAAAGACGGCGCTTCATTCAAGAATATCAACTCAAACCGGAGACCGTGGATATTATCATCGGCGACAAAGCTTTGGCCGCCTGGACGGAAAAAGTGCTGTCCGAACTGGATGCCTGGATTGAAGCTAACGGCGACCAGGCCGCCCGTCAAGAAAGACGCTTGGCCAAAACGGCCGCCAATTGGATTACCGGCGAACTGTACAAACATTTAAACAGTCATAAACAAAAAGTCGCCGATTTAAAAATGACCGCGGAAAACTTTGCGGAATTGGTCTGCTTGATTTATCAAGATAAGATCAATTCTTCGGCCGGACAAACAATTTTGGAAACGATGTATGACAAAGGCGGCGACCCCAGCCAGATTATGATTGACCTGGGGCTGGAACAAATGGATAACGAAGCGGAGCTGGAGAAAACGGTGCAACATATCATCAATGATAATCCGCAACAAGTCGCTCAATATAAAAAAGGCAAGACCAACGTCTTGCAATTCTTGCTGGGCAAAGTCATGGCCGAAACCAAGGGGAAAGCTAATCCCAAAATAGTCAAAGAGTTATTGGAAAAAATGCTCGCTAAGTAGATTCTTTGAGCCAAGCCGCAATTTTCTTTCGGGCGGTTTTTTGGTCTTTAAGCCAATTGATTTTTGCCCCTCGTCTTTCCCAACGCCTAAACCAAGTCTTCTGGCGCTTGGCAAATTGATAAATGGCCCGGCCCAATTGTTCCGTCATCTCTTGATAAGTCAGTTCTCCCAATAAATGCCGACTGACAAACTTGTATTCCAAACCGAAAGAAATTAACCGCTCCCAAGAAACGCCTTGACCATTAAGTCGCTTCACCTCGGCAATCAATCCCTCTTTTTCCAATTGATCCAACAGACGTTGAACGATTCGTTCGCGCAGAATATCATTCGGACAATCCAGGCCAAGCAATAAAAAATCATAAAGCGCTTCGCCGCGACCGACCGTGCTCAAATCTCCCGATTGAATTATTTCCAAATAGCGAACCAGACGTCGGGCGTTATTTTTATCGCTATTGTTCAAATGATCCGCAAAGTCCGGTTTTAATCGCCGAATTTTTTTAAACAATTCTTCGGCCGTCAATTGCTCCCACTGCCGTCGTTGAGGCGAGATATCATTCGTTAACGTCAAATTATAATTGTCCACGACCGCCTGCAAATACAATCCGCTGCCGCCGACGATGATCGGCAACTTGCCCCGTTGCAAAACATCGGCGATGGCCCGAAAAGCCAATTTTTGATATTGCGCCAAATCAAATCTGACTTGAGGAGAAACCACGTCAATCAAATGATAAGGAATTTTTTTGCGACCCAACCGATATTCGGCCAAATCTTTACCCGTACCGATATCCAGACCGCGATAAACTTGACGACTGTCAGCGCTGATTATCTCGCCGTTTAACTCGGCGGCCAAACGAACGCCCCAAGCGGTCTTGCCGGCCGAAGTCGTGCCCAAAATAACCAAAACCTGGGGTCGACTCGACCGAATATCGGTTTTATTTTTTATCATCTTAGTTTTATCGGACATAAATTTTATCGGACAGATAAACTCACCGCGTTATTCCGCCAAAATTCCCTCCAAACCGAAGGGTCGCGCTTTGGTTATTTTAACGGCGACAAACTCGCCGATCAAATCCGCGCCGGCACCCCGACCGATTTGATTTTTTGTTTTTTTCGATTTCGCCAATTCTACCGATACGGTTTGATAAGCGGCGGCTTTGCCGGAATACTTCCCTCGTCTGTTTCGGCCGTCTATCAAAACCTCCACCGTTTGATGTAAATAGCGGCGATTGTTGGCCAGAGCGGTTTTAGTCAGTAAATCGTTTAAAATTCGCGCGCGCCGTTTTTTTTCAACGGCCGGGACATCATCGTTCAGCCGATAGGCGGCCGTGCCGGGGCGCGGACTGTACTGAGCGATATAAGCCATATCAAATCCGACCTCACGAAACAATTTAACGGTATTGGCGAACTGTTTTTTAGTTTCTCCGGGAAAACCGACAATGACATCGGTGGTAACGGCCATTCCCGGGCGCGCCGCCCGGACCTGCTTGATCAATTTTTTATACTGAGCGGCCGTATAACGACGATTCATCGCTTTGAGAATCCGGTCATCTCCGGATTGAACGGCCAGGTGCAGATGTCCGCAAACTTTAGCCGACGTAGCGATAACCTTAATCAGATCGACGCTCATATCTTTGGGGTGACTGGAAAAAAATCGCAACCAAAACTTGCCCGGCATCGCGGCCAGCTTGGCCAATAATTTCGGAAAGTCATAACTGCCGCTACGATAACTGTTGACGTTCTGAGCGATCAAAACAATCTCTTTATAACCGGCCGCAATCAAGCCGCGCACTTCCTTGATAATTTCCGCGGCCGAACGATAAACTTCCCGACCGCGAGCATAAGGCACGACGCAATAAGAACAAAAATTGTTACAACCGTTGCCAATCGGCACATAAGCCGTAAACGAGGTAGATCGTTTCGGCAAAATATCCAAATATTTTTCGCCTTGCTCCAAACGAATTTCTTCCAAACTGAAACGCGGTTGAAATTTTTTTCCGTCCAACAATTTCGGCAAAGCTAAGACCTCGTTAATCGGCAAAAATATGTCGGCCCGATCGGACAAGCGTTTTTTGACATCTTCCCGACGACTTAAACAACCGGTAATGACGATTTGCGCCGCTTCGTTATATTTACGAATCTGATTGACCAGGCCGTAAACCCGATCCTCGGCCGCCTGGCGAACGCCGCAAGTATTGAGAATTACGACGTCGGTTTTATAAACATCGTTGCCGAGTTTAAATCCCCGGCTGTCCAAATAAGCGGCCAGCCGTTCGCTGTCCGCATAATTCATCTGACAACCGATGGTGATAATATGATAAGTTTTCATGATTTTTTAAATTAGCGCTCGTCGCCGGTTTGTTCAATTTTATACAAACCGAATTGCGCGTTGGTCTTTTTGACCAATTTCATCGTTAAACCGTAAGAAGCGAATTTACGTTCGTTCAAATATGCGACGTCGGCTTCGTTCAAATAAAAATTATAATAATAAAGCGGATAATATTTCACCAGCTGAGAGGCCGCCGTCAAAATCTCTTCATTGGGCAAAGTGCCCATAATTACCCGTCGCTCCGGAAAAAAGAACTTGTCATAATAACGGGTAATGATAATCGCTTCCGGCTCGGTCAAAGACCAAACTTTTTCCGTGTTGCTTCTTTCCGCCCGATTATTATAATACAAATACATCAAGCCTTCTTCCGAGCCGTATAAAACAAACAGAATAGACAAGGCGGCAACCAGCGCTACGGCCAAAATTTGCAATCCGGTGGCCAATAAATTTCGCAAACGCGCCGCCGTTTGGCGACCGATCGAAAAAATCGCTCGGCTCACGCGCGTCAACGCCAGAGCCGCCAAAGGAATCAAAGCCAAATAAATGGGCAACCAATAACGCGTATAAGAATTACCGATGGTAAATCGCGTCAAATCGGGATTGTCGTTGAATTGCCAACTGCCGTAATAAAACACCAAAAAGACGCTAACGATCAAGCCGACCAAAACATAAACCAAATATTTTTTCCGGAACCGACGGACGTTCTGCCCGAGAAGCAACAATAAACCGAACATGCCGGCATAGAAGACGACCGGAAACATTTCCACGACATAACGTTTGAACATTAAAATAGATTGCGGATAGTCAAAGCCGAAGTAAAAGATATTGTGAAAAATGCGCCCGAGATAGGCGTGATAATAATCAAATTGGCCGGCCCAAGTAAACTGCAAAAGCGCTCCGCCCGTCTGCACGATTTCGTCCAAGGATTTATTCATGGCATTATAACCGCCATGGAAAAAAGAACCGTAAAGAATTTGATTATAATAAGCGACCGGCAAAAAAGCGGCCAACAAACCGACAAAAAAGAAAGCCAATTTTGCCAATCCCAAGCGACGAACATAAAAAATCCATAAACAAACAAAAGCCGGCATCAACCACAGCAATTCCGAGGTGCGCGTAATGGCCGCCAAACCGGAGAACGCGCCGGCGCCGAGAGCGGCCAGAAATTCTGTCCCCGGCCGACTCAAAGACAGGGATAAAAACGGTTTCTTTAATCGACCGCCCTTCGGTCCCAAAGCCAAAATAAACAAATAAACGCCGATCAAGGCCAAAACGATAAACAAAACATTATGAAACATGGACCGAACCGTATAATAAACATAAACCGGAAAAACAGCCAGTAAAAAAGCCGACCACAACCCGACGCGCTCGTTAAACAAACGACGAACGATGAAATAAAAAATAATCAGACCGAGAGCGGCAAAAAATGGCGTCAAAAACGGAATCACGGCCACGCCGAATATGGAGGCCAGCCCGCCGTAAAGCAAAATAATGCCCAAGAAGCTGACCGGCTTGACCTGTCCGAAATCGCTGCGCATACTGCGCGGCATGATTAAATTATCGCCGATGACATTAGCCGAATCAAAAAAAGCCAAGCGCTGATTAAAAGAATCGGCTTCGCTGAATTTTTTGGCGAAAAAATAATTGGCGGTTTCGTCCGGAGACGACCATTTCACATAGTCTGTATCCTGGGAAAGATAATTGAAACTGGCGGTCGCGATAAAAAAAACGAGCGCCAAAACAATGACGATAAGAAGATTAGCGTGTTTTAAGACAAACGTTTTCATTATTTTAATGTTATCGGAAATTGCCAATTTTAGCAAGAATTTGTTATCATTAAAAGACACCCTTATGAAAACAATGAATTGGGCTAAAATTACCGGCAATTTAAACGATTACCTACTCTTGCTTGCCTCGTTGACGACGACAAGCGGCGCCATAGTCTATTATTTATACTCTCTAAACCGAGTGGGGATTATGCTGTCTTTGATCTTGGTCATCATCGGTTTCGTCTGTCTGAGACGTCTTTTCGTCAAAACGGCGACCAACCGAGAAAGAGCCACGACAGAGATAAGTTCTGCCGAAGAAAATTCAATCCATAAAAATAAAAAAGCTTCTTTTTTCATCGCCGCTTACGTCGCCGTTTATGCACTGCTTATCATTCGGCTTTGGGCCGGACAAAGCGGTCGCGCCCTGATTTCTCCTTGGGAAACCGTCCCGTCGGATTTTTTCTGGTTTTACGGCCTGGCCTCCCTATTGCTGATTCTAATCTTGGGACATAAAAAAATCGCAACAACAATCAGCCCCGGCTTCAAAATATTATTTCTTGCCGGCCATTATCTAATTTCCTTGGCCGTGGCGGTCATCGTTTATAAAATCGGTTACGGGTATGATCCTTTCATTCACCAAGCGACCATGGAATTAATCGCGAAGCAAGGAGTGGTGCTTCCCAAAACCCCCTATTATCTGGGAGAGTACGGCTTAATTATTACACTTCATAAAATTACCGGACTTTCTATCTATTGGCTCAATAAAATTTTGGTTCCCGGTCTGACCGCTCTATTTTTACCTTTAGCTCTCTATCGTTTTCTAAAAAATGCCGCAGAACAAATAAAGGAAAAAGTGTCGGCCGTGCCTTTTCTGACCGTCTTATTCCTCTTGTGCCTGACTTTCGCTCCTTTCGTGGCGACCACACCACAAAATCTAAGTTACCTATTTTTAATTCTCACCGTTTTGGCTGGTTTTAGCGGCGCCTCGCCGGCCAAAATATCATTACTGGCTCTCGCGACCGCGGCCATCCATCCTCTGACCGGTTTGCCGGCCCTGGGTTGGACGGCTTGGCTGATTTTTGAAAAACATCATCATCATCTTCGACCGCTGGCCGACAAAATCATCAAACTCGTCATTTTCTTGTTTACCGCCTTGTCTTTGCCGATAGCTTTGCTTTTGAGCGGCGGCAACCTCTCCGCCGACGGCGGAGCGACTGTTTTTCGGGAAGCGCTGAAAAATATTTTTGCTCATCCGGGAACGGCCGGACAAGAAAATTTCATCTTAAATTTTATTTACTTGCTCAAGGACAATTATAATCTCCTCCTGATCGTTATTATTATCATCGCCACTCTATGGTATTTTTATCAACGCCGGTCGTATCGCCAAACACACGACGGGCAATTATTGAAGACAGACAAAGCCCTCGGCCAAGGAATAATTTTCATTAATTTCGCCTTGCTAATCGCTTATTTTTTAAGCAGTCAAATTCGTTTTAACGATTTGATTCATTACGAACAAAACGGCTATGCCGACCGCATTTTGATTATCATCGTCATCTTTTTCCTGCCGTTCATCGCTTTGGCTCTGCAAATGATTATCATAAAAATTCGCCAAGAAAAAATGGCCATACAAGCCATCTGGTTGATTTTCGGCTTAGGGCTTTTAAGCGCCGGCCTTTATTTGTCTTACCCCCGTTTTGATAAATATTTCAACAGTCATGGCTATAGCACGAGCATCAATGATCGGCAAGCCGTCAAATTGGTGGAACAAATGTCCTCCGTCCCGTACATCGCTCTGGCCAACCAACAAGTTAGCGCGGCGGCGTTAAACATTTTTGGTTTTGACCGTTATTATCATACCCCTGCCGAATTAACATATTTTTATCCCGTACCCACCGGCGGAACTCTTTATGAATATTATTTGAAAATGGTTTATGAAAAACCCGACAAAAAATTCGCCTTGGCGGCGATGGATTTTGTCGGGGTTGACGAAGCCTATTTGATTGTCAATAAATATTGGCATCAAAGCGGCCGCATTATCAACGAAGCCAAACTGACGGCCGATGAGTGGCGGACGATTGACGGAGAGATTTATATTTTTAAATATTCACGATAATAACGGCCAATCGCCCATTAATCTACCTTCCCTCTTGATAATCCCAGACCGGACCGACCGAAAAAACTTTATTGTCTCCCTCTTGATGAATAATCAACAGCAATTTCAAACGGCTTAAATCTTCTTTGAGGCCGTTTTTTTGCGACGACAAAGGTAAAAATAACTTTTTATCGGCAACGGTCGCCGGCTTGATGGCCAATTGTTTGGTAAAGTCGGCAATGATTTCGTTATCGGCCTCCGTCAACTTTTCTCCGGACAATTCCTTAATTACGATTTTCTTCAACATTTCCAAATTGGCGGAGAAATCGCGCATCTCCCGAAAAGCCAGTTTGACGTCCGTTTCCAATCCCAGGGCGGAAAACATCTTTAATATCATCTCATTATTCGCCAAGAGCTCGTTGATCAAATTCAAATTCGGTTCCACGTAAGAATTTTCGCTCCAACGAGAAAAATTATCCAGACTTTTTCTGTCGGACGCCGGGACAATCGTAAATTTCTCCAAAGGCAACTGGAAATTTATCCAAGCGCCGACCGCGGTGCGCAGGGCTTGGTCGTTCCAAGCGTCCGAAGCCGCAAAAATCGGCTGATTCTTTTTATCAACCTCCAAAGCGGACTTGATCAGGTGCAAGGTCAGCCAATAATTGGACGACTGCCAGATCACTTCCGTATTTAACTCTTGACGTAAAGCCGCAACAGCCGACTGATAATTGGCATAAGCGGTGTTCTCCGTAAAATAATCGTTATTGTCGACGGGGTAAACCAAATTGACAATATCCAAAGCGAACCCGTTACAACGATTCAGCCCGGTTTTTTCTTTGCAAAAGGTCACATTGGAAGCGGCGGTACTGCTGGCCGAATAAGCACCGACCGCCGGCGTTACCAAGCGCCCGAATAAATAGTCATTGGGCCAATACGGCTCGGTCAACATCCTCAAGCCGACCAAAGCTCGACCGGCCGCGTCTTGCCGATCAATCGCTCCGGCGATGGCCGGAAATTTATAAGCCGACAATTCCGTTCGCAGTTTTTCCAAATTACCGGCCGCCTCTTGATTGCGGTCGTCAAATAATTTTTCCACTTGATAGTCCGCGCCGAAGAGCTTACCGAGGGCATCGCGATAATGGACGTAATTTAAATCTTCCTGCAAGCCCTGGAAAAAAGACATGATTTTGTAAATTCGCGCCCATTTATTTTTCAATTCCGGACGATCGGAAAAATCCGAAGAAATCAAACTGGCGGCGATCAGACTAATGCGCCAATCCGCTTGATCCAACAGACAATCCGGACAAGACGCTTGCCGATAATGCAGAGGAAACGCCGCACTCAGCCACTTGGCAGTCAAATAAAAATTTTTCAATTTGGCGTTGTCTTTATATTCCGGCGGCACGACAAATTCCGCATAATCGCGGGAATACAACAGCACCGGAGATTTGACGACGGCAGAACCGGCTTTTCGAATCAAGTCCACTTCGGCCAAAACATCATCGCGCAAATAGGTTGGCACGATAAAATAAAAACGATTGCTGTCCGCAAAAGTAAATTGCCCGTCGTTAAGGCTTTTCGTCCCGATCTGATCGGCCGACGGCTTCAACAGCTCCAAGGCGACGGCAAAAAAAGCCGTGGCCAATCTTTCTCCCTCCAAAATAGAATCATTGATATTGCCGATGGCCGCCAAGCGCGCTTCATAGCGGTTTTTGGCCATGGTATAAAGTTCCTTGTTTATCTCCCAAAGATTATCGTAAAAAACGTTCTCTTCCACGCTCTTGAACGTTTTTTTCATGATGCCCTGATAATAATAAAGAATAAAATCGGACGTAATCAACAAAGGAATCTGTTTGTCGGCCAAATTTTTATATACCGCGGAAAAATCGGTCGCCGCCGAGGTCCAAGGATTGTCAATCACGGCAAAGCCGTTGTTATTCAACCGGTCCACCGCCGGATCCAAACTTAATTTTCGGGAAACATCATAATAATTCATCACGTCCAATTTGATATTGAGAGGCAAGGAATAATCGTCAATATTGGCCGTAATCTGATTGTCCGGCGCTTCGTAAAAATCGACGAAAGACAAATATTCCACCGCTTCTCCGGAAAAAGTTAAAGATGTCGTGGCGGCGGCATCTTCCGTCAATTGATTTAAATCCGGTAATTTGGCCGTGGAGGTCGGCACGGCAGTCTCCGTAATATCGGCCGCCAAATTAGTCAAAGCCGGCGGCAACGGGGCGGCTTTTTGAACGGATAATTTTTTGATGACCAAAATAAAACCGACAATCAAAATCAACACGCCGACAGCCAGAGCCGCGAACAATAAAATTTTCTTTTTCGGGAATCGCGGCGACGGCGCTTGTCCGGCGGATTCCTTCTCCGCCTCCAACTCCGAGGAAACGATAGTGGACGGATTATCAAACATAAATTTATCTTAAATATTTGTTTTTATTCGACAAATGTTCTTCGTAAGTTCGGGCATAAATCACTTCTTTCTTGTCGGTCGGCGTCAAAAAATAATTATAATCGGTATCCAAGGGATAAATGGCGGCTTCAATGGCCGCCAAACCAGGATTGCAAATCGGCCCGGCCGGCAAACCGCGATATTTGTAAGTATTATAAGGAGAATCGATTTCCAGTTCTTGCCCGCTATGCCGGGGATTATTGTCGCTTAAAATATAAGACAAAGTCGCGTCGGATTGAAGCGCTTGACCGATTTTTAAACGATGCCAAAAAATACCGGCAATAATGCGAGCATCGCGATGACCGTCCGTCGAATAATCGATCGGCGCTTCTTTTTCCACCAAAGAAGCCATGGTAATCACTTCATAAATCGTCCGACCTTGTTTCTTGATTTCCGCTCGCATGGTCGGCGTCAATTTCCGATCAAAATTAACGAGCATTTTCTCGATTATTTCCGTAACGATAGAGCTGGCGTAAATGCGATAAGTGTCCGGAAAAAGATAACCTTCCAAACCATAATATTCCGGCTTGTCGGCCAAAAAAGAAAATTGATCCGATAAATCTTCCCGAGGCGGTTTGGTTTTATCGCGGCGATAATCCGTTTGCGGCCAACCGGCCGCATCCAAAAATTCTTCCCCGGACCATTGGCCGAAGCTTTCTAAATATTGCCCGATATCCCGGCTCGTCCAGCCCTCCAAGATTCGAACGGTCTCTTCCAATTTAGGCGCCGGGGGCGGAGGCGGCGGTTCCCGATTGATCAATAAAAAAATAACTACTGCCGCCGTTATCAGCAAAGCCACAATCAAAGTTGAACAACGCCTGATTGGTCTTTTCATATTCATCTGCTATTAAGATCGCTTGTCGGAAACGGTCTGTCGTTTTTTCAACTGCGCCGCCCGAGCGATCATTTTTGAACTGGCCCTGATTTTCTTGCCCAGACCGTCAACCATTTTAATGTTTAATTTTTGACAAATGTCATATTCCGGAACATCGCCGACGCTATAACGATCGCCGCCGTTAGCGAAAATATGCGGCTTAACTTTAGCCAAAGATTTGATAACCGGAATCGCACCGTCGGGCAATTGATAATCGTCAACGGACAAAACCACTTTATCCACGTCTCGCAAGGCCTTGATGATTGTCATTCGGTCTTGTTCGGACATGAACGGCACACGTTTTTTCAGCGCGACCTGCTTGTCATTATTGACGATGACCACCAGTTTATCGCCTAATTTTTTCGCTTTCTGAATCATCTCCAAATGACCGACATGCAAAGGATTGAAATAACCGGAAACGGCCACGATAATCGGCTGACGAGAAGCTTTCTTGCCGGACTTGATTTTTTGTATTTTAGACATAAAAAATAATAAAAAATTGATAACTTCATTATATCAGATTAACGGGAAAAATAAAAAGACGCACTCGAGTTTAAGCGCGCCGTCAATAATAAAAATCCCTCGAAATTGCCTGAACATCAGTTCGCAAAATCGAGGGAAAAGAACGATTGTCAAAATATCAACCGCGGTAAAACTAACCAATAATAATTATCCTCGCTCCACAACCGTTGGTTGTCCAGAGGATAATATAAAGCGCACAAACCGCCGGCACGCACCATCACGCGAGCAACAACAAGGTTATCGCCGGGATTATTTTCGTCAATCGTCTTGTCACCGTCTTTTTTAATGAGAAAAATAAGACCGCAAGAATTTTGTCGAAATAACTCCGGAAAAGTTTCGCAAAAATCCACCAGTTGATATTGGTAGACCCATTTTTGATTCCAAGACCCCGACTGACAAGAAAACAGATTCATAAATATGCCGTTGCTGATCATCTCCTGCAGACGCATCGAACTTTCAAGGAAAAAAAATTCATTCTTTTCGATTCGACACTCGGTAAAAGCCGGATCGATGCCGGCTTTAAATACCTGATTGGCGCAGGATATTAAACGACGTCCCTGGCGATGAGTCAATAAAAAATTCTGTTCGGTAAAAATTTGACGAGTCAAACCGTTTTTCGGAGTCAAATTAAAACTTTGACGCAAAAAATTATCTAACTCTTCATCCGAACAATCAACCAGCTTCTCCAAAGCCTTAAAAAACAAAGATCCTTCCGGTTGAACTTTGGCGACTATCTTTTTAATAACAGCCACGCGAGATTGATTAATAGTTTCCATTAGCAATTATAGTTTGTTAAAGAAAGTGATTAATATTTTTCGATTAACTCAAAAAACATTTATTGTTTAGATTTAATATATATCGTAAAATTCATTTTATGTCAAGCTATCCGACCAAAATATCGCTCGTTAAACCAAGATACCGCTAATTCAACCTTTTTATTACAAAAGGCCGGCTCTTCGGCCGGCCTTTAATTTACAAATTCGCTAATATTTTACATCATGCCCAAACCGCCCAAATTATTATGATTATGTCCGCTGTCGCAAGAGCAGTTCTTGTCCTCCGGCTTATCGGCAATAACCGCCTCGGTAGTCAAAAACATCATGGCTGCCGAAGCCGCGTTTTCCAAGGCCGAACGCACAACCTTGGTCGGGTCAACGATGCCGGCTTTAATCATATCTACAAATTCTCCGTTGGCGGCATTATACCCTCTGACCACCCGGCTATCTTTATTTTCTTCAATAATCCTTTGCAAGATTAAAGAACCGTCAACGCCGGAATTGGCGGCAATCTGCTTAATCGGCTCTAAAATCGCCTGATTGATTATTTTGGCGCCGACTTCTTGGCGATGATTGTCTTTTAGTTCTTCTTCAAAGCCGGCGAAATCCGCACCATAACAAGCCACCGCCAAAGCCAAGCCGCCGCCCGGAACAACCCCTTCGGCTATGGCCGCTTTGGTGGCATTCAAAGCGTCTTCAATGCGATATTTTTTTTCTTTCATTTCCGTTTCCGTGGCCGCGCCGACTTTAATGACAGCTACACCGCCGGATAATTTGGCCAAACGCTCCTGCAATTTTTCTTTATCAAAATCCGAATCGGCCAATTCTCGTTCTTTTTTAATGGCGGCAATGCGCGTTTTAATGGCCTGCTCATCGCCTTTGCCGTCAATGATGGTGGTATTGTCTTTGGAAGCGATAACTTTCCGAGCCGATCCCAAATCGGTCAACTCCGTCTTATCCAGTTTCAAACCGACCTCCTCGGAAATAACCCGAGCACCGGTTAAAACGGCGATATCTTCCAACATGGCTTGGCGACGATCACCGAAGCCGGGGGCTTTGATGCCCAAAACATTGAAAGTGCCTCGTAATTTATTGACCACGAAAGTGGCCAGAGCTTCTCCGTCAATGTCGTCGGCGATAATAACCAAGTCTTTCTTGCCGGACTGAACAACTTTTTCCAACAGAGGTAAAATTTCCTGGATGGACGAAATTTTTTTGTCGGTCAATAAAATATGCGGCTCGTTAAATTCCGCCTTCATGGTGTCCTGACCGGTAATCATGTACGGAGAAATATAACCCTTATCAAACTGCATGCCCTCCACCACTTCTTTTTCAATACCGAAAGACTGGCCCTCTTCCACGGTGATGACCCCTTCTTTACCAACGCTATCTATCGCTTCGGCGATAATTTTGCCTATTTCCTGATCATTGGCGGAAATGGAAGCGACTTGGGCGATTTCTTCTTTGGTGGAAATGGATTTGGACATTTTTTTAAGAGCGGCGACAATTTGCGCGACGCGCTTTTCAATGCCTTGACGGATTTCAATCGGATTAACTCCGGCGGCCACCAGCTTCAAGCCGACATTAATGATCGCTTGCGCCAAAACGGTGGCGGTAGTCGTGCCGTCGCCGGCGACATCGTTGGTTTTGGAAGCGACTTCCTTGACTATTTCCGCGCCGATATTCTCAAATTTATCTTCCAATTCAATTTCTTTAGCCACGGTAACGCCGTCTTTGGTCACTATCGGCGCACCGTAACTTTTGGAAATAACCACATTGCGGCCTTTCGGCCCCAAAGTAACTTTAACAGCGTTAGCCAATTGATCCACGCCTCTTTTTAAAGCCAGGCGAGCTTTTTCGTCAAAAATAATTTGTTTGGACATATGTATAATACAATTAAATTATTCAATAATGGCGATAATATCGCTTTCACTTAAAACCAGATAATCTTCCTCGTCAATTTTAATCTCATCCGGCGAATATTTTTTAAACATCACTCGGTCGCCGACTTTGACCGTCAAAGGCGCTGTCTGCCCGTTATCCAAAATACGTCCCGATCCGACGGCGACAACTTCTCCCGTCTCCGGCTTTTCTTTATCGATCGTCTCCGGCAAAACGATGCCGGATTTGGTGCTAGTTTCATTTTTCAAGGGCTTGACAATAACATTGTTAGATAATGGTTTTAACTTCATATTTTTTCTAATATTAAATTAATTTATGTTAGCACTCATATTATAAGAGTGCTAATTATATTAACATTTTAATCTTTAAAAAAATAATTGTCAAGACGGCAAAAGAGGCCGATAAACCCGGACCAATAAAAAAACCGCAGAAATAATTCCGCGGTTCAATGGCTATTTAAAGGTCATTTCGACTATTTGAAATGTCGCCTTTTTGCTTTAACACTTTGCGTAAAAATGATATAACTTCCCTGCGGAATTTTGTCCTCAAAACATCGCAGACTGAAGCAAAGCTCTTCCAAAATATTTTTACCGATCGCCATCATCTGATGACAACCAAAAGGGCTGGCCCACAATCTGAACGATTCATCCAAGCCGACAATTTCATCTTTTTCCAAAGAAAGAAATTCAAACTCATCCAATTGGATAAAGGCCATAAGCAATCGCTGGGCGTTGGGCAGAATACCGTCTTCTTTGGCGATGAACAGCAAGCACTCTTCGGAAGAAACGGATTCGCTCAACCTGTAAATACAAACTTTCTCTTGTCCGGCAACCAGCGATGCGCTGTTGATAAAATTTTTATCGCTAATACCTTCATTCAGGTAAAAGACTGTATTGCCGCCGGGTGTCAAACCGATAGGCGGTAAATATTTGTCCAAAGTAAAATTTCTGGAAACCGATATGAACAAAGTGTCGCCGTCAATCTTTTGAAAGATGTCCGCGCTTTTAGTTTTTTTCTGTCCTAGGGCAGAAAAGTAAGCGATAACGGCCAGAGTCAACAATAAAATTATCTTTTTCATGATTTACTGGTATTTATTTGTTTTTACGTTTAATTGATTGTCAAAGAAGTAATTATCACACTATACAACATAAATAATAATTTGTCAATATATTATAAGAAGCGTATTTATTGTAGAATATTAAAGTAAACTAAATAAAAATATGACTGTATTTCATGGTTTGATTTTGGGCCTGATAGAGGGTTTAAGCGAATTTCTGCCGATTTCTTCCACGGCTCATTTGATTTTGGCCGGAGAATGGCTCAGACTCCCTTCTTCCGAGTTTTTCAAAACCTTCACGATCTCCATCCAGCTCGGAGCGATTCTGGCGGTGGTGGTTTTGTATTGGAAAAAAATTTGGCACTCTTGGGAACTGTTCGGCAAAATCGGCGCCGCCTTTTTGCCGACCGCGTTAATCGGTTTGATATTTTATAAAATCGTCAAAAATTATCTGCTGGACAATAATTACGTTATCGCCGGCTCGCTCTTCGTCGGCGGCTTAGTTCTGATTATTTTTGAAAAATATTATTCCCGAAAACAAACAGCCGAAATATTATCGGCCGAGGAAGAAAATAACGAAAAAGAAAAGGAAGACAAGGGACGGGGACTGGAAATGAATGTCTCTTATAAACAAGCCGCCGGCATCGGCTTTTTTCAAGCTTTGGCGATTATTCCGGGCGTTTCCCGGTCCGCCGCCACCATCATCGGCGGATTGGCCCTCGGCATCGGCCGTAAAAATATTGTAGAATTTTCTTTTTTGTTAGCCATCCCCACCATGATAGCCGCCACCGGCCTGGATTTATATAAAAGCCGAGCGACGCTCGGCTTGTTAGTCGGCCAAGATTTGACAGTCTGGGCCATCGGCTTCGTTATGTCCTTCATTACGGCCATTATCAGCATCCGCTTCTTCTTGAATTTCATCCAAAAACATAATTTCACTTTTTTCGGCTGGTATCGGATGGCTTTGGCCTTAATCGTGATGATCTGGCTGAGATTTTAATATCTCACATTTGACTTGATTTTCTAAACAAAATACCCGAAGCTCAAAATATCTTATTCCAAATCTCTCTTTTTTTCTCCAAACTCTTTTTTATTAATATCGCCTTTTGCATATCTCTCTTTGAGAATATCTAAGGCGATATTATTTTTTCCGCTTTCAGTCTTATTTTGGCCGACTAGCCATTTTATCAAAACAATGATTCCGGCAATCGCCAAAACCCAGAAAAAAATCATGAAAATCCAGCCAAAAGGCGCAAAATTATAATACATCATAAAATTATTTCATTAAAAAGTTAAAATTTTATCGCTTTCTTGTACGAGCGCATATAGATCTTTCATGGTGCTCAGCGGGCAGCTATCGGTCGCTTCTTGATTTCTCGATTTTAAACAAGTGCCGCACGCCAAAATTTTAGCATTTTCAGATTTTAAAAATTCCGCTATTTGTTCTTGGAGGTTAAATTTTTCCGAACTGCCCGTTTCATACTCTACGCCTTCGCCAATGAGAAAAATTTTAACTTCGTCGCCTTGTTTGAGAGCAAAATTCGCTAAACGCAAAGCGTTCCAATTTGTTTCCGGATTTATTTGACTGATAATTATTCCTAATTTCATAATAATTTTAATTAATTAACTGCTAGTGAATGTTTCAATTCTTACTCGACCCCTTGTTTGGTAGTTCTTGTCCGGGATATGCCTTGTTATACGACTCGACTGAAGCGTAACGCAGCGAGATAAAAGCGTGGCGTAGTCGGAGCGAAGCGGAGTGAGTTTCAGGAGGACACAATCTAATATGACTTAATCTTCTTTTTCCGTATTGGATAATAAACTAGCCCCAGAATAATAAATAATATTCCCATCACGACAGCTATCCATCCAGCATATAGCAAAAAACCGTCGTTCTCAAATAATTTAATGACTGCAATACCGAGAACAAATGAAGAAAACCCCGTTCTTATATACGCGAGAGTATTACGCTCATTGGCAAGAATGGTTCTTTCTTGCGCAAGCAGTTTGTGTGATTTAACCGCATCTTTGAAATGATTATTTTCCATAATGTTGTTGTTTATTATTCTTGTTTATAAATATTCGCAAGCCAAGTGCATCCTTTTGGCGGCGCATAACGTTTCGGCATGCCTGATTACGGCTTTTGTATAAACGCCGTAACCGGATATGCCGTGTTATATGATGTATGCTTTTCTTTTTTCCGACGATAGTCAAATACTTTTCTTAATGAACAAATTTTATTTTTGTCTGGGCGTAGGAGCAGATGAGCTGGGGAAAAATGCCCCAGGACCAAAACTCCTATATAACTTTCTTTTTTGAACTTTTTCTTTGTCTTGTTCGGTTTTTAAAATATCGTTCAACAGCTTCTTTCGATGTCAACCAATCCCTGCCTTCTTTGTATGCTTCCAGTTTTCCTTGTCTGGCGAGCAGATTTAAGTATTTGGCAGAACAATTAATAGTCTTGGATATTTCAGCAAGCGATACAAATTTTTCTTGCTTGGTGGTTGAGGGAGTCAAAGTTTTTAGATAAATATCAAGTGAGCGCTCTATAGATTGAGCAATAAATTTTATTAGAGGTTCGAGTTTACCGCTATCCGCTTTATCCAATACATCATAATATTTCTTGCGGTCATTTTTCATAATAATAACCAACGGATAGCCCGCCTGCATAAGCAGTAAATTCATTGTGAGTCGTGCCGTTCTGCCGTTGCCGTCAAAAAAGGGATGGATATGCACTAATTTGTGATGTAATAAGGCGGCCAATTCAACGATATTAGTCTTGCCTTTTTGTAAATTCAACCAACTGATTAAATCTCGCATCTTTTGTGGCGCTTGCAACGCATCTGGCGGCGTGTGTTTTGCTCCCCCTATAGTTACATTGGCATTTCTGTATCGGCCGGCCCAATCCTTATCGGTTTCCTGTATAATAATTTTATGCAAATTTCGTATAAGCATTTCCGAAATAGTGTGTCTTTTGTCTTTATCTATTAACTCGTATAAATATTCCAAAGCGGCGTGATGATCTTTGGCTTCCAGGTGGTCTTTCAAGGGTTTCCCCTTTACAGTTATGCCTTCATTAATAACCAAAAAGGTCTCTTTTAAAGTTAAAGAGTTGCCCTCTATGGCGTTTGAATTGAAGGTCATCTCTATCTGGAATTTTTCACGAAGTTTTTGTACCGCTGATTTGGGCAGGGGACGAAGTTTGTTAAGTTTAGACAATTTTTCTTCCAGACGATTTTTTATGATAGATGGTAGATATGTCATAGAAAATATTTAATATGGTTTAGCTGATTATTTACAGTATACCATATTAAAGAAATCGGAACAAATTAAGGTCAGAAAATATAAGAGCGTCAATGCTCGAGCCTAAAACTCCTTTTTTAATTTTTTGGTACAAACAATTTTCCTCTTATATTTCTACTATTTGCGCCGATTTCAACAGTTTTTCTCCGTATTTTTCAATAAAATATCGGACCGGATACACCAATTTTTTTCCCAACGCCTCATCAAAAGTGAGCCAAACGGGCTTTATTCCTTCGTCGTTTATTTTGATGTTACCGATATTTTCAATTTGAGCTACATAAAGATGCCATTTATGATGATCGGCTCCGCGACGACATTTGTCTCCGCTCACATCTTCTGTCGAAAAAAGTTTAACATTATCAGATTCAATTTTTGTTTCTTCTTTCAACTCTCGCTTTACGGCGACGTCTGCAATTTCTCCGACGTCAAGATGCCCTGCCGGAATAGTAAAGGCGAAAGGATAAATGGTCCTTTCGAAAAAAAGAGCTTTATTTTCAAAATTAAAAACAAAAATACCCACACTCTCATGCCAATACTCATTGGTTTTTTTATCTATCCACCAAACAATACTATTATCGATAACCAAGCTTCTTTCTGCAATCTGGCCGCACGAATGACAATGATAATATGTTAAGCCATCCCGATCAGTTTTTTCGACTTTTTGCGAAAAACAATGAATACAATATTGCCCTTCTTGTTTTAGCGAAATATTGGCTGGTATTTGCATAAAGGTCGTAATTAGCCATACCGTGTTCTGCGATGTAAAATTTTATTTTAGTATTTTTTTTGCGATAAGATCAGGCAAAATTCTATTCTTGACAATCGGGGAAAGTCGCGGATGAAACAAGTCGTCCTTACCAACCCAGTGAAACTTGATTATTTCAGCAGACGGTTTAGGCTCGCCAATAATTTTACCTTCGTACAACTTTATAGAAACGTCTTTTGTCGGGTCACCGGCCGCCACATCTACATACTCCTTGATAAATATGAGGCTTGTCTTATCCATATCTACATCGAGCTCTTCTTTAATTTCACGTACGAGGCATTCTTCATTATTCTCGCCATCATCCACTTGCCCGCCGGGCATAATGAAATCAGAAGTAAAATTATCTTTTTCACACACTAAAAACTTTGACTGATCGTCATTAAGATACAGCAAACCGATTTTATTGAAATAAGCCATAGACTATAGTTAAAAATAAAACTTTATTTCACATAACATATCCGAGTATGCGATACTGAAATTTTTTACAACTTTCCCTCCTTTATCAAACTTATTGATGACGGACCTTCTTGAACTCTCATAGCTAGCGTTTTGCCTTTATCGGCAAGAACATCCTTTATTCTCTCACTTTGCTTAGGCGACGTATTCTTTGGAATCTCCTCGATTGGGAAATACTCAATTTGGTCGGCTTCATTTGTGAGCGTCATTTTTCCACCAACAACCCTACAAACAAAAGAAAAAACTAACTCATCTTGGTTGCGCTTACTGTACACGCCAGCAAGACGCTCAACTTCAACATCAAGGCCGATTTCCTCCTTAACTTCACGAACGACGCATTCCCACGGCGCCTCATTAAATTCCACTCCTCCGCCAGGGAGATTCCAAAGATCGTAATCATTTCTATGACAAAGCAAAACACGATCTTGGTCATCAAGGATAATCGCAAATGCTCCGATAGAATAAGTCTGTTTCATATTAAAAAAGAAAAGTTGTAAAAGTTTCAATTTTGCAGAACATCAGGGATAAAAGAAGTTTTTGTAGCGTAGCGGAGAAAACACTATATACCCCTCTTTAATTAATAAAAAAGAAATTTTAAAATTTTTTACAACAATTGAACGATAGCCAAAAAAAAGGAATATTTCAAATAACGTTACGGCATATCCGACGTTTCGCCACATCCTTATTTTTTTTAATAGAGTGGCAAAATGTGGCTTTCGCCCTTGCGGATATGTCGTGTTAGCTGATGTAATAATCCACTGGCTTTAAATCTTATATTTGGAGATAACTAAAATTTGATTTTTATTTAAATGATTCCAGCTATACCCACCCTTTTCAGTCCATGATTTCGTATTGATGAAATTCATTTTATCTCCAAATATTTGAAGTAGCATATCGTGCGGATAAAGAAACCAGTTGTCTTGATAAGAAAAGCAAATCCAAATATCTCTACCAATATACTTTTTTTCAAATGTGAGGCGACCCTTAAGTTGTACTTTTAAAAAATCTTTACCATTAATATGTATTGCGATGAAATCAGCCCCCTGCCAGTCATCCGAAAGTCGAAGCGTGTTGAATCCATAGTCAGCTAGAATTGCCGACGCTTTTTGGTAATTATAATTTTCTTGTTGTCTCGCATTCAATTTAGAATACAAGATTTTTTTAAAACTGGTTTCTTTATTCATATTAGGTGGATTATTATTTCATCTAACGTTTGCGGATATTCGAAGTTGCGCAGTTCGCGTGGCGGTATAATTGTAGCGCGTAGTGGAATGGAGCGCTACCCAACGCCTAAGCGGACAAGCAATTTGAATGAGCGAGATAAGTAAAATTATTTTTTTCTTCTTTTTAACCTACTCTTTTCATATTCGATGAAACTCTTGGCAATCTTTTGGTCTAATGTTGTTTTATTATGCTCAATCAATGTTCTGCACCAAACCCCTATTTTTAATATAAGCTGAAACTCTTCTGCAAGATAATCCCATCGATAGTTATTGCACAATGAATGAGCTGGTAAATAATTATCAATGTTATGTTTGCCGCCGCTGCTATGCGCCATAACATGATCAGCGTCAAATTTGTTTCCTTCAATTTTACCGCCACAGATATGACAGCGCCGAGCTGTTTTATTTAGTATTACTCGTCTCTCTTCACGGCTTAATATCTGACGCTCACCCCTTTTTTCTTTATAGCTATTTTTAATATCAGCTCTATGTCTGCGTAACAACTTGAGCACGGCAGACAATTCGGAAGAAGTTTCAGCGATCAGTTTATTTTGGTGGTCGGGCATAAAAAATAATTTTACTTAGCTCACGAATCGGATATCCGGTGTTGTGCGCTGTACACGAGGCGCCTCTTAAATAATCCCCAACTGTTTATCTAATGGAGGATTTGAAAAATACACTCTAATAGAACTATCTGGCTCCATATACTCTATCATTTCGAGTTGCTCCTTTTGAATGAGACTAAACCCTGGTTGTGAAAGATGCTCTTTTTTAAATTCTTCATAGTTTAAGAGAGTAAAATCAGCGTCTCCACGTTCAGGCCGTGTTGGATCAGGCTTGCGTATCTTAAGTAGCTGCAAATTCCCTGCAATCGTGGGCAAAGAAGCAATTTGAAATACAGGGCCAGCTTTTGTTTCTTGGACTACGGTTCCGATTTGCTTTGTTGTTTCAAGAAACGACGTATATTCTTCCTTACTTTGGCAGAAAATACATGCGTAATTTACTGGAACTGGCTCTTTTACAATTTTACTTTTCAAAATATCAGCCTTGGCGACTATATCTTTGACTGTATTTTTCAAATCCTCAATGTTCATATCGTGAACTTTATTTAACCCGCGCGCCGAAGTGTATGGCGTACAACGTATCGGTATCATACGAAGTTTTTTGAAGCGAAGCGAAAGAAAATTTTGTATATACCGTGTTATCTGATGCTTTGTCTGCCGACATTTTTAATATCACTAAGCCGCCCAACCAAGCTCTCCATAATGCACGTTGTTTCTAATATTTTCAAGGGCAAGTTTTAATTCGGGAATCGCATTTTCCGGAAGATCGTCAATTTTAAACCACCCAAACTCATCACATTTATCTTGTTCCATGTTTTTTATTTCACCAGACCATTTTTCTGCACGAAGATAAATATCAAAATATTCCCTAGCCGGTCTAAAACGATGCACAACATGAACAACTTCAAGATCTTCCGGAAAAACAGTAATTCCAGCCTCCTCCCTTGATTCACGAATTATACATTGTTTTGCTGTTTCTCCGCCATCAAAATGGCCAGATACTAACCCGTAATTTCCATCCTGATAGCCAGTGTTGGCTCTTTTCATGAGCAAAACTTGCCCATCTTTTATTAAGACGAGATAGGCGGCGGCGTACGGTTTAAATCGTTCTTTTTCAGGCATATTAATATTGGATTATTGATTAGGCAGACAAAATTTCAGCTAACTCATTTTTATACGTCATAAATACGCAATATATACAAATTATTGACTATTATACGAATATATCGCGTAATTCTCGAATCAAGCGTCAATACTCGGATAATCTTATTTTATCTCCTTTTATTCGCTTATGCAACAGGACCAATAAACAACAAAGTATGAATAATGACGAGTTTCCGCCTTAAAAATATCAAAAATCCTTGGTAAATCCCGTAAATCAAAATCCGATTCCAAATACCAAAAACCCCGACCGATAGGCCGAGGCTTTTATTTTAAAAATATCACTTGAATACCTCTTACTTGGAAAAACCTTTAATCTTCCGCCAACGATTCAAAGCGCGCGTCCGCGCCAATTCTTTCTCCAATTGAGCGGCAATACGGGCAAATTCCATTTGATCAACATTAATCGCATTCTTCTTGGCTTCCTCGGCTCTGGCTCTAGCCTCCTCAATTCTCTGTTCATCCAATTCCACCGCTCTTTCCGCCGTATCCGCTAAAATAACAATTTTGTCCCGCAGCACCTCCAAAAATCCGCCGGATACTGAAATAATTTCCCAGGTATCGTCGGACTTTTTGATTTCCAACACGCCCGGCTTCAAGATGGAAACCAAAGGAATATGCTCCGGCAAAATAGTGACTTCGCCGCTGGTCGTCGGCACGGTTATCTGTCTGATTTCCTCTCGGAAAACAACTCTTTCCGGCGTGACGATTTCAAATGTGATAATCTTTTGCGACATAAACAAAATTTTTATTACTTCCCGGCCTCATCGATTCCGCCTTTCATATAGAAATCGTTTTCGCCCTTGTCATCGTGCTTTCCTTCCAAAATTTCTTTAAAACCGCGAACGGTATCGGCCAATTTGACATATTGTCCGGGACGACCGGTAAAGGTTTCCGCCACCGAAAAGGGCTGAGACAAAAACTTCTGAATTTTACGGGCGCGGGCAACGATTATCTTGTCTTCATCGGACAATTCTTCCATGCCTAAAATGGCGATAATATCCTGCAATTCTTTATAGCGCTGTAAAATCTTTTGTACGCCGCGCACCACGTCATAATGTTCCTGACCGACAATCTTCGGATCCAAAATGGTGGAAGAAGAATCAAGCGGATCAACGGCGGGATAAATTCCCAGTTCCGATAAAGAACGAGACAACACCACCGTGGAATCCAAGTGACCGAAAGTGGTCGCCGGAGCCGGGTCGGTCAAATCGTCCGCCGGCACATAAACGGCCTGAATGGAAGTGATGGAACCGTTCTTGGTGGAAGTAATGCGCTCCTGCAGTTCGCCCATTTCTGTGGCTAAAGTCGGTTGATAACCGACGGCCGAAGGCATACGGCCCAACAACGTGGACACTTCGGATCCCGCTTGAGTAAAACGAAAAATATTATCGATGAAAAATAAAACGTCCTGATGCTTTTCGTCGCGGAAATATTCCGCGATGGACAAGCCGGTCAAAGCGACCCGAGCACGACAACCGGGCGGCTCGTTCATTTGTCCGAAGACCATGGAAACTTTGTTTAAAACGCCGGCGTCTTTCATCTCATGGTACAAATCATTGCCTTCGCGGGTTCTTTCTCCGACACCGGCGAAAACGGAATAGCCGCCGTGAGCTTTGGCAATATTATTTATAAATTCTTGAATGACCACCGTTTTGCCGACTCCGGCACCGCCGAATAAACCGACCTTGCCGCCCTTGGCAATCGGACAAATCAAATCAATTACCTTAATGCCGGTCTCCAAAATTTCCGTTTTGGTGGACTGATCGATAAAGTTGGGAGTCGGCCGATGAATTTCATAAGTCTTGTCGTGTTTAATCGGTCCGCCGTCGTCAACCGTTTCGCCCAAAACATTCAAAATCCGACCCAAAGTACCTTCACCGACCGGCACGCTAATCCCGGCACCGGTATTAACAACCTCATCGCCTCTTTTTAAGCCGTCAGTAGAACCCATGGCCACGGTCCGAACGACATTAAAACCGATATGCTGTTGAGTTTCCAATACTACTTGGCCGTCTTTCTTTTTTACCTCCAAAGCCGTATAGATCTCCGGCAAAACATCTTCAAAATAGACATCAACGACCGCGCCGATAATCTGTTTGATTTGACCGTTTTTACTTTTCTCTTTAACCATATACTTATTATGTTAGCAAAATTATTAACTGCTCAAACTCAAAACACCGGCGCTGATTTCGGAAATTTCCGCGGTAATGCTGGCTTGTCTGGCTTTGTTATAAAAAAGCGTCAACTCGTCAACCAGGTCTCCGGCGGCATCGGTCGCTTGATGCATGGCCGCCATCCGGGCGCTGTGTTCGGAAGCATTGGATTCCAAAAGAGCCTGAAAAATTTGCACTTCCACCAAGCGCGGCACCATCGCCTCCAACACTTCTTCCGCTTCCGGTTCGTAGGTGAAAATAAATTTGTTTTTTCCGGTTTGTAAATATTTTTCTTCTTTCTGTTTGATCATTTCCTTGCTGGTCGCCAACTTTTCGCTGGTGCCGATCGCTCCCAAATATTCATCCTCGGAATCGATGTCAACGGGCAAAAGCTGTTTGATGCGCGGCACTTGTTTAACGGCATTGACGAAATCGCTGTAAGCCAACAAGACTTTATCATAACGGCCGCTTAAAAATTCCTTGATGATCATGGAAGCTATGGGGGAAACCGCCGTTGAATCGGACAACACGTCGGCTTTCGGAAACTCGGCGACGACATTATAGCCGAAACGATTTTGCACCGCCAAGCCCTTTTTCCCGATGACTATAAAATCCGTCTCCGAATCGTATTTTTTAAGCGATTTTATCGCTTTGGAAATAAGCGCGGTATTGAATCCGCCGCATAAACCGCGATTGGAAGAGACCAGAACAATGGCCGTTCTTTTATTTTCCGGGCGCGGCGTCAGCAAGGGATGTCGCTCGGAGCCGGAATTGAGAGAACGGGCGATATTCAAAATCGTCATCCAACTCAAATTGGCATAAGTTCTGGTTTTTAACACCGCTTCCACGGCGCGGCGCATTTTGGCGGCCGCCACCATCTCCATCGCTTTGGTAATTTTTTTGGTGTTGGAAACGGATTTTATTCTTTTTTTTATCTCTTTGGCATTAATCATTTTTCTTGATCAAATAATCTAAAATATCTTTACAGCCTTGAATGGCTTGCTGGAAATCGCTTTCATCTTTTTCTTCCAACTGACCGCTCTTTTTTACCCTGTCCAAAGTCGCCCGGGCATTGTCATGAGCATAATTCAAAAGAGCGAGTTCAAAATCTTTAATCCGTTCTACCGGCACGTCATCCATATACCCGTTGGAAACCGCGTAATAAATCAACACCTGGTCTTCAACGGCCACCGGAGCGTACTGATCTTGTTTGAAAATTTCAAATAAGCGCTTGCCTCTTTCCAATTGCTTTTTGGTCGCTTCATCCAAATCGGAACCGAACTGGGCAAAAGCCGCCAATTCTCTATACTGCGCCGCTTCCAACTTAATTTTTCCGGCCACTTTCTTCATCGCCTTGATCTGAGCGGCCGAACCGACACGGGAAACGGAAATACCGACATTGACGGCCGGACGATTGCCTTGATAAAACAAATCCGGTTCCAAATAAATCTGTCCGTCGGTGATAGAAATGACATTGGTCGGAATATAAGCGGCCACATCGCCGGCTTGCGTTTCGATAATCGGCAAGGAAGTGATTGACCCGCCGCCAAAATCTTTGTTCAGCTTGCAAGATCTTTCCAATAAACGGGAATGCAAATAAAAGACGTCGCCCGGATACGCTTCGCGGCCCGGCGGACGTTTCAACAATAAAGAAATCTCGCGATAAGATACGGCGTGCTTGGACAAATCATCATAAACGACCAGCACGTCCTCGCCTTGATCCAAAAAGTATTCCGCCATCGCCGTCCCGGCATAAGGCGCGATATATAACATGGAAGCCGGATCGCTCGCCCCGGCGACAACGACAATAGTATATTTCATGGCGCCGGATTGTTCCAATTTAGCCACAATATTGGCCACCTTGGATTCTTTTTGTCCGATAGCCACATAAACGCATTTCATTTTCTGTCCGGCTTGATTGATAATCGTATCGATGGCGATAGCGGTTTTGCCGATCTGGCGATCGCCGATAATCAATTCTCTTTGTCCGCGGCCGATCGGAATCATGGCATCAACGGCCTTAATACCGGTCTGAACCGGCTGTTTCACCGATTCGCGGGTAATAACGCCCGGAGCGATTTTTTCAATCGGATAATGTTTATCGGATTTCAATTCTTCTTTGCCGTCCAAAACCGCCCCTAAAGGATTGACCACCCGGCCGATCAAATCTTCGCCGACCGGAACCTCCAAAATTCTTTTTGTCGCCATCACTTCATCGGCTTCCTTAATCCAACTGGAATCGCCCAAAACGATGGCGCCGACGCTGTCCTCGTTTAAATTCAACACCACGCCGTAAACGGATCCCCGTTCGGTCTTGAATTCCAACATTTCCGACATCATCGCTTCCGACAATCCGGAAACTTTGGCGATACCGTCGCCGACTTCGATGACTTTGCCGAAAGAGCGTTCCTGATTATCAAATTCCAAATCTTGAATCTGTTTTTTTAATTGTTCCACGATGAAATCCTTGGCGTGACTGGACATATGCTTGTAAATATTAATTAATTTTGAATACTTTGCTTCAACGACCGCAATTTGGATTTAAAGCCGGCGTCAATGATACGGTCGCCGTATTTTATTATCAAGCCGCCTAAAATGCCGGGATCCACCTTGCTGTCGACGGCCACTTCTTTGGCCTGAGCCAATTTTTTAATGTGTTCGTCTAAAAATTCCTTCGTCTTATCGTTCAACTTATGCGCGCTGATTATTTCCGCCTTCACCACGGAATTTTCCTGATTCCAAATATTTTGAAAACGATCGATGATGCGATTCAAACTGACGGCCCGATTGTGCTTAAGCAAAAGACGAGCGAAATCTTTAATCGTTTTATTCAACTCCGCGCCCTTTTGATTTTGCGTCAAGTCAAAAAGTGCGCGCGCATATTGTTTATCGCTGGCTTTCATTTATTTTAATTTTTTAACCGTCCGTTCAATCAATTCCTGATCTTTGACGGCATCAATTTTTTCTCCCAAAACTTTTTCTACGGATAAAACGACCAAGCCGGCGATTTCATTTTTAATCGCCCGCAAAGTTTCGGCTTTTTCAATTCTCATTTTTTCTCTTTCTTCGTTGATAATCACGCCGATATCTTCCCGCGACTTATTGATTATTTCCTTATATCGAATCTCGGCTTGTTTTTTGGCTTCTTCCACGATCAGCGCCGCTTCTTTTTTGGCGCCCGTTACCAATCCCCGACTTTCGTCGGTGGCGGCCACTAATTTTTTGGTGGCGGCTTCGGCGTCCTCCACTCCTTGCGCGACTTTGCGACGCCGTTCTTCCAACATATTAAAAAGCGGGCGATAAGCAAAACGCCAGAGAACAAAAGCCAAAACCGCAAAATTAAAAAATTGGGCCAAAAGAATTCTACCGTCGATTCCCAAAGCTCTGATTAAAGTCATAAAAAGGAAAATTAAAAAACAAAGAAATCCGCCCCTTATCTCCGAGGAGCAAAGAGTCGGATCTTCCCCGCTTTTTAAGCGAAGAGAATAATCATCGTTACCACTAAGGCGTAAATACCGGTAGATTCGGTAATCGCCATGGAAACGAACATTAAGGGAGTAATCTTGCCACTGGCCTCCGGATTGCGACCGATCGCCTCCAAAGCCTTGGAAGCGGCGATACCTTCACCGATGCCGGGACCAATGGCGCCCAGGCCCATGGCCAAACCGGCGCCGATATACCTTGCTGCTTCAATGTCCATACAATTTTAGATTAAATTATAATTAATTTTATAAATGATAAGTTTTTAAGCTTCTTCCGGAACGGAAATATCCGAAGCCATGGAAATGAAAACCAGAGTCAAGACCGCAAACACGAAAGGCTGAACCACCGCCGTTAAAAGTCCCAGAAACAAAAACGGCAAAGGCAGAAAAAACGGGAATAAAAATAACATCACCGCTCCCAAAATTTCACCGGCGAAAATATTGCCGAACAAACGGAAAGACAGGGACATCACTTTCGCCAATTCGCCGATCAAATCCATAATGCCCAAAAAACATTTCAGAGGGCTTCTCAGATTGATGAATTTACCGATATATTTCCAGGGGCCGGCTACAACAATCGCGACGATCTGGGTAATCAACACGGAAATCATCGTCATCATGAATACCAAACCATAATCGGAAATGATCGCCCGAAACAAAGGCACCGCTCCCCCGGCGGTTTGTATGGTGACGGCCGACTGTCCGGGAATGTAAACCAGCAAGTTACAGAAAAAAATAAAGAAAAACATGGTAAACACCAAAGGAAAAATTCTTTTCGCTTTGGTTTTATCGCCGACGACGCCTTCCACGAAATCATATCCGCCTTCCACCAAAATTTCTATCATATTCTGAAACTTGCCGGGAATCAAACGAAGACTGCGGCGCAAGAAAAAAGAACCGATAATCAAAAACACCGTTACGACAACAGACCAAAAAAAAGTATTGGAAATCGGCCAAGTGCCGAGGTAAAATAAAATTTCCGGAGAAAGTGAAATATTCAAACTCATATTTATTGTTGTTTGGCGGCGCGAGCCTTATCGGCGGCGCTTGAATCAATCGCCGGCTGACGATCGTCTTTTTCTTGATCGATCTTTACTTCATCAATCGGTTTCGGGGCGTAGGAAGCGATCAAACGATTAATTTTGCCCAGTTTCTTCAATAATAGAAAATTGGTCGTTACGAAAGCCAAAAATACGCCGATAATCAATCCCAGCGGGCTGGATGAAAACCATTTATCCGACAAATATCCTAAACCGCCAAAAAGCAATAAAGGTCCGAAAATAGCGCCGCTGGCGTAATAAAACGTCGCGACAGCCATCGTTTTCACGCTTTTGGGATCAATAATTTTTCCTAAATTCATATCGTCAAAATATCGACTGTCTTTCTAAAATTAAGACAACTCAGTTATACCGCAAAAGGGTTTACGTGTCAACCCTGCTCTTTTTATAATTTACTCTAATTTTAGGGTTAAATCTTAAAGAAGGCTCTGGCCGTCGCCGTAGTGATTTCCGCCACTTTTTCCAGCTTGATATTTTTGATTTTTGCAATATGATTAGCCACATATTGCACCAAAAGAGGCTCATTGCGCTGACCGCGATAAGGTTCCGGAGTCATATACGGCGAATCGGTTTCAATCATTATCTTGTCCAAAGAGGTCTTGCGAATCAAATCGTCCCACTGTTGGCTGAAAGTGATGAGACCGGTGAAAGAAATCAATAATCCCAATTTAAAATATTTCCAAGCCAAATCTTCGTCGCCGGAAAAACAATGGACCACTCCCCAAGGGCGATCGTTCGGAATCAGACGGCCGTATTCTTCTTTAAATTCCTGCAATAACATCAATAAATCGTCGTGCGCCTGGCGGCAATGAATGATGGCCGGGAGATCCAGACTACGCGCCAACAGCAATTGCTGGGCAAATACTTCTTGCTGTTTTTTCTTGAGTGCCGGCAAATTTTTCGTCGGATCCAGATGATAATAATCCAAGCCGATTTCGCCGATCGCCACGACTTTTTCAAACTTGGCCAATTTTTCATAACTGCCGTAATCAAATTCCTCGGCCCGAGCCGTAAAACCGGCCAAATCGCCGGTTTCGCCGGTATCGACCAAACCCTCTTCCAAATGAACCGGATGTAAGCCGATAGCGGCATAAACGCCTTTTTCGTATTTATTGGCATAATTCAAAGCCCGATTGGAAGTCTTTAATTCCGAGCCCACCAAAACCATCCAAGTATTATTATCAAAAGCGCGACGAATTACCTCGTCGGCATCGTCTTTAAAAGCGGAGAAATTAACATGGGCATGAGTATCGATAAACATTTTATCGGAGCGCCTTGATGATATCAGCCGCCGGTTTGCCGGCCGACTGTCAGGCGCAATTAATTTTATACTTAAAAAACGCGTCAAGCGCGTCTTCTAAGTTCTGTCGGAAAATAATTATTGGATGTTTTCCGAGTGCTCCGAATGATTGCCTTCCGGCTTGACTTCTTGTCCGGCGGTGGCATTCACCACGGAATCTGTCGACGGCGCTTTCTCTTCTGCGTGCTGGCAGCAATTTTTACCGCCAAAAATCTTTTGGAGCCAATTACAGCACATAGTTTTTCTGTTAATTTAATAATAAGAACACTTTAATTTTAGCATTTTAACGGTAAAAGTCAACCGAAATAAAGAATAAGACTGATTGACTATAACGGCAAAATATTACATATTTAATTGTTCCAAAATCTGTTTTTGACGGCGATTCAAGCCGGCCGGAATCTTGACCGTTATTTTTATGAACTGATCACCAAGACCGCGGTTCCGTAATTTAGTTATACCCTTTTCTTTCAACTTAAAAACCGTACCTGACTGCGTACCTTCCGGAATTTTCAGTTTTACCGGACCATGAATCGTGGCCACTTCAATCTTGTCACCCAAAATCGCTTGTTTGATATTGATTACTTCTTCGGTCCGAATATCATAACCATCGCGAATAAAATTTTTATGGGCGGCAACTTTTACGCGCAAATATAAATCTCCGGCCGGCGCCCCTTTTTGTCCGGCTTCGCCCTGTCCGCTCAACTTGATGGATTCGCCGTCGTCAATTCCGGCCGGAATGCGGATTTTTAATTTTACCGCCTCGTGATGAATGCCCGCGCCGCCGCATTTCGTACATTTTTGACTATAAATTTTCCCTTCGCCGCCGCAATGTGAGCAAGTCGCTTGCGTTTGAATATTACCCAAAATCGTCCGTTGAATATGGGCAACACGTCCGGAACCGCCGCAGGTTTTACAAGTTTCCACTTTCGCGCCCGGTTCGGCTCCTTCGCCGTGACAACGATTGCAAGTGATATTTTTGGAAAAATTCAACTCTTTCTCGCCGCCAAAAATTGCTTCCATAAACTCCAAACCGATTTTCATTTCCAGATCGCGGCCGCGCGTTTGTCTTTTTGAACTGCCGCGCCCCGAACTGCCGCCGAAACCGAAAATGTCGCCAAAGCCGCCGAACATATCGCCCAAGTCCTCAAAATCAACATTAAAACCACCGTTCTGAAAACCGGAAAAGCCCTGGCCGCCGAAACCGCTCGCACCCTGGCCGCCGGCATTGTTGAATCCGCCTTGCTGAAAAGCAGCCGCGCCGAATTGATCGTAGCGCTGACGCTTTTCCGCGTTACCTAAAACCTGATAAGCCTCGTTAAGCTCCTTGAATTTTACTTCATCGCCGCCTTTGTCCGGATGATGTTCGTGCGCTTTCTTGCGAAAAGCGGTTTTAATATCGGCGGCGCCGGCGTTTTTGGAAACGCCTAAAATATCGTAATAGTCTTTGGGCATAATTAATTGAGAGTCGAATTTAATTGAAAAATTTAATTAAGGGACTTGAGCCACTTATCGATTACTCGGGCAACGGCCGCGATTTTCTGATCATGGCGGTTTTTGATGAAAAGTTTTTGCATTGACATAAAAAAATATTGTGCTATAATAGTAATAAGAAATCTCGGCCGGAGCTTACTTTTATCGCCTCAAGCGGTAAATTCCTCCAACTTGGCGGGGATTTTTTGTTTTATTAGATTTTATTCCCGAGGGAAGCAAGACATAAAAAATTTTTGGCCCGTCTTCTTATTTTCTTTTACTTGCACAATAAACAAACGACTATCGGCGGTTTTTCCTTGAAATCTATATAGTTTATCTGTTGTATTGTGGCGGTTAATTGATGTCTCTGCAATATGGCATGAATACTGTAATAACTCTAAAGAAGCCCGGAAAAATTTAAGTCGTCTAATTTGATCCTTATAATTTTTTTGTCTCAAATGCGCCCAAAAATATTCAAAAAATATTTTTTCTCCATGAAAATAAGCGGATCTTAAATACGGTCGCCGCCTAGTCCTGCGCTTTATTTTCGTGAATGAGACATCGACACAATGCTTAATTTCCCGATAACTGGTTCCGGGTAAGCTTTTATATTTTGAATAAAATATATCCATCCTTCCATATAAGCATACTGCTTATGAAGTGGGGATAAATATTTTCTAAACAAAAAATAAAACTATCCGGGTTCTCTTATTTTTCCTATATTACTTCTTTTATTATTATTTCTTCTCCTCGACTTCTCCTTCCACAACATTATCATCTTTCTTGGCACTAGCATCAGCCCCCTCGGGTCCGGCTCCCGCCGCCCCGGCCTCAGCACCGGCCGCTCCCGCTTGTTCCGCGCCCGGAACTCCTCCGGCACCCGGCTGTTGGTACATGGCCGCGCCGATTTTCTGGGCAATGGTATTTATCTCTTCCATTTTCTTTTTCATCTCCTCAAGATTGCCGGACTCCTTCGCTTTCTTCAACTCTTCGTTCTTATCCTCCAATTCTTTCTTGTCTTCCGGCTTCATCTTATCACCCGACTCCTTAACCATTTTTTCCATCGTGAAGGAAACCGCGTCGGCCTGATTTTTTATTTCCGCTTCTTCTTTTTTCTTTTTATCTTCTTCGGCGTGAAGCTCGGCTTCTTTTTTCATCTTCTCGATTTCCTCTTTGGACAAACCGGAAGAAGCGGTAATGGTAATTTTCTGTTGTTTATTGGTCGCTTTGTCGGTAGCGGCGACATTCAAAATACCGTTGGCATCCAAATCAAATTTCACTTCAATCTGCGGAATGCCGCGCGGTGCGGACGGAATGCCGTCCAAAGTAAAATGTCCGAGCGTTTTATTGTCGCTGGCCATCGGACGATCGCCCTGGACAATATGAATCTCCACCGCGGTTTGACCGTCGGCGGCCGTTGAAAAAGTTTGCGATTTAGAAGTCGGAATAGTGGTATTTCTCTCAATCAAAGGAGTGGCCACGCCGCCCAAAGTTTCAATTCCCAAGGTCAGCGGAGTAACATCCAACAATAGAACATCTTTAACATCCCCTTGCAAAACACCGGCTTGTACGGCCGCGCCCATCGCTACAACTTCATCCGGATTCACGGTCAAGTTCGGTTCCTTGCCGAAGAATTCTTTGACTTTCTGCAGTACCAAAGGCATACGCGTCATGCCGCCGACCATCACCACTTCTTCAATGTCGTTAACGGAAAATTTAGCGTCGGCCAAGGCTTTCTTGCACGGTTCAATGGTTTTTTCCACCAAATCCATCACTAAGGATTCCAGTTTGGCGCGCGATAATTTCATCACCAAATGTTTCGGTCCGCTGGCATCGGTCGTAATAAAGGGCTGGTTGATTTCCGTTTCCTGGGCCGTAGACAATTCAATTTTGGCTTTTTCGGCCGATTCTTTGATGCGTTGTAAAGCCAGGGTATCTTTGGATAAATCGATGCCCTGATCTTTTTTGAACTCTTCAATAATCCAAGCGATAATTCGTTGATCAAAATCTTCGCCACCCAAATGCGTATCGCCGTTGGTCGCCTTCACTTCCACCGTATCGGCAGAAATATCCAAAACCGAAACGTCAAAAGTTCCGCCGCCCAAATCGTAAACCACAATCTGCTGACCGGCTTTTTTGTCAAAACCATAAGCAAGCGCGGCCGCGGTCGGCTCATTAATAATTCTTTTCACGTCCAACCCGGCAATCTGTCCGGCATCTTTGGTCGCTTGTCTTTGCGAATCGTTAAAATACGCGGGAACGGTAATAATCGCTTCTGTGATTTTTTCGCCCGTTTTCGTTTCCGCGTCGGCTTTTAATTTAGACAAAATCATGGCGGAAATTTCTTGCGGACTATAATCCTTATCGCCCATTTTGACTTTTACGCCTTCGCCGGCCTGAAGAATTTGATACGGCGCAATTTTCAAATCGCGCTGAACTTCGTCTTCGGAAAAATGACGGCCGATCAAGCGCTTCACGGCGTAAACCGTATTGGTCGGATTGATAACCGCCTGACGTTTGGCGGTTTGACCGACAATCCGTTCGTTATTTTTGGAAATCGCCACGACCGACGGAGTTGTTCGGTTGCCCTCGATGTTCTCAATGATTTTTGGCGCTCCGCCCTCCATGATCGCCATGGCGCAATTAGTGGTGCCCAAATCAATTCCTAAAATTTTTGACATATTTTTTTGTGCCCGCCTCGGGCGGGTTATTTATTAATTATTGTTTAATCATTAACTAATTCCCGGTCCGTTCTAAAAACGGACCGATCTATCAACTAACAATTACTTCTTCTGCGTTTGGATCTTGATCGTCTTCGGTTTGACTTCCGGCGCTTTCGGCACGGTAATCTTTAAAATCCCTTCCTCATTCACCGCCTTAGCCTGATCGCCGTCCACTTTTGTCGGCAAAGGAATCGAGCGATAGAAAGAACCGCGGCGAATTTCCTTGCGATAATAATTTTTATCCTCCACTTCGCTTTTCTTTTCGCTCTCGCCCTTGATGGTCAGAACATTATTCTCGATGGAAATGTCCACTTTCTCCGGATCGATGCCGCCCAACTGTGTTTCCACGATGACATTGTCTTTGTCTTCGTACATGTCAATCGCCGGCGTAAAGCCAAATTGATTGCCACGCACCGTCGGCAACATTTCACTCAACGTTTTTTCCATGTCATCAAATTCCGGAAAAAACGGAGTCCATTTGATTAATGACATAAAATTTATATATCTTTCCGCAAAACTTGGCCCGATGCCAAGTGGAAGCGGAAAGAACAATTAATTATTTAAAAAATTATTCGGCGACACGATACTTGGCTATTCCACAATCACTTTTGCCGCCCGAATCACACGACCGTTTAAAGTATAGCCGGGCATCAACTCTTGCTTAACTTTTTCTCCCGTACCGTCGACCGCCTCCATCAAATTATGATCAAATTTTTCACCCGCGGTTTTTATTTCTTCCACGCCGCGGCTGGTCAAAATATCTTTAAACTGTTTTAGAACGTGACGAACGCCGACGGCCCAGGGATTTTTATCGATTTCTTCGTCTATACCGGTCAAAGACATTTTTAAATGATCATACACCGGAATAATGTCTTGTAAAAAATCACCGATTGCGTACTTAACAAATTCTTCCCGATCTTTTGCGGTTTGTTTGACTAAATTTTGATAATCGGCCAAAGCACGCTTGTACTTGTGTTCCCAGTCCGCCGGCTGGCAGATCGCGTCATTCTTCTTTTTTTCCAAATAAATATCAATCAAGGGTCTAACCGATTCGCTTATTTTCAAATCGCCCGTTTTTTCCGGCGCAATCCAAAGATATTCGGTCATTTCTTCGCTTTTCGTCATTTCTCCTCCGGCCAGTTCCGCCAAATAATTCAAATAAATAAAATGCTTTTTTTTATGAAAAAATTCCGGATTTATTCCTTCCGTAAAACCAATCGGTTCGATATTTTTTAATTCCAAACCGGTTTCTTCCATAATTTCCCGCTTCAAAGCCTCTTCCGCCGGTTCATCCAACTCAATATGTCCGCCGGGAATAGTCCAAAAATCTCCAAATTTTGGATTCTTAATCAATAAAATTTCCCCTTTTTCATTGTAAATTATCGGTCCGACGACCGCTTCAGGGTGCGCTTTTATTTCTTCATTCATAAACATTTATAGACTTTGAAAATTATGTTTTAAGGAGCGAATATTTTTTCGTCCAGCAAAAATTAATGAAATTAATTTTTGCCACAGAAAAAATCCTGAGCGAAAAAAACATAATTTTTAAAGTCCTTAAGCAAACTTATTTTTAATAAATTCCACTAAGGCCAAATTACGGCCGTAATCCATCCGCATCGGCCCGATAATTCCGAATAAACCGCTCCGGCCCTTGTCCTTGTATTTTACCAATACCGTGCTCAAAAAATTGCCGAAAGGATTTTTGGGGCCGATCATCGCTTGCTCGCCCTCTTTCAGTCCTTCAAAAATATCGTCAATAATTTCTTCCAAGCGATCAATGATGCCGGACATATCGCAAACGGCATTGACTTGCTTAAATTCCGGTTGCACGAATAAATTGGCCAAGCCGGTATAATACAAATCGTTTTTATGAAAAGCCCAAAATACCGCGCCGTTCGCCAATTCGGCAATTGTCTTGGCGGTCTGCTTATAGGCCGCCTCTTCGCGCTTGAATAAATTTTCCAAAATTTTTATCTCCGCTTCTTTCAATTCTTTTCTCTTTTTTATCGTCAACAAAT
Organism: Candidatus Falkowbacteria bacterium GW2011_GWF2_43_32; assembly: GCA_000999715.1. Taxonomy (GTDB): domain Bacteria; phylum Patescibacteriota; class Patescibacteriia; order Patescibacteriales; family UBA12465; genus UBA12465. The sequence goes on along the minus strand of LCGL01000004.1, from coordinate 41,225 downwards.
CCTGCCAAAAAGATTCATACGCCAACCCGGTCGGCAAACGCCCGGCCGAAGTATGCGGCTGATGAATATAACCCTCTTCTTCCAATTCCATCATTTCATTGCGCACCGTCGCCGGCGAGACAGCCAGTTTATATTTCTCCACCAACATACCGGAAGAAACCGGCGTAGCGGTTTTGACATACTCTTTGATGATTGTTTCCAACAGGAATTTTTTGCGATCGGACAGCATATATTCTACATTACTCTCACTCTGACTCGGTAAAAAATAAATGTTTCTTCGCTTAGATGATTTCTGTGGAAAAATTTATCCACTGCGCGTCTAAATTTTTCTCTACGAAATCATATGCGCTCCAAAACATTATTTTCTTACCTCGTAGTCTATAATAACGTGTCAGTTTCGCTTCGCGAAACCTGGCGTTGATTAATCTAATTCTATTATAAACAAACTTAGCACTCCCGTCAAGAGAGTGCTAATTACCTTAAAAATTTCGCTAAAAATCCGCTAAAGCCCCACTTTACGGCGATCGGTCAAATATTCATGATACTGCGCGGGACTCAATAGTTCGACGGCTTTGAAATTGCGATTGGCGCGATAAATAAAAGAATAGTTGCGTGGCGGATAATTGTTGATCAAACAATCGGAAGCCAGATGTACTAAACCGGCAAAAACAAAGGCACCGCCTTTTTGCGCCGATAAAGTATGGCCGCCAGAGCCAAAAATATGATGGCATATTCCCAAGCGTGAAAAAACAGGCGAATCTGATCGCTGACCAGAAATTGTCGGCCATTAAAGAACATCCAGAGATTGAACTGCGGTCCGAAGACCAGAAAATATTCCAGAACATGATCAAGATCTATTAAAAATCCGCCCAAAATTCCGGCAATAACACCCAATCCGGGGCGCCGGAAATATCGGCCGACAATATAGCCGCTGATAACGGCGGCACAGAAATGAATGGATAAATGTAAATAAAGAGGCATAAAAATTATAAAATTAATTTTTAATGTTATCGATTGCGAAAATACCAAGTTAAAATATCTCTGGCTATCGGCACGGCCATCGTACTGCCTTCCACGCCCTCTTCCACCAGAACGGTAATCGCCACTTCCGGATTATCATAAGGAGCAAACCCGGTGAACCAAGCGTGAGGACTCTTTTTCGTGGACCATTGTGCCGTACCGGTTTTGCCGGCCACCGCCACCGGCACCGTTTGCAAAGATTGCGCGCTTCCCCGTGTTACAGTCTGACGCAAACCTTCGCGTACGATTTGTAAATTATGCTGATCAATAAAACCGGAGTTAATCACGCGCGGAGCGATTTCCTCCACCGTTTCGTTATCTTCGTTTAAAATCTTGGCGACCAAATGCGGCCCATACAAAGTCCCGCCGTTGGCAATCGCCACCGTATAATTGGCTACTTGCAACGGCGTCACCAAAACGTCGCCCTGACCGATGGCGAAATGATAAGTGTCTCCGATATACCAGGGCTCGTCTTTCACTTGTTCTTTCCAGGCAATCGTTGGCACAAAGCCGGCTCGTTCGCCGGGCAAATCCAAACCGCTGGACTCGCCCAAACCGAAAAATCGGGAATATTTTACCAAACCGCTCACGCCCAAACCTTGGAAATTTTGATAACCGCCACCGATATAATAGAAAAAGGTATTAACCGATTGAGCCAGCGCCTGTCGCACGTCGGTGATGCCGTGCCCGCCCGCTTTCCAGTCCGGAAAAAACCACTCCCCCAAACGCAAGCCGCCGGTGCTTAAAAAACTGGTTGTTTCGGTAATGATTTTTTCTTGCAAGGCCGCGGCGGCAAATAAAGGTTTGATGGTGGAACCGGAAGGAAACTCGCCATTTATCGCTCGATTAAACAAAGGTCGGTCGGGATCGTCCAAAAATTGATTATATTCTTCCTGGCTGATGCCGCGCGCGAAAAGATTATTATTATAGGCCGGCAAACTGACTAAAGCCAAGACGGCGCCATTATTGGGATTAATAATGATAACCGATGCGCGCTTCAAATTAGCCTGACGCAAATAAGCTTGGACCACTTCTTCGGTTTTTTGTTGAAGGTCCAAATCAAGAGACAATTGCAAATTATAACCGTTTATCGCCACCGATTCGTTTAAAATTTTTTTCTGTCGGCCCAAGGCATCCACTTCCAAATTTTTCTGTCCGGCCCGACCCTTCAATTCTTTTTCATATGAATATTCAAGTCCGGTTTTGCCGACATAATCAATCAAAGAATATTCCCGGCCCAAAAATTCCATTTCTTCGGCGGCAATTTTACCCGTATATCCCAAGATATGCGCCAAACTGCTTTCGCCCAAAACAACGGAACTGGAGGCCGAAGTCGGCAAAAGATATTCTCGACGAATTTTGGTGGACAAGAAAACGCCCGGCCAATTAGGCAATTTCAACGTAATCAACATCGCCTTGTCATAATCAATATTGGCGGCGGCAAACAAAGGCTGATACGATTCCAGGGAACCGAGCTTTATTTTGGATAAAGCTTCTTTCAATTCATGAAAGGTGGCGTTATCGGGGACGACATTGATGGACATCGCCGCCGATTCGTCGGCGACCGTCAAAAAAATATCATCGTTCAAAGCCGGCTCTCCCTCCAAAATGCGGCTGATTTGACGCAGAAGATTGTCTCGAATCAATTCGTCTTTAGGCAAATCAATCGGCCGGAAATATAAAACGAAATTGGCGGTGTTGCGCACCAAGGGTCGCAAATCGGCAGCATAAATAATACCGCGCTTGGGTTCAATCACTTCGGCTCGCCGCCGATTACTTTCGGACAAAGAACTATAATAATCATTTTTCACCACCTGCAACCAAAAAGCGCGCCCCAACAAAAGCAGTAAAGCGATCAAAGCGACAAAAATAAAATATTTTAATTTGTCCAAATCAAAAGAACGACTGACCATTCCCTTGCGTCCGGCGTCGGCCAAAAACGATTGTTCGGTCCAATCGGTATAATAAAAAGAATCTTTCAACTGACCAAAACGAAATTTACCCTCTTTGATGGCAAAAGGGTCTTCGTGTTCGTCGCGCAAAGCGCCGCCGATTCTATTTTTCTTGGTATTTTTAAAAAAATTAGCGCTCATAATTAAGGCTCAGCCAATTAAAGACTGCTTATATCTTATCGCGGATTACCGGGAAAGGCAACCAAAAAAAATATAATTCCTTGATAATTAGCCAAAAAATTTATCTTTATTTTTTCTTTAAAAAAAATTTAAATTTTATTTATCGGTCATAGTCTACAATAAGAATAAAAACTATGAGCTTAAGTAAAACTTGTCAGAAGCATCGTTGCTTTAAAAGAGGAGACTGCCGCCATAAAAGCAAACTCGGCTATCTTACCCTCTGCCGTATCGGCGATCAACAATGTCCTTATTGTTCGCCCAATCCTTACGGCCGCTACCAACCGGAAGATGTTCTGCTTCCGTAACCTCGTCCCCGCTTCTTAATAAAACAAGAAGCGGGGATAATTAATTGTTTTACCGAGAAATATGCGCTAAAATAAAATCGGAAAATATCTTATAAAAATATGCGACTTTTATTGATTGAGGATGACGACAACATTGTTCGTTCTCTGGCCACGGCTTTAAAAAATGCGGGCTATGCCGTGGATATCGCCTCGGACGGCGAGCGCGGTTATTTTTTGGCTCGCACCAACGAATACCGGTTGATTGTCATGGATTATAATCTGCCGCAATTGGACGGACGGGAAATCGTCCAAAAAATTCGGACCGAAGGCTTAAGCGTGCCGATTCTCATGCTCACCGTTCGCTCCGAACTATCCGACAAAGTTGATTTGCTGACCCTGGGAGTGGACGATTACCTGGCCAAACCTTTCGCTTTTTCGGAATTGTTGGCCAGAATCAAAGCCATCTCGCGTCGGCCCCGAAATTGGCAAGGTAACGTTCTAAAATTTCAAGATTTAGAATTGGATCCCGATAAATTTGTGGTCACGAAAAACGGACGACGTATTATTTTGCCCTCCAAAGAATTCTCTCTGTTGGAATATCTATTGAGAAATCAGGGGCGTATTTTGCCGCGCCAAGAAATTATGGAACATGTTTGGGATGAAAACGCCGACCCCTTCTCCAATACGATTGAAGTTCATATCATGAATTTGAGAAAAAAACTGGAAACCGGCAACAAACAATTAATTTTTACGGTTTCCAACCGCGGTTATAAAATTGACGATCGAAAATGATGAAAAAAATAAAGAAAAACTTTAGAAAAATTTTAAATTTTATTTATTTCCCTTTTGCTATAATCATATCGGCAATAGATGGCGGGGAAATAATTCGGCGAAACGACCAAATGATATTGTCGATATTTCCCGGCCGTCATCAGGTCGATATTGCCCGAACAATAATCTAATTTTCTATTTTATGGCGACAAATCCTAAAAAAGACGAAAAAAATCTTGCCCGCCCGGAAACGACAAAATTATTGGCGGCCATTCTCGCGACGGCGCTCAATCCCGGAACTCCCTGGCGCGACTAAGCGCCCTCAACACTTCTTAAAATTTAAGAAGTGTTTTGTTTATCTTGACGATAAGCGAATTTTTATAAACACTATGACCTTAAAACAAAAAATCAAAACCCTGATTCAACCGCGCCATCCCGACGAAGATTTAAGGCGACGAGAATTGATTCTCAACATTCTGTTATGGTTTTCAATCGTCGGTTTTGCCGTCCTGAACGTTATTCGTCTTATAGATTTAATCAAACAACCGCAAGACCGCGGTTTACCGATCATTTATACTCTATCAATCTTATTATTTTTTATTTTTTTATTGCGACTGTCCCGAAAAGGCCGAATAAAAATCGCCGCTTGGTTGCTTGTTGTCGTTTATGCCCTACCGATGCTGTATTCTTTCATCGCCTGGGGCGCGGATTTACCGGCGGCTCTGTTGTTGGCCGTTTTGATCATTACTTTATCCGGCGTGCTGATCGGCTCTAACTTGGTTTTAATTAGCACGGCCGCAATCAATCTTTTTCTGATTATTCTGACCCGTTGGCAAACCGACGGCACCGTTGTCGTCAACGGCTACTGGCGCAAAGAACCGCACGAATTGGGGGACGCTATTGCTTACACGATTCTTTTTCTGATCATCGCCATCATCGCCTGGCTATTCTCCCGGGGAATAGAAAAAGCGCTCAAAAGAGCCAGGCAGAGCGAAGCGGACTTGCGCCAAGAACGAGATTCGCTGGAAATCAAGGTCATAGAAAAAACCAAAGAATTGCGCCAAGCGGAAACGGAGAAAATCGGTCAGCTGTATCACTTGGCCGAATTCGGCCGCCTGTCTTCGGGTATCTTTCACGATTTGATCAATCCCCTGACGGCCATCTCTTTAAATCTGGAACAAATCAAAGATCAAGGAAAAAACGAAATTCTGGGCGCAAAATCTTATCTCAGTCAAGCTATTTTGGCGACGCACAAAATGGAAGATTTGATTGCCAGCATCAAAAAACAAATCCAACGCGAAAGTCAGACAAGTTCTTTTTCGGCTAACGAGGAAATACACCAAATCATCCAAATCTTGGCTTATAAAGCGCGACGCGCCGCGGTTAAAATTATTTTCCGGCCAAAAACGGAAGTTCAACTCTACGGCGAGGCCGTCAAATTCGGACAAGTCATCACCAATCTCTTGGCTAACGCCATTGAAGCCAGCGAAATCGGCGACCGCCGGGCCAAACAGTGTACAGAACAACAGGAATGGCCAACCGATAAAGAAGTAGAAATTAAATTGGAGCCGACCGCTGATCAGGTTTTTATCACCATCAGCGACCAAGGCCACGGCATCTCGCCGGAAAATGTTGCCAAAATTTTTGAACCGTTTTTCAGCACAAAAAATAATTTTACCAACAATAATGCCGGCGGCCTGGGGCTCGGATTATCCTCCAGTAAAAATATTATTGAAAAATGTTTCGCCGGTGAAATTACCGTAGACAGTCATCCGGGCGACGGAACAAAATTTATTATCTCTTTGCCTCTCTATCATGCCTCGTGAAAAAGCTTATTTTTGGCCCGAATGGTTTGCCGCCGCCCTGCCCTGGCATCAGCGTCGTCTCATAACACCCCGACTGATAGCCAAACTCAATCGCGCCAATCTTTACTTATGGCGAGCGCTTAATATTTATGACGATTTTTTGGATGGCGACGGACGACCAGAAAGATTGCCGCGCGGCAACGACTATTACCGCCGTTTTTTGGACAGCTACTATCGTCTCAATTTGCGCGCGGATTTTTATCTCTTATTCAATCGTTGGCTGAAAGATTTGGATAACTGCAATCGCCGGGAAATTCTTCAAAATAAAATAACCGTCGATAACGGCAAAATAAATTATTCCAAAAATCTGCCGGATTTTTCCGATTTAAAAAATCCGGCTCGCAAGTCTCTACCTCTCGGACTGGGACCCCTGGCGATGTTGTCCGTTTTAGGCTATTCCGTTAACAGCCCGGAAGCACAACAAACCGTTAATTTCTTTCGCGCCGCTTGTGCCGCCAAACAACTATCCGACGACGCGCGCAATTGGCGAGAAGATTTAACCGACGGCCGGATTACTGCCGCCAATGTTTTGGTTTTGCGAGCGGCGGCCGAGCGGCACCTTAATTTGGATTTGCATCAAAAATCGGAAATTGCCGACTTGCTCTTCGCCACTCAAGCGGCCGGGGAAATATCCGAAAACATCCGGCAACTTTGCCGCCAAGCCAGAAAAGCGGCGACAAAAATCGGTTTAAGTCCCGATTCTCGTCTGATAACGGAGATATTAGTTCCTTTGGAAAGCGCCGTCAGGAAAGCGCGACAATTTCACCGACTGTTGAAAATATCTAAATCGGATTAAATATCCCCTAATATCATAGTAATTTTAGGGACTTGACAAATAAAGACCGATGTATTAACATATTTTACATTAAGCGCCTTGTAGTATTAACAACTAAATAATTAAAAATGGACGAAAATAAAAAAAATGCAATTACCAGGCTTCTTTTAAAAAATATCGTAGCAGAAGCAATGGAAGAAAACCCCCGAGCCAACTTAGACGATGATGATTTGCTGGAAATAATCAGAGATTACGTTGACGTAGAAGATGACAGGTTTTCGGATCAAGAATTGCTCTCGGTATTCAAAGAACTGGTAAATGAAATTCACGAAGAAATTTCTTCAAAAAAAAGCGTCGTTTATTAATCAAGTTTAATGGTCAAAAAAAATCAAGCCGCCCAAAAAGCGGCTTTTTGTTTGGACAACAGAAAATAAAAAGACCCTTTCGCATTTCCGAAGAAAATTGAAAGGGCCATTGAAAAAGTTAAGGTCCCAAGGACCCAAGGAACAAAATTAAGCGGCCTGAGGTACCAAGGAATTGCGGGAGAAAACCCGAAAGCCGGCGCCCCACTCGAGCGGATTCTCGACCGAGCTCGCACGCACGAACCAGCCAACACCGAGCCAGTAAACGCGCACGGCGCGAAGCGTACCGGTAATATTCTTTATATAAAAAATATTTGCCCGACCGTTGTTGAGCAGGCAACCGTCTTCGCCATTAGGCTGAGCTGCCATGGCGGCGTACATTTCAGTTAATGTCGTTTCGGCTGTTTCATTACCGCCCAGTTCCTGTAGAATCGGACCATCCACTGATTTTTTTTCCAGTTTCCGCCCACAGATTATGCTACCGGCAAAAGGACCTTCAACTTTACCGAGAAACTCGCGTTTAAAGTCATCTTCGAGATAAGAGATTTTCACTTTCGCTTCTTTGCCCGTATCCACTTTAAATTTATCCTGAGCGACAAACTTTTCGGTCGTAGCGGGAACGGTGCGGGCGGCGATGACTGCGCTAAGAATAGTTTTGTCCGCCGGGGCAACGGGTTTAGAGCGATTGGCAATTGCCCTGGCACTCAATGAGACCGCCTCCTTGCCGTTCATGATAGCCCATTGAGCATCTTCAATAGACAATACTTCAAAACCTTCCTGAAATTCTGTCAGCCGAGCGGCAACGACAGGAATTTGTTGTTTAGTGGCCATAATAACCTCCTATTTTTACAAATTGTTAATAATACTTTTCTGCACTTCCCGGCAGAATTGGGTTAAATGCTTTTTTAAAAGCATTAAAATAACATATCATAAATATTGTTATGTGTAAATAGATAACAAAAAACCGTTGGTAAATTCAACGGTTTGTTAAAGCTATAAAATACTAAACATCGATAGACCTATCCCCTATATAATTATGAGGGGTGAGTGCTTTTAGCTCAATGACTAAACTGGCAGATAAATTCTTTTCAATAGCCAGGCGATCGATAAAATCATGAAGATTTTCTTTGCTAACCTCTTGACCGCGAGTTATCGCTTTCAAAAGATCGTAGCCGTCGTTCACTCCGGCGCGCCTCAAAATTGTTTGATAAGCTTCCGCCAAAACGTTCCAATGTGCTTCCAATTCTTGTTGAATGTGTTTGGTGTTAACCGACACTTTGCTCAATCCTTTGCTGACAGATTTTAAACCTACCAAAGTATGCGCATAAGCCGGACCGAAATTACGAATTATCGTCGAGTCGGTAAGATGACGTTGTAAACGGGAAACGGGCAACTCCGCCGCAAAAAAATTAAACAAAGCATTGGCTATGCCTAAATTTCCTTCCGCATTCTCAAAGTCAATCGGATTGACTTTATTGGGCATAGCGCTTGATCCGTCCTCTTTTTCAACAGTCTTTTGGGCAAACACTTCCAAAGAAATATACAACCACATGTCGCGAGTATAATCAATCAATATTGTATTGGCCCGCTTGATAATATCAAATAACTTGGCGTAAGTGTCATGCGGTTCAATTTGAGTGGTATACTGATTATAGCGAAATTGCATCAACGGCTGTTTAACCTGATCGAAACCGTTTAAATGTTTAATAAATTTCCTTGAAAAATTTCGCCAATTAACCTTCGGATAAGCGGCATTCAAGGCGTTATGACCGCCGGTCGCACCCCCGAATTTTACGGACAAGCTAAAATTTTTCAAATCGGCAATTGCTTCTTCCAGTCTGGCAACAAAAACATTCATTTCCCAAGCAACGGTCGTCGGCGAAGCCGGTTGTCCATGTGTACGCGCCAGTAACGGAGTTAACTGATACGGTTTAACTAATGAATCTTTTATCACGCGGGCCACCAACTCATATCGATTAATTAAAACATCCGTTCCCGCACGCAACATAAGCGCAAAAGCCAGATTATTAATATCTTCGGAAGTCAAACCGAGATGAACAAAGCCCGATAAGCGGCCCAGGAAACTGCTCTTCAGGGTTTCCATAAAATAACGCTGTACGGCATTCACGTCATGATTGGTCTCTTTTTCGATGTTTTTAATCCTTAAAAAAGTTACATCGGAAAATTCCTTATAAAACCCGCGTAAAAAAGAATGTTCCCGCACCGTGAGCGGCCGGACTACTCCGGCGATCGAAGATAAAACGATTAAATATTCAACTTCAATCATTAGCCTGAATTTCATTAACGCTTTCTCGCTGAAACAAGCCGAAAGCTCTTTAGTCCTTTGATGGTATCGTCCATCAATCGGCGAAATTGCACTTCCGGGACTAAGAATCTCGGAATCAGAATCAAAATTAATTGCTGTTTTCATGATTATACTAATTTTAAATTGTTAAAATACCGAATTTTCAATTTACATCATTTAACCACTGTCCGAAAAAATAGTCAAATTAAAAAATATCTGTTCAAATTTGGCAATCTCGGTAATCAACCTAAAAGACAGCCGAACGGCTGTCTTTTGTTTTAGCTGCGGGACCTGGATTCGAACCAGGATAAACGGCTTCAAAGGCCGCGGTCCTACCGTTAGACGATCCCGCAAAATATCAAAAATCCTCATCAAGAGGATATTATGAAAAAAACGCCTGAATGTCAATCAACAACAAGGGGCGGAAAAACTATCAGTTAAAATATCTTTGATTTTATCGGCATATTCCTTAATATCAATGCTCAAGCGAGGATTATCCTCATCTGTAATATTAACCAGCTGACGATTGATTTGACTAAGCGCTTTGCGCAAATTAGCGCCGCTCGCGTCATCTAACTGCTTAAGCGCCGGCATGTTTAACAAGGTTAAAGTATCCAATACCGCCGCCCAATCCTTGCTTTTGATATCGGCGGTCAACGCGGTGATTTGCTCTTTCACCAGCTCCATTTCTTCGGCCAACAAAATGTCGGCGTTTTCCAACTTATATTCCGATTGCCGATCCAATCCCTGAGACAAATTGTGATAGGTTTCAAGTTTCATATGATTACGATTAAACTTGTCTGCCGGCGATTCTTTTAAATCCGCGCGTATTTGCGTACCGCGAATAAACTGGCTAAAGCGTTAATCACCAGAACCACCAAAAATTGCAGACCGAAAATGAATAAGAAATTATCTACAAAATAAGCGAGAATATTGACATTATAACCCATGAAAAAAACTTCTAAATAGGGCTGTAGGATGGTTAAAAACGGATAAAAGACGGAAATTATGATTAAGACGCTCAATAAAGAATAGATAAAAGCGGAAAACAAATAAGGCATATAAATAAAGGTATGGGAAGCGCCGACCAACCGCATAATTTCTATTTCCTGGCGATGCGTATAAATGGCAACGCGAATCGTGTTATAAACAACCAACAAACTGATTAAAATAAAAATGGAGATGATAAACAAGCCGACTTCGTTGACTCGCGCGGTCACGTTGTTTATTTTGGCGAGAATAATCGAGTTATCCGTAAAATCGCGCGATTCAATAATCGGGTTGTCAATCATTTTCAATTCGTTAATCAAAAGGTCCGCTTCATTGAAGTCCTTGGGAATAATGGTCAGATTGGGCGAAAGAGGATTACGCCCCAATTCTTTCAAAGCCGCCAAAATTTCTTGGTTATTCTGATATCTGACCCGAAAAGATTCCAAGGCGCTGGCTTTGGAAACATAAGTAACGCTCTTAATCTTATCGGAATTGGTCAATTTGGCTTTCAAGGCCATAATTTCGCTCTCCGGCGTCTCCGGTTTCAAATATAGACTGATGTCTATCTTCTCTTTAATCGCCGCGACGGCGCTGTCGCTGATCAAACGCACCGTCACCAAAGTATTGATGGAAAACAAAGCCAGCAAGAGAATGGTGATGGTGGCAACGGTCAACCAACCGTTGCGTACAATATCTTGAAAACTGAATTTGATAATTCGATATAAAGATAGCATATTAGAGGATGTATTTACCGCGCTCTTGATCGCTGATAACCAAGCCTTGATCCATGGTGATTACGCGTTTATTTAAACGATTGACGACTTCTTTGTTATGAGTGACCAAGATAACGGTCGTGCCGAATTTATTGATTCGCAATAAAAGATCGATAATTTCCTGAGCGTTGATCGCGTCCAAATTACCGGTCGGCTCGTCGGCCAACAAGATTTTCGGTTGATGCACCAAAGCGCGGGCAATGGCCGCTCTTTGTTTTTCGCCTCCCGACACTTCATGCGGATAACGCCGTTTTTTATCTTCCAAGCCGACGATTTTCAAAACGCTGGGCACGATCTTCTTGATTTTCTCCGGCGCGCCGCCGGATACTTCCAAAGCGAAAGAAACATTTTCTTCCAAAGTTTTCTTGGGCAATAATTTAAAATCCTGAAAAATTACGCCGATTTGCCGACGCAAAAAAGGCACTTCGCGTTTACTGATTTTCGTTATATCCCAATCGCCGACCATAACCCGTCCTTCGTCTGCCCATTCCTCACCGATTAACAAGCGCACCAATGTCGTTTTGCCGGCGCCGGATTGACCGACAATAGAAACAAACTCGCCCGGCTTGATGGTCAGGTCGACGTTATCCAATACTTTTATTTTATTGCCGTAGGCTTTGGAAACCCCGGAGATTTTGATCATATGCGTGGCTTATTTTAACAAATGCAAACCGTAACGAAGCAAATTTTCATTATCCAAGAAATTGTTTTCCTTGCTCGTTGAACCCAAGTTGACGGCGATTAAATTCCCGGCCGATGTCTTTATTCTGGTCATCAAACAATAACCGGCCTCATCCAAATATCCGGTCTTCGAACCGATCAGATCATAAGTGTTTGTTTTTAACAACTTATTCGTATTCGTTAAGGTATGGCTCTTTTTGGTATTGACGGTTTTAAACGTATAACGAAGCGTGGTGCTTATTTTTTTAATCAAAGGATTGTTAAAAACTTCTTTAGTTATTATAGCATAATCAAGAGGAGAACTCACATTATCGGGCGACAAGCCGGTCGGTTCCACAAAACGAGTATTAACGGCGCCCCAATTTTTAACCGTTTCATTCATTTTGGCGATAAAAGCGCCGCGGCTCAAACCGCTGGAACGAACCAAAGTTTCCACGGCGTTATTGGCCGACCCGACCAAAGCGCTGTATAACAAATCTTCCAAGGTCATGGTCTCGCCTTCGCTGACTTTTAGGCGCGCCGACTCCCAAGGTTTGCAATATTCATAATTATATTTTTCATCCTGATATTTATAGCTGACTACTTGATTCAAAGTCGGCCGCGTATCCAAAAAAACTTTGACCGCCACCAACTTCGTCAAACTGGCCAAAGGAGAAACCGATTTTTCATTTTTTCCCCAAAGAACTTGGTTGTCTTTTTCCAACATGATAACCGCGGAAGAAGCGGTAATATTCAATTCATCGGTAATCTGCGGCGCAACTTGTTTGATTGCCGGCACAACCGTCTTTAAGGGTTCTATTTTGACCGCGGCCACACCGGCAGACGGCGAAGCGATTTTCTGAAAGGCCACATAATCCAAATCAATCACCCGATCGGGGAATTTATCCCGTTCCGGCCCCCAGTCATTGACGGTGACATCCACAAAACGATCGTTATCAAGATTATGAACGCGTAAAATCGTCCCCTTGGCAAAATCGGGCGAAGCGGCAAACAGGCCGTTCTTAAATTTATACCAACTGGCTCGGCCCACGGTCATCACCGCAGGATCGGACAATAAAATCAAACGTCCGGAAGTGGCGTCGGTTTCCGCAACCACATATTTTTCCCGGGGGAAATCATGAGTCAACAAGGGTCGCCAAACTTTCGCCATGAAATCGTAAGAAAAAATTTGTTTCAAATCATGGTTATCTTCGGCATAATAAATTTTTAACGTTAACGGACGGCTCGGATCGTAAAAACCTCCGGTTTTAAAAGAATAATTGTAAACCGGCGATAAAGGATGCCACTCCCAAGGCAAGGCGGTATCGTCAACGCTGGAGTTTATTTCCAAACTGACCGGCGCCGTAAAAGCGGCCGCCTGATAATCAATTTTCAATTCCGCGGCGGCATCGGCCCCGAAAGGCGCCAAAAACAAAAAAATCCCCAATAACCAAAAATGTTTTTTAAATTGTAGCTTCATAAAGGTTTGATTGACTAAAACTGTTTATTAATTCTATAATATACCTATTATTAACATTCGAGCGCGGGTGTCGTATAGCGGCTATTACATCAGCTTCCCAAGCTGAGAAGGGCGGTTCGATTCCGCTCACCCGCTCAGACACTATTGCCGAGATAGCTCAGCTGGTAGAGCAACGCATTCGTAACGCGTAGGTCAGGGGTCCGAATCCCCTTCTCGGCTCCATCACTTTGGTCAAATAGCTTGATACAAAGAACCCTAATTAAAAAAATAACGCCACCATTTGATTAAATTTCCGATCGATTCGTCGACGGAGGAATCGACGGTCGCGACGCCGGCGCCCTTGTTCTCGATGATGATAACTTCTTCACCGGGTTTTTTTAAATTCAAATTCAAGCGAGCCTGTTCTTCCAGCGCCTGATCGGATTGTAAATATTCCACCAGCTCTTTCAATTCCTGATTCTGATTTTCAAAATCGCTGATCTGTTTTTTAACGTCGGTGATTTCTCTTTCCACCAAACGACGCTGATTATACGCTCGAGCCAGAGGAAAAATAACAATCACCAAAAACACCAACCCGATAATCGCCAAAAACCGCTGGCTGGAAATCAAGCGATAAAAAAAACTATGCGGTTGAGATAAAAATTCTTCGTTGCGAGAACGATGATTTTTTTTAGACTTCGTCATTAGACTATTATATCACAGATCGGCCGTAATTTTTACATTAATCGCTAACGAATCTTCGGTGTTACCCAAAAGCCCATATATTTACCGAACATCAGCCGAATCTGTGCCTCCAAACAAGGAATCGCGCCAAAAATTACAATGGCCACCGGCACGAAAACCCATTCTAAAGTCATAAAAAGATTTTTCCAAAATTTATATTTTTTCGGTCTTTTCGGCAACAACAAGGCGGACACCACGGCCGATAAAACCAACCCAATCATCGCAACGCTCATCAAAGTCTGAGTAATCGCCGGTAAATTGCCGGACAAAACGGTAGAATTAAAACGGTCACCACCTAAAAACATCGGTAACCAACCGATAACCGCGACAATCAAGGCGTTCGTCGCCCAAGCATGAAAACCGTAAATTTGAATCAAAATATGGCTGACGACTCCTCGTCTGTCAAACTGCTCATTTTTCCAACGCTTGGCGGCATTAAACAACAAATAGGGAATATTTTCCGCTCCCCAGGCCCAACGCCGTTGCTGTTTATATAAATTTTTGGCCGTTCTTAACAGACCTTGATCAACGGTCACGTCCATAGAAACTTCAAAATGAATCGGTTCGACGCGATAATGTCCGTTATAATGCATCAAGCAATGCCAAAAAATTCTGGCGTCTTCCGACACGTTGGTTGTCGACCAAAAGCCGATTTCTTCCAGCGCCCGCCAAGTCATGGAATGAGAAGAATAAGTCACCAGGCTTTCTTGCCGAATTTGCATAATCATCTGCCAAAAAGTATTGGAAGAAGCGACGATGCGCGAGAAAAAAGGTGCCTTCCAAATATTGTTATGATAAACCGGCACCGGTTGATAACTGGCATGATAAGGATCGAAAACCGTCAGAAATTTATAAGTCAAAGCAAAAAAATAACCGGGCACAACCACGGTATCAATATCGAAAACGCTGACTAAAATTTTGTCATAATCCAAATTTTCCCGATCGATTATCGTCTCTTTGACCACTTTGGCCGCCCAAGCTTGATTGGCGCCTTTGACTTTCATTTCCCCCGATAAACCGTCGGGGTGAAGAGTCGCCAAAAATCGTCCGAATTTGGGGCCGAACTCCGCTTGCAACAAATCCGCTTTCCGTCGCGCCTCCGCGGCATCGCCACGCTCTTCAATGGTCAAAGCGACAATCATTTTATCGGGCGGAAAACCGTCATTAAGCAAGCCCGTCAAACATTCTCTGATGATCTCCGTGCTTTCTTTGAAAGTCGGCAAAACTATCAACTGCCGAACATCTTGCCAAGATAAACCCTGTTTGGTCAAAGAATCCGTCGCCACTTCCGCGGTTGACATATCCGGTCGTAAAGTCTCCGTTTTCTCCCGCCAGTTTGTTCGCAGGCCTTTTTTTAATTTACGATAAGAACTGATTAAAAAAATAGCCATGTAAATGACTAATAATAACCAATAAACGTCAAACGCGACGATGAAGTAAGCTACCAAAACCGGCTTTAAATAAGATAAGGCCACTAAAATTACGATGGTCAAAAGAGAGAATAACCCAGGAAATACCTCTAATATTCGATAAATTTTATAATCACGGCCGCTCAATTCGGTTGCGCGGCTCACCTTCAAAAAATCAACTTGTTTTTCCGGATTTTGATCCATATTCAAATATCGCTATTTTTCAGTTAAATCTGACCCTTACTTTTTAGCTCAAAAAAGCATTGAGCGCAAGCTTTGACGTCAAAAACAGCGTCATGCGCTTCGGGAAATTTGGTCCGAAACAAATGAAAATACAATTCGGTCAAATTCGGCCATTTATAGCCGCCGGACATTTTGGGAATCTTGACTATCCCGGCAGTCGTTTTCATCGTACAAATTTTTTCGGCCGTCGGTAATTTATTATCCATCTTTTCCCGCAAAAGCTCGGCGCCGACAATTTTTTCGTCAAAATCTATATTATGCGCCACGATATAAGCGGCACTCGCCACGTCGGCGGAAAAATGCTCCAAAGCACGCCGTAGTTCCACCCCCTCCTGCACCGCGCGTTCTTGGGAAATCCGATGAATTTTAGTGGCTTCCGGCGGAATGACAAAACCGTTCGGTTTGATAATATAATTTTGACTTTCCCAATGATGGCCGTCGGCGTCATATAAACTCCAAGCGATTTGAACGATTCTCGGCCAATTTAAAAAATCATCAAGCGGCGCTTGATAATTGCGGGGCAATCCGGTTGTTTCCGTGTCAAAAAATAAATACATAGTTATAAAAATCTATAATAAGCAAAATTTATTGTTCGCAATACGATTAAAATTCATTATCCGTAATAACGACATCTTTTCCTTCAAACAATTCCTGTTCGGCTGACGCACCTTTTTCTTCATAATCATCTTTCAGCGCCGAATAACTTTCCGGAACCGGCGGTCTGGTTTTAATTTCCCGTCCGCGCCAATCAACCGGTTTGACGTTTTTTAATTCATTAAGAGAAATTGTCGGCACTTCTTGCGCGGCCAAGCTGGCTTGCAAAACCTTTTTTTCTTTCTCCTTGGCCAAACGACGCTCTTCAAGCTCTAGGCGTTTTTCCTCTTTTTTTTTAGTCAAACATTCCCGACAATAAACCGGACGAAGGCCGTCCGGAACAAAAACAGTCGTTGTAGCTTGACCGCAACTGGTGCAAACGGCGTCATAACCGCTCTTAACCGCAGGACGGGTCGCCGCAAGACGTTTGACCACAGACGATTGCGCAAAAGACGGCACTGCGGACGATTGAACTGCCGTCGGCTTAATGACGACCGGCTTAATGACGGGCGACTTAGCTGTCATTGGCGATACAGACTTCAATCCGGCGGAAACGGCTGAGACCGGTTTTCTGTCATTCAACGCAACCGGCGCCACCGCCCCCAAATCTTCACCGTAATTTTCATGCCAACGCATAATCTTCTCTTCTACGGCTTCTCTGACAGAAGCGTATTTATCCCGAGAATAATTAACCACTTTATCGGCATTGCCGGTTATTTCCGCCTCACTTAAAGGCGGCAGACCGCGAGCGGAAAAAGGCGAAGAAGAAATGCCGTCAATCATCAATTTCAAATACATTTCATATTTCGGCAAATTAACGATATCTTCTTCCGTAAAAGTCGGCGTGAATTCTCTGACCAACTCTTCCGCGTCGGCCGCGCCGACCCGAAAAACCACCATCGTCCCGACGTTGCCGAAAACGGCCGGTTTGACCTTCTCGCTCAATTGTTCGACATATTGATGTGCCAATATCAAGCTCAAACGATATTTGCGCGCTTCCGACAAAATATTGGCGAAACTGTCGGTAGAAAAATTTTGAAACTCGTCAATATAAAGAAAAAAGTCTTTCCGCTCCGCTTCCGGGACATCCACCCGGCTCATGGCCGCCAACTGAATTTTGGTAATCATCATCGCTCCCAACAAAGCGGAATTGTCCTCGCCAATGCGCCCCTTGGACAAATTCATAATCAAGATTCTGCCTTTATCCATGATATCCCGAATATCAATGGACGATTTAACTTGACCGATGATGTTTCTCATCAAAGAACTGGATAAGAATTGGCCAACCTTATTTTGAATGGGAGAAACCGCCTCGGAAGCGAACTTGTCGGCATAACCGGAGAATTCTTTTTCCCAAAAAGCTTTGACCACCGGATCCTTAATATTGGCGACGACGCGCTTGCGATAGTTTTTATCGGACAACATGCGAACGACTCCCAAAATAGTGGAGCCGGGAAAATCCAAAATCGCCAAAATCGCATTGCGTAAAATATATTCCAACCGAGGCCCCCAGGAATCCGCCCATAATTTTTGAAAAACGCCGATTAAGCCGGAGGCGACCAAATGGCGCAGATGCGGCTCAACTTGTTCCACGACATTGAAAGCGATCGGAAAATTAATATCCGCGGGATTAAAATAAACCACATCTTCAATTCTCTCGTCGGGAATAAATTTAATTATTTTTTCGGCCAAATCGCCATGCGGATCAACCACGGCCACGCCGTGACCGGCGCGAATGTCGTCCACGATCATATTTTCCAAAATCGTGGACTTGCCCATGCCGGTTTTCCCAATCAAATACATATGCCGACGGCGATCGTCGGTTTTAATGCCGAATTTTTTAAATTCGTTACGATAGGTTGTTTGCGCGAAAAGAGCGATATCTTGCATAAAAATAGTGCCCCTCCTTACTCTTCATCTATCTGATTAAAAGATTCCGATAAGTTTCCAGCGTCTCTTTAATAAGGGGCGGCAAATAGATAAATCCCAAAATAATCGGCACTACAATCAATAAAAAACGAAAGACACTCCAAATTCTTTGCCAACGAAGAGACTTCTTGATAAACCGAATATCCTTAAGAATCTTGGCGGTGCTCTCAAGATTGTCTCGCAATAAGCTCTCTAATTTTTCCCCCTCGGTTTTATCAGTCTCCGCCATATTTTTTCAAATTATCCGCGCACTTCGCACAGAGAAACATATTTTTTTCCGATAGCGGCGAATTTCGCCATCTCCTTGGCGGTATAACCGGATTTCTCTCGAAACTCGCCATCCACCAAATCGGTGTCGGATTTAAAATTTTGCAAATACCACTTTTTGGCGCCTTTGATCAGTTGGCCCATAGCTTCAAAATCATCCGCCGCCAATAGCCCGGGAACCACGGTCGTCCTAAATTCGTAGGGTAAACCGCTATCCATTATAATCTTAACACTTTTTTCAAGATTTTTACAGTTAACCGAAGCGCTGACAATTTCTTCATATCTGTTTAGAGGCGCTTTGATATCCATGGCAATATAGTCAATCAAGCCGTCTTTAATAAGTCCCGCCAACATGTCCGGATTGGTGCCGTTGGTATCCAACTTCACAAGATAACCGATAGCCTTGATGCGTTTGATAAAGTCAGGCAAATCGGGATGCAAAGTCGGCTCGCCGCCGGTAACGACTACTCCCTCCAAACGCCCGAATCTTTCCTCTAAAAAAAGAAAAAGATCTTCAAGCAAAATGTTTGACGGATCTTTTTCTTTTTTATTTTTTTCGTTCTTTCCCTCGCGGGGCAGAACAAGCAGGGGGTTATAACAATAATGACAGCGAAAATTGCACCCTTGGGTGAAGATTATGGCCGCCAAATGTTCGGGATAATCCAATAATGTCAGCTTTTCCAGGCCGCCGATAACCATAAACGGATTTTAAGACAAAACCTTAAAAGTTTTGCGATCTTTATATTCCGAAGCCTTGCCGGGATTATAGCTTTTTACCGGAGTTAACCAACCGACTACGCGGCTATAAACAATGCATTCCTGCCTCTGAGTTTGAATAGGGCTCATATGTTTGAATTAAATAAATTAATAAATTCAAAAATGAATTAAACGACCGCTTCGCTGACGCTGGTTTCTTGCTTTTCCTGATAACCGATCTCCTCGTCGCACTTCGGACAATATTTATGTTCACCGGCCAAATAACCATGCTTGGGGCAAATAGAAAAAGTGGGAGTAATCGTAAAATACGGCAAACGATAATTATCCACGATTTTCTTGACCAGTTTTTTAGCGGCCGCGCCGTTAGGCAAGCGTTCTCCCAAATAACCGTGCAATACCGTTCCGCCGGTATATTTAGTTTGCAAATCGTCTTGCAGGTCAAGGGCGGAAAAAATATCATCGGTGAAATTAACGTGCAAATGGGTGGAATTGGTATAATAAGGATCGGCGCCGCCTTTAACCGCCTCGGTATTGGCGGAAATAATTCCCGGATAAAGCTGTTGATCTTTCTTGGCAAAACGATATGTACAACCTTCGCCCGGGGTGGCTTCCAAATTATATAAACTGTTGGTTTCATTTTGAAAATCCATCAATTTATCACGCATGAAATCCAGAATGCCGGCGGCAAAAGTATGACCTTCCGCGGTAGACAAATCTTTACCCATCAAATTAAGCACCGCCTCGTTCATGCCATTAATGCCGATAGTGGAAAAATGATTTTTCCAATAAGACCCGAAGTGTTCTTTGATGCCATTCAAGTAAAACATGGAGTAAGGATACAAACGGTCTTCAGTGAATTTTTCAATTATTTTACGTTTTATTTCCAGGCTCTCTTTGGCCAATTCCATTAACTTGGTCACTCTTTCCAAAAATTCTTCTTTATTTTTTGACAAATAACCAATACGAGCAAGATTAATAGTTACAACGCCAAGCGAACCGGTTAAGGGATTGGCGCCGAACAGTCCGCCGCCGCGTTTTCTCAATTCCCTGTTATCCAAACGCAGGCGACAACACATGGATCGGGCATCATCGCGTTGCATATCGGAATTCACAAAATTGGAAAAATAAGGAATACCGTATTTGGCCGTCATTTCCCAAACGGATTTCAACGATTCTCGGTCCCAATCAAATTCCTTATCTATACTATAAGTCGGAATCGGAAAACCGAATACCCGCCCGGTGGAATCGCCGTCAAGCATCACTTCGGCAAAAGCGGCGTTAAAAGTGTCCATTTCTTGTTGAAAATCTTTATATTTTTCCGGACGAACTTCACCGCCGATAATGACATTTTCTTCTCCGGTCAACGGAGAAGGAGTGACGTCCAAAGTGATATTGGTGAACGGCGTTTGAAAGCCGACTCTGGTCGGTACGTTAATATTGAACATGAACTCCTGCAAACCCTGTTTAACCTCTTTAAAACTCAAATCATCATAACGAATAAAAGGCGCCAGATAGGTATCAAAATTGGAAAAGGCTTGCGCCCCGGCCGCTTCGCCTTGCATCGTATAGAAAAAATTAACAATCTGGCCCAGCGCGCTTCTAAAATGTTTCGGCGGATTGCTCTGCACTTTTTCATCAACCCCCCGAAACCCGCGTATCAATAAATCTTTTAAATCCCAACCGCAACAATACGGCGCCAACAAACCTAAATCATGAATATGAAAATCGCCGTTGATATGCGCCTGGCGAATATTCTCCGGATACATTTTGTTCAACCAATAACGAGCGGAGATTGAAGAGGCCACGTAATTATTCAGGCCTTGCACCGAAAAACTCATGTTGCTGTTTTCCTTCAAGCGCCAATCCGCCCGCCCCAAATAATCTTCCATTAACTTATCGTCCGAAGTCGCTTTATTGATATCGCGCAATTGACGATGCTGTTCCCGATACAAAATATAAGCTTTGGCGATGCTGATTAATTTGTTCTCGATCAACACCTCTTCCACCACATCCTGAATTTCTTCCACGGCCAAAATGCTGTTCTTGTGGAATTTTTTATTGATCTTCATAACCACCTGATCGGCCAATTTTTTAGCCAAATGATGATCGTCCACTTCCGCGGCCAAAGCCGCTCGATGAATGGCATTAGCAATTTTCGCTTGATTAAATTCAACGATTTCACCGGACCGCTTGACTATTTGGCTGATAATTTCTGACATAAAGACTCTAGGATAAATATATTAAACTTTTTCTTTTTTTTCTTTAATCAGCTTATTCAACTCCTTCCTGAATTCATGCGCATCTTTAAAAGATTCATAAACCGAGGCATAACGAATATAGGCAATCGGGTCAACTTTTTTTAAATTCTTCATCACGGCCTGACCGACTTGACTGGAAGTGATTTCCGTTTTATTAAGTCGCTGTAAATCGCGTTCAATGGAATGGATCAATTTTTTAAAGCGATCTTCGGTAATCGGTCTTTTTTCACAAGCCTTCTTCAAACCGTTAACCATTTTATCCCGGCTATACGATTCGCGACGACTATCTCGTTTGACAATAACCAGGTCTAATAATTCAATTTCTTCGTAAGTTGAAAAGCGAAAGCCGCATTTTAGGCACTCTCGGCGACGACGAATAGATAAGCCGTCCGGTGCCACCCGGGAATCAACGACTTTAGTGTCTAAAAAATAGCAAATGGGACATTTCATATTATCAAAGCGCTTGCAAAAACCCTATATTTTGTGGCCTTTCAAAAGAAGGAACCACTAAATGTTGTAATTACTATTATTTTAACAAATTTTTACCTGCCAGTCAATTTAGCTAATTTTTAAAAAAATACATACAAATTTTCAAGTTATCCACAGAATTTTCAAAAATCAAATTTAAAAAATTTTAAAAAAATTCCGTGCGTCCGGCACGGAATTTATAAACTGTTTATTTTGCTTGTCCCGGCGATCTTTCACTGCCAAACTAGCCCATTTTCTTACGAATAAACGCCGGCACGCTCAAATCATCATCTTCTTCAAGTAATTTTTCGGCTTTCTTTTCTAGAGCCGGCTTAAAAGGAATGCTTTTAAACACCGAGAATTTGCCTTTATTATGCGTATCTTCGCTCTTCGGCTCGTTATCTTCTTTATCATTGTTCTTAATAAAAGCGTTAGGGGTATAAGCCTTGGAGATTTCACTGCCGGAGCTCTTAGTGCGCCCCTCAAAGCCGGTGGCGACCACCGTAATCTTGATTTGATCCTTCATCTTTTCGTCAATTACCGCGCCAAAAATGATTTTAGCGTCTTCATCGGCCGCCGAAGTAATAACTTTAGCCGCTTCGCTGACTTCGGTCATGCTCAAATCCGGTCCGCCGGTTACCGTAAAGACAATTCCTCGCGCGCCGTCAATGGACATATCCAATAAATTGGAGTTAATGGCGATTTTAGCCGCTTCCACCGCTTTGTTTTCACCGCTGGCCTGGCCGATACCCATCAAAGCCGATCCGGCATTAGACATCACCGCTTTCACGTCGGCAAAATCGGCATTGATAATGCCCGGCACGGTAATAATCTCGGCAATGCCCTGTACTCCTTGCCGTAAAACATCATCGGCAATTTTGAACGCCTCCAATAACGAAGTTTTCTTATCGATTACCTGCAATAATTTATCATTAGAAATAGTAATAATGGTATCGACTTTATCGGCCAATTCAGTATAGGCACGTTCGGCGATATTTTGCCGCTGACCGCCCTCAAACATAAACGGTTTAGTGACCACCGCCACGGTTAAGGCTCCCAACTCTTTGGCGATTTGCGCGATAATCGGCGAAGCGCCGGAACCGGTGCCGCCGCCCAAACCGCAAGTGACAAAAACCATATCACAGCCTTTCAAAGCCTCTTTAATTTCATTTTGCGATTCCTCGGCCGCTCCTTTGCCTAAATCCGGATTCATGCCCGCGCCCAAACCCTTGGTAACGGTTTTACCGATATGAATTTTTTCATTGGCCTTGTTGAAGTGAAGCGCCTGGACATCGGTATTGATAGCCACAAAGCCCACGCCTTTAATGCCGCTGGAAACCATACGGTTGATGGCACTGCCGCCGCCGCCGCCCACGCCCACCACTTTGATTTTTGCAAAAGTTTCAATTTCCGGTTTTATTTCCGCCATAGAATTATTAAAAATTATTTGGGCATGATCTTGTTCCAAAGACCCTCCACTTTATCCAAAAGTCCACCCAGTTTTTTAAATTTATTGTTACTCACGCTTTCCGAGCCGGAACCGAGCCCCCATAATACCAAACCGAGAGCGGTTAAAAATTCCGGATTCTTTACTTTATCAATGACAACGTTAATATTTTTGGCCACGCCCAGAGCCGCCGGCAAACGTAATTTTTTCTTGGCCGCGTCCACTAAACCGACCAGCTCGGCGCCGCCGCCGACAAAAATGACTCCCGCCGGCAACATTCCCGAACGATCTATCTTTTTAAATTCATTATCAACTTTTTCAAAAATTTCCTCCACGCGCGCATTGATTATTTCCGCGACATATTTACGAGAAATCAAACTGATATCGTCGTTGACTTCTTCTTCTTTAACCAAATAACTGACGTCCACTTCGTCTTTCTTGCTCAAATCGCCCAGAACGGCCGTCCCGTGTTCCCGCTTGATTCTTTCCGCCAAATTAATCGGACAACGCAAGCCGATCGCAATATCGGCGGTGATATGTTCGGCGCCAATGGCCAAAACCGCCGTATGAATCAGATTACGCTCTTCATAAATCGCCAACGAAGTCGTGGACGAACCCAAATTAACCAAAGCGACGCCCAGCTCTTTCTGTTTCATGCTCAATACCGCTTCCGCCGCCGCTAACGGCGCGATAATCAAATCCTCTATCTCCAGTCCGGTGCGATAAATCGCTTTAGTCAAATTTTTAATCTGCGTACTCAAGCCTTGAATAATCAAAGTTTCCACTTCCAATCTGATGCCGTTCATGCCAATCGGATCTTTGACATCGCTTTGATTGTCCACGCCAAATTTAATCGGAATAACATGCAAAATTTCATAATTGACCGGTACGGCCAGCGCCCGAGCCGCTTCAATGGCCCGATTAACATCATTATCATTGATTTCTCCGTCACTGCGCCCGACCGCCACCACGCCCTTGGAGCGCTCGCATTTTATATGCGGATCGTTAATACTGACCCAAACGCGAGAAATCGGTACGCCCACCAAACGCTCCGCCTTTTCCAAAACAGCCGAAATGGAAGAAGTCGTCTCCTCAATGCTATTGACGATACCGCGATTAACGCCGGCTGTCGGCCCGGAGACCGCGCCGATAATCTGCAATTCTTCACCGGTCGGCCCGGCAATTTTTTGACCGATAACCAAACGGATGGAGGTGGAACCGATATCTAATCCGGCGATGACATTATCTTTCATAAAAACATAATAAAACGACGATAAATAATCACTAACTGTATTATACAAAATTTATTGAAATTTAACAATTGCCCGGCGACTTTTGACGGCAACGCTGAAACATCCTAAAAAAACCCCAAATACCAAGCGATCAATCGCTCTCCCCAAATTAGAGTAATAACGGCCCCTAAGGCCAAGAAGGGGCCGAGGGCAATCTGCGATTGCCACTTTTTTCTTTGTCGGGAAATCAGAGTCAAACCGACAATCGCACCGAGACTATAGGATAAAACCATGATCAACAATAAATCGGCCGTTCCGGGGAAAGACAGCCCCAAAAAAGCGCCCAACCAAATATCTCCTTCTCCCAATCCTTTCCGTCGGGTAATCAAATATTGCAGCCAGAAAAAGCCGGCCGCCGCCACAGCGAAAAATAAAACATCCAACCAAAAAAATCCGAGCAATAGATTCAAAATGAAAATCGCTATGCCCAAGGGCCAAACCACGGTCAAAGGAATCAATTGCCAACGCCAATCATAAACAAAAACAACGATCAAAGTAACAATCAACAGCCAATCGCGCGCCAACAAAAGATAAAAATCGGGTTGGACTGAAT
The DNA here is from genome assembly GCA_000999715.1 of Candidatus Falkowbacteria bacterium GW2011_GWF2_43_32. Taxonomy (GTDB): domain Bacteria; phylum Patescibacteriota; class Patescibacteriia; order Patescibacteriales; family UBA12465; genus UBA12465. Next base: position 15,908 of record LCGL01000004.1, on the reverse strand, counting down.
TCATTTGCCAGGTCAATAAAAACAAAATCGCCGTCGCCAACTCCACGAGCGGATACTGCCAAGAAATCTTGGCGCGACAAGTGCGACAGCGACCCCGTAAAAAAATAAAGCTCAGCACGGGAAGATTATCATGCCAGGCGATTGTTTGACGACAATGCGGACAATAAGAGCGCCCGCCCAAAGTTTCTTTTTTATGCAAACGCCAAATCAAACAATTTAAAAAACTGCCGATAATCAAACCGAAAATAAAAACCGTCGACCAAATGAACAAGGGGGAAAAATAAGCGATAAACATAAAACGAATAAATTAAACGATTAAAATATCTAAGGCCGATATTGATTTTGTAAGCTTCGCAATTCTTCATTGTCCGGCGCCAACTCCAGCGCCTGCGTCAAATATTCCTGCGCCATTTCCAAATCGCCGCTTTCATAGGCCAGCGCCGCCAAAGCCAAGGGCCAATTATAATCGGTCGGATTGCGCACCGCGCCATGACGGTTATATTTCATCGCCGTTGGCAAATCGCCGCGATGATAATAAGTGTCGGCAATTTTTTTTAACAAGGTGAAATCATTTGAATTGCTTTGATAGGCCGCTTGATAATACCGACCCGCCGCCGGCCAATTGCCGACACCGGCATGAATATCGGCGATTTTATAATTAATAAAATATTGATAATTGCGAACAATGCGACGATGTTGATCGTTCAAGCGCCCGTCAGCCGTGATCGGCAAATTAAGGGCCGCCAGATGATAAGCCACCAAGGCTTGCTTAAAATCTCCGGCCGTCGTTTCCATTCTGCCGGCGGCCAAATAAATAAACGGCCAATGCGGGCTCAGGGCAATCAGTTGAGACAATTGGTCGCGCGCGACGGTAAAATTACCCAAAACATGATTGATGCGCGCCTTGACCAAAACATTTTTAAATCTGGCGGCAGACAAAGATTGATCCAATTCCGCCAATTTTTGTTCAATGGCCATTTTTGTCGCCGAATCATCAATCGACGAATAAGAACCGCAAAGAATCTCTCCCCAAATACGATTATAAGATTCTTGATTGATCGGATTAGTTTTTTGCGCTCGCAGGCGATCATAAAATTCCGCGGCCAACAAGTAATTGTCCTGAGGAGAAATGAAATATAACTTATTGAAATAATGATCGGCAATCAATACTCTGATTTCCCTGGCAATACCGTTCACCGTCAAAACAACGAACAACAAAACAACAATTATTGGCCACCGCCGACCGCCGGCGACCAAGCGTCGATTTTGATTATCGTCTCGAACCGACGGGTCAAAATTAATTGCGACCAATAAAGCTAAAAATAGCCAAAAATATACTTCACTGCTCACAATGGCAAAACTAAATAACAGCGACAGTAAATAAGCCAAGACGCCTCCCGATAAGGCCAAAGTTAAAATCGGGTTTTTCCGCTGACGAATATTGGCTCTAGCCAGAGAAAAGAAAAAATAATATAAAATTACGAATAAAATCAACCCGACGGCACCGGTCGTCAACAAAATGTCCAAGACCAAATTATGGGCGCGATCGCTGGATTGTCCGACTTCGCCATAAACTCCCCAATCCGGCTCATAATAACGTATAAAAACTTCGCCGCTATTTTCCAATCCATAACCGAGCAGGGGGCGATGCTTAATGGCGGCGGCGGCGGCCAAATAAAAATTGACGCGTGCGCCGACACTGCCGGAATTATATTCCAATAAGCTCCCCCAGCGATTCGGCAGGGCGGCGTTTGACAATAGAACGGCCACGGCGATCACCGCCAAAAATAAGAATCCGGTGACATATTTTTTGACGCGCGGCCAAGCGGAAGAAAACAAAAAATAAAATAAAAACAAAAAAATCGTTATGAACAGGGCCACCAAGCCGCCCCGACTGCTGGTTAAAAACAAACAAATTAATTGCACGGTGCCGGCTAAAAAATACAAAAATTTGACCATCAATTTCCGGCTCTCATAAAATAAACCCCAGCTCACCGGTATCACCAATAACAACCAAGAGGCTAAAAAATTAGGTTGACCGAAAGAAGAAAGCGTTCGGTGCGTCAAATACGGCGGCTCGGGCCAAGACAAAAAATCAATATTCAAAATTTGCAAAATACCGTAAGCGGCCACCACGGAAGCTGAAGCGATCACCGTGATGACGATTCTTTTTATCTTTTGCCGACTATCGCCACCCAGCGAAATATTCAAACTAAGCAGAACAAACCATAAAAAATAAAACAAATAGCTGGACAAACCCTGCTGACGCTCCATGGTACCGTAAAAACTGAGCATCGGATTAGGCGAGCCGATTAAAGTCAGGCTCAAACCGACAATAAAAATCGTCGGTAACAACCAATATTTCTTGAAAAAAACCGCCGGTTTAACCGCCGGAAAAACCGGATAAAAAACCGCTTTTAAAATCGTCAGCAACAAGAACAACCAAACCAAGATTTTAAACAAACCGATTTTATTCAACTCAAAAATATTGTAAGTCGGAAAAAAATAAGCAAACCAGAGCGGTATCAAAAAAATTATCGCCAAATAGATTCCTTCCATTAAAAAATCCAAGCTCCGACAACCTGATAAATTGGCGAACAATTTTTTTAATTTCATATATTAATTATATCAAATTAAATCGGTTTCCGACAGGGGAAGAAGCGGTCTAAAAAATCAAAAAACCCCGAACAATCGGGGTTTTCAGGATTAAAAATTTTCACAATCGACCGAAGCGTTTATTGACGTTTACGACTCAATTTATCCCAAATCACCAAGACCGGACTGGCAATAAAAATTGAACTGTAAGTGCCGATCAAAATGCCGACCACCAAAACCAAGGCAAAATCTTTAATGGTCGCTCCACCGAAAAACAGCACCGCCAATAAAGCCAGCACCGAAGAAAAGGAAGTGTTGATGGAACGGGCCATAGTTTGATTAACACTGCGATTAACGGTATTTTCAAAATCCTCTTGGCTCTTCGGCAAATTCTCGCGAATGCGGTCAAAGACAATAATCGTATCGTTGATACTGTAGCCTAAAACCGTCAAAATCGCGGCAATAAAAGAGGTATTGATTTCCGTCCCGTAAAAATGCCCCAAAACGGAAAAAACGCCGAGAGTTATTACAATATCATGTATCAAAGCGATAATGGCGGCGACGCCGTATTTCCAGGAAGCGACCGGCTTGGACACTTTACGAAAACCGATGGAAATATAAACGATAATCATTATTAACACAATCACCGTCGCATTAAAAGATTTACTTTTCAACTCTTGACCGATTGACGGACCGACGGAATCAAATTGCAATTCTTTAAAGGAAGCGCCTTCTTGACCGTCGGCCAAGCCCTGCAAACTTTTTACTATCGCCTGGTGCGTTTCTTCCGTGCTGTCTTTAAAACGTAAAATTACGGAATTTTCGGTCGGTTGAATCACCAGATTATTAAGTCCGGTTTCTTTCAGACTGTCTTGAATTTCCAACACGCTAGGCTGATAACCTTGAAAATTGACTTCCAACAGACTGCCGCCGGTGAAATCAATACCGAAATTCAGGCCCCAGAAGAAAAGAGCGCCGATAGAGGCAATCACGGCCAAAGTGGATAGCGATAAAAAAATTCTTCTGTTATGGATTGTCCGATAAATCATATTTTTATTAATTATCTGTTTACTTCAACTTTTGGCCGACGCACATTCAGAAGCCAAGTGCGCTTCTCCAACCAATCGCCCAAAATAAGTATAAATAAAGTGCGCGTAATCACGATGGCGCTGAATAAGGAAACGGAGACACCGATAAACAAAGTCGTTCCGAAACCCTGGACCGTGGAGGTACCGAAAAACATCAAAATAAAACAGGTAATAATCGTAGAAATGTTGCCGTCCCGAATTGACGGCCAAGCGCGCTTAAAGCCGTCATCAACCGCCTGACGCACTTGTTTACCGGCTTTTAGCTCCTCGCTAATTCTGGCAAAAATCAAAATATTGGCATCCACCGCCATGCCGATGGACAGGATGAGTCCGGCGATACCGGACAAAGTCAGGGTAATTGTTTTGACGGCGTAAAAGAATAACAGCAAACCGATAATCGCAAATAGCATGGCCAAGCCGCCATTGAATATCTTCAATTCGTTAAAAGTGTAAAATATCAAACCGATCATGACAATGATTAAAACTAAAGCCAGCCAAAGCGGCAAAGCTTTAAAAATCGCCAACACCGTTAAGCCGTAAACAGCCAAAGAAAGTACGGACAACAAGCCCGGTAATCGATAGTATAAAATCATGAACAAAGAAACCAACAGCAAGCCGATTAAGCCGGCCAACAAACTATTATCGATGGATCGGGAGCCGAGGCTGGCTTCCATGGTTTTTTGCGCGACCAAAGAAATGGGCACGGGCAAAGCTCCGGAATTCAATCTTTTAACGAGCAATTTGGCTTCATCAACGCTGAATTGACCGGAAATTACCGCCTCTCCGCCGGTAATCTTATCGTTAACCGTCGGAGCGCTGATTATGTAACCGTCTAAAAAAATGGCTACCGGCTGACCGAGATTGCGCGCGGTAATATCTTCAAATAATTTGGCCCCTTCGGCATCAAACTGCAAAGACACTTCCGGCGTACCGTCGTTGGGGTTGAATTGCACGGCAGATCGTTTTAAATATTTGCCCGTCAATTCCGTATTTTTCCAACCGGCATCCAAATTCAAATCAACCGTGGCCGCAGAAGAAGCGTCGGTCGATACTTCTTGAACCGGAATTTCTCCGCCCTGTTCCTTAAATTCTAAAATCGGCGTTTCACCGATAAGCTTGATAGCCTCATCCACATCCTTAATACCCGCTAATTCGGCAATAATCCGATATTCACCGTTTACGCCCTTATTAACCTGCACCACCGGTTCGCTGACGCCAAAAGTATTGACGCGTCGTTCCACGATATCGCGAGCCGATTCCATCGCGCTGGCTCGGTCCGCTTCGGGAATATTGGTAACATCGGCTTGATAAACTAAATGCGCGCCGCCCTGCAAGTCCAAGCCCAGACCGAAAGGCAAAACTTTGACTGACGGCAAAACCACGATATTATTCGTTTTCACGGCTAAATTTCGGGCAAAATTATTATAAACATCTCCGGCGGTCGCCAAACCGACCATGACGGTAAAAATGACAATGACGGCGACAATCCACCCGGCTTTGGCTCGAGACGACAATTTTGAGAATTTTTGGATGAGTGACATAAAAAAATGATTAAAAGCAAAATAAACGCAAATTAAAATCTGTATTCAAATCTGGTTTCATATTAGGATAAATGAAAATAAAAATCAAGGCAAAACGGTTGATAAAGATGGGCCGTCCGAATTATTAATCATCTTGACAAAAATTAACAAAATAGACATAAATAATAATTTTCATTAAATCTTTACAATTCGCCCGTTTTCTTCTATAATTATTTTACATTCTATAATAATTAATCAACAAGAATATGCCCCTAATACCTACAGTCATTGAAAAAGACGGCCAAATAGAGCGTGCTTACGATATCTATTCCCGCCTGCTGAAAGATCGCATTATTTTCTTAGGCGAACCGATTGACGATCATGTCGCCAATATCGTTATCGCCCAATTTTTATTTTTAGACGCAGAAAATAAAGACGCCGATATAAAATTTTACATCAATTCTCCGGGCGGTTCGGTCAGCGCCGGTCTGGCTATCTATGACACGATGCAATATATCAAATCGGACGTGTCTACAATTTGCGTCGGTTTGGCCGCTTCCATGGCCTCCGTGTTGCTGGCCGCCGGCAAAAAAGGCAAGAGATTCGCTTTGCCGAACAGCGAAATTTTGATTCATCAAGTGATGGGCGGAGCGGAAGGGCAAGCTTCGGACGTTAAAATCCGCGCCGAACATATTTTGAAAACAAAAGATAAAATGAACAAAATTTTGGCGTTTCATACCGGACAAAAGGTCGCCACCGTCGAACAGGATAGCGATCGCGATCGCTTCATGAGTGCCGCCGAAGCGCAAAAGTACGGCATCATCGATAAAATAATCGGCCAATAGCAAAAACCCCTCGCCAAACGGCGAGGGGTTTTTAAAACGGGCACGACAAGCATTTGGCTAAAACTATTTTATCGTTAAAGAATCGATCAGCAAGCGAAAAATATTAAGATAGGCGAAACGATCGGCGACCGGAATATAAGAAATGACAAAAATATTAGCACGCTGTTGATCGGTCAAATAAAAATTCAAGCCGTCTTCGCCCATGACACCCTCCCAGCTATCCGTATTTTCTAAATCGTCATAACCGACGACGGCGGTCGGAAAATAATTTTGGTACCAATTAAGAATGCCGACTTTATCGGTATTTTCTTGAACGGAAATCTGCATTAAAGAATCGTCCGGAGCGTTAAAAATAACGGCCAGACCTCCGGCGGCGGATTGCAACGGCCAATCTTTCGGATATAACATCTCGTAACCGACAAGCGCGTCAATGTGTTTGGCTAAATAAATGTTGGCTTCCAGCCGTCCGGGTCCGGCCGGATCATAACCGTTGTTGATCTCCGCCAAATCGTCGTAACCATCGCCGTCGAAATCCACGGTCGCGCCGCTGATGCCCAAAATTTCTTCTTCTTCGTCATACAAACCGTCGTTATCGGAATCTGTCGGCGGCGGAAAACGACTTTCGCCTTGTCCGACAAATTCTTCGTTCATCGTTATCTCTCCCGCCGCTTCGCCGTCAACGGACGAAGAAGCGACATCGGTCAGATCCAATGTTGTCGGCGTAACGGTTGACAATTCGGTGGCGGTCGCGGTGACTGCCGGCGTTTCCGAAATCAACAGCTCGGCCGCGGGAGAAATTTCTTCAATGACCGCCGGCGCAATGGCCACCGGTTCATTGCGCCCGATTACCGGCGCAATAATAAATTGATAAGCCAAATAAGCTAAACCGACGATAAAAACCGCTCCCACGCCGATTATCACCAAGCCGACGGTTTTAAAATTTTTCTTGGCGTCAATGCCATTTCCGAAATTAGAAGCGGCGACAGCCGACGAACCGGCCGCTTGTTCGTTCCAAGCTCCGGCATTGGGCATATTATGGACAATCAAATCTTGTTCAACAATCGCAGAATCTTGATTATTATCCGATGCCGCCGAGTTGTTTTTGTCTTTAGAAAACATAAAAATTTACCACACTAATAAAATAGCGATAATTACCATCAAACCGAAGACCAATAAACCCAAAATCAACCATTTTTTAAAATGATTGTCCGCCGTCTGCGGCATGGTATGGAGGCTTAAAGACAAACGCGGCTGGGTCTTGGAATTGTCAGTCAAGACGCCCGGCCGCGTACGTGGTTTATCGCGAGGAATATTTAACATAAAAACGATTTTTTACGGCGTTACGGTCTCATCGGCCACTATATCCGCCAGCTTACCGTCGCCCTTCGGATTATATCCGGCCTTCACTTCCTCACCATCCGTGTAACCGTCGCCGTCCGAATCGGAATTAAGAGGATTGGTAAGATAAATTTTCACTTCTTCGTAATCGCTCAAGCCGTCATTATCGGTATCAATGACATTAATATTGGTGCCGGCGATTTTTTCTTCGGCATCATTCAAACCGTCGCTGTCGGAATCAACCAAAACAACCGGAACGGTTTCTTCCGGCACTTCGTCTGCGGTCTCCGAATCATTAACGCCAGGAATTTCCGGAATCACTTCTTCCTCGCTATCCGCCAATAAACTATCCTCCGTATCCAAGGCCGATCCTTCGCCGGTCGGAGTGACAAAAGACCCGGATTCTTCGACTACAACCGTTGACGGTGTCGTCGCGACCACCGGCGCTTTAACTTCCGGAACCACCTCAGCGGCAACGAAAAATTTACTGTAGACCAAATAACCGCCCAACACCACGATGGCGGTTACGATTAGAATCAAAACGATTTTAAACCATTTGTTGGCGCCGGCGGTTTCCGCAGACTCTTCGGCGCTTTCTTCACCGGCATTCAGGCCGATTTTTTGCGTTTCAATCTCCGCTCCGGCCGCGGGCGCGGCCGTCGGCGACGGCGAGACGGCGGCGATATTGTTTTCTGCCGTTTTGTCGGTTTCGGCAAAAATATCGTCTACCTGTTGACGAGCTTGATCGTTGGCGTTGTTCAAATCATTAAACATATTTTTTCACTAAATTTTCTAATATCTAAATTATAACGAATAATGAAACTTTTGACCAGCTTTATTCAACATTTTCTCCCTGATTGGGACTGATGGGTTTAATCGCCGCCGGATTGCCGACTAAATCTTCTTCGCTTTCGATCGTTTTATAAATCAACACTTCTCCGCTCTCGCCGCGTTTCAAAGCCTGAATTTCCGTTTCCAGCGGCACGCCCAATTTTTCTTTCTCCGCGTCAACCAAAATGTCGGGCGCAATTTCCATAATCGGAACACCGGGAGATAAAATATCTTTTTTAGCGTTAATGATTATCAAAACAATGATCGCCGCGATAATCGCGACCGACACAATCAGCATAATAATCATTTTTTTACTTTTTATCATAAAGTTTATTTAAAATTTCTCATTTCTGATTGTTTCATCACCAAGTCTTGTGGACGTAACAATAACCGGTCCAATTAGGCTCTGGTATAGATGTCCAGCGACATTTATTAGGATTGACCATTTCAGAACATCCCGGAACTGAACAAATTTTGACAGTATCAGGCTCAGTAATTACCCCCTTAAACCATTGGGCCGTAGCGGTAACCGGAGAAGGAAAATGCCGACAAAGAATTCGATTGTTTGCATCAACATCAAACTTAACCGCACACTCCGTTACACCGGCAATTAAATGACTTTCTTCCGACTCCGGCACCTTATACCAATAACTCATATCAGGTTGACACTGAGAAGTATCATAGCCGGAACAAGTGTCGTTACAGGGCGCGTCCCCGGTATAACTTCCGGACGGCCAACCTAAAACACTCCAACAGGTTTTTACTTCAGAGCTGGAAGAACAAACGTTATTTGTCCCTGTACTGTTGATGGGGCAAGTCCCGCCGCAGCCGTCGCCTTCGCCGACGCATTTACCGACACAACTCGGCGTACAAACGCAAAGATAATCTGTGCTGGCCTTACACTGCGTATAAGCCGCCGTATATGCAGGATAACGGACAGAGCAAGCCGGGCCGCAAGTGTTGCCGCAACCGTCCGGACCGCATTCCTTGCCTTCGCAGGCCGGCCGGCACCGACCAAGCTGGTCATAATCATAATAATAATTTAGGCGACAATATAAACCCAATTGACTAGAGTTCGGGTGCCAGGCGTAAGGCAGGCTACCGGTCACTTTACCGGTAGTCACTGTAATTTTCGGCAAGACACTGAGTTTGTCCGTTAAGGTGGACGAAGCGAAATCGGTCGATTCCGGAAAATCAACCTGTGTCCAATTATAATTGCTTCTGACAAGTTCATTGGCCGGATCATAATCCGATCCGGACAATCCGTCGGCGGTATCGAAAGTATGTTCAGGATCGACGGCACATTTCAACGCAAAGTTGGAAGAATCAACCACATCATAAGGGGCGTTCTTCGGGCCTAACAACAAACGAAAAGCCAAGCCATAATTGGAGGCGGACAAGGTATGCGCCCAAAAAGCAAAAACATTATCACCATTGGCAATCGTCACATTAGCCTCGCCCAAAACACCGCTTTTACCGGTTTTATATATCTGATTGCCATTAAAATAAGCTACCTGTTCTTCTTTGGCATATGAGGCTATCGTCGCGGTACAGCTCGCACAATCCGTATTGCAATTCTTGCAATTCTCCCAGGTGCAGGCTCCGGTTTTCGGATTAGCTAGACATTGGCAATAGCCGTCGCCGCAATACCCGCCCCCTTCCAGCGGCGATTTGAAAACGCAGTAATTATTATTGGGAATCGGATTGGGGGTGTCGGCATCCACCGTTTGACAACCATATTGTTTGGCAACATTGCTATCGCCTACCGTACCGGCCACGCCACTATTAATATCGCAATCTTCATCGCCATCATTATAGATACCGCCGCCGCCCTCCGTATTTAACTGCTTAATACCATCGCCGCAAAAAGTATTGACCTTGAGAATAAATTCCTTGGTAGTGGAGGCGCCGTATTGATTTTTGGCTTTAATGGATATTGTCCGACCGGGCGTTTTGGCGGTCGGCACTCCTCGCAAAAACTTTACCGATGCGTCATCAACCAAACTTAAGCCGGGCGGCAAACCGCTCGGAGAGGAATAAGTGATTAAATCGTCGCCCTGTTTAGTGGGGCCAATTTCGCAAACGTAAGGCTGATTAAGACGGGCGGCTTCGGAACAATTAAAATTCAATGACGGATTATTTACTTTGATTTTGATGGAAAAATTTTTGGTGGTGGAAGCGCGATAGTTGTTATTCACTTTAATTTGATAAGCAAAATCCGTATCCTGATAAAATTCGGTGGTTAACGCCGCGGTCGTGGAAATCAAGCCGCGATATTCTACCTTATAACGATTTTCGCCGGCGACAGAAAATACTTTGGATATGCTGGGCGCCGTCAATAAATTAAAGGGGCCGGCCGTTGGGGTAACGGTATAAGAATTCTGAGGAACGCTCTGATTACTACCGCTAAAGAAAAAGCTGTAATTAAAAGGCTCCTGGGGATTAAGGACGTACTCCACATTTTCCGCTTCAACGAACGGAGCCAATCCGAGAATGGTTATGGGCGTAGAAGTAGTCAATACTCCTCCCTGATTATCGGAGACGGTCAACTGTAAATTATAAGTTCCGGGATTGCCGGTCTTGGTGGCATAAATTTTTTTCTGATCGGGATTGCTGGTATCTTGCAAAACCGGCCCGCCCTGCCAACCCGACCAACTGCCGCTTTTGGTAATGGTCCAAGATAAAGAATTATTTTCGACATCTTTAACCTTGATAAAACCGTTAAACTCCCGGGCCGCTTCGCCCACCAAAAGTTTGTCGACCAATTGCGGCGCCGTATTGGCGGCTTGACCGTCGCTGGTAATCCCGGTGGCCGTGACACAAGCCGAACCGGCCGGATCGTTAGGCGAAAAACGATAATTTAAAGCCGCTTCGCGACTCTCCAAAACACCGCATAAATTATACTGAGAACCATTGGCGTCTACGGAATAAGCGAATGCGTAACTGCCGGTCGGCAAAGCCAAGTTGGCGGCGCTAGGCGCGTTAACGAAACGACGCGTATTTTCGTTCCAACAAGTTTTGGAATCATAACCGGAACAAGCGCCAAGACGATTAATGGGATCGATAAAATTTTGTTTGGCGTTCAAGTCCGACAACAAAGCTTGCGACCAGCTGGGCCAAACCGAGACGCTGTTACCGGGAAGATAGGTCCCGGCAGTCAATAAAGGATAATGATTGTTGACATTTTTAAAATTGAATAACAATTCCTTTAAATCCTCCAGCTGACCGAGCCGTTTAACGTCGCGGGTAATTTTGGCTTTAACGCTATCGCAGAAAAAATTGGTCGGACAATCGCTGTCCACCAAACAATTTTTCGAAGTTTTTAACAAACAAGAACTGGAGGCGATACCGGCGGCTGCGGTACCGCAAATCTGTTCCGCACCGCAGTCCGTATCGCCGGTACAACTGACCGAAGAAATAGAACAAGTAGGCTTGGCTCCGCTACCTTCCTCCAAATTACTGTTAAATTTCCAGTGAGAAACGATTTGCCCCAAAATATCGACGGTATTGGGCGCCGGATCTTGATTATAAGAAATCAAATAAATATTCGTATAAATAGTTTTTGTATTCGGATCGATATTGGCGGCATTGACATAAACCGTACGTCCGTCCCGAATCGCTTCATACCCGTCAACCACCAGTGCTTGCGGCGACCCGGAAAATCCCTGACTGGCATACCAACGGCCGATACTGTAGTGTTCCGGATTGGGAACAACGCGCACCGCGATAGCATCGGCGCTATCCGCCGTGGCCGCCGCTGAAGATAAGGCCGATAGAAACCAAAAAATACCGATGATAACCGGAATTAAATTAAATTTAACTTTCTTTATCATATAAATAATTGATTACTGCTACTATTGGGGCTCGGCCAGAACCAAAAAATTTATCTCTCTCGACGGCGCACTTTCGTTATCGCTGTCATCCAGGGCCGTCAAAACCAAATAATGCCGGCCGGCCGTAAAAAATTGCGACGCCTCCACAGAGGAAAATACCAATTGCGTCGCTTGCGCCGGAGAATCAAAAGACTCGCCATATTTTAAAGGAGACAGACCGTGGCGTAAACGATAGTAAACGGTATCGTCGGTATTCGCTCGCCAAGAAACGGTCAATTGTTCACCAACCAAATTAGCACTCAGATTCGTCGGAGCCTGCGGCGCCAATTGATCGGTCGGTGTCGCGCTGACCTCGCCGGACAAATCACTTTCCGTTTTATTGACCGAAATGACGCTCATCTTGAAAACATAAAGAGAGTCGTTGATTAAATTCGTCACTACGGTTTCACAGTTATAAATCTTTCTTGATAAAGTGCAGGCTTCACTCGGCAAAACTTCTTTGGTTAACATCGTTCCTTGTCCGGACGGCAAATAATAAATCTTATAAGAGCCGACGGATTCGGCATTGGAACGCCAAGTAACCTTAACTTGTCCGTCATTTTTCTGATCGACGGCGCTGATTATTTCTCCGGCCGATAAAATCGCTTCTCGGAAAAAATAAGATTCTTTCAAAACGTTCCAAATACATAGCCCGTCGGGAATGCCGTCGCCCGTTTTGTCCAAACCGCAAGCGTCACCGCTGGCAGAGCAAGGGCTATTGTCGGAACTGCAAATCAAATTGGCGCTCAGACCGCGAATAACCGCTTCATTAACAATTGCCGGCAAATCATCCAAGGTGCCCGCACCACCGGCATCGCGGCAATAATAAAATTTATAATTATAATTGGCGCAATCGGCGCCGAGCGAGCCTTCGCAAGTGTCTACCCAAGGCGACCAAATCCCGGTCGGACTGACGGGTGGCCAAGGATTATCACAAAGAAAGACATAAAGACTGCTGGATTCATTGAAGCCGTCACCGCCGCTGTAAACGTTACAACAACTGTTGAAACAATCACTGCCTTGGCAGGAGCAAGCTCCACTGGCACAACTTGAACTTAAAAAGCGATCCATATTAATCGTGGCCACGATCTCCGCTTCCGCGTCGGTCACGCCGGTTTTGGCGGTCACCAAAATTTTGTTGTCGGGCAAGCCGCGAACCGTGTCTCCCGTAGCTATGGTGGCCACCTCCGAATTGCTTAAAGAAAAATCCCAATCCCAGAAATAACCGGTAACCGGTTGCAAAATCTGATCATGATCGCTATACGCCCAAGCCGCAAAGACTTTATCTTTATCGGCTTGGGTATCAAAACTGGCGTCACCGGGATTGACGTCATTTTCATCCAAGCTGTTCTCGGAAGTTTTAAAAAGATAAGACGTCGGATAAGCGGAAACATGATCGATGGCGCAAATGCCCGAAGTCGGACCGTCGCCCGATAAGGTGGAAAATTTAATAATATGCGAGTTTACATAATCCTGGCCGTTGAATTCAATCGCCTTGCCTTCCACATAAGCGCCGACGCCCTCTTTGGCCGCCGCGTCCCAATAGCCCCAGCCGTTGAAACCGACAGATGACAAACTTAAAACGCCGGTTTGGCTATTTAACTCCGTGTCGCCCAAAACTATTAAATAATAATTGGTAGCCGGCGCCAAGATTTTTTTCGGAGCGAATATTAAAGCGCTGGATTGATTATCGTTTTCTCCGGAAACGGTGCCCGGTACGGCGCAATATAATTTACTCGGATCAGGCACATCGGCCAAAACCGGGTTATCTAAACGGCGAGATAAATTTTTCAGTTTCCCTCCTATACGTCCGGTTAATTTTGACCACCAAGTCGCTTCGTTCGCCAATGCCAAATTATCCGTCATCTCGGCGTCAACGATAAAGGTGCCGGTCGGACAAACGCCGTCACCGTAATTGCGTTCCTCCAACAATAAAACATTATTGGTAAAACTGGTCAGATCCATCAATTGATTGAAATTCACTTTAACGACCGCATTGCGACAAACGCCGGTAGCCGAGCGCTCCGGCAAAGTGTCGGTTATTTCCGGACGCGCTTCGCAACAAGTATCGAGACCGCAGCCGACAGTCGCCGGCGATCCGCATTCCGTGTCCTGAGAACAACCGCAACATAAACCGCGACCGGCGCCGGAACAGGAACCTTTGTCGGCTAAACATTCCAAATTCGGATCCATCGCCGAGCAGGAGTCAACGGCGGCCTGCGGATCGCAACAACAAGTGCCACAACCGGTAGCCACCGTTCCCAAATCGCCGTCCGCAGAGAAACAATCAAATCCCGGAAAATTACAGCTGTCAATCGAACACAGCGAAGCGGTTTCTCCGGCGCAAGATAGGCCCTGACCGGAAGGAGGAGTGTCGCAATAACGCTCGCAAGACTCAACATTATTATAGGCTCCATACCGAAAAGGGGCGTCCAAAGCACAAGCATTCGGATTATCTTCCGACGGATTGTCTTCCGAACAATTATAATAGGCGCAATAACCGCTATCGGCGCCATCGGCAATAGGCACGCCATTACTGCAAACGTCATCGTCGCCGGTTTCCGTATTTTTAGTGTCAAAGCAACACCGACTGTCCGTTTGGCAATCGGCTAAAGTTTTATAATTGGAACAAGAATTAAGATCGGCGCACTTTTGCTTACAGCGATCGAGATTGGTATAGTCACCGGTTTTAGCGGGAACATCGGCGGCACATTCCGTCGGGTTGGTGACCGAACAATTGTAATAAGCGCAGTAACCGTTATCGGCGCCGCCCAGTATCGCCAAGCCGCCGCGACAGACATCATCGTCTCCGGCCGCGGTATTTCGGGAATCAAAACAACAAGCGCCGCTGTGATCTTCACAGCTGTCCTGACTCAAACCGGAGCAATCACTGCAAACGCCATCGGGAAAAGCCGGATTATTAATATCGCAATATTGGCCGGTGTGTCCGGAACAATTGCAAGCGGCATCGCGTTCGGCGGGAGTATCTCCGGCCGAGGCGCAACCGCCACATCTTCCCAAGGTCGCCCCGGAAGTTTTACCGGTATCGGCCCCGCAAGTTCCTTCGCAAGTGAGAGGCGCACAACAGTCACGAGTATCTTGCCCAATAGTACAGCAACAATCGCAAGTCGCGGTATCGGCGATAACACAACTGTCCGCTTCGCCGGCCACCGGATTATCGCGACAAGTCGCTCCGCTCGGACACACGGCGGCGCTGACACAACTTCCCCGGCTGTCGGTCGGACTTATTTTTTCACATTTAAAATCAAGAGAACAAAGAGAACAACTGGAATTCGGATCAATACATTTATCGCCGACCGTTCTCACCCAATCAACGGGACAAGAAGCGTCGGTCGCAATTTCCCATTGGCCGTTCGCGTTGCAGGTTTTGACGGTGTCCACCGTCAAATTGTTAAGTTCATAAGTAAAATCCTCGTTGAGGTCGCATTCCGATCCGTCGCCGTTTTTTACGCATTTGTTAATCGTGGCATCATAAGAACAATTATTCGAACCGAAACTCCCGCAGCCCGGTAAAGTGCCACAACTGAAATCGCAAACGGCAACAATTTTTTCGCCGCCGCCGGCATAAGGAGAACAGTTTCCCGGCACATTGGGACAAGCGGAACCGGTTTGACAAGAACCGTAATAATCCGACAACCCGGCGCAACTGTAAGCATAAGGGTTGGGCGTGGAAGTTCCGAAGCCGGTACTAAAGCTCCATTCAAAAACCGAAGTCGGTATATCTAAAAAGCAATCGCCGCTATCATCAACGCAACGGCCTTTTTTATAAGTATCCTGCGGACAACAAATTTGAGTGCC
>LCGL01000003.1 GCA_000999715.1 Candidatus Falkowbacteria bacterium GW2011_GWF2_43_32 | reverse complement strand
GTTGAGCGTCGCTAAGCATCCGGGGGATGCTTAGCGCTGACCCGGGACAAGTGAGCGACGCGGAAGCGGAGCGAGGGCGGAAATCCCTCCCTCTCCGCACTGAATCAAAATCGCTTTTATTTTCGATTTTAGAGAGTACATTATATGGCTCTTTATAAGAAATATTAGCGATTTTTTTGTTATCAATAGTAGCGTTCCAAAGTAGGGTTATTAGAGTATTCCGTTGTTCATCAGGTTTTTTAGATAAAAACTCTTTTTGCATTGTTTTAGGCTCTAAAAACGCATTTCTTATCCGTTCCAAAGTAATATTATCTTGGCTCTGTTTTTTAATGTTTAACTCTTTCAAATCTTTATTAATAAGTATTATCTCATTCTCTATATCCTGATTTTTAGCCTTGTAGTCGTCCTCTAAAATGATTTTATCCAAGTAGCCGTCTAACAAGGTCTTCTTGCGTTCGTTAAGCGTTTTGAGCCTATTATGAAGATTTAAAATACCATCGTCTAAATAAAATGTCTTTGATTGGCTTTCTTTGAGCTTTGCCCGATAGACGAGATTAACGACTTTCTCGTCAAAGATTAAGTTATCAAAAACTCCGTTCAATTCCGTTGATAGATTTTCCTCTGTGATATAGGCCTTATGCTCCTCGCAGACATTCTTGCCATTGGTGCAGTAATAATAGGTTAGTCGTCCTTTCTTTTTCGTGGCTGTTAGCAGACAGCCACACTTGGCACATCGGAGCATTCCCCGAAAAGCGAAAGGAATATTTTGTTTTTTGATATGAGATTTTTTAGTTAGCATTTCTTGTACCTCGTCAAATAGTTTTTTAGAGATGAGCGGTTCGTGGTTTCCTTGATAAATAGCCCCGTCCTTTTCCATAATTCCGCAGTAGAAAGAATCGGATAACATTTTATGAATCTTGCTTTTATGATATTTATTATGCGCCCGACTTCGGAATCCCTCTTTAAATAAAGTGTCAGATATTTCCTTAACGCTATATTTCCCAGTTTTATACATCTCAAATATTTTAACGATATATTTTCCTCGTGCCTTATCAATTATTATTTTACTGTCTTTATTTAAGTAGCCCAGAGGGGCTAGATTAGGCCAACCGCCTTTTTCTAGTTTGGCTCTAATGCCTCGTTTTACATTTTTACTCAAGTCCAAAATATACTGGTTAGCCATTCCGCTTTCTACATTAAAGAGCAAAGCATTATCACCAGGCAAGTATTGTCTTTCCATTGTTTGAATAATTTTTAGTTCATTTTGTTGCAGGAGCCATTGAATTGTCGCAGAGTCTATCGGATTACGAGATAAGCGGTCAATTTTCCAACAGATAACGCCCTGAATTTTACCTCGCTTGATCAAATTGATAAGTTCGGAAAATTGCGGACGGTTATCTGGCTTCTTGGCGGATTTACTTTCTCTAAATTTGTAGTCAATGCTCAAATTTAAAGAATCGGCCAACTTCAACATTTCTTTTTCTTGTGAATCTAAAGAAAGAATTTGCCGACTACTGTCTTCGGTAGACTTACGGCAGTAAAGGGCGTATTTAATTGTTTGGTCATTTGTGGTCATATTAGTTAGTTTTATGGTATAATTTAAATATAATTAGTTTATTTATTTTATGTATGGACAAGAAAAAATTAATTTTGCCGATCAGTATTATTTTTGCTTGTGTAATCATTGGTGGATTTATTTATGCTAGCCAGGTAAATAAACAAGCATCTATGGAAAGACAGCAATTAGTAAAAATAGAGACTGATAAAGAAATTGAAAAGAGTAAACTAGAAATGGAGAAAAGGAAATATATTGCAGATAGAAAAAATGATTGTTTAAATATCTACGAAGCGGAAACAAAAAAATGGGGGAATGTTAATACTTGGCGCTATGACGAAGCTAGTGATAAGTGTTTTATAGTTTATAAAGAAGATAAAATAAAAAGCTGGTCTGAATGCGATGAACTATATCCTTTAAATTCAACAAATAGTCTTGACTCACTTTCAGATGAAACCATGAATGACATTATGAGAAATGTGATGTGCAAAGAGGGTAAGTTTGAAAACAGTTTTTAAAGTGTTGCAATCAAAAAGGGCAGTCCTGATTGACCTCAACTTAAAACTAGCCCAAAAGCTAATTTGTCGTTAAGCAGAACTGCCCATTTCGAACGGCAAATATAAACCCTATAAAAAAGGCTTTTGGGAAAATAGTATTAAATTGAGGTCAATACTATTAATCTATCAAAGAACGAGCTAAAAATCAATATCGTCTATAGATAAGCCAGTAAGTAGATGGCTTATTTCTTTATCTAAATCTGGCCTACTGGATAAGTCATATTGAAAATAATTAAACCAACGCATAAAATTTACTGGCTTGCCGACTGAATCATTAACATCACTTTGATTATATTCCGCCTCACCATCCCATTTATAAACTAGTGAATCGGACGGCAATTTTGATTCCACGAGCGACACGACTTCCACAAAGGAATTTTCTTGCGGTTTTAATAACCCCTTACTGGCGATATATTTCTTTTGCCTCGGGCAATTATTTTCAAAGACGGATTTTTGAATATATTTTATAAAGTAGAAAATAATCTTTTGGAGCTGAGCTTGGTTTTTTATTTTAGTAAAATTTCGGTCTTTTCCGCCGACCATTATCCGACCTTGCCCCCAAATATCAAACATCTTTTTGTAGATGTTTTTGATATAGGGCAAATTAAAAAATATCATATGATAGTGAATCGCTCCTCGTTTCTGCAGTTCAAAGACGGCTAGATATTTTAAATTACTTTGTTTTAAATCTTTCCCCTCAATGCCGTTGGTTTCATAATTAAGCCGTCTGATAAATTTGGTAAATTCATAATTGGCTTTTTTAAGGTCGGTAATATTCTCGGCGAATGTCAGAGTCAAAGTAATCGGCAAATACGGCTTGCCCTTTTCTTTAAACCAGAGAAAGCAGTTAGCCATAATTAATCTTTTAATCATTCGTTTGGCACGCCTGGCGGAGGACTTGAGAATCTCCTCTTGGCTAGCCTTGGGCTTGGGAAATTTCTTAGCCTCTTCAATTTCCTCCTCGGTTTTTATATGCCTAATTCTTCGCTCTAGATGAATATCACGACCAAACTGATATATCTCAAGTAATGAGCCAGATTTGACCAGTTTACGATTGGATAAGTATTTATTATCTTGTTGTCTCATATATATTTATTATTAGTTTCTAGTTCTAATTAGAAGTTCTCTTAACAAGGATAACTTTTTCTTTTCGGCTCCCCCTACGGGGGAACCGCCGAAAAGAAAAAAAGAGTTATTCCTTATTAAAGAGTGAGTTATATAAATTAACTAAAGAGGTTAAAAAAGAGTCCGCCTCGTCAGGAGTAATTTGTCGCCCATACAGTCCGCTAAAGTATTCTTGGGCATCGGATATCAGTTGGTCGTCATATTTAGTCATGACTCCAGTTTACAAAAAGAGCCCCGCACCATTGTGAGTGCAGGGCTCTTTGCTCTGTTTAGTTAGTTTTACAGGTATTTATGATTGATTTGGCACCAACCGTTCTTTTCTGTCGTGTAGCTTATAAAGTCATTAATTTTATTACTTGTGGCTTTTGAGATTTTACGATTCAGTTTATCGCAGGCATGGCGGAATCTTTGTCGATTACCATCATAATCTTCTTTTAGATAATCTTTTGATATTTCCACGAAGTCCGTTTGGTCAGCCAGGTCTTTAGCGAAGATAGCCTCTAGAATATAATGATCTATCGGCTTTTCACTTTTGAGAGCTATTTTTATCTCTTGGCCTCGGATATATAAAATACTGTTTTCTTTATCAAAGCTAATAGGTGATATAGGTTTATTGCCCTCTAAGAACGCTTGAGAATCTATCGTATCAATAATGTGCTTATTGATTATTTCCATTGACGAGTCTAAAAACTGAGCCGAGGTTATAGCTTTTTCGGGGAAGTTTTTAATATTATGAGCGGGCATGATAGAAAAAGAATCGTCCTTAACGTCTTTTATAAGTTCATTAGTTCTTTCTATATCTCCTGCCTTCTGACTGTCTTTTATTTCTTGCATTTCAATAGAGACAATTAGTAAACAAAGTAAATTTACGGGCAGAAGAGCCATAATTGAAACATCTTGTTTATTTTCTAGAGCCTTTTGCCAGGTAGCAAATTCCTGACTAAATATAGGCATTCCTGAAAGAGTAGAGGGGTCGAGGATATCCATGCTTATATTATCAAACTCATTGTTTTTTTCTGGATTCTTGGCGCTACCTTTCATTATCTCTAATTGTTTATTCACATAAGCAAAAAGAGGGTCTAATAATTTTTTAAGATATGGCTCTGATTTAAGAAAGCTAATATAATCAAAAATCACTTCAAAGCTCTTAAAATGGCCTGAATTTTTCTTGAATTGACGGTTAAAGTCGATTAATTGGTCTTTGATTTTATCGGTAGTCATAGACTTCTTTTAGCTATTATTAAAACAAATATTAATAAAAGAGAGGTTGCGGCGGATAGTTGTGTTATGTATTATATTAATCTTAAAAATGATATTTAATACAAATTTGTGTATTAACTTGCTTTATTTATTTAATGGTGCTACTATAGATATATAAATAAATTATAACCATATGATTAGAAAAGTAAAATTTAGTAATTTCTATTCTTTTAAAAAAGAACAAGAAATTAATTTTTTAGCGAGCAAAAAGAAAACTTATAATTATTTTACATCAAAGTCTGAAGAGCAGATCACAAAGATAGCTGGTTTTGTGGGGGGGAATGCTTCAGGAAAAACAAATATAATGCGACTATTTAGTTTTTTAAGTTATTTTGTATGTCGGAATGTTGATGAAGACAAATCTTTTGTTAAAGACATCGCTTATAAAACTTTTTTTTCTAATGAAGAAAAATCCCATTTTTATATTGAATTTGAAAAAAATGATTATATATTTTTCTATGATGTTGATATAAAGAAAAATGAAATTTTGCAAGAATCTCTCTTTGTCAAAAAAATAGAAAAAAGTTCTAGAAAAATTGAGGTTTTTTCAAGAAAATTGCACGATGTTATCAGTCTGAATGAAAACTATTTTAAGAATATAACAATTAATTCGATACCAAAAATTAGAGAGGATGTTTCTTTTATTGCTTTTGTAAAAAAAATGCCATATAGCATTGAAATAATTAATAATGTTTATGAGTATTTTCTTAACTTTAAGACAAATATCAATGAGCGGGGAGAGATTAACAATAACTTTCATCAGTTAAAAACTCTTAGTACTTATTTACAGGATAAAGAACTAAAAGAAGAAATGGAAAACTTTGTTCGGAACTTTGATATTGGTTTGAGTGGTTTTAAAATTAAAGAGGAAACAATAAAAGATAAAATTCGTATATCTGTAAAAGGTATTCATGCTACTGATTTAGAAAATAAAGAATTAGATTTAGATTATGAGTCTAGGGGCACCCAATCTTTATTTTTTGCAATGGCAAATATTTTAAGCGCCTTAAAAAATAATAATATAATCATTATAGATGAAATTGAGTCTGGCTTTCATCCGGAGGCGCTTAATAAGCTTATAGGATATTTTATTGATGAAGATAAAAGTAAAAGTGCACAATTGATTTTTTCATCCCACTCTCTTGGTTTTATGAATAAATTAGATATGCACCAAATCTTTTTGACTGAAAAAAATAGTAAAAGTGAGAGCTCTATATTAAGATTAAACAAGGTTGAGGGAATAAGGCCAGATGAAAATTTTTTATCTAAATATATGACTGGCGTTTATGGAGCATTTCCCAAAATAAGAGTATAAATATATGAAATATTCTTTTTTGGTTTTTGGGGAAGGAGGCGCGGATAAAAAGTTTTTAATTAAATTAATCGATTTAGATAAGTTTAAATTTCATACAAAAAAATGGGTTCCAAGCTATGATAACGCATCTGGTGGTTCCCCGAGAAATATTTTAGAGCAATGCAAAGGAGCTACTTCTGGCAAGGCGTATCATTTGGTTCTGTGTTTTATTGATTTAGATAAACTAAAAAGTGATTTTTCGGGACAATGGCTACTAGAAAAAAATAAACTAGAAAAAGAGTTTTTAGAATTTACGATAATTTGGCAACTTGATAAGGCGGAAGACGAATATAAACGAGTTTTGGGAGAATTAAAATGTGGAAAATCAAAACTGAACACTGTAGCCAGAAAAAGCGTGGAGAAATTTATTAATTCTGATTTTTGGAAAAGAATATTACAACCAATAAAAGATAAAGAGTTTGAATTAGATAAATTAGAAGAAGAAGGTCAAACCAAGACTCAATAGAATGATTATGGAAGATGATAAGCAAAATTTACAAACAGAAACAAACACCCCCAAAGTAATCAGAGGTGCTTTACAAGTAATAGGGGGTGCTATTCCTTTCGCTGGGGGTTTATTTTCGGCCGCCGCAGGAGCTTGGTCGGAAAATGAACAAGAAAGAGTAAATAGATTTTTTAGGCAATGGATAAAAATGCTTGAGGATGAAATAAGAGAAAAGGAAAGAACTATTCTTGAAATTATGGCTCGCTTAAATATTCATGATGAAGAAATTGCTAAAAGACTAGAAAGCAAGGAATATCAATCGTTGCTTAAGAAAACATTTAGAGAATGGTCTGGGGCTGAAAGTGAGGACAAAAGAACTTATATTAGAAATATTCTTGCTAATGCGGCCGCTTCATCTATGACAAGCGATGAGGTAGTTAGACTTTTTATTGATTGGCTAAAGACTTACTCTGAATTACATTTTAAAGTTATTGCTATTATCTATAAACACGGAACAAGCGGAGTATCAAGAGGCGGTGTTTGGAGCGATCTAGGGAAAGAAGATGTTGCCGAAAATTCCGCTGAAGCAGATTTATTTAAACTTCTTTTTAGAGATTTAAGCACTGGTGGCGTTATTAGACAACATCGCGAGGTTGATTATTACGGAAATTTTGTAGCAAAAAAACCGCAATATCGTGCAAAAGGGTCTGGCCAAAAAACTATGACTTCCGCTTTTGACGATGAAGATTCTTACGAACTTACAGAGTTAGGAAAACAATTTGTTCACTATGCTATGACCGACTTACCGCTTAAAATTGAATATAAACCCGATAGCGAAGAAACTCGAGAATAATTTAAATATTTTATGGCTAGTTTTGATTTCATACAAAAAGAAATATATTCAATATTACCCGAATCTCCTTTGGACTTTGAACTTATGCATGCCCAGCTTGTTTTAAAATGGGTGTTAAAATTAAAGCCAGATGCTGATGAAGCATTAAAGATTGCCGCTCTAGCGCGTGATATAGATAGAGCTATAACAGGAATAACTGAAAAAGATTTGTCAGATTATTCTAAAATTAATGAATTTAAAAAAGAACATTCAGTAAGATCAGCTAATTTTATTGCTGAACTTTTAGTAAAGCACGGATGTCAAGAAGAAATCATAAAAAAAGTAAAAGACCTGGTAGAAAAGCATGAGGTTGGGGGTGATAGTGAATCTGACATTTTAATGAATGCTGATAGTTTAGCTTATTTCGAATATAATATTCCGTCATATTTAAAGAGAAATGGCGAAGAAAGAACAAGAGAAAAAATTAAATTTATGTTTAGCCGATTATCTGATGACGCTAAAAAATTAGTAAAACAAATCAATTTTTCCGATTCGCAAATAGCTAGTTTAGTAAAAGAATCTTTATAATAAGAATATATGAAATTGAGATACATAATACTTAAAGTTAAAGACATTAAAAGAGCTAAAATTTTTTATTCTCGCCTTTTGAGCATGGAGCCTACAAAAGAAGAGCGCGATAGAATGGTAGTATTCGATTTACAGAATATAAAAATTGGTTTATACAACCCTTTGGCCGACGGGGATTCTTTATCTGAATCTGATTTTGGAAATAATTGTTATGCCGCTTTTGGGGTTGACGATGTAGAGCCTGAGCTAAAACGTGTATCTGTTTTTGCTGAAATTATATGCCATAAGAAAGTGGATTACCATGAATGGTTTGAGTTTAAAGATTCAGAGGGAAATATTTTAGAAATACATAAAATATAAAAACATATGAAAAAAATTATTATATTAGGAGCTAGCGACGGACTCGGTAAGGCAATCGCTAATTTATGCCTAAAAGAAAAAATAAAAGTAATTAATGTAAGTAGGACGGCTTGCGACATGCCAGGCGTTGTTAATCTTGCTTGTGATCTATCTATAGAAGAAGATATTAACAATACTAGTAATCTAATAAAAGAAAAATATAATGATTTTGATGCTATTATTAATTGCGCTGCCATTGTAGCTATGGAGAAAATTAATAATATTACATATTCTAAATTTGAAAGAGCATTTAAAATTAATACTATTGCTCCATTGTATTTATTATCTCTTTTATTTGATAATATAGTAAAAAATGAAGCCGACATATTAAATATTGGCACAACAGCGGATTTAAAAGCCGGGTTTAACGATCAGCTAGCTTATACTTCAACTAAATATGGTCTGAGAGGGGGTTCTTATAATATTGGATTAGAATTAGCAAAAACAAAAAGCAGAATGATATATGTTCATTGTGGTGGTATGAATACCAAACTGCACGAAAAGGATTACGGATTAAAAATAGATAATCCAGAAGAATGGATGAACCCACTCGATGTGGCTGATATAATTTTGTATTTGCTAAAATTGCCAAAGCAAATAGAAATAACAGAAATTACTATTAATCGCAAAAAAAGAAGATTGGGTTAAAATTTTTACCTCATAACTTTAGTATAGCAGCGTTCCAAGTGCGTCCCACCCTCTCCGCAGATTGTAAATAGTCCTATTCGCCGGTTGGCGGAAGGGGCTATTTTTGATAGGGAATAATTTTATTTTGGAACTAAGTATGCTACAATCAAATTAATAACAAATTTAAATCATGATTTTTAGGGGGAAAGAACAACTTAATATCCAGCCTGAAAAAGAACAGGGCATGTCAGGGCCTGAGCCTCGTAAAACCTATTTTGAAAAAGAAAAAAGGCCTGATTATCGTTATTATTATCATGCCACCTTTTTGCCACTTTTAGAAAAAATAGAGAAAAGTGGCAGTTTTAAATTTTCAGAGCATGTTCCAAATCTTACTATTTCGCCGGATTACAGTTTTAAATTTATTGAAAATGAAATAAAAAGAGGCCCAGAGCGGGTAAAAAATAGAGGAAAACATCTTTCGCAAGAAGAAAAAGGGCAATTTAGGCCAGAAAATTTAAATCCTGACGACAGTGTGATATTAATAATTGAGCCGACTGACGAATATAAAGTTCATAGCACCGCCGAAGGCAAGCCAAACATTTTTTCCACCTCCGATCAGATACCCGAAGATGTAAATGATGTTATTAGGACCCGTATTTGGAGCAACTACCAACATTCGATGTTTAAAGAGCCAATTCATAATACACATTTCTCCGGAATTAAACATCCCGGGATGAATCTAAATAAAAAAATGTTGCCGGATGGAACTTGGGAAAATCTTCCGCGCGAGCAAAGAATAAATATTCCCGGAGAGTTGCCTGTTAGCTCTATAAAAATGGCAATAAAAAGAAACCCCGTTTTTTTAAATATTTTTGACGAGTTAAGACAAAAATTAAAAGAGGGCGGCCAAATCGATTTATCTCTATTTTCAAAAAGATTATTGGAGTATTTTAAAAATAGGGACGGTTTAATTAAGGATGAGATATTCGATAAAGCAGAGTTAGCCGAGAACATGGTCACCGGAGAATTGGAGCATTTTATTGTTAATACTATCAGAAATTTATATCTGGATGTCGAAAGATATAAAGGGAAAAAAATTCTTCATGGTAAGAGCGGGCAGGAGCAAAAAAAACTAGTTAAATCGAAGGAGCAGATATTGGAGGCAATAAATAAATTAAATTCACTAAAACCGGAAAACGAAGTATTTAAAAGATATATTCAAATTTCCACTAAGCAAATGGAAAAAGAGTTATAAAGCCGTTTCCAGTGCGCCACCCTTCTCCGTAAATAAAAAAGAGGGCTCAAATTAGGAGCCCTCACATTCTTGCTCTAGACCTACTTGCTTCGGTTTCGAGTTTTTTTGAATTGATCTTTATCCTTCGAATAAGTTTATAAAAAACTAATTATTATGATTCGCCTTGATCAGTATGGCGACTCCGGATGCTTTTATTATGTTAGATGTTTATGATTTTGTCATCTCCGTCGTTAGGAAAAAGTAGCTTGAATGGGCTACTTTTTCTGTTCTTCAAGAAGTCTTGTCGGTAGTCTTATTTTCTTAAAATACTTGTATTGACAAATAAATAATAATGCTATACAATATGATTATAATAAAAAATATATGATTACTAAAAATAACAAACAAATTCAAATTCGTATTGACGCCGAGACTAAAAAAGAAACGAAAAAAATTCTTGATAATTTGGGCATTGATATGAGTTCGGCCATTAAATTATTTTTTCGTCAGATAATAAATGCCAGAAATTTACCGTTTGAATTAAGGGGCGAGAATGGCCTTACTTTGCATAATGCCGAGTTATTAAGAACGTCAATTATCAGCGCTAAGAATAGCACTAAAATTTTTAAGAATGGGGCGGCCCTTCTTAAAGACGCTTTGAAGGATTAATCTATGTTTTTATTGAAATTTTCTAGTCGATTTAAGAAAGACCTAAAGCTCTATAAACACGACAAAATTTTTTTAGTTGAATTAGAAAAAGTCTTAGATATTTTAGCTAAAGGTAAAGACTTGCCGGATAAGAATCTTAATCATCCGCTGATTGGTGAATTTAAGGGTTGTTTTGAATGCCATGTCAAACCGGATATTCTTCTTATCTATAAAATAGAGAAATCTGAATTGATTGTTTTGTTGCTTAGAGCTGGTTCACATTCACATCTTTTTTAGTGATCATTTTGAAAAATATGGAGGTAAGAATTGGCAAAACTCTTTACGTAACGGATAGAAAGCTTTGGCGGTCATGGCTTGCGAAACATTACAAGAGCGAGAAAGAAATTTGGTTGGTATATTTTCGAAAAGAAAGCGGGAAGCCACGAATTTCTTATAATGACTCCGTTGAAGAAGCCCTTTGTTATGGATGGATCGATAGCGTCATGAAAAATCTTGATGAAGAGCGATTTGCCCAACGGTTTTCTGTTAGAAGAAAAACAAGCACTATCTCTCAAATTAACAAAGAACGGATTTATTCTCTCATTGCTCAAAAAAAGATGACAAAAGCCGGGCTCGCTGCTGTTAAGCATGTTTTTGACCCCGTGAAAGAGAAAACAAAACGTCTCGTTATTCCTTCCGATGTGCTTAGATTACTTAAAGCGGATAAACAGGTTTGGGCTAATTTTCAAAAATTTCCTGAAAGTTATAAAAGAATACGGGTAGCTTATCTTGAAAGCCAAAGGCGGCATGGCGAGGAACAATATCAGAGAGCCCTTAAGCATTTTATTAAAATGACCACCCAAAATAAACATTTTGGTTTTGTTAAAGAAATGAGATTTGTCAGCTGAATTCGAATTTATTGTTCCGACATCGTCTCGCCCTATTCTTTACAAAATACAGTTAATATGATACAACTACCTTGTAAAAATTAAGAACTTTAAAATTATTTGCTACAGTAGAAAAATGTGTAATAAATAGACTTTTTTCTACTGTGGCAAAATCATAAAGATTAGCCCAACAGTAATAACCGTAACTAAGTTTAAAAAATAAACACGGTTGCAAAATTATAGGAGGCATAACCATGAGCTCAAACAATGATTTAATGCTCGATGTTAACCAAGCCGCTGAATTGAAATTTGCTTTCCGCCGCAACGGTTGGAATAATGTGGAAATTAAAACTTTGTCGGAAGGAGATATTCTGGCTGATGTTTTAAAGGTTATAAAAGGTCAGGCAGAGATTAGGATCATCGAACGCCTAATCGATTGCGATTCCGCCCCTTTTATTCCTGATGGTTGGTCGGTTGAAAAACACAAAAAAGGCGGAATGTTCAAATTCAATCCGGGAAAAATTTCTTTGTATCTGTCTAAAAAGCAGAAAAAAGGGGGTACGGGCGGACATTATTTACGTAAGGAACTGTCGAATAAGCCGGTAATGAATGCCAACGTTCTTGATTATTTATTGACTCATCCCGAGTTGATCCCGGAAGAATGGAAATGGAAAGGTAAATGCATTTTCTTCTGGGGCACGATTTATCGCAGCTACGATGGCCTTCTCCTTGTTCGTTACCTCAGCTGGAATGGTTCCGAGTGGTACTGGGATTACTTCTGGCTTGGCAGAGGCTTCTATTCCAGTGACCTTGCCGCCCTTGCAAGTTGAATTTGGTTCGCCGGCTGGCGAATTAGCTCTTTAGTTTTCTGACTTTTGTCCGCCGATTGACGGATTTGTCCCTTGACCTTGGTTTGTAAACATAATGTTTATATAACCAGGGTCTTTTTTAAAAACAAGATTTGATGGTAAACTTAAAAATTAAAAACATCCCTTGCTTTGACATCTTTATAATTTTATTATAATATTCAATGATTGTTCTTTAACTTAGTATTAACCAAAAATTATAGAAAATGGAAGAAAAAATCATTATTCTGCCGCTTGACGGCTATGTGAGCGCCAGTAGGTTGCTTGCTCAATTGGAGAATGTTATGAAACGGCGCGAGGTGGCCGACCTGGTAGCTTATATCAAAGTGAATGACGGCCTGCATAATCCGGATGCCGGCGGTCCGGAGATCGGGCATCTATTGGCTGAAGCCTGCGAGCGTTATGGCATTAAGCTTTTTCTTGACATGAAAATTTTTGATGTTTCGGCCACTTTGATCAATGTTTTGAAGAAATATCAAGAAACGACAATCGGAATTTTAACCGTTTCGTCTCAATGCAGTCTTGACGGCATTATCGCCTTGCGCCAGCTTTTGCCGAATACTAAATTGGCCATGGTTAGCGCTGGGACCGATATGTCCGACGAAGAGTGTTCGTTCCGTTTCGGTATGACACCGGCAGTAAAAATTTATAATGACTTGGCCAACATCAATTGTTTGTGTGCGCAGCAAGATCTGAATAAAAATTTGTTAACGGGACCCTTTGATTTGGTTGTTTGCTCACCCCGAGAGTTATCCTTTTTATGCCGTAATGTGCCTGAACAAATCGGTTTTGTCGTGCCCGGCATTCGTGATGCCTGGATGTTGAAAACCAACAAACATCAAAAGCGGATTGCCGGCGTCAGAGAAGCGGTTGATTGGGGAGCAACTTTTGTAGTGATGGGAGCGCAGTTGACAAAAGGCAATCCGGACGAAGGAATAAGTCCGGAAGAAAGTTGTCGTCGTACCGCCAAAGAAATTAGATCCTCCCGACGTTATTGTTTTGCCGGCAACAAGCCTTTGGCTGTGCTTAAAGCTTGTGGCGGTTATTACCATAGTCCGCAGGACAATGACGGTAATTATATCGGTCCGTTGGTTGCTTATGCCGGCACTTATCCGACGGAAGGCGGAAGCAAAAACTACGTTGGTTTTGAGTATTTCAATTTTGCTCGCGCCGAAGACGGGGTGATGTCGCGATCTTATTTCGCTCAGTTGATAATAAATAAGCTGGAGGGACTTGGGATTATCGGCGATGTTGTTATGGGGGCGCCGATGGGCGGAATTTTGTTGGCCGGCGAAGTGGGGCGGAAATGGAATCGTCGGACCATATTTGCCGAAAAGAAAATTATTGCTTTAGCCGATCAGGAAAAAGGGCGCAAAGAAGAAAGCCGTCTGATTGTTGATCGTCATGAAATCGGGTTCCGTGAAACCGTGATTATCGTTGAAGATGTTTGCAATAACTTTTCCACTACGGCGTATCTTAAGGATTTGATTGAAGCTCGGGGAGCGGTTTTAACGGCCATAGTTTGCGCTTTCAATCGCTCCGGTCAGAACGATTGGAAAGGAATTCCGGTTATTTCGGCACACTTTATCCCGACCAAACAATATCGTCAGGATGATCCTGAAGTTTCCGCTTTGGTAAAGGAGGGCAAGGTTGTTTGGAAACCGAAAAACGATTGGGCACAGTTGACGCGGATTATGGGTGTTTAAAGTTGTGGCCTAAAATGTTGAGGGCGATGTTGTTTAATAACATTGCCCTTTTTTATTGAGCGAGGCGGTTGTAGGTAAAATGGTCGCATTGACAAATTTGTAGATTTTTATTATATTGTTAGGACGAAATTAAGCTTTGTAATTTAAAAAATAAATCTAAAAATAAATCTAAAAATAAATCTAAAAAAGGAGGTCAGGATGAAAATTAAAAATTTGGAATTCAGTAATTGCGTATTGTCTTCCGGCAGTATGAATTGGTTTGGGGACGGGTATTTTTATCACGATTTGTATAAAAAACTGTTTCCCTGTTTTAAAATCGTTGAACAGACCAGTTTTGTCGCCAAAACGACCACTCTGCACTATAACGCCGGCAGGATGCCCTGGAAAGATAATTTTCGTCCCCGAGAATTATTTCCGAAATGCATTAAAGTTTATTTTTTCCGTCATGGCGGCATGGTTTTGAATGCCGTTAGTTTGAGCGGTCCCGGAGCACAGTGTTTGTTTGATACCGATCGTTGGCAGAATCTTAATCGGTCTTTTGCCATTTCGTTTATGGCCATTGGCGCGACCAAAAAAGAAAGATTGAAAGAAGCTTTTGATTTTGTTCGTTTGGCCGCTTATGAATTGTTGCATTATCCTTCCCGGATTTGGTTTCAAATCAATGTTTCTTGTCCGAATACCGCGCATGATACCGGAGAATTGGCCGAAGAAGCCTTGGAAATTTTGGAATTATTTCAGCTCTTATCGCATCGCGGTTATGTTATTGATTTAAAAATCAATTCCTTGATGCCGTTAGAAACGATTGTCGCCATAGAAAAAAGCGGCTTATGCGATATTCTGACCGTATCCAACACCATTCCTTTCGGCACTCCCGATTTAGGTATTCAATGGAACAAGTTATTTCGCCGAGGGCAATCGCCTTTAAGTCATTTGGGCGGCGGCGGTTTATCGGGCGCGCCGATTCTGTTGTCTTCGTTGAAAAAAATCAGTCAGATTCGCGCCGCCGGCGTCAATATGCCGATTAAGGGCAGTGGCGGAATTTTAACCGCGCGGGATGTTCTGGTCATGAGTCGTGCCGGCGTTGATTGTATTGAAATCGGGGCAGCTCTGATGATTCGTCCTTGGAATGTCCGATCAATCATAGAAACGGCGGAACAAGTTTTTAGCATCTAAGGCATTGGGAATATCCCATAAGGCATTGGGAACATCCGATGCCTTTTTTTGCAAGAATTTCCGGTTTTACGCGTATTATTAATTATCGGGCCGATAATGTTATAATGACTACATGATTGACGTACAGCGCCTTCAAACCCTTGACGACGAGGAGCTCGTCAAATTAACCCTGGAAAACCGGGATAATTTTTTGTATTTGGTTGACCGTTACAAAGGACGCTTATCAAGTTATATCCGCCGACTGACCAATGCCGGCGCGGAAGACGCGGAAGATGTTTTGCAAGAAGTTTTCATTAAAGTTTATTTGAATCTCAACGAGTTCAATCGCGATTTGAAATTTTCTTCCTGGATTTATCGGATTGTCCATAATCAGGTCATCAGCAATCATCGGAAATTGAAAGCTCGTCCCGAAGGATATGCGGTTAATATCGAGGAAGTGGCGGCACGCAATTTGGCCGCGGATATCGATATCGCGACCGGCGCCGATTTGTCGATTTTGAAAGAAAATATTTTTTTGGTTTTAGGGCACTTGGAAGAAAAATATCGCGAAGTGTTGGTCTTGAAATTTTTGGAAGAAAAGAGTTATCGGGAGATTTCCGACATTATTAAAAAACCGGCCGGTACCGTCGCCTCTTTAATCAGTAAAGCCAAACAGGCCTTCCGCAAAGAATTGGCCAAACAAAAGATTAATTTTTAAATATATGAACCACACCGATAGAATCAAAAGTATTTTGCCGGAAAATCAATCGGACAAAGGGAGCGATAATTTTGATCAAAAATTAATACAAAAGATCGAGCAAGGCAAAATCGCGCCTCGACCGCGTTGGCATTTTTTGTTGAAAAATTATTTGATGTGGTCTGCGGGCGTCGTGGCGCTGGCGGTCGGAGCGGCCGCGGTGGCGGTAATGATTTTTTTATCCCGACACGGCAATCGGGAATTGCGCTTGGCTACGCATAAGACTTTCGGGGAATTTTTTCTGTTGACTTTGCCGTATTTTTGGATTATCTTTTTGGGCCTGTTTCTTTTTATCGTTTATTATAATCTCAAACATACCCGGCAAGGGTATCGTTATCCGTTTTTGCTGGTGGCCGCCGGCAGTATTCTGGTCAGTTTGTTTTTGGGTTTATTGCTTCATCGGGTCGGTTTGGGTCGGATGATTGACGATGTCTTGGGTCGTCGGGCGCCTTTTTATACTCAGGTTTTTAATCGTCATTTGGATTTTTGGTTTGCGCCGGATGAGGGTCGTTTGACCGGGGTGGTGATTGACGCCGGCGATGACGACGGTTTTTATCTTCTGGATCCGGCCGGAGACGATTGGCGGGTTTTGTCGGGAGCGGCCGAAATTAATGACAGATTTTTTGAGCTTGCGGTTGGTTTGCCGGTGAGTGCCGTCGGTCGGGTTTCCGGTAAAAACGAATTTTCCGCCGACATTGTGCGTCCGGCCGGCCCTTCCGGTCAAGGGTTTTTTGCTCATCCCAAAGTTCGGGGCGGCGGACGTTTTGATTGTCGCTTGAACGATTGTCGTCCGCCGAGAAGAAAATAGCCACGGTTGGCGTACTATTTACAGAGAGCTTAAGATCTCATTTAAGAATTAATTTATTTGTTATCCGTGACGCGACGGCGTTTGGAGCAAATTACAACTTTATGTCAAAAACTAATTTAATCAGAGGTATCGTGGCCTTTTCCGTTTTGGCTCTTTTGGGCGGCGGGATTGTGACCGCCAAAGCCGCTACCAACGGTTTTGCATCTCAGCTCGCCAATACGAATGGCGATCAAACGGTGAATTTAAGGAATCGCGGTCGCGCTCCTTTGGAGTTGACCGCCGAACAAAAAGCGACGATGGAGGCCAGAATGGCTTCCCGAGAAGCGGAAATGCAGGCTATCTCAGCCGCTTTGCAAGCCGGTGATTATAATGCTTGGCTGACGGCGGTGAAAGCGGAGAATGAAAATTGTCCGTTATTGGAAACGATAAACGCCGCTAATTTCGGTCGTTACGCGGAGGCTCATAAATTGCATCTGCAAGCCCAGACGATTATGGAAGAACTGGGAATCGAACGACCGGGCAAAGGTTTCGGTGCCGGAGCGGGAGCAGGCATGGGCGGAGCTTTCGGTCATGGCCGAGGTTTGGGACAAATTGAAAATTTAAAGTAAATCGGTCATTAAAACCGGTGAACATAATCGCCAAAAAGACTCATTGAACAATGAGTCTTTTTTTGTTAGTATGATGAAAGCTTGATTAGCCGATTTCCTAAGATATTTTTATGTTAAAAAACGTTCCCTTGGCGACTTATTTCCGTCCGAAGACTTTGGAGGAATTTGTCGGCCAGGAAAAAATTATCGGTCCGAAGAGCTGGCTTTATGCTGCGGTCAAGAACGACCAAGTGCCGTCTCTGATTTTTTGGGGTCCGCCGGGGAGCGGCAAGACGACCCTGGCTTTTATTATAGCCAAAGAAACGAAAGCGGAATTTGTTGAATTGTCGGCGACCGCCAGCGGCGTTAAAGATTTGAAGGTGATTGTGGCTAAAGCGCAAGAAGGCCGGCGTTTGAATATCAAGACAATTTTATTCATTGATGAAATTCATCGTTGGAACAAAGCTCAGCAAGACGCGCTCTTGCCGCAAGTGGAGAACGGCACGATCGTGTTGATCGGCGCCACGACCGAAAATCCCAGTTTTGCGGTCAACGGCGCTTTATTGTCGCGGGTTAAAGTGGTGGTTTTGGAGGCTTTGACGGCAGACGATTTGGGGATGATTATCAATCGGGCCGCCCGGGAATTGAAAGCGAAATTGTCCGACGAAGTTGGCGGCTTAATCGCTAAATTCGCCAACGGCGATGGTCGGAAAGCCTTGAATATCTTGGAAAGCGCCGTGGAACGCGGCGGTAAAATTACGGCGCAATCGATTAAAGACATCATTAATAAACCGAACTTGTTATACGATAAAGATGGGGAAGAGCATTATAATCTGATTTCTGCCCTTCACAAATCATTGCGCGGCGGACAGGCCGATGCCGCCGTTTATTATTTGGTGCGGATGATTGAAGCCGGCGAAGATCCTCTGTATATCGCCCGGCGCTTGATTCGCTTCGCTTCCGAAGACATCGGTTTGGCCAATAACAGCGCTCTATTGTTGGCCAACGCTACCTATGACGCTTGCCATAAAATCGGTTTGCCGGAATGCGGCGTCAATTTGGCGCACTGTGCCGTTTATTTGGCCAAATCAAGCAAAAGCATTGCCGCCTATACCGCCTATGAAGCCGCCAAGAAAGAGGTGGAGACTTCGGGAAATTTGCCGGTACCGCTTCATTTGCGCAACGCGCCGACAAAATTAATGAAGGATTTGGGTTATGCCAAAGACTACAAATATACTCCCCTGGAAGACGACAGTCGGCAGGAATATTTGCCGGATAAATTAAAGGGCAGAAAATTTCTTTAGTTTAATTTGTTCAAAGCCAATTTATAGCCGCGACCGGTGAAAGTATGAATCAGGTTGCGGTTTTTGTTAAGATTAATTTTTCGCCGCAGGCTGGCCAGATGCGTTTCCACCGAATTGGAAAAAGGGTCGGCGTTATAATCCCAGACATGATCCAGAATCTGACTGCGCGAAACGATTTTATCGCGATTGAGCAGAAAATATTCCAGGAGAGCGAATTCTCGCCGCGTCAGATAAATTTCCCGACCGCCGCGCCGGATTACTTTACTGCGCGTGTTTAGAGTGAGGTTGTCAATTTTAAGAATTTCGCCTTCAACTTTCGGCGGTCGTTTCAACAGCGCCCGGACGCGCAAAAGCAATTCTTCAAACAGAAAGGGCTTGCTCAAGTAATCGTCGGCGCCGAGAGTGAACAGTTCATTCTTGTTGGCCAGTTCGGATTTAACCGTCAGCATCAGGACCGGCACGTGTTTTTTTTCTTGCCGGAGCTCTTTCAGCACTTCCGCGCCGTTCATTTTCGGCAACATATAATCCAGAATTATCAGATCATAATTGCCGGTGCGCCCCAGGAAAGCGCCGCGTTCGCCGTCGGCGGCCGTTTCCACCACATACATGTTCGCTTCCAGGCCGTCTTTAAGGAATTGGACGATGGCCGCTTCGTCGTCAACGATGAGAATTTTCATAAAGTTTTGGGTCGTCGGTTTTGAATCGTTTGCTTATTCAAAAGTCCGACGGCCTTTTTAATTTAAATTATTACTCCCATTATAGTCCGCGGCCGATGAAAAATATCTAAATTTTTTTTAAAGAAAAAATAAAGATAGACGTTCTTTTTGGTTTATTGCTTTTTTCTTGTAAATATGATAAAAATGAAAGTTCGAATATTTATGTACTTTTAAAATAAAATAGGCGATAGGAGCGCCTCAAAAATGAAAAATAATCAATTCTATTCAAGTTTGCCCGTGAAGGTGGGCTGTGCTTCATTGAATTTTAAAAAAATTAATCAAGATTCTATGAAGATATTGAAATCTGCTAGTTTTCCGGATTCTCAATTTTTGATTGAAGAATTTAAGAAAAAGTTGGGGTTTGATATTGAACAGTTAGCCATCGTTCAAAAATGTAATGCCGTTATTATTGTTATTGTTTATAGTCAACACATCTCCACAGAGTTCATAAAAAATTGTCTTTTCGATATCTGGGACAAGCTTTCTTGCGATGGTATTGTTGACTATTTGAATCAGATCGTTTTTTATGATGATGATACAGCGATCAAATATATTGCCGAATGTGCTTTGGGATTAAACAGTGTTGTTATTGGTGATTCTCAAGTTTTTTCTCAGGTTAATAATGCCGTTCAATCTGCCGGACAAAAACAAAATAATAATCCGACATTGTCGGTGCTGTCTAGCTGGTTATCGGATTTGTTAGCAGAAGTAAAAGAAAAAACTGCTATATTTTCTGGAAACACCTCTTTAGAAAGAATCGCTGTTGCCAAAATAATTGACTCTGTCGAAGAGGGCAATAAGATATGTATTTTGGGATTAGGAATGTCGGGGAGCTTATTAGTTAAAATTTTATCAGAAGATACTAATTATGTAGTTATGGCCGCCAATAGAAGTACCGATAAAATTTCTGAAATTGTCAAGAAATATCCAAAATTAGAAACGTTGAGTCTTGATAATTTTATTAAAATTAATGAGGCACAAGTTATCATTTTTGCTTTAGATAATAATAAGGAAATTATTGATTACTATAATCGGCTTGTGTCCGAGCTTATTATTGGTTCTGGATCAAAAATTATGATTGATTTGTCTACCCCGTCCGTGTCTAAACAAAATCAACAACAACAGCAGACAGCGGGATTAGTTGTGGTAGATATTGAAGATTTATCTCGTGAAGCCCATCGTGCGTTTAATGATCGTGCGTCGGAGATAAACAAAGTTAAGCAGATTATTAATAAGAATTTTGTTATTTTTTCGGAAAAGCTTAAGGAAGAAATTGGCAAGATTCATGTCGCTAATCAAAAATTTATTGCTTCATCGAGGTTGTCGCCGCATGTTGTTGATATCATGAAAATCCGAAGCAAGATGCTGTTCGCTATTCGAAATTACTTATTTGGTTTAAATTTCTGTGAGATTAGCACGCCATATATTGTTGGCGTGTCAACCGATCCGCCCAAGGTAGACAAGGGTGGAGCCATAGAAGTCGTTTGGCCGGAAGGCGGACAAGCTTTTTTGAGACAATCAAATCAGTTATATAAACAGATGATGGTTGTTTCCGGAATGGAGAAGGTTTTTGAAATTGGCCCATTTTGGAGGGCTGAGAGT
Organism: Candidatus Falkowbacteria bacterium GW2011_GWF2_43_32; assembly: GCA_000999715.1. Taxonomy (GTDB): domain Bacteria; phylum Patescibacteriota; class Patescibacteriia; order Patescibacteriales; family UBA12465; genus UBA12465. The sequence goes on along the minus strand of LCGL01000003.1, from coordinate 152,096 downwards.
GAAAATACTTTTAGGCATTTAGAAGAAAGCATTGGATTGGATGTTGAATTTAGCTCTCCTAAATCATTGACGGAGGTTATGCTGTTAGCATATTCTATTATTATTCAAGTTTTTGAGGCAATAAAGAACGATGCGCTTGTTAATTCCAGTATATTATTGCCAGCCCCTGACAGATTACCGGTGATAACCTATATGGAGGCTATAGAGCTGTTAAATAATAACGGGTTCCCGTTTAAATACGGCGTTGATTTAGGTGTGATTGGTGAGGCAAAATTAGGTGAAATTATGAAGAAAAAAAATAATAGCGACGTGTTTATAATTAAACATTATCCTTCGAATATCAAGAAGTTTTACACTAAACAATTGCCTCCGTTTTTGACAGAAACCTTTGATATTATAGTTTGTGGCTGGGAGTTGGTTAGTGGAGCTTTAAGGGAAGTGGACAGAAATAAAATTGAACATTCTATGAAGCTTTCGCGAGCTAATCCGGTTGATTATAATTTTTATCTGTCAATAATAGACGGCGCCGTTCATCATGGAGGATTTGGGTTAGGATTTGATCGTTTAGTCGCTAAATTATTAGATATTGATGTTATTATCGATGCGGTACCATTTCCCAGAACGTTTGATCATTTGATCCCCTAAATCAAAAGGAAGGTTTATTAACCTTCCTTTTTAATATTTAAAGTAGAGGAGAGGGTTATAGAGTAATCTTTAGTCCGTCAAAAGCGAAATCAAAATTAATATCCGGATAGTTATTTTTCATTTTGGAAAATATATTTTCTCCGAAAGTTCTTAATTCCACTTCCTCAATATGCGTTAAGATTAATTTTTTTGGTGTATTTTCTTTCATTCTTTTCATCAAATTATCAAAAGTGATTTCTGTTTTATGTTTGGAGAACATACCGCACTCGTTTATTAGCAAATCTAAATTTTTTATATTCTCATAATATTTAAAATCAATAGTATCGCAAGGAGCATATAAAGCTCGCTTGTTAGAGTTGTGTATTAAATAAGCGTAAATATCGGAATTTTTTCCATTATAGCCGACAACCTCTATAGAAATGTTATTGATTTTTATAATATCACCATGCTCAATAAGATGTAATTTTGCAGTTTTTTGATAATTAAGCCAATAATCAATAGTAGGCAATTTTTGACGTAAAGTTTTAAAAACTTTTTTAGGGATATACAGATCGATGGTTTTGTCGGCTTGGTGAGTTCGAAAATTATAATGTGCTTCCAAGAGGGGCCTTAGACCGAAGGTATGATCAGGATGCCAATGAGTAATTAACAATCTGTCTATTTTTTTTATGTCTCGACGATTAAGAGAATCCGCGATATCTTCACCGCAATCTATTAAAGTATTAATATCATTAATAAATAAAGAACTGTTGTTTCGTTTATATGGTTCGCCTAGTTTTCTGGCTTTTGTACAAATGGAGCATTGACAAAACGGTCGAGGAGTGGTCATTGCGCCTCCGGATCCCAAGATAGTTAATTTCATATTTTTAGAATTATTAAGTTAATTATAACATATTTATAGCCATGACAGAAATATTGTGCTGTTGCAGAATTAAAGTTACCTGCTGGGGATAAGTTGTAAATTTGCGAAAATCGGCGGAAAATAGTAAGATATAAATAGTCTTCGGACCATTTTTGACCGGGGCTAAAAATCACTAATATGAGCAAAATTTTATCTAATCAAGAACCGAAAGGAACCCGGGATTGGCTGCCGGAGGAGTTTTTGATTAGGAAATACATTTTTGACACTTGGCGTCGCGTTTGCTTGCGCTATGGCTTTGAAGAGTATTTGACTCCGCTCGTGGAAGCGGCCGATATCTATCGCGCCAAATCCGGAGAAGATATCGGCGGTCAAGAACTGGTTACTTTTGAAGATTGGGGCGGTCGGGAGCTCTCTATCCGGCCGGAAATGACGCCCTCGGTTACCAGGATGGTCACGAAAATATATGCTTCCAGTCCGAAACCCTTGAAATATTTTTCCGTGGCCAATTTTATGCGCAACGAGAAACCTCAGCGCGGCCGCAATCGCGAATTTTGGCAATTGAACTGCGATATTTTCGGCAGTGATTCTTTGAACGCCGATATTGAAGCGATGCAATTGGCTTTGGATATCATGTTGGAATTGGATCCGCCGCAAGACTCTTTCGTTTTGGCGATCAATAATCGGAAAATCATTGACGCGGTTTTGGATGTGAGCGGCGCCGCGCGTTTGGCGGATGACCAGAAAACCTTGGTGGTCAGGACTTTGGATAAATGGGTAAAGCTAAGTGCGGCCGATACCGACAAGCGCTTGCAAACAGCCGGTCTGGACAAGAAAGCGATCGGCATGATTGGTCGGTTCATGAAGAGCCGGAGTTTGGAGGAGGTGTTGGCGGAATTGCCGGAATTGGAAAGTCGTCCCGGTTTGGGAGAAACGATGGCGGTGATGGAGCGATTGGAAAAATCCGGTTATGGCGATTGGGTGGAATTCAATCCGACGGTCATTCGCGGTTTTGATTATTATGACGGCTTGGTATTTGAAGTGTTTGATAAGAATCCGGAAAACAATCGCGCTTTGTTCGGCGGCGGTCGCTATAACGGTTTGGCGGCGATTTTCGGCCAGAATAATTTTCCGGCCGTCGGTTTTGCCATCGGTGACGAAACGACCAGATTATTTTTGGACAGTTGGAATCTCTCGGACAGAATTCAAGCCGAACAGCCGGTTAAATATTATTTGCCTTTGCTGAGCGCCAAGCTGGCTTGGCCGACCAATGAATTGGCCAAAGAATTGCGTGGCCGAGGTTATGACGTTCTGGTCGGCCTGGAAGAACAAAAGATTTCCAAAGCCTTGGAATTCGCCAATAAGAAAAAAATCGCCCGCGTGGTTATTTTGGGAGAAGACGAGGCGGCGAAGGGAATTTACAAGATTAAGGATATGTCGGGGGGAGGGGAAGAAGAGATTGCTTTTTAGGGATAATTTTGGTAAAATTTAGAAAATTTTTAGATATGAACGCCAATAAAACTATTTCTCTTATAGTTCCGGTTTTTAATGAAGCGAAAAATATTCCGTCTTTTTATGTCGCTTTGAAAGAAATTCTGGAAACGAGCGGTTATCGGTATGAAATACTTTTTATCAACGATGGTAGTGAAGATTCTTCGGCGGAAGAATTAGTTAAAATAAGCGGCGATGAACGAGTTAAAATTTTAGATTTTTCTCGTAATTTCGGCAAAGAAATCGCTTTAACCGCCGGATTGAATCATTGTTCCGGCGAGGCGGCGATTATGATTGATGCCGACTTTCAACATCCCTTGGAACTGATTCCGGATTTTTTGGCCAAGTGGGAGCGGGGAGCGGAAGTGGTGGTCGGCGTGCGACAGACAAACAAGAACTGCGGCTTGATTAAGCGCTACGGTTCTTTTTTATTTTATAAAATCATCAATCGTATTTCCGAACAGCCGTTGGCGCCGAACTCCACGGATTTTCGTTTGTTGGATCGGGTAGTGATTGACGAATTCAACAAGTTTACGGAAAGAAACCGGTTGACGCGCGCTTTGATCGCTTGGCTAGGATTCAGGCGGGAATATATTTATTTTGAAGCCAAGGAACGAAGGGACGGTCTGGCGGCTTATAATGTTCGCAAGTTAATCAGTCTGGCGATGAACAGCTTTATCTCCTTGAGTTTGTTTCCTTTAAAGATGGCCGGTTATTTGGGAATAGTGATTGTTTTATTGGTCGGCCCTTTCGGTCTTTATGTTTTAATCGGCAAGTATCTCGCGGGCTGGTATTACGCTTCGTCTTTTTCCGGTCCGGCGCAATTGGCCCTTTTGCTGACTTTTCTGGTCGGCATTGTTCTTTGTTCGCTCGGTTTAGTCGCCTTATATATCGCCCATATTCATAAAGAAGTGCTGGGACGGCCGCTTTATGTTTTGAGGGGGAAGAGGAATAAAATTTACGAATGAACGTATGAAAAAAATATTAGTCACCGGAGGCGCCGGTTTTATCGGTTCGCATCTTTGTCGTCGTCTTTTGGATGAAGGGAACGAGGTTTTGTGCGTAGATAATTTTTTTACCGGTACCAAGGAAAACATTTTGCCGCTTTTAGACAACCAACGTTTTGAGTTGATGCGACATGATATTACTTTTCCGCTCTATGTGGAAGTGGATCAAATTTATAATTTGGCTTGTCCGGCCTCGCCGGTTCATTATCAATTCGATCCGGTTCAAACGACAAAGACCTCGGTACACGGAGCGATTAATATGCTTGGCCTGGCTAAACGGACGCGAGCGCGAATCTTGCAGGCCTCCACTTCCGAAGTTTATGGCGATCCGGAAATTCATCCTCAGCCGGAGAGTTATTGGGGGAAGGTTAATCCGATTGGCATTCGCTCTTGCTATGATGAAGGAAAGCGTTGCGCCGAGACTTTATTTTTTGATTATCATCGCCAACATAAATTAGATATCCGAGTAGTGCGTATTTTCAACACTTATGGTCCCAATATGCATCCGGCCGATGGTCGCGTCGTGTCCAATTTTATTATGCAGGCTTTAAGGAATGAAGATATTACCATCTACGGCGACGGTTCGCAAACGCGGAGTTTCCAATACGTGGACGATCTGGTGGAAGCGTTGATTAAGATGATGAATAATGAAACAGATTTTATTGGTCCGGTTAATTTGGGTAATCCCGGCGAATTTACGATTAAAGAACTGGCAGAAAAAGTTTTAACCTTAATTCCGGAGAGCAAGAGTAAAATGATTTTTAAAGATTTGCCGGCCGACGATCCGCGGCAAAGGAAGCCGGATATCGCTTTAGCGAAAGAGAAGTTGAAGTGGGAACCGAAGATTGATCTAGAGGCGGGCTTGAAAAAGACGATTGAGTATTTTCGGGGGAAAATATAAATTTAAAAATCCCATGATTAAATATAGTTTCATCATTCCGGTTAAAACGATTAACGATTATATTCGCGAGGCCGTACCGAAAATTTTAGAAATTGAATCAAACGGCGTTGCTCGCGATGACTATGAAATTATAATTTATCCGGATGAAGTCAATAATGAATTTTGGTCGAGGACTCGGCAGATTGCGACCGGGCATTGTGGTCCGGCAACAAAACGGAGCCGGGCAATCAAAGAAGCGGTCGGAGAAATATTGATATTTATTGATGATGACGCCTATCCGGAGAGAAATTTTTTAGATATTTTGGATTCCGGTTTTACTGACGAACAAGTGAAAGCAATCGGCGGCCCGGCTTTGACGCCGCCGCATGACAGTTTTTGGGCGAAAGTTTCCGGCGCGGTTTTTTTAAGTTCTTTATCAGGCGGCAATCCGGAAAGATATGTGTCGCGCGGAGCTAAGCGATCGGTCGATGATTGGCCGAGTGTAAATTTTTCCATTCGGAAAACGACTTTTACGGAGCTGGGAGGTTTTGATAGTGAATTTTGGCCGGGCGAAGACACTAAACTTTGTTTGGATTTGATTAAAAAATATCCGGCAAGCATTATTTACGATCCGGCGTTGATTGTTTATCATCATCGACGGCCGGGTTTAAGAAAACATTTAAAACAAGTTTCCGGCTATGGCCTTCATCGCGGTTTCTTTGCCAAAAAATATCCGGCCACATCCCGGCGTTTTAAATATTTCCTGCCGAGTGCATTTCTATTGTTCGTGATTTCAAGTTTTATTCTAGGTTGGCTAAGTCAAAACGCGTTATTTGGTCAGAATCAAATCTTTAAAATAATATCGTATTTGTGTTTATTCGGATGGGTAATTTATTTTTTAGCTTTGATAAAGGCGTTGTTTGATATTCGGCGTTACGAAAAAAATATTTTTGTCGCCTTGAATGCCGTTTATTACATTGTTTTAACTCATTTGATTTACGGTTACAGTTTTTTGCGGGGTTTATCGGTTAAGAATCTAAAAAGTAAATTGCGCTAGCTAAAAAACCCGATTTAAAACGAATTATTTTTAATCAATTTATGAAAATTTTTATATCTTATCCGCCCCTAGTTTCGGAAAAAGGCGTTCCGCTTTTAGGCCAGAATCGACAGTTTCAATGGTTTAACAGCCCGACTTATATCTATCCGGTTATTCCCGCTTACGCGGCGACGCTTTTGAAACATAAAGGCGAAGAAGTCGTTTGGGATGACGGCATTGCCGAGGGCCTGACTTATGAGGAATGGCGCGCCCGATTTTTGGCCGCGCGCCCGGATTTAGTCATGATTGAAACCAAAACCCCGGTGGTCAAGCGCCATTGGCGAATTATTAACGAATTAAAAGAGAAAGCGGACTGGCCGCTAAAGGTTGTTTTAATTGGTGATCATATCACGGCTCAGCCGGAAGAAAGTTTGAAATATTCGAAAGTTGACTATGTTTTGGCCGGCGGGGATTATGATTTCGGTTTGGCCAATCTGGTTGAATTTTTATCCGGAAAGGGAGCGTTGGAACCGGGTTGGTATTGGCGGATGAACGGTAAATGGAATCCGGAGGGGAAAAATGAAGAAATAAATTGGACGGACGGAGAGTTCAGCGAAGTTATAATTACCAATAGTGGCCTTAAGCAGGACTATCATCTTCATGATTTAAGCGTGTTGCCGGAAATTGATCGGGAACTGACCGAATGGCGCCGCTATGCCTATAAGAACGGAAATTTTAAATATACGCCCGGCGCCTATATGATGAGCGGTCGAGATTGTTGGTGGGGAAAATGCAGTTTTTGCAGTTGGACCACTCTTTTTCCCGGCAATAATTTTCGGACGCGGCCGGCGCGCTTGGCGCTTGACGAAGTCGGTCATCTGATTGATTTAGGCGTTAAAGAAATTATGGAGGATTCCGGATCTTTGCCAATCGGACCTTGGCTGAAAGATTTCTGTACGGGGATGATTGAAAGGGGATATAATAAAAAAGTGGTGATGAGTTGCAATATGCGGATTAACGGCATTCGTGAGCCGGAAACTTGGCGTTTGATGAAAAAAGCCGGATTTCGATTTATCCTTTTCGGTTTGGAGTCGGCAAGTCAGAAGACTTTGGAGGCGATTAGCAAAGGACTTCGGGTCGAGGAAATCGAGCCGGGCTTGAAGATGTGCAAGGAGGCCGGCCTGGAACCGCATATTACGACTATGATCGGCTATCCTTGGGAGAGTCGAGCCGATGCGCAACGGACAGTGGATTTAGCCGCTGATTTATTTAAGAAGGGTTATGTCGATACCTTGCAGGCCACGGTTTTGATTCCGTATCCGGGTACGCCTTTGTATAAATATTGCAAAGATAATGACTTGTTGAATTTTACTGATTATGATCGTTTTGATCAACGGGAGCAAGTAATGAAATGTGAATTGACGACCGCGGAAGTAAAAGAGATGACCCAGGGCTTGTATAAATCGTTTTTGACGCCGAAATTCATTTGGCGAAAAATTGCCGGCATCCGGAGTTTAACTGACCTCCGTTTTATGTGGCGAGCCGGAATCAAGGTTTTAGGACATTTATTGGATTTTGGGAAGTAGGAAGTTAACCTTATTTTAAAGAGTTTTAAATATACTTAAAATATAGAGATGAATGGTTCATTATTTTAAGTATAAACAAAATAGATCAATAATTTTATGTTCCCGCTTGTTTCCGTCGTTATCACGACCAAAAATGAAGAGAAGAATATCGAGAACTGCTTGCGGTCGATTAAGGAACAGGGCTATAATAATATAGAGGTTATTGTAGTTGACAATAATTCCGACGATCAGACCAAAGAAATTGCCGAACGCTATACGGATAAGGTCTATGACAAAGGTCCGGAGCGGAGCGCCCAAAGGAATTATGGGATGATTGATAAAAGCGCCGGCGAATATGTGATGTTTGTCGATGCCGATATGATTTTGTCGCCCGGCTTGATAAGTAATTGCGTGGAATTTATCAGTCAAGAAAAGGCCGTCGCGCTTCATATCAGTGAGATTGTTTTGGGTCGGAATTTTTGGAGTCGTGTGCGGCGTTTTGAAAGATCTTTTTATGACGGAACAGCAATTGATGGAGCAAGATTTTTTAGCAAGGATAAATTTGTTGAAGTCGGGGGCTTCGATGAAACAATGAGCGGGCCGGAGGATTGGGATATTGATAAGAAAATTAAACAGATCGGGAAGATCGGCCTGTTGCCGGTTGGTCGGGAAAATAATACGAAAGATTGGCCATTGATTAATTTAATTAAGGATAAGGGAGTTAATCCGCATAATTATCAGTCAGTGGTTTATCATAACGAATCCGAATTTAATTTAAAAAAATATTTAAAAAAGAAAAATTATTATTCCAGGAGCTTTGCGATTTATATTAATAAGTGGGGAAAAGATGACCCGGATATTAAGAAACAGTTCGGTTTAAAATATCGTTTTTTTGGAGTATTTTTAGAGGCCGGAAAATGGCGAAAACTATTGGGACACCCTATTTTAACTCTTGGCATGTATTTTTTAAGAGGGATGGTGGGGGTTGAATTTTTATTAAAATAAATAAATTTTATGTTTGGGAAGGTAGATGAAAAAGAATTATTGGATTTAGCTCGAAGAACAAGAAAAGATGTTTGGCAAATGGTTTATTCGACCAAGTCTTCTCATGTTGGAAGCGCTTTCTCGATCGTTGAAATTTTAGTAGTTTTATATAAATTGATTTTAAAAAATAATCATAAGAATCCTGATGACGCGGAAAGAGATCGCTTGATTTTATCCAAAGGGCACGCTTGTTCCGCTTTGTATGCCATTTTAGCCGAACTAGGATATTTTCCTAAAGAATTATTAGACACTTATGCAAAAAATAATTCGATTTTGATGTCCCATGTTAATTCCGAGGTTCCCGGAGTAGAATTTTCTACCGGATCTTTGGGGCATGGACTGCCGGTGTCTTTAGGAATGGCTCTGGCCGCTAAAAGCCGTGGAGAAGCTTGGAGGACCTTTACTATTTTAAGTGATGGAGAGTTGAATGAGGGATCCAATTGGGAGGCCTTCGCAATGGCCGCCCATCTGAAGATGGATAATCTATTTGTGATTATCGATTGTAATAAACTGCAGGCCTTTGGTTTTACTAAAGATGTTGTTAATCTTGACCCGTTAGAAAAAAAATTTGAGGCCTTTAATTGGGAGGTGATGCGAATTGACGGCCATGATTTTTCTGAATTATATCGTGCTTTTACGGTTTTATCGAATAGCCAATCGGGGAGGCCAAAACTTATTATCGCCGATACTATAAAGGGTCGAGGGGTTTCCTTTATTGAAAATAAGCTAGAGTGGCATTATCGTTGGCCGTCAGATGAAGAATATCAGCAAGGATTAATAGAATTAGGATAAAATTATGAGAAATATTTTTATTAAAATTTTAACAGAAAAAGCGGATCGCGATACTTATTTGGTTATTGGTGATTTAGGCTTTGGCATTGTTGAACCCTTTGTCAAAAAGAATCCAGACAGATTTTTAAATGCCGGCGTTGCCGAGCAAAACATGACCGGTATGGCGGCCGGCTTGGCCTTGAGCGGTTTTAAAGTTTTTACTTATTCTATTGGTAATTTTAATACTACTCGTTGTTTAGAGCAGATTCGAAATGATATTTGTTATCATGATCTTGATGTTACAATAGTCAGCGTTGGACCCGGTTTTATGTATGGCAGCCAAGGGTACTCTCATCACGCCGTTCAGGATATTGCCCTAATGGGATCGTTGCCGAATGTCAAGTTGCTTTTACCTGGCGATTCTCGGGAAGTGGAATTCGTTATGGATTATATTTTTCGAGAACAGGGACCTAAATATTTGCGCTTAGGTCGGAATTGTGAGAAAGTTTTTCATCAAGAGTCGCAAGAGGTTAGTAAAATAAATAGATTTGGTTTATTGGCTGATAAAGTCGGAGAAGTGGCTTTAGTTGCGGCGAGCACTACTTTAGAAAACGCTTTTTCCGTAGCCGGACTTTTGCAAGAAAAAGGGATTGCCGCGGAGGTTTTTTCTTGTCCGATTATTGATGATGACTTTAGTGATAATGTTCGGCGAGCATTAGACGGCTTTAAGAATGTTTTTGTGATTGAGGAGCATATTAGTAGTCTTGGTTTAGCCGCTTTTGTCAGGAACGCTTTTGATGGCCGAGAAAAGATGATTAAGGTCTTTGGTTTAAAAAGAGATTCTTGCAAGGTGGTTGGCAATCGTGATTATCTTTGCGAACATCATGAAATTAGCCCGAGTTTAGTGGCTGCTAGTATTAGTAAAATGTTAAATAAATCTCGAATATGAAAAAAATCGCTATTTTAGGAGCAACCGGTTTTATTGGGAAATCTTTGATTTATTGCTTGTCGCAGGAAGAGGACTTCGAAGTTTTTGCTTTTGCCCGGTCGCCGGAAAAAATTAATACTTTTTTAGACAGTTTAGACAAGAAGACAAATTTTATCGCTTGTTCATTTGACGAATTTTTTAATCATGAATATGATGCGGTTATAAATTGTATCGGTATCGGAGACCCGAAAGAAATGAAAGAAGCCGGTTTTGAATTATTTGAGATTACTGAAAGGTTTGATAATATGGCACTTGATTATCTTCGGCGGCGTCCGAAGACGAGATATATAAATTTTAGTAGCGGCGCGGTTTATGGTAAAACTGTCGGGACGCCGATTGATACGGAATCACTTCTTGTTTTAGATATTAATCATATCGATCAAGGAGATTGCTATGCGGTAAGTAAGATAAATTGTGAGGCCAAGCATCGTTGTTTAGTTGATTTGAATATTGTTGATATTCGTCTTTTTTCTTTTTTTAGTCGTTTCTTGGGTTTAGAAAATTCCGGTTTTCTATTGTCACATGTTATCAACGCCATAAATAATAAAACGGTTTTTACGGCCGTGCCCGATGATTTTATTCGGGATTTTATTAATCCGCACGATATATTAAATTTAATTAAACTAATTATAAAAAAAGAAAGAATCAATGATTTTTTTGACGCCTATAGTCTCGAGCCTGTTTCGTTTTTTCATCTCTTGAAGTATTTTCAAGAAAAATATAACTTGAAGTATAAGATTAGTCGTAATATTGATTTAATTAGCCCAACCGGTCTTAAAAATGCTTATTATTCAAAAAATAAAAAAGCGGAAACACTTGGGTATTATCCGAAATTTAGTTCATTGACGGGGATAGAAGAAGAAATTAAGTATTTAATTAACTAAACAACCCCGATGATTTTAGAAGAAAAAAAACCTTGCTTAAGCGTTCTTCTCCCCTCTTATAATAATGCCGCGACTATTCTGGAAACCATTAAAAGCATTTTAAATCAGAGTTTTAAGGATTTTGAATTGCTTATTAGCGATGATCAATCGACCGATCAAACCGTTGATTTAATCAGATCGGTCCATGATGAGCGGATTAAGTTTTATGTTAATGAGAAAAATTTAGGTTGTGGCGGAAATTTGAACGCTTGTTTAAATTTAGCTAGCGCGGATATTTTAGTTTATGTTTGCGGGGATGATATTCTTGACGTCGCGGCTTTAGAAAAGATTTATAAGGCCTTTCAAATATCCGAAGAAATCGGAACGGTTGTCCGACCTTATTATTGGTTTGAAGAGGATTATCGTAAACCGGTTAGGGTGACAAAACAGTTTGATAAGACAAAAGTTGTTTCTATAAACAGCCCTTTTGGCCAGGTCAAAGATGTGGTTGCCTTAGCAGATCAGCTTTCCGGAATTGGATTTAGAAGAAAACATATTGTCGGTCATTTCGAAGTTAATCCTTTTGTCGAGACCGCTTCTATGGTGGTGAAAATGTTAAAACAAAGTTCCTCGGTAATTTTAAAAGATAATATTGTAGCCGTCCGCATAGGATTTAGCAATTCGAGAAATTGTTCCGTTTATCAAAAATCTCCGATGTTATCATGGGCCAATATGATAAATAAAGTTTTAATTGAAGAAAAGTTTAAAAAATTAAAGAAATATTTAATAAGAAATTTTATTGCTCGTAATTACATTGGTTTAGTCCAGATAAAAAATTATGGGGGGTTTAAATTTTTATTAAGAGAAATTTGGTATTTATTGAAATTTCGCTGGCAAAATATATTTAACATTAGATTTTGGTTTTTTTCTTTGGGTACGATTATTGTTCCCAGCGTCATTTTAAGAAAATTAGTTGTTGGTTATAAAAACGTATTTAATAGTCGTTTTTTAAAAAATTTAAGTATTAATAATAACTTTTAATTTTATTTTATGAGTGTTGAAAATAGATATAAACAACAAGATTGGGATGAATATTATAAGAATGAAAAAAAAATCCATATCAAGACAAAGAAAGGATTTTTTTCATTTTATGATTTATTTCTTTGTAATTGCATTTTGGAAAAATATTTGCCGAGATATCAAGGAAATGATGAATCGCGCCCAAAGATGTGCGAAATAGGGTCGGGCGATGGAAAACTGGTTAGACAGCTGGCCGATTCTTTTAATTATCAATCTTTTGGCATTGAATATTCGGAGGCGGCGGCTAAAAATGCTCAAGTGACGGGAGTAAATACTATTATCAGCGACGCTTTTGACGAGAAAATGTTAAAAACTTATGCTGAAAGTTTTGATTTGGTTTATTCTTACGGATTTGTGGAGCATATTCTTCCGCCGCAGAAAGCGGTCGCGATTCATTTAGCCCTTTTAAAAAAAGGAGGGTATTTTTTTATTCAGATACCGCGGCTTAAAGGGTTCAATTATTTGAAAGCGAAGATATTTCGTCCCGATCTTTTACCACTCCATAATTTGAAAATTATGGAAGAAGAGACTTTACGCGAAGCATGCGTTAGAGATGATGTGCAGGAAATATTTTGTGGTAAATACGGAACTATAAAGCTTAGACTTCCCCTAGCAAAGAGAAATTTTGGATGGTATATTATGAAGATTTTAAGTTTTCCGGATCGTTACATTTTAAATCCTCTTTTGCGTTTAATTTTTGGAAAAAAAGGTCTGGAAACTAAACTGTTCAGTCCCTGCGTTATTTTTATTGGTCGTAAAATTAAATAAAATTTCTTGGTAGATTTAGTTAGTTATAGTAATGAGATTTAATAACATGGAGACAGTAAATATAGAAGAATATGCTAGATTAGCGCCGCAGTATTATAACGGCTTAATCCCTTTGCTTTTAAAGAAGTATCTTAATTCTGAATCTTACGACAGTATTCTCGATTGTGGTTGTGGCGATGGGTCTCTTTTATACGCTTTAGATAGGGCCGGCTACTTGAAGGGCAAGAAGATTTTAGCGATAGATTTATCAAGAAATAGAATAGAAATAGTTAAGAAGATTAATGGCACTATCAACGCTAGTGTCGATAGTGCGGAAAATTTAGAGACTGTAGCTGATGTGAGCATCGATTTTTTTATTTCCACTCAAGTAATAGAACACGTCGATGATCGAAAGATGATTGAAGCAATCAAAAAGAAAGTTAGGGCTGGGGGTATAGTTTATATTTCTACAGTTTTTAAGAAGTGGTATGGCTGGTATTTTTATAGGAATAAAGGAAAATGGGTCTTGGATCCGACTCATCTTCGAGAATATTCGTCCGATTGTCAATTATTGGATTTATTTAATCAGAATAACTTTCAATTTTTAGAAGTAAAAAAAACGCTTCAATGGTTTCCGATTTCCGATTTTTTTATTAAGAGAATCGGCTTGGCTGATAGGAAATTGTATGAGAATATGATTATGAAAATTATTAGAAAAATTAAAATTCCGATTTTAGGTTACTATAATTGGGAAATAATTTTAAAAAAAATATAAAAATTAGAGAATAATAATTTAGAAAACAATAATTAAAAATTATGGGTTTACCAGCGCCTCATTTAAAATTTATTGTTCAAAGAGTAAAAAAATATAAATTTATTGGCCCGGTTCTTACTTTAGGAAATCAGGATATTTATGCTACGGCTCAAAATATTGAAGGTTTATTGGCAAAAGAAAAGATTGAGTTTAGCCGGCTAGAAAAAATTCTGCATTCCGTCAGTAGTGATATCCCTAAAATAAATAAGGAAGCAGCGAATTATATACACGCGAAAACCTTCTTTGAATTTTTAGGAATTAAAGAGGAAGATTATTATGATATTGATAAGTTTCCCTTTGATCGGCCGAAAATTCTTCATGATTTACAATCCCCGGTTGATTCTAAATTCCATGATTTTTTTAATTTTATTATTGATAGCGGTACTTTGGAACATATTTTTGATATAAAGTCGGTAATGGAAAATATTGTCCGAATGGCGAAGATCGGCGGTTACGTATTGCAGATACTTCCGGCGCAAAATTTTCTTAATCACGGATTTTATCAATTTTCGCCAACTTTTTTCCATGATTTTTACACAGACAACGGATTCGAGATAGTCGAAGCTTATTTGATAGAAATTCGTGGTCGGGTTCAGAGGTTTCACAAGTACAACCAGGCGAGAGATTATGTCGGTTTGTCTTTTAAGCCCGGCAATCGTCTTTTAAATTGTTTTCTGGTTCGAAAGAAAAATCAGGTTGAAACAATTATGTCTCCCGATCAATATTTTTATAAAAAACTTTCTGAGGATGGCGCCGCGGTAGAGCATGATTTTAACAAGAATGTTTTTGATAGGTTAGTATCGAGTTTACGAAAGATTGTTCCAATTCGTTTTCATGGTCTATTTTTTAGAGCTTGGACATTTATGAAGCGAATTTCGCGCCGGAGAGAATATTTTGATTTAAGTCACAAGTGGTAATTACAATTATGGGCGGTGATAGTAAAAACAATAAAATGACAATTCATAATATTTCAATTTGTCGTTGCGGCAACGCTTTGAGCGGAGGAGAGAAATTTACCGACGAAGTGGTTTCTAGGTGGGCGAAAAAATATCCTTCGGTTAATTATTTCGGTTGGAGTCAATCTTCCGTCGAACCAGGAGTTTGTGGTATTCGGACTGTTAATATTTTAAAAGATAATCCTAGTCTTGGAGATCGATTTAAGATATTGGTTCGTTATTTTATTATTATTTTTAAATCATTGAAATTCGTTAAAAAATTCGATACTGAAAAAAATATTATTGTTTCTCATTTTGACGCCTGGCCAAATATGCTTTTTGCCTTTCTTTTAAAATTAGCGAATCCGACGGCCTATTGGATTGCCGTAACCCATAATTTAGTTTTTCCTAATCCTTTTCTCCGTCAACATATTTATATTAAAAAATTTAGAATTCCTAATTTTTTTGAGGTTTATCAATGGTTGAACCAGAAATTATTTTTTCTTATGCAAAAAAAAGCGGATCTTTTGGCCTGTGGCAACGCCACTAATAGGGAAGAGCTGTTGAAGAAAAATGCAAACCTTCATGTCATAAGGTATGGGCGCGAGTATTTCGGCGAACCGGAAACAAGCATGGAAAATAAACTTTATGACATTTGTTTTTTGGGCCGCTTCCATACGCAGAAAGGAACAGATGAAATCCCGGATATTTTGAGACGCTTAAAAAAAAGCCATGATCAAAAATTATCAGTAATATTTATTGCCCCAAAAGAAAGCCCGAAAAAGGGAGATTATTTGGGATGGCTCGAGAAAGAAATCGCGGAGATCGGTTATGATTTTAAGTTTTTAGGTCCAAAATATGGCGTGGAGAAATATAATTTTTTAAAAAAGTCGAAGATTTTGCTTTTTCCTTCTTTCTTCGAAAGTTTTGGTTTGGTTTATTTAGACGCCATTAGCGTCGGCACCCCAGTTGTTGAATATGATTTGCCTTGTTACGATACTCATAGGGCAGGTGTTCTAAAGGCCTCCTTTAGAGACAATGAGGCTTTTGCTCAAAATTTAAAAAGATTATTAATTGATCAAGAATTATATAAAATAAAGTCGCTAGAGGGTTATAATTATTCCAAAACGTTTGATTGGGATATAACTGCAAATGGCTTTGAGTCATATTTTGAAGATTATTGTGATCGATAGCCATGCGTTATAAATAATATTATGCAGAAAAAGTTAAATTTTGTTGTCAAAGTATTGAGGAATATTTTGCTGATTCCAGTGTTTTTTGTAATTTCTTACTTAGTCCCGAAACAGAAAAAATTAATTTTATTAGGTTCCAATTTAGGAAGCAGATTTATTGGTAACACCAAATATCTTTATCTATATTTAGTAGAACATGATGTTAAAGATCTTGATTATTATTGGATGACTAAGAATAGAAAAATTTATGAAAAGTTTAAAAAACAAGGTTTGCCGGTTATATTTCCCTATTCTTTAAAAGGAATTTGGCATGTTTTTAGGGCCAACTATTTCGTTGTTGAGCAATCAATGCAAGACGTTTCCGGGGTGGCCTTTACCTTAGGTAGATTCAACGTTATTAATCTATGGCATGGCGTGCCAATCAAAAAAATACTTTTTGATAACAAAGATGATCAAAAAGGTTGGTTTAGTTATTTTATGAGAAAAGAGTGGCGTCAATATAAATATATTATTACTAAATCGAAAGCTGATATTGATTTTTTGAAAAGTGGTTTTAGGAACGAGAGTGTTGTTTGTCTCGGCTATGCGCGGGATGATATTTTAGTCAAAGGCGAGAAAAAGGATATTCCCAGTTTGGATCTCAGTAAATATAAAACCATTTTTCTTTATGCGCCGACCTTCCGAGATTATTATACGGATTTAGTTCCTTTTTCTGAGAGTTTTTTAGATAAGTTTAACGCTTTTTTAAAGGAAAATAATGGTATTTTTTTAATTAAAAGGCATATCGCCGATCAGAATGCTAACCGCAATATTAAGCTCTATAAGGATTATTCAAATATCGTAGATATTACCTATTCCGTTGATAATTTACAAGAATACTTAACTAGTGTTGACGTTTTAATTACTGATTATTCTGGTATTGTTTTTGATTTTTGTTTGCTGAATAAGCCAGTAATATTTTATTCCTATGATTATGAGAATTATATAGATAATTGCCGGGAAATGTATTATGATTATTATCAGGATATGCTTGGGCCATTTGCGAAAAATGAGGGGGAATTATTGCGCCTAGCCACGACCTTGCCAGAATGGTTTAGTAATCAAGAGTACCAGGATAAATATAAAAAGTTTAAGGATAAGTTCAATTATTATCAAGACGGTCTATCCTCTCAACGGTTATATAACTTTATTGTTAAACATTTGTAATATGAATATACTAATTACTGGTGGCAATGGTAGTATTGGGGCTTATTTAACTAAGTATTTATCAGCGGGCCACAAGGTTTTAACCTTATCAAGAGGAATGGGGGCGGATCTACGGTTTGATTTGTTAGAGATATCCGATCATCAGATAGCTAATATATTAGAAGATAAAAAAATTGATCTTATTATTCATTGTGCGGGGAAAATTGCGGTTGATAATTTAGATGATTTTAAGCTTAATAGCTTTGTTTTAAATAAATTTTTTATTAATGAGGTCGGTCGAAAAAAAAGATATATTGTTATAAATTCGGCCGCTGAATATCCGAGGAGCGGTTTAATAAATGAGGATACGGCTCCTCGCCCGAGTACTCTATATGGCGAATCAAAGTTGCTTCAAACGGCGTTATGCTATTACTATTATTCTAACTTTAATATCGATGTTCAAGTATTAAGACTATCTAATGTAATTACCCCGTCCTTGCCGCCACGTTCTTTTATCGGCGCCGTGCTAAAAGCAGTAGCGGAAAGAGAAAAAGGCCAGGTCTTAATTAATAGTCTAGAAATTGAGAGAGATTTTTTAGACATTCGTGATTTTTGTCGGTTATTAGGTGTGATTATGGTCTCCCCCAGTAAATCATTTTTATATAATATAGCCTCTGGCAGCAACATAAGTTACGGAGAAGTACTGAATAAACTAAAAAAGATTTTGCAACAGTATAATTTGCCCAACCCCGAAGTTTTAATTGAAAATAAAAACGAGTCCCTTAATAAGACGGCTTGCGATATCAGTAAAGTAGTCAAAGATTATCAATGGCGGCCCCAATACAGTCTGGAGGATTCTCTTTTATGGTGCCTTAAAGAAAGAAATTTATTATAAATAATCTATGCGTAAAGTATTAATTGTTGGAGCCGGTCAGGCCGGCTTGCTTCTCCTAAATAATATTAAGGAGCAAAAAGATTTACAATGGAAAGTAGTTGGTTTTGTTGATGATCAGGTTAAGAAGGGGAGCGGAAATAAATTATTTATCCTCGGTCCGATTAATGATTTGCCTAAAATAGTCAGGAAGAATCAAATTGATAGCGTTATTATTGCCGTTCCTTCAGAACGAGGATCCTTTATAAGGAAAATTTTGTTATTACTGGGAGAAGATAATAAGATTGAATTATTATTATTGCCACGTGCATCGGAGGTCGTTTTTAATAATGAAGCTTCTTATAAGAATTTAAGATCGGTTGAGATTGAGGATATTGTAGGGGAGGCGATAATAAAGTCCGACCAACTAAAATTAGACGGATATTTCAAGGAAAAAACCTTGCTGGTTACGGGTGGCGGCGGATCAATCGGAACAGAATTATCAAAACAGATTTATCTTTTAAGGCCAAAAAAACTTGTTATTTTAGATTGCGTTGAAAAGAATTTATTTAATGTTAAGCGACTTCTTAATGAAATATCGGGTCTTAATAAGTCAACCAAGGTTATATTTATTCTCGGAAATATAAATAATTTTTCGCTTTTGAAAAGATTATTCAAAGATCATAATATAGATATTGTATTTCATGCCGCCGCTTATAAACATGTGCCGATTATCGAAGCTCAGATTTATGAAGGAATTTTTAATAATGTTTTTGGCACTTATCATGTCGCTAATTTGGCCGGTAAATTTCGTTGTCAGAAATTTGTTTTAATTTCAACCGATAAGGCCGTTTCCCCTTGTAATGTAATGGGGAAAACCAAGCGCTTGGCAGAGAAAATAGTTGAATATTTTACTGATATTTTTATTAAAACAATGTATACGACTGTTCGTTTCGGTAACGTATTTAATAGTAGCGGAAGCGCGGTCGAGATTTTTCTTAGCCAGATTGATAAGAATAAGATAGTTACGGTTACTGACCCGAAAATGACCCGTTATTTTATGACTATTCCTGAAGCGGTTCATTTGGTCTTGCAGGCCAGTTTTATGGCTAAAAGTGACGGTGGGAAATATATACTAAAGATGGGTGATCCGGTTAATATCCTCGAATTGGCTAAATGTTTAGCCAGGGTTAGGGGGTACAAGATATCCGAAGTTAATTTTAAAGTTATTGGTCGACGCCCGGGAGAGAAGGAACATGAAATTCTTTTTAATTCTGACATTGAGAGAAAACAAACAACGATACATAATAGGATTTATTCCATCCATGTTAAAAGGAAGGAAAAATTTGTTAAATTTTCTCAGAAGATTTCGGAATTATTTAGTTTATTAAAAAGAAGTGAAGTTATGGATCATTCTAGAAAGGGTGCCGATTTATTGTTAAAGCGTCTTAACGGATTGATCAGAGATTAAGTAGTTAATTTTTGAATCTTTATTTCTATTGAAAGCTGAAGATAAATTTATTTTTTTAAAAATATATGAATAAACCAAAAATAGCATATGTCGGCATGAGTGCTGATTTAATTCATCCCGGCCATTTAAATATAATCAATCGCGCCAAAGAACTTGGCGAGGTTGTTATTGGATTATTGACCGATAAGGCGATTGCCAGTTATAAGCGTTTACCGGCTTTGGCTTTTGAACAAAGAAAGGAGATTATGGAAAGCTTAAAAGGAGTTATCAGAGTTGTACCTCAAGATACCTTAGATTATGTTTCGAATTTAAAAGAGATAAAACCGGATTATGTCGTCCATGGCGATGATTGGAAAGAAGGGGCGCAGAAAGAAGCCAGAGCCAGAGTTATAGAGGCCTTGAAAGATTGGGGTGGAGAATTAATAGAATTTCCTTACACGAAAGGAATTTCTTCGACTTTATTGCACGAAAAGATGCATGAGATCGGAACAACGCCGGAGATAAGAATGAAAAGATTAAAGAGGTTATTGGAGGTAAAGCCGGCTTTAAGAATCATGGAGGCGCATAATGGTTTGACCGGCTTAATTGTGGATAATCTTAAAATAAAAAATGAAAAGGGAATTAAGGAATTTGACGGTATGTGGTTGAGTAGCTTGACGGATTCAACGGCTAAAGGGAAGCCAGATATTGAATGCGTGGACTTGACTTCTCGATTGACTACGGTCAATGATATTATGGAAGTAACAACTAAGCCGATAATTTTTGATGGAGATACCGGTGGCATTCCTGAACATTTTGTTTTCGGTGTTAAGACCTTGGAAAGAATGGGGGTCTCGGCTGTTATCATTGAAGATAAAATTGGTTTAAAAAAGAATTCCTTATTTGGAACGGATGTTGAACAAACTCAGGATAATATTGATAGTTTTTGCCATAAGATTTCCATGGGTAAAAAGGCTCAGGTGACGGATGATTTTATGATTATCGCCAGAATTGAGAGTTTAATTCTTAAGAAAGGTCTAGATGACGCGGTTAAGCGCGCTCGGGCTTATATTGAGGCCGGCGCCGACGGAATAATGATTCATAGCCGGGAAAAAGAAGCGGATGAAATATTGGAATTTTGTCGGGAATATAAAAAATTTGAAAGGAAAGTGCCGCTTGTAGTTGTACCTTCAAGTTTTAATAAAATTTATGAGAGCGAATTAATCGAGGCCGGAGTGAATATTATAATTTATGCGAATCATCTCTTACGTAGTGCTTATCCGGCAATGGTTAATACGGCTAAATCAATTTTACTTAACGAAAGATCTTATGAATGTGAGAACGAATGTTTATCGATTAAAGAAATTTTAACTTTAATCCCGGGAGGGAAATAATATGATCAATTGCCAAGATTTTTACAGTTTATTAAAGGAGAAAAAGATTGATTTTTTTGCCGGCGTTCCGGATTCTTTATTGAAAAATTTTTGTGCCTATTTAATGGATCAGGCCGGAGAAAATCATATTATTAGCGCTAACGAGGGGAATGCTATTGCTTTAGCGGCCGGACATTATTTGGCTACGGGGAATTTCGGCTTGGTTTATATGCAAAATTCGGGAATCGGAAACGCTATCAATCCTTTGGTTTCTTTGGCCGACTCCGAGGTCTATAGTATCCCGATGTTGATAATTATTGGTTGGCGCGGCGAACCCGGCGAAAAAGATGAGCCCCAGCATATTAAGCAAGGAAAAATTACGACTAAATTACTGGAAGCTTTGTCTATTCCTTACGATATTTTGCCGGCCTCGAAAGAAGAGGCAAATATTTGTTTGGATAAGGCCTGTAAATATTTAAGAGATAATAATTCCCCTTATGCTTTAATTGTTAAAAAAGATACTTTTGAAAAATATTCTTTGCAAAATAAGGCGACTAATAATTATCCTGTTTCGCGTGAAGAAGCGATTAAATGTATTGTTGACGCTTTATTGCCGGAAGATGTTGTTGTTTCTACAACCGGTAAAACTTCGCGAGAGCTGTTTGAATACCGCGATTATTTGGGTCAAAGCCATGATAAAGATTTTTTAACGGTCGGCTCGATGGGGCATTCTTCTTCAATCGCTTTAGGAATCGCCGCGCGGAAAAAAGACCGGCGAGTATATTGTTTGGATGGCGACGGCGCGCTGATTATGCATATGGGGTCTTTGGCGGTTATCGGTTCGGTTGCTCCGAAAAATTTTCATCACATAATTTTAAATAACGGTTGCCATGAGTCAGTCGGTGGCCAACCGACCGCCGCTTTTAATATCGATATTCAATCTTTGGCTCGGGCTTGCGGATATAAAAATGTTTATCGGGCGGAGAATCCGGAGGATATTAAGAAATATATTGCTTTAACGCAAGAGAGTTTCGGGCCGTCTTTGATAGAAATAATGGTTAATACTTCATCCCGGGAGGATCTTGGTCGTCCGAATATCAGTCCGATTGAAAACAAAAAGGATTTTATGAATTTTTTAAAAAAATAATGAAGGATAAAACATCACAAAAGAACTATATCGGCTTGGGGGCTATTAAAAATTTAGATAAGTATCTTGGCCATAATAAGGTCAAGAAAATTTTTTTAGTATCCGGAAAAATGGCCTATAAGCTTTGCGGAGCGGAAAAATTACTGCGGCCGGTTTTTGAAAAATATTCTGTTTTTAATTTTACGGGCTTTTCGTCTAATCCGAATTTAGTTGATATTAAAAGAGGTTTAAAATTATTTAAAAAATATAATCCGGATTTGGTAATTGCAATCGGCGGCGGAAGCGCGATCGATGTTGCTAAAACTATAAATATTTTAGCCGCTCAAGGCGCTTCCCCTAAAGATTATATTTTGAAAAAGAAGAAGATAAAAGAGCCGGGTAAAAAATTAGTGGCGATTCCCACAACAGCTGGCACCGGCAGTGAAGCAACCCAATTTTCCGTTATCTATATCGGTAAACATAAATATTCTTTAAAGCATCCTTATATTTTGCCGGATTGTGCTATTATTGATCCGCAATTTACTCTCAGTTTGGATAAAAAGATCGCGGCCGCGACCGGAGCCGATGCTCTGTCTCAGGCGCTTGAATCATATTGGAGCGTAAAGTCCACCCCGGAATCGAAAAAATACGCCGCTCAGGCGATTAAATTGATTTTAAAAAATTTTCAAAAAGCCGTGAAGCATTCAAATCGTTCGGCAAAATTAGCGATGAGTCGGGCGGCCAATCTCTCTGGCCGCGCCATTAATATTTCGGAAACAACAGCTTGCCATGCTATTTCTTATCCGATTACTTCTTATTTCGGCGTGCCCCATGGACAAGCGGTCGCGTTAACCTTGGGAAGTATGTTGGTTTATAATAGTCAGGTCGGGACGGAAGACATTATGGATAAAAGGGGGATTGAATATGTAAAAAGAACCATAAGAGATTTAATCGGTTTATTCGGTGTTTCAGATGTTCATGGGGCTAAAAATAAAATTCATAGATTATTAAAAAATGTCGGACTTGAAACCAAATTAAGTGCTTTAGGTATTAGTAATAAAGATATAAGAGTTATTATTAAGAACGGTTTTAATCATGACAGGATGAAAAATAATCCCCGGCGTCTGACAAAAGAAAATTTTTTAAATATTTTAAATGATTTAAGATAATATTATTTTATGATAAGTATTTTTTTAGAAAAATATCAAAATAAAATATTTATATTTTTAATTTTTTTAGGATCTATCCTTCCTTTTTTTTGGTTTAAACATCAAATACTTAGTATTGCCGATACCCCGTTTATATTTGATCCCACTTTAGAACTATACACGCATAGCTTTACCTGGAAAGATGTTAATTTAGGAGGGATGCAAAGTCGGGGCGTGTCGTTACTATTGTTTTTTCGATTTCCTATTTTTATATTATCGAAAATCGGGTTATCGTTTGCAATAATTCAGAAATTATTATTTTCTAGTTTATTATTTATTTCCGGTTTCTCTTTTTTTTCATTTATTAAATATATTTTACAGGATAAATATGTTAGCGCCGCGGCATTTTTGGGGGCGAATTTTTACATGTTTAATTTATATTCCTTGCAATTCTTTTGGCATTTGCTAATAATTTTATTTATTTATGCATTTTTGCCAATAATTCTCTTGTATTGCATTAAGGTTTTTAACAAGCCAAACCGTAAAGATTTTGTTTTACTTACTATCTTTCTTCTTTTATCTTCTCCCGGGATCAATAATTTGCTAATCGGTTTAATGCTTATAGTTTTGGTTTTATTTTATTTGATCATAGATTTTATTTTTCAGGTCGAGGGAAAAGGGTTTAAAATTTTTTTAAAAAGAAGATTGTTCAGTTTACTCTTAATATGCTTATCCTTTTTTCTGGCCTGGTCGCACGCGGTTATACCGGCATTATATAATATAGGTAAAGATATAAATTCCGCCACTTCTGCGCCTACGGTTAATTTGGAATATATTGGTGATGCCAGTTTTCAAAAAGTAGCTGAAGGGTTTAGATTTATGGGGCATTTTGGTTTTTTTGGCAGTTATAAAGGAGACTTATATTACCCATATAGCGCAATTTATAAAACTCCGCTTTTTATAAGTTTGGGATTTTTAATCGCGATTCTTTGTTATTCTTCGTTTTTCTTTTATAGAAGACATAAAAAAAATATTATTATTTTTGGCTTTTTAACAATAAGCAGTTTTCTTTTGATTAACGGGCCGAAATCCCCTATTGGGGCGGTTTATACCTTTTTATTTACTCGTTACCCATTTTTTTCTATGTTCAGGAATCCTTTAGATAAAATTGGTTTAATTTTTATTTTTAGTTTTTCCGTTTTGCTTAGCATATCTTTCAGCGGAATATTTAGAAAAATTAATTATACTGAATCTAAATATGAAAATTAATATGTTTAGTTCGAAATATTTGGTTTGGCTGTTTTTTATTATAGTATTTATTGTTATAAATTTAGTGGCCTTTCCTTTCATAACCGGTGATATAATGCCTGATTTTAAAGATAGTATTATGCTGTCTAATCAGGTAGAAGTTCCGACATATTATAAAGAGACAGAAAATTATTTCGGTAGTCATAAAAAAATATTCCGAACATATGCTCTTCCGATGCAATATTTATATAATAGCGTGTATCTTTGGGATTATATGGGGCCAGATCCATTATCCCGATATTTGCCCGATAAGTATCTTTCCACTTTTTTAAAAACAGAAGAAAATCCTATACAAAAAATGTTGTATAGTATTAATAATAGTGATGATTTTTTTAATATTTTTGTTAAATTGGCCCCTATTTTAAATATTAAGAATATTGTGCTTGAAAACGATATTGATTGGGAATTTTATAAAAATATTGATTCTCCGGTGGCGGTTAGAGAAAAAATAGATGTACGAGGGGATATTTTTATAAAAAAAGTTTTTGGCGAGCTTGATATTTATGAAATTGCCAACGAATATTTTCTTCCTATTTTTTATTCCCCACAGTTTATTATTATTACTCCTCAAGAAGTGGACAAATTACCGGGGATAATTTTGCGAGAAAATTATGGAGTTAGATCCGCTTTTTATTTAAACCAATTGCACTTTAATATATTTGATAAAGTACCGGCCAGTTACTTTTTTGCCTATTTATTTGATGATATTGATAAAAGTCGAAAAGATAATAATTTATTTTTAAATAAACATCAGGCTGATCAGATTTTTAATTTAGAAAAAATAAATCATCAAAATTTTTCGGTTAGTATTCAATATATTCCGGAAACGCGGAAGGTAGTAGTGAATAAGTTTCCAATAGAAAAAACCTTTATAAACAATAAAGAAATTAATGCGCCATCCAAAACTTTATTGGAAATTTCTAGCCAACCTGGAAATTTTTTAAGGGCCGGAAAAAGTTATTATAGTATTCAAGATGGATATAATAAAATTATAGAATTTTTAAATATTAAAGATGGCGTAGAAATAGAGAGAACGATAGTGACAGATCAGGTTAAGTTGCCAAATAATTCTTTTGAGGAAGGATTATGGCAAGAAAGACCCGGTGATTGTACTAGTGATATGGAAGGAAAGGCGGATTTTAGTTTAAAATTTGTCGAAGATGCCTCCGACGGCCGGTATTCTTTGGAAATTGGTTCAAAGAATCACTTTGCGTGCGTTAAAAAGATTTTTAAGATTAATCTTAAAAAAGATAGATTTTATAAATATTCTTTTGATTTTCGAAGTATTGAGGGTGATAGGATTTTTTATTATTATAATTTAATTGGGAATGAAGAGTCGTATTCATTTAATGAATTTATTACAACTGATAATCAAGAATGGAATCATTATGAAACTATTATTAAACCGGTAGAGGATATAAACGAAGTTATTTTATATTTTTATGCGCCTTCAGATGGAAGTCGGGAAATTATAAACAGATATGATGATATTGAATTATCCGAGATAAAGCTCGTTTCAGAAGGTATTTATAAAATCGATCAAGATAAATTATTAGATGATCCTCTCGAAATTAAGCTAAAAGAAGGCAAAAATATTATTGAATATAGAGGGGCGATGGAGTCGGGAGGAGTTTTGCCGGCTAATCTTTATAATTATTATTTAAAATCTGACTCTCAAAAAATAATCAATGTTCCTGTTTTAGAGTTCAAAAAAATAAATCCAACTAAATATCGTGTTATTGTCCATAACGCGACAGAAAATTTTCCATTGATCTTTTCCGAATCTTTCCATAATGGCTGGAAAAGCTATTTGGGCGATTATGAAAAAAAAGAAATCTTTTTAAACGAATCGGATTATAAAATTTTAGACGGCAATGAGGATGACCAGGCGGGTATTTATGAATTAAAAGATTTTATTTATCGAGGTTATATATCTACTCTAGGAAATTTTGAGGAAAAAAATATCAAGCATGTTAAATGGAATGGAAATAAAGAAATTTTTGATTATAACGAAGCTTATAAAATTGATTTTGTTTCTAAAAATTTCCAGGACACTATTCAAAACGATAATCTGCCGGTTGGGAGTTTTTATGAGACTTGGTTTAAAAAACCGATTAACGATGACGAGGATCATTTGATGGTCAACGGTTACGCCAATTCATGGTTCATTGATCCGGATGAAATTTGCGCCAATAGTGAAAAATGTGTTAAAAATTCCGATGGCAGTTATGATTTTGAGTTAATAATTGAATTTTGGCCGCAAAGATTGTTTTATCTCGGCTTGTTTATTTCCGGACTGGCTTTGTTGGGTTGCGTTACTTATCTTACTTACGGCTCTATCGGGAGAAGAAGAAAGAAAAAAGAAGAAGATGTTTTCGAAGAAAGCTTTAATAATCCATTAAATTAAAACAAGCCCAATCTATTATGTCAAAACCACTTATCGGTTTCATCGGTCAAGGTTTTATCGGTCGAAGTTATGCCGACGATTTCGTTAATCGCGGCTATGAAGTTATTCGTTATGCCCGTTCCATGGAATTTAGCGGCAATAAAACGCGGATTGCCGACTGCGATATTGTTTTTATCGCCGTTCCGACTCCGACCACTCCGGCGGGCTTTAATTATGATACTTTAAAAGAAGTCTTGGCTTTGGTTGGCCCCGGCCGTTCGGCGGTCATCAAATCAACGATTGTTCCGGGCACTTGTGCCGCCTTGCAGTCTCTTTATTCCGATCGTTTTATTTTTCATTCTCCGGAATTCTTGACCGAAAAGAACGCCGCTTATGACGCCGCTAATCCGACCCGCAATATCGTCGGTTATCCGCTTGATAATGATGAATATCGTCGCCGAGCCGAGGAAATTTTAAGCATCCTACCGCCCGCGCCCTTAAGTTTTATTTGTCCGGTCAAAGAAGCGGAAATAATAAAGTATGCCGCCAATACTTTTCTGCTCCTGAAAGTTATTTATGCCAATATCTTTTATGATTTAGCCGCCAAGGAGGGAAGCGATTGGGAACGGATAGCGGCCGGCATCGCTGCCGATCCGCGTATCGGACAAAGCCATCTTAACCCGGTTCATGCTTCCGGCTTAAGCGAAAAAACCGGCCGGGGTGCCGGTGGCAATTGTTTTATAAAAGATTTTGCGGCTCTGCATCGCTATGCCGAAGAGTCCGGCCTTGACGTTTTATCTTTAGAACTTTTCCGAGCGGTTGAAAAAAAGAATCTGTCGCTCCTGAGAGAGAGCGGCAAAGATTTAGATCTTCTACGGGCGGTTTATGGAGAGTGAGACGAGGATATGCCGCTCTTTTTCCGATAATTATAAAAAAATATAAAATGAAACATTTAAGAGAAAAAACTAAAAAAATAATCGCCCTCTACGCGCCTTATTTGTTCGTAATTTTGGCGATTGTTTTGCCCTGGTTTTTTCGGCCCGGTTATCTTTTTTTTACCGATAGCGCCTGGGGGCCGCTGATTAAATTTGATTGGACCAGCACTTGGCTTGTCATAAAATTTTTACTGCATGGCTTATCTTTCATTATTCCGGCTGATCTTTTAGAAAAGATTTTTATTACCGCAGTTTTGTCTTTAATTCTATTTGGCGGGCGCTCTTTAGTGAAAAATGTTCTGGAATATTTTAAGGAGAACGATAGTAGCGATGATAATAAATCGTCGGAAATCCCCCAGTCTGCCCCGGGCTTGATTTTTATTCTTAGTTTGTTTGCCTTATTTAATCCTTTTGTTTACGATCGGGCTCTCTACGGTCAGTTCGGCGTTCTGATCTCTTACGGGGCCTTATTATTTGTCTTGGCTTATTTATTGGAAACTTGGCGGACCTTGAATTTTAAGAAGTCATATCAGGCTGCGATTTTTACGGCCATATCTTTAATGTTTGCCGTTCATTTTATTTTCTTTTTGATTCCTTTTTATTTACTTTTTTTCGGCGGACTATTTGTTCGACGACGAGAGATAAAAACCGCGGGGCAATTAAAAAAATTAGGTCGGACTCTGATAATTTCTCTGTTTATTATTTTATTTCTTAACGCCAATTGGCTTATTGCCTTAGCACTTAAAGTTTCGCCGACGCTTGATTTTGTTGAACAGGGAATTACCAATCAAGATTTAATTGCTTTTCAGACGGCTGGCGCCAATGATACGGAGGTTTTTACCAATGTTTTACTGATGTCCGGTTTTTGGGGGAAAGATCAATTTCGTTATTTTGATTTAACGGATGCGCCCGGTTGGCAAAGAAGTTTTATTTTTTTGGCTTTACTGATTATTTACGGTGTTGGCTTGAGTTTTTATAAACGTCACCGTGTCGAAAAATTCTTTAGTGTCGGTTTATTATTAATTTTTGTTTTAGCTGTTTTTCTGGCCGTCGGAATTAAGACGCCGTTAACGCGTGGCTTATCTTTATTTTTATATGATCATCTGCCTTTTTATAAGGGTTTGCGTGAATCGCAGAAATGGGTGGCGGTGATTGTGCCGATTTATTTGTTTTATTTAACCGTTGGAGTCGGGCGTTTAAAGGATTTTAAATTAATAAAAAACAAAAGTTATTTGAGCGCCATTTTATTGTCGGCGGTGATTATCATGCAAGCGCCGTCATTGCTTTGGGGTTTTGGCGGGCAGATTCGGCCGACGTCGTATCCGGCTGATTGGCATGAGGTTAATGAGCTATTGCTTGAGCGCTCGGCAAACACCGGAAATTGTTCAGACAAGGTTTTGTTTTTACCTTGGCATTTATATATGAGTTTTAATTGGACTGGAAAGATTGTCGCCAATCCGGCGCCGCAGTTCTTTTCTTGTCCGACACAAGCCGGGACGAATATGGAATGGGGCGGGATTTATGATAATAGCCAAAAACCGGATAGCTTAGCCGTCAGCGCCTGGATAAGAGACCGTGGTGTTTCCGGTCCGCCGCCGGTTTATGACGAAAAAAAATTTCGTTATATTATTTTGGCCAAAGAATTAGATTGGCGCGACTATAGCTGGTTGAGTGAACAAAATTACTTAAATTTGATTTTAGAGACAGAGACTTTATTATTTTATGAAATTAAATATTAAAAATTTGTTGTCGGATAAGTTAATTCGGGGGACCTTTATTTTAACGGTTGTCTCTTT
Source organism: Candidatus Falkowbacteria bacterium GW2011_GWF2_43_32 (assembly GCA_000999715.1). Taxonomy (GTDB): domain Bacteria; phylum Patescibacteriota; class Patescibacteriia; order Patescibacteriales; family UBA12465; genus UBA12465. Next base: position 122,600 of record LCGL01000003.1, on the reverse strand, counting down.
TTTATCGTCGGTTCTTAATTATTTAGTCCATCCGCTGCTCACTCGGCGCTTAACAATTCCCGAATATGGTGATTATCAGGCGCTCCTGTCTTTTTTAATGGTTTTAAGTATAGTCAGCACTGTAATCGGGACTGCTTTTATTAGAGAATTTTCTCTTTTGTCCGCAACGGCGCCGGAAGAAATAAAATCTCTTCGTCGTCGCGCCGCCGGTCGTTTATTTTATTTTGGTCTTATTTTGTTTTTTCTTGTATTTGTATTTTCGGGATTTTTAAATAGGTTATTTAAGATTAGTCAACCAACGACTATCATTTTTTCCGCTTTAAGTTTTATTTGTATTTTCCCTTTAATAATTAATCGCGCCCTGTTGTCCGGTCGTCAATATTTTTCCGCCTTGTCTTTGAGTAATTTTTTAGATGCTTTTAGCCGTTTGGTTTTAGTATTAATCTTAGTGGTTTTGCAACCGCTTGGCCTAATTGGTGCCGCCTTGGCTTTGGGGCTAGGCAATCTTTTACCTTTTTTTGTCAGCTTTTGGCAAGTGAAAAAAATAAATTTGCCAGCACAAGTTAAACAATTTTCCGGTTCTTTCAAAAAAATTTGGCGTTATGGATTATTAGTTCTTTGGTTCACGGCTTTGTCCCAATTTTTTTATAATTTTGACATGTTGTTCGTTAAATCGTTTTTTACCCCGGAAGAGGCCGGACTTTATGGCGCCCTTTTGACAATTGGTCGGATAGTTTATTTTATCGGCGGGTCAATATCTTTAGTGATGTTTCCGGTAATTGCCAATTTAAAAGAGGATAAAAGTCGGCATAAATATAAAATTTTAGGAAAGTCCTTGGCGCTTATGTCATTATTAGCGATACCGGCGGCAGCTTTTATTGCTCTATTTCCAAAATTGGTTATCAAAATTATCGTGGGTGCTAAGTATTTAAGTATTGCTGATTATTTACCGCTTTTCTCTTTGGTCATTCTACTTTTGACCTTAATTACAGTTCTTTCGCAATATTTTTTAGCTTTAGCCAAGCGACGCGGTCTGATAGTTTTAACTGTCGCCGCCGTTGGAGAAGTGATGTTATTGGCATTATTCCATTCTGATATTTGGTCGGTGATTTATTCTCTCTTGTTTATTTTTAGTGTCACTGTTATAACTTTGTTAATTTTATTGGGCATCGGTTATAAAGCGACAAATAAGGAGTTGGAAGTTAAAATTTAATGATTATGGACAATACAGAAGATAAAAAAGAAAATCAACAGGTTGATTTTAAGATTTTAAGAATTAAATTAGCTCAAAAAATAAAAGTATTTTATCCTTATTTTTTAATTTTTTATATTGCCGTACTTCTATTTGTCGTTATTTTTCCTTCCGCTCGAGTTTATTTTTACTGGCCCGGGCTTCATGGGGCCTTTATTGCTTTAACTATTTTAACCGCTTTAGCTTATCGGTCGACACCATTTTTTGCATCTCGGTCGGTTAAGGAAGAATTTAGTGAAATTCCGAGTATACCGCCATATTATATATCATCTATTTTACGAGACCGACCTCATTTTACATCCCCCGGTTTACGGAATAGGATTATTTTTTTCTTATCATTTTTTAGGATTTTTTTTAGAATAATTAGAATTATTTTTTCTTTGAGTTTTTCATTTCGCCGTTTTTTAATCAGGATCTGGCATTTATTATGGCTTCTTAGTCGGCCCTTGCTTAAATTTTTTATCCGGGTTGCAGTTCGAATTCGCGCGTTTGAGCGCCGCGATTGGCTTAAGGTTTTGATCATCACTCTTATTGCTGTTTTTGGATTATATAAAGGGGTGAACGCCTGGGAGTTCATTGTTTTATTTTATGCCGCCTGCTCTGTGGTTTGTGCTTTAGATAGCCGTTGGTCGACTGGGGTCGCCTTGGTTTTTCTGGCCGCTTGTCCGATTCTATTGGTTTTGGATCGGGGGGCCCTAGCCGAAGATTCGGCAATTTCCGCTTTTTATTTTTTAGTGATAACTGTTTTGACTCAAATCCGGGAATTACGTCACGATCGAGGAACGGAAGGGAATTGATTATTAAGGAGGGAGTGAATGTTCATAAGATTAAAGGAAAGTTATAAATCAAAGAAAACAGAAAATGAAAGATAGTCTTTAAGTTAAAAAATAGTTTTTGTTTATCAGGTTTTATCCTGTGGATAACTTTTTATTGTTTAATATTAGGCCTTATTTTAAGGGTTTTTATTAAGAAAAATTTTAATCAAATATTTGGCAAGGCTTTATAAAAATGTTATAATTTATTTATAAAGGTCGAATTAAAAAAGGTTTAAGAAATCATTATAAAAATTACGTAATTTTATAATATTTTTAAACCATATTTTTATTAAAATTATTTAAACGTTTTAATTTAAATAATTTCAAACTTAAAAAATGAAAAAGATTAAAAGTTTTATCTTTTCGGAAAGTAAACTAGCCAAAGCAATTTTCGGCTTTTTAGTCGTGGCTGTTTTTGCTCTAGTTCTTGGTCCGAATTTGTACGCGCAATTTATGCGTCAAACCGGTGATTCCGGTTGGGGCTATGGTTACGGCTATGGTTACGGTTATGGAAGCGGTTTTGATGGCGGTACTTTGTATGGCTATAAGACTGACTTTACCACCTCGGCGGCCGGTGTGTATGGTTACGGCTTCGGTTACGGTTATCGCGCCAGCGCTGATAGCGTGGCTGTCGGTGATGTTTCTTATCAAGAAGTTCCGGCGGCTAGTATTGCTGCGGCGGTTCCGACCCTGTTTACTGTTGCCGGTGGAGATCCGACTGCGACCGATTCTTTGACTGCGGCCGATAACATCGCTTTTACCGCGACTAATGCCGACGGTGACATTCAGGTTTTGATTCCTAGCGGCACCGTGATTACCAATAGTGATAGCACGGCTTTTGACGCCACGACTTTAACCAGCGCCGACAGACTGAGCTCGATTACCGCGACGACCATTTCTTCCACCGCTACTCTAAAAGGCGCGGCAGAATTTGGTGCTACCGGCGAGACTTTGTATTTCAGCGCGCCGATTACCGTCAAGGTTCCGGTAAGCTCTTCCTTAAATGGAACAACCTTATCACTTAAGAGAAGTGCGGATAGCGGTTCAACTTGGGCGACCACCGGTTTAGCGGCCGCCTCTACCGATACCTGTACTGCGGGTGTGGCGAGCAATGAAGCTTCCGGTGTGGTTGTCAGCGACGGATATGCGACGATCTATACTTGCCGAGCTTCTTATTTCGCGGTTTATAGCGCCGGCTCCAGCAGCAGTTCAAGTTCGGGTGGTAGCAGTGGTATCGTGTCTCCGGTTTGTACCAGTGTCACCTACGGTGATTTCGCGGCGACTTGTTTCGCCGGGTACCAATATCGGAACGTTTTATCCAGCTATCCGTCTAACTGCACTTTGACGGCGGCTCAGCAAGAGGCGACGAAGAAGGTCTGCGGTGCGACCGATCCGGTCACGACTCCGAGTACTACTTCGACGACTGAAGTCGGAATGGACAGCGGTCTCAGGAATGCTTTCGTAGCAGCCGAAAAGGGCTTGGTTACGAGAGTTAACGCCGCTTTAGCCAAACGTTTGTCCGGCCGTATTTTACTGCAGGTTCAAGCGCACGGCGAAGCCTGGTATGTCAATCCGTTGAATTTGGCCAAGTATTACCTTGGTCGTCCGGCCGATGCCTTCGGCATCATGCGCGGTCTCGGATTGGGCGTAAGCGAGAAGGACTATTCGTCTTGGAACGGAAAAGCTCCGTCCCGATTAGCCGGCCGGATTCTGTTGCTTGATCTCAAGCTGAATTATCTGGGTCGCCCGGCTGACGCTTTCGCCATTATGCGCAATCTCGGTTTGGGTATCACTAACGATAACCTGCGCCAGATCAGCGTAGAAGACGTGGAATAATTATTGATTCTCAAGATATAGCAAAAAGACCCGCCGGCAATCGGCGGGTCTTTTGTAATGAGGGTTACCCGGTTCGTTTGCCACTATTTTTCACTTTTGCTATACTTATTTAAGTAAAGGCTTATTCAATATAAGCTTTGTTATAATGTCATCATTTTTCATAAATTTTGCATTAAGAAATGATCCGCAGAAAACCGTTGAGGAGATTTTTTGTTATTTTTAAAACCATTGTTTAAATGGTTTTTTTTATTATAATTTAAAAAATTAAATCCAACTCTATGAGATTTAAAAAATTGTTCTTCAGTCCGGCATTTTTAGGCTTGATTGTCGCTGTTGCGGTTTGGGCCGTTGGCCCGCAATTAAGCGGTCCGAAGGCGGCTTTAGCCGTTGACGAAACCGGTCCGACCATCCAATCGGTAGTTGCGACTATCGGTTCCCCGAACTTAACTGTTTATTTTTCGGAAAATGTTCAAGTGGGCGCCGGTGGCGCGGTTGCGGCCTCTAATTTAACGTTTACCGATAATTCCGGCGGCGCCAAAACTATCAGTAGTGTCGTTCATACGACCGGCACCGCCTCAGCGACCGTGGTTTTAAGCGACAATGTGGCCGCGGAAGATGTGGACGGGACGCCTTCAACCTTGGCGTTAAAGAATACGGTTTTAGACATGGTCGATAACGCCGGCGCGACCGATGCTTTGTTGTTGACTTCTAGCGTGCCTTCGTCCAATCCGAGTATTGTTTTTACCGGCCCCGGCGCCGGCATGACTAATGTGCCGACCGGTAGCGCCGAAGGACCGTTTTTCGTCTTTTTTGGGCTCAATCAGGCAATGAATGCCGACTCTATTACCGATACGGATGCCACGGACGGAATTCATGATAATGTTTATTTAACGTCCGACGGTACGACTAAAATTGCCGGTGCGGTTAGATATTATGCTACTACTGCCGCTTGTGCTGATACTATTGCTAATGGTGGTTTGGAAATGCCTTGTCCAAACGGAGATAATCTCGGTGTCTTTATTCCGGCCGATGCTTTGCCGAGTAATTCTCCGATAACTTTAATTGTTACCGGCGCGGTCAGAAATGCCGCTTCTCAGCCGGTGAACGGTAATTATGGCAATAGTTATTATTCTATTCCTTTTTCTACCGGTGGGGGCGGGTGTGTAGGCGATGATTGTTTGTCGGGGGAAGGAGCGTTTTTTCCGCCGTTTGTAATGGGTTCGCAACCGTCCGGTGGCGCTTTTAATATTCCGACCAATACTTTAATTGTGATTCGCTTTTCCAAACCCATGAACACCGGCACGCTCACCGGTACCAATATAAAATTATATTCTTTGAGTTTGGATGGCACGGCTACGGAAGTAACCGGGTTAACTATTGGTTATAATCAGACCGGCGACGTGGTTAAGATCAGCAAGTCCGGCGGCTTAACGGCCAGTACAAAATACCAGCTTAGAGTCCTGGGTGGCGTGGAAAGCCAAGATAACGTACCGATGAATCCCGGTGATACGACAGGCACGGCGTATATGAATGATTTTCAGACCGGTACCGGAGCGGATACCGATGCGCCGACAATAAACAATATTTTTATTCCCGGTTGCGATACTGATTGGATTAGTTGTTCCATTATCCCCGGCACTTTAGACTTGTTTGCCAGCGAGTCTTTGGATCCGGACTCGGTGAACGGTAATAGCGTCACTTTGAAAAAGACCTCCGATAATACGCCGGTAGCCGGTGATGTGGAATATGATCCTTTTTCTAGGGCCATTTCTTTTATACCTAGCGTAGCCTTAAGTGCTAGTACCGGCTATACTTTAACGGCTAATACGGCAGTAACGGATTTGACTTCGGACGCGCATGCTTTGACTTTAAAGACGCAAGCTTTCACCACCGGCGACGGTGTGGCCGACGCCGCTCTTGTGCCGCAGATTATCGGTGGAATAGGTAATGATTTTAGAATAGAAGCGGATTTTAATATTCCGATGAACGCCGTACCCAATGGTACTAATAGTGTGGTTAACAAGAGTAATATTGCCGTTAAACAAGGGGAGAAAGGAACGGATGTTTCCGGTTGGGCGGCGGTTGGTTTAGATAGCGCCATGTTATCTTATGACGCCATGGGTCGCCGTTTGATTATTGAAGGATTGACTTTGACTAAAATTGTTAACGATTTTCAATTGGTGCTTTCCAACGTGAAGGGTTTAAACGGCACGGATTTGCCCGGTACCGGTACGCCGCCGTTTAATTCTTTACTTGGGCCGATTGAAGAACAGATGATGGACGGGATGATGGGTGGCGGTATGGTCGGAAGTAATACCGGGTTTATGCCGGACAGTTTCAGTTCCGACAGTTTCGGTTACGTGCCGCAAGGTCAAGCTCATCCGCTTAATTCTTTAGCCGGGCAAACTTCAATTTATAACATGAATTTGCCGATTTCCAAACAGATTGATGCCGGCGGAAAAATAATTTTAACTTTTCCGGCCGGTTTTACGGTGGCCGGCGCCAAACAAGACGTTAACAGTCCGTCGGGCGCGGATATGAACGGCCCCGGATCCGGTACGCCGACTTTTAAATGTTTGACTGCGGCCGGAGGTACTTCTTGCGGCGGCGGCGCGACGGTTACCGGCGATACTGCCGACGGCGGCGATGCGGCGACGCGCGGCGCTTTGGCCGACGATGGAATTATTGTGGACAGTACGGCGCGGACCATAACGATTACGCTTTCGGCTGCGACCAATAAAGTCGGAGAAGATGAACATGATTTTCTGAATCTTGATGTGGCCGGCATTGTCAATTCTTCAATTGCCAAGGACTGGACAACCGACGGTTATACGATTGGCGTTAAAACCAAAAATGCCGCCGGAACGGTTCTGGAAGAAATCACGACTTCGCCCTTCTTTATTTCCGCCGGCGGTTCGCGAACTCTGACGGTAACGGCGGAAATCGGTGTTGGCAATGACGCCGCCGCCGATACGGTTAATATTTATTTGGGTTCGCCCATGACCGGTAAGATAGAAAAGGCCACGGACGCCTTTAACGCCGCCGGCACCAGCCATGAAGCCACGGCTACTTTTACCAACCTTTCCGATGGTGAATACTATATTTTTACCGACCCCTTGGTTACGCTCAATAGTGTGGATTATGTGGGAATCAATCCGCCACAGCAGATTAGACTATCCGCCAATTTAGAATACGAAATCACCTTGAATAAGGATAGTGTCGGAACGAGTCCGGTGGTTATTACGGTCACCGGCCCGGCCAATGAACCTTTGGATGTGTTTGCCAATAATTCTTCCAGTTTTAAGGTCAAGGAAATAATTTTGGACGGTTCGGGCGACGGCAGTACGACTTTGAATTTGGGCGACGGCAATTGGTTTGTCGGCGTCGGTCCGCAAATGCCTAAAGGTTTGGCTTCCGGCATGATGACGCAACCGAATTATGTTATTCCCAGAAATCTCAATGTCAAAGTGGTGGCCGCCGATACGCCGAAGTGTACTATTGAAGGGACGGCCGATGATTGTGAATTGACTTTCGCGCTGACCACGGCCGATAAAAGTTTGAAGGGAACCGTGACCGACGAATCCGGTACCAAGGCTATTGCTAACGCCGATATTTTTGCTTATGACCCGCAAGGCGGTTTCGGTACTTTTGCTCAAGCCGATGCCAATGGCAAGTTTACTTTAAATTTAGTCGCCGGCAAATATAAAGTCGGAGCTAATGTTCAGGGCATGCCGTCTTCTCGCGAATCGTCAATAGAAATAATCGGTAGTGCTTTGTATGTGGACGGCACGCAAACTGTGGCCGATATTACGGCGATGGCTAACTCCGATTTTAAAGTAATTTTAAAGAAACCGGGCTACACGATTACCGGGACGGTGACTGATGTAAACGGTAATGTGGTTCAGAATGCCGGTGTTTGGTCGTATCGTACGGATGGGCCGGGTAATACCGGCACCCAGACCGGCGTTGATGGTAAATATACTTTATATGTTGATAATGGCGCTTGGAAAGTTGGAACTTATCTGCCCGGTTACGGACCTTTGCCGGAACAAAGCGTGACTATTGCCAGCGCCAGTCAGGCCAATATTAATTTTTCTCCGGCCAATACCGGCGAAACTTATCGTACGATTTCCGGAACGATTTCTGTCACCGGTGTCGGCAATATCGCCAATGCCTTTGTTCATGCCGAGGGTCAGGTCGGCGGAGTTTATCGTTTTTCCGATGCTACGACCGATGCGAACGGCGCTTATTCCTTAACTGTGCCGGCCGGCAGTTTTCGTCTTTTCGCTTTCCATCCGGATTATGGAGAGTTCGCTTCGCAAAACACCGATGCCACGAGCGCCAATAGGACGGTTAATTTTACTAAAGGCAGTCAGCGAATAATTACTTTTGCCATTAAAGATTCTACCGGTGCCGCTAAGGTCGTTAGCGAAGCTTTCGTTGATTTGTTTGATAACACTAATAATTTTGGTAACCATACTCGTATTAAAAACGCTTCCGGCGGCACTCTGAGTATGCCGGACGGCTCTTATACTATCCAGGCCAATATTCCCGGCATTGATGGCCGACAATTAGTCTATACGGCCGCCGATGTAAATACGACGGTTGTCGGTAATACTTTAACTGTCAATGGCAATGAAATGGTCAACATTACTTTACCGGCTTTGTTCGCTATTTCCGGCAATGTTAGCGACGGCGCTAATCCAATAGATAATGTTTGGGTGGAAATTGCCAACCGGACCACGGGAGCGCGTTTCGGTGCCATCGCCAGTACGGCGAGCAATCCGGATTATACTTTATCCGTCCCGGCCGGATCCTATGATATTATGCCCATGAAACCGGGTTATGTCGGTGCGGTGGAAACGATTACCGTTGCCGCGGCGGCGACGAAAAACTTGACGATGACGGCCGCCGATAAAACCGTGACCGGTTCGGTTTTAGTCGGGGCAACAGGGATGGCGGATGCCTTTGTTCGTGCCGTAAGAACTTCGGATAATTTAGTAGTTGGCACTCAAGCGCAGGCAGACGGTACCTACACTTTAAATTTAATTGACGGTTCTTGGAATATTTCCGCCATCGCCAATGGTTATCAGGAGGCCAATTATGCTTCTAACCCCCTGACAATCAGCGCCAATCAGGCCGGAGTCAATATTACTTTGACGACGGTGGTAACCTTGAAGGCGCCTAAGAGCAAACCGATTACGCCTAATCAGGGCGGTACAGTCGATGCGCCGGAAATGGGTGTTAAAATGACTATTCCGGCCAATGCTTTGGGATCAGGTTCTTCGGCCGGCACAACCAATATTCGACAAACGACTAATGTGATGACCACGGCCTCGGCCAAGCCTTTGGGTGGCAAGGGTATTCAGATTACGGCCAGCGATTCTAACAATACGGCCATCACTAATTTGAACGATTCGGTCACTTTAGAGATTACTTATACCGCAGATGAATTGGACACCGCTTTTAGCGATCTAGATATCGCTAGCCCGACTTTAGCGCAAGTTCAAGCGCTCAAATTTTCTTATTGGGATGAGTCCAACAGTTCTTGGGTAGAGCTTCCCAGCACAGTGGTTTTTAGTCCGGATACGGCGACCACTTACGCCGAGTTGGCTGATAACGACGAGGGTTGGGCCGTAAAGATTAAAGGCGTAACTACTCACTTTTCTTTGTTTGCCCCTAATTTACCGACGCATGCTCAGGCGCCGGATTCGGCACCGACCGGCTTGGCTGCGGCTGCCAGCGGCTCAACCGGCATGACTTTAACTTGGACGGCTTTGGACGGAGCAACCAGTTATGACCTTTATCGCAGTACTTCTTCCGGTGGCACCTATAGTAGAATCGGCGATGAACCGACGGTTGCTTCCGGCGCAACCGTTACTTATGACGATAGCGGTTTAAGTGCCGGCGCAACTTATTATTATAAGATTAGCGCTTTGAATGATTTCGGCGAGAGTGCCGTTTCCAGCGCGGTTTCCGGTGCGACTAGTAGCGCCGGGGGCGGAGGTGGCGGCGTTGCGGCCGCTCCGGTTTGCGCCAGTGTTGTCTATGGAGATTATGCCGCCGGTTGCTTTAACGGTTATCAATATCGTGATGTTACTTCTCGCGCTCCGGCTAACTGCACTTTAACGACGGCTCAGCAGGAAGCGACTAAGAAAGTTTGCGGTACTGCGGAACAAGCTACAATTCCGGCGGTAACTGTAACCGGTGAAGGACTGACTTCCGGTGGTTCCAATACAGCGAGTTTTGTTGCTTTAGAGAAAAATTTGGTTAAAAAAATAAATCAAACTTTGGCCAAGCGTCTCGTCGGTCGCATCCTTTTGCAGGTCCAAGAAAAAGGCGAAGCCTGGTATGTCAATCCGTTGAATTTGGCCAAGTATTACCTTGGTCGTCCGGCCGATGCCTTCGGCATCATGCGCGGTCTCGGATTAGGCGTAAGCGAGAAGGACTATTCGTCTTGGAATGGAAAAGCTCCGTCCCGATTAGCCGGCCGGATTCTGGCTTGATCTCAAGCTGAATTATCTGGGTCGCCCGGCTGACGCTTTCGCCATTATGCGCAATCTCGGTTTGGGTATCACTAACGATAACCTGCGCCAGATTAGCGTAGAAGACGTGGAATAATTATTGATTCTCAAGATATAGCAAAAAGACCCGCCGGCAATCGGCGGGTCTTTTGGTTGTCAGACGGGAAAATAATTTTATTTGTTTCGGAAGTTTTTGATCGGGGCAAAACTGCGCCGATGGATGGGGCAGGGGCCGTAAGTGTTTATCTTTTCCAGATGCAGTTTAGTCCCGTAGCCCTTATGTTTCGCGAATAAATATTCCGGATATTTTTTGTCCATCTCCGACATCAGCCAATCACGACTGACTTTGGCGATGATAGAGGCCGCGGCGATAGTCCAGATGGTGGCGTCGCCGCCGATGATGGCGCTTTGCGGTTTGTTTAACTTGGGGATTTTGAATTTGCCGTCGGTTAAAATATAGTCCGGTTCTACCGCCAGCTTTTTGATTGCCCGGCGCATGGCCAGAAAACTGGCTTGGAGGATGTTTATTTTATCGATTATTTCGTTATCAACCACGCCGATTTCCACTGCCAGAGCTTTGGCCTTGATAACGCCGAACAGTTTTTCTCGCCGAGCGGCCGTTAATTTTTTGGAATCGGCCACCAGCGCCAGATCGGCATCGTCAATTTTAAAATCCGGACCGATGACCACGCAAGCGGCCACTACCGGTCCGGCCAGGGGACCGCGGCCGGCTTCGTCCACACCGCCGACGAATTTATAGCCGCGATTGAAATATTGTTGTTCTGTGGCCAGGTCCAGCATATGTTTTGATTATAGCATAATAAAAACCGGTCGGGGACCGACCGGCTTAGGCTAACTTAAATTTTTAAAAATGTTTTTAATCCCAACGCGGTTTGCCTTTGCGCTCCGGCGGTTGGTTGAGTTTTTCTAGTTGATAACTGGTCAAACAATGATCTTCTTCAGATAGAGTTGATTTTACCGGCACTCTCCTTAACTTTGAACTGTCAGGAACCGTTTTCCTCATTTGATTTTTTCCGCTCATTGCAAAAAAATTAAGTTAAACAATATGTATAAGGTACTGTGTATGTGATATAGTCTGTCATAACTTAAAATTTTTGTCAAATTGCTTGGTTTACAAGCCATTAATTCTATGGCAAGCTGTATTTAGAAATTATTATGGGTTATAATAGTTTTAGGCGGTTAAAGACCGCCCGGATGGTGAAATTGGTAGACACACAGTGTTCAGAACGCTGCGGGAGTAATCCCATGGGGGTTCAAATCCCCCTCCGGGCACACGGCGAACGGTCGTTTGGCTCAGCTGGTTAGAGCGCCGCGTTCACATCGCGGAGGTCAGTGGTTCGAATCCACTAACGACCACACATGAAAAAACAAGTCATTACATTAAAGAAGAGCGATTTGAATCGGGCCGTCGTGCGCGGCCTGGGGCGCGCCGTGTGGGAAAAGAAACAAGCCTTTCCGACACTCGGTAAAGTCCATTTAAGCGCCAAGTTGAAAGCGCCTCGACACAAGAAAAGATTGGAGCAATCGGACGAAGAATTATAAGTCGGCAATAATTATATGAAGAATAAAAATTTTTTATTGATTATTTGTCTGTTGGTCGCGGTATCCGCGCTGATTTTGCGTTTTAGCTCTTGGCGAAGCGATCGCTTGAATATTGAAGACGCGGTGATCGAGGAGGCGATAACGGCGGAAGAAGCGGTAACGGCGGAAGAAACGATAACGACGGAAGAAACAATAACGACTGAGCCGGCGCTTATTGCCGGCACCCAAGTGATTATCAGTCGTCCTTTGGCCGGAGAGATTATTGTTTCGCCTTTGACGGTTGTCGGTCAAGCGCGGGGGACTTGGTTTTTTGAAGCCAATTTGCCGGTAAAAATCGTTGATACCGCCGATAATGTAATCGCTATCGTCGGCGCGCAAGCGCAAGCGGACTGGATGACCGAGGAAATGGTGCCTTTTCGCGCGGATTTGAATTTTATTGTCCCGGTCGACGTGATTGACGGATATTTGGTCGTTTCTAAAGATAATCCGTCCGGATTGTCGGAGTATGACGCCTCTTTCCGAATACCGATTAAATTTCGTTAAAGTTTATCAGGCAAAATTATTTTTTTAATATGACAAAGTTATTTTTGTACAATACGCTCAGTCGTCGCAAGGAAGAATTCAAACCGATTAAAGCCGGTGCCGTCGGATTGTACACTTGCGGACCGACCGTTTATAACTATGCCCATCTCGGCAATTTGCGCAGTTATTTGTTTGAGGATTTCTTGGTGCGTATTTTGCAATATAACGGTTATGCCGTGCGACGTGTCATGAATATCACCGATGTCGGCCATTTGACCGGGGATCGGGACATGGGAGAGGACAAGGTGGAGGCCGGAGCGGCACGAACCGGAAAAAGCGCTTGGAAAATCACGGAATTTTTTGCGACCGCCTTCAAACAAGATTTGGTCGCCCTGAATATTTTGGCGCCGGATATTTGGTGCAAAGCGACCGATCATCTTCCCGAGCAGATTGCGATGATTAAAATCTTGGAGGACAAAGGCTATACCTATAAAACTGCCGACGGGATTTATTTTGATACCGCCAAAGTACCGGATTATAATAAATTGAGCCATTTGCCGTTGGAAGAATTGAAGGAAGGCGCGCGGGTGGAAAAGAATCCGGAAAAAAAGAATCCGACCGATTTCGCTTTGTGGAAATTTTCTCCGTCAGCCGACGGAGGCCGGAAGCGTCAGATGGAGTGGGATTCGCCCTGGGGCGTCGGTTTTCCGGGCTGGCATATCGAATGCTCGGCCATGAGCTTGAAATATTTGCAAAATCAGCTGGACATCCATTGCGGCGGCATTGATCATATCAACATCCACCATACCAACGAAATCGCTCAGAGCGAAGCCGCCACCGGAAAAAAATTCTTCAATTATTGGATGCATAACGCATTTTTGAATATCGCCGGCGGTAAAAAAATGGCCAAGAGCGAGGATAACTTTTTGACTTTGGAAAAAACTTTCATTGAGAAGGGAATCGACCCGCTCGCCTATCGTTTTGCCGCTTTGCAAGTTCATTATCGCAAGCCGATGGAGTATAGCGAGGAGGGGATGAGGCAGGCCGAATCCGGTCTTAAAAATTTGCGTTTGCACGTTAAAGCGCTCGGCGATGAACAGGGAAAAGTAAATCATGATTTTAAAGAAGAATTCTTGGGAGCGATAAATAATGATTTGAATATGCCGGAAGCGCTGGCTATCGTCTCCTCGGTTTTGAAATCTAAATTAAGCGAGGCCGATAAGTCGGCGACGATTTTGGAGTTTGATAAAGTTTTGGGTCTGGATTTAAATAAAGCCGGAGAAGGAGCAGAACAGATTTTAGAGTTAACCGATTTGCCGGCGTTAATTCAGGAAATGATTTTGAAACGACAAATTGCTCGTCAAGAAAGAAATTGGGAACTGTCCGATCAACTCAGGAAAGATATCGAGGATAGCGGTTATATAATGGAAGACGCGAAAAGCGGTTATATATTAAGAAAAAGAAAAGAATAAAAAATAATCATGCCCCTTAATTTTTGGCAAAAACTGCAAAAGACCGGTCGGCCGATTTTAGCGTTGGCGCCGATGGCCGGATTCACTACTTCCGCTTTTCGTCAGATTTGCAAAAAATACGGAGCGGATGTTTTGTATAGCGAAATGGCCTCGGCGACGGCTTTGTATTATAATCAGCCAGTCGGGAAGAGCCGAATCGGAAAACCCGGTCGACAGGGCAAGGTCGGCCCAAAGAATCAAACGGATCGTTGTGAGGGAAATGCGACTTTAAAGTTGTTAAAATTCAATCGCCGCCGGGAAAAATATTATATCGTTCAGCTTTTCGGTTCTGATCCGGAGCATTTCGCGGTGGCGACGCGTATTATCGCCGAACGGGTGAAACCGGACGGAATTGACATTAACTTCGGTTGTCCGGTACCGAAGATTTGCAAACAGGGCGCCGGTTGCGGCTTGATGAAGAATTTGGAAAAATCTCGCGCCGTTATTGAGGCGGTTTTGAAAAATACCGTTTTGCCGGTTTCCCTTAAAATTCGCGTCCAGGCCGGCGAAGTGGATGCGCTGAAGTTTTTGAAAAATATTGCCGATTTGCCGGTGGCGGCCGTGATGATTCACGGCCGGACCTTGAGCCAAGGATTTGTCGGCGCGCCCGATTTCCGGATTATTAAAAAAGCACGACGATATTTTAAAGGAGTTATTTTGGCCAATGGCGGGATAAACAGTTTGACGGACGCCCGGCAAGCGCTGAAAAAAAGCGGTGCCGACGGCTTGGGGTTGGCACGCGGCATTTTGGGGCGACCGTGGCTCTTCAAAGAAATTAAAAGCGGCAAAATCGTTGATTTAAAACCGAAACAGATTTTTAAAATCGCGCTGACGCATGCCGCCCTGGAGCAAACGTTGGCGGGGAAGACGGGTATCATTGAACTGCGCAAGCATCTCGTTTGGTATATGCAGGGTTTGCCGGGAGCGGCGAAGTTGCGGGAAAAGTTGGTCAGGGTCAATAGTTTGGGAGAAATAAAAAAGATTTTATCCATCATCATATGATTCTTTATATAAATACCGCCGGTCATGATGAAATAGTTATCGCTTTGTATAAGTCGGGATTCGTTGCCGACTCGGATAGCCTTGCCGTCAAGCCCTTGGCTCGCCGTCAAATCAAGGCGCCGCGACAACAGGCGGAAAAATTATTGCCGGCCATCGCGCGGATGTTGGCAAGCAAAAAAATAAAATTGAGCGCTTTAAAGAAAATAGTTGTCGCCAATCGCGGCGGGAGTTTTACGTCTTTGCGTATCGGCGTCATTACCGCCAACGCTCTCGCGTATGCCTTGAAAATTCCGGTAGAAGCCGAAGCGCGGCGCGGTAAAAAGAACAAAAAGTTCGCCGCTTATTCCATTGTGGAGCCGATTTATGATCGGGAGCCGATTATCGGTATCGCCAAAAAATTGCTTCCAGCCTAAAAAAAGATGATTTTAGGCCTGTGTATTAATTGTTGAAAACTTTTGGACGATTTTGGCAAATTATTTCAATTAAAAAAAGTCACTGTTGAAAAGTGACTTTTTTGTTTATTTTTGAGCTTATTTTAAACAAAAGCCCAGTGTTGACCGTAGTGGCTTAGTGGTGTATAATAAAATGTATAAGGTGAATTTTGGGGAAGAGTGGTGAATATGCTTGTCTTCATCACTCTTCCTCACTCACTCCTCTATGTTCATCGGAGAATATCGCCACAACTTAGACGACAAAGGACGCTTGGCTATACCGGCTAAGTTTAGAATTATTTTAAAGAAAGGAGCAGTTGTTACCAAGGGTTTGGATAACTGCTTATTTTTATATTCCCAAGAACAGTTTGAAAAGATCGCTCAGAAATTCGCTTCTTTGCCGATCAGTCAGGCCAAGGCGCGCGCTTTTATGCGTCATATGTTGGCCGGAGCGATGGACGTGGAATTTGACAGTCAGGGTCGGGTGACTTTGCCGGAGTATTTGCGGCAGTTTTCCGGGGTCAAGAAAAATGTGGTTATCGCCGGTTTGTATAATCATTTGGAAATCTGGAACGAAGCGGCTTGGAATAAATATAAAGGTGAATCGGAAAAGAACAGCAACGCGATTGCCGAAGAATTGGGAAACCTGGGCATTTAAAATTTTATGACGACTTATTCTCATGTTCCGGTAATGCTGGCTGAAGTCCTGGAATATCTGAATCCTCAAGGCGGCGGCCGTTTCATTGATTGTACTTTGGGCGGCGCCGGTTATACGCTCGCTTTGGCGGAAAGAGTCGGGGAGAAAGGAAAAATTTTGGGCATAGATTTGGATGAACTGGCCATCAAGAATGCGGCCGCGGAAATTACGCGACGAAAAATCAAACAAATAGTTTTAGTGCAAGATAATTTTAAAAACTTAAAAGACATTGTGAACGCCAATTTTCCGGCGGAAACGAAATTTGACGGCATTGTTTTCGATCTCGGTCTGTCGTCGGCGCAATTGGACGACGAAGCGCGCGGTTTTTCTTTCAAGGGCGATCGGCCGCTCAATATGGCTTTCGGTCCGACTGAGGCCGCCACGGTTGATATCGTCAATCAATATCCCTTACTGGAGTTGACCAGAATTTTCCGGGAATACGGGGAAGAGCGCCGGGCTTATCAGATTGCCAAGGCGATTGTCGCCGCCCGTCATCGGAAAAAAATTGTCACGACGGCCGATCTCGTGGCTATTATTGAACAAGTCGTTCCGTTCCGGTTTTATTCCAAGATTCATCCGGCGACGCGCGTCTTTCAGGCGTTGAGAATGGAAACGAATGAAGAATTGGCCGCCTTGTCCGCGGTTTTGCCGGAAGCGGTCAATCTCTTGAAACCGACAGGATGCTTGGTGGTCGTATCTTTCCATAGCGGCGAAGATCGGATTGTCAAAAGATTTTTTAAAGAATTGGCTTTAACCGATCATTTGCGCATCTTGACCAAAAAACCTTTGATTCCGACTATGGCCGAAATGGCCGCCAACCCCCGCGCCCGTAGTGCCAAATTCCGCGCCGCGCTTAAAACAGATAATTTTTAAATTAATATAAACCTTTTTCCGCCTCTTCGTTCGCCGTTCGTCAGCGGGCAAGACGGCTACCAGTATTATGACTAAAATCGTCAATTGCTATTCTCAGCAAAAAAAATCCGCCGGTTGCGGCCGCCGCTTCAATCTGAAATATTTTAATTTCGGTTTGTTGGCTTTAGGTTTGACCGCCGGCGTCTTCTATCTGGTGACAGTCACTTCTTTGACCGTGCAAGGCTTTGTTTTGCGCGATTTGAAATCGCAGGTGGCGACCTTGGCCAGCCAGAAAGCGGAAGCGGAAGAAAAAGTTAATGCCATCCAATCTTATTATTCCTTGAATTCCCGCACACAAGGCTTGGATATGGTGGCGGTCGGCAATGTAGAATATATCGTTGTTCCTCATGCCGTGGTGGCCCGAAGATAAGCTTCGTTTAAATAGATAATCAGGTAATTATGTGGCGCGATTCTAAAAACAACTCTCGTCCGGAAAAAAATCAAATCAATAGTAGTCGCTGGCGCTTAGTCGTAGCGATTATTTTTTTATTGCTCGGCGCTTTGATTTATAAATTGTTTTTATTACAAATCAGGCAATGCGATTTTTATACGGCCCTGGCCGCCAGTCAACAGCAAATTTCCGGTCAATTGGCACCGGAGCGCGGTCAGATTTTTTTTACCGAAACCGTTAACGGTCAGGAAAAGTTGTATCCCGTCGCCACCAATAAAGATTTCGCTCTTTTGTACGCCGTGCCGAAAGACGTGATCGATCCCGCGGATTTGGCGGAAAAATTCTATGAATTCTTTGATCGGCCGCTTTTGGAAGAGGAATTAAAAGCGCAAGGCAGTTCCACGCCGCTGATTGCCACGACCACCAAGGAAAAGACTTTGGCCGACTATTTGAAACGACTGGATAAGCCCGGCGACGTCTACGAGCCCTTGGAAAATAAAAAATTGGATAAGACCGTATTATTGAAATTGTTTGCTTTTCTGTCCAGTTCCACTTCCACGCCGCTGACGGCCGAAGATTTGGAAATCAAAGGCGAGAAAGTATTTTATAAAAATGTCGGTGATGCCGACAACCCCGCCCAAGAAGTGCGGATTCCGGGCATCGGTTTTCGATCGGAAAAGATGCGGTATTATCCGGAGAATGAAATCGGCGCTCATCTTCTGGGTTTTGTGAGTTATGCCGACAACGACAGTCAGGGCAAATACGGCTTGGAAGAATTTTTTAACGACGAGTTATTCGGACAATACGGATCCTTGAAATCGGAGAAGGGCGGGCAGAGCGATATGTTGATTGTCAACGATCGCGAATACGTCAAACCGGTGGATGGCGCCGATTTGGTTTTGACTATCGATCGCAATGTGCAGTTTGTCGCTTGCGAAAAATTGCAGGCGGCGGTCGAAAAGCATGATGCCGACGGCGGCTCGGTTATCGTTATGGACCCGAAAACCGGCGCGCTGATCGCGATGTGTTCGGTGCCGGATTTTGATCCCAATAATTATAAAAATGTCGCGGATATCGGCGACTACAATAATCCGACGCTTCTTTATCAATATGAACCCGGTTCGGTTTTTAAAGTGGTAACCATGTCTATCGCCATCGATCAGGGCAAAGTTAATCCGGCCACCACTTATTACGACGAAGGACAAATAATGATTAACGGTTGGCCGAAGCCGATTAAAAATTCCGATTTCAGCACGCACGGGCCGCACGGTTTGGTGGATATGAATGCCGTCTTGGAAAATTCTTTGAATACGGGAGCGATTTTCGCCATGCGTCAAGTCGGTCCGAAAGTTTTTGCCGATTATGTTCATAACTACGGTTTTGGGGAGAGAACCGGCGTAGAATTGGGGGCGGAGAGCCCCGGCAATATCGGCAATCTTTTGGGCAACAAAGTGAAAGAGATTGACGCCGCTACCGCTTCTTTCGGCCAAGGTATCGCGGTTACGCCTTTGCAGATGATTATGCCTTATCAGGCCATCGCCAATCGCGGTATTTTGATGAAACCGTATGTCGTCAAAGCCATCATCAAAAACGGACAGCGCGAGGAGATTTTGCCGAAACAAGTTCGACAGGTCATTTCCGGCAAGACGGCCGACACGGTGGCCGCGATGTTGGTTAATGTCGTGGAGCGCGGCCATTCCAAGCGGGCCTATATTGAAGGTTATTATATCGGCGGTAAAACCGGCACGGCGCAAGTGGCCGCCGCCGGCGGGTATAGCACCGATAATTATATTCATACTTTTATCGGCATCGCGCCGATTAACGAACCGGTTTTTGTGATGCTGACGAAAATAGACAATCCTAAAGACGTGGATTTTGCCGAGGGTTCGGTCGTGCCGCTTTGGAAAGATATCGCAGATTTTATGTTGAAATATTATCGGGTGCCCAAAACCAGGACTAATTAAGATTTTTTATGCGTAAAATATTAGAATTTAAATTGAAATTTTTATCCCGATTGATCTTGAAAAAATATCAACCGGTGATTGTCGGTATTACCGGTTCCATTGGCAAGACCAGCGCTAAAGAAGCGATTTATGCGGTTTTGAAAGGCAAGCTGGCGGTTCGCATGAGTCAAAAAAATTATAATAATGAAATCGGTTTGCCCCTGGCCATCATCGGCCGGGAATCCGCCGGCAGTAATCTTTTCGGTTGGTTGTTGATTTTTGGCCGCGCTTTGTCGTTGCTTTTGATAAAAGATAAAAATTATCCGCGCGTTCTGGTCTTGGAAATGGGGATTGATCGGCCGGGCGATATGGCCTATCTGACGCAAATCGCGCCGCCGGATATCGGTTTGGTAACGGCCGTCAGTTATTCTCATTTGCAGTATTTTGGCAGTGTTTTGAACATTAAAAAAGAGAAGCAAGTTTTGGTGGAGAGTTTGGACAGCCAAGGGTTGGCGGTCTTGAATTACGATAACGAGGCGACGCGCAATATGTCGGCGGCCAGCCGGGCGCGAGCGATTACTTACGGCTTGCAAGTTGGGGCGGATCTGCAGGCGCAGGATTTGGTGTTTAATTTTACCAAAGGCAATTATGAAATCGTCGGACTCAATTTCAAATTAAATTATAAAGGTTCCATCGTGCCGGTTTTTATGAAAAATGTCATGGCCGAGCCGGCCATTTATGCCGCTTTGGCGGCCGTGGCCGTCGGCATTTATTTTGATCTTAATCTTTTGGAGATGGCTCATTCTTTACGGAATTTTACGCTCCCTCCGGGACGTTTGTCCGTCTTATCGGGCATCAAACAGACTTTTATTATTGACGATACCTATAACTCTTCGCCGGAAGCGGCCGTTAACGCCGTGGATGTTTTGCGACGAATCAAGATTGAAGGCGCATCCGAAAAATATGCGGTTTTGGGAGATATGTTGGAAATAGGACCATATACGCAAGATGGTCATCGCCTGCTCGGCGCCAAAGTGGCCGAGAGCGGCATTAATCATTTAATTGCCGTCGGCGAGAAGGCGCGCGACATCATTCGCGGCGCGACCGCGGCCGGGTTGTCGGACGATTATATTTTTTATTTTGATCGGGCGGAAGAAGCCGGACGTTTCTTGCAGAATCGCATCAAATCCGGCGATGTTATTTTGGTGAAGGGCTCGCAAGGCGTCAGGATGGAAAAGATCGTTAAAGAAATCATGGCCGAGCCGGAACGAGCCGGCGAATTGTTGGTCCGGCAGGACAAGCAATGGCTTTAAATCGGGGCCCTGAGAATGGCCGCAAGAATTGACAAAAAATCGTCTTTATTATATTATAGCTTGATATTTAAGAGCATCGTTGACGGACAATCCGGCACGGTCAATTAAATATTTTATCGCTATTTTTTTGTTGATCTTTTAAAATTAAGTGTCATGAAAAAGTTTATTTTTTGTTTTTTGTTTGTCGGCATTTGTTGCGGTTTTTCCTTCGGTCAAACCGTGGCCGACTCCGGAGAAAATGTTCCCTTGTTGAAAATCATTTCCGAGGGAGAAAAAATTGTGATCCCCGCTTTGGACGGTCAAGATTTGATTGTTAACGCTCGGGAAACTTTCCGCGCTTATATTGATAAAAATTTTGAATTTCCGGAGCTTGATCAGTCCGGTCCGGCCACCAGAGAAATTATCGTTGATATCGCCGAAATGACCGGCGACGGAACCTTCGCTCAAATTTTTAGAAGCATTAATCGCGATTTGGACAAATCGGATTTGACGCAAGCGCAGATTATTTATTTCTGCGAAACGTATTATGACCGTTTGCGCCAAGACGGTCAGGCCACTTTTTTCTTGACTCGATCAGATAATCAATGGTTTGTGACCCCGGTTCACGTTTATCCCAACGGTTTGATCATTTATGCCGATCGGTTTGCCTATGATTTGTTATGGTATGGCGAGTTCGGCCATTATGTGGTTTTTCCTCGCTTGGCTGTCGCCAAGTAAATCTTCAATCCTTTGAATTCTATAATCGGCTTGAGTCGGTTTATGGAGTTTGAAGGATTTTTTATATATTCTCATGACAACATTTTTTCTTGATTTTAGCTTATCTTTCAATTATACTGAAATCATATGACTATTCTTATTCTCGGCGGACAAGGGAACTTGGGCACGCAATTAACCAAACTGCTCGCCGCAGATTATGCGGTCGTTTCTTGGGATAAAGACGAATCGGATGTTTTGAATTTTGATTTGCTGGCCGCCCGGGTCAGGGAGTTGCATCCGGATTTAATTATCAATGCGGTCGCCTATAATGCCGTAGATAAATGCGAAGACAAGGAAGAATATCGGCTGGCTCGGCAGTTGAATGTTGATCTGCCGGCTGTTTTGGCGGACTTGGCTTTGGAGCAGGGAGCGGTTTTGATTCATTATTCTTCGGACTACGTTTTTAGCGGCACGGAGTTGAAACGACAATTTGTCGAAAACGATACGCCCAATCCGGTTAACAAATACGGCGAAAGCAAATTTCAAGGCGAACGAGAAATATTACGCCGCGCCGCGTCCGGTTTGAAATATTATTTGATCAGAACGTCCAAGCTTTTCGGACCGCGGGGCGCGAGCGAACATGCCAAGCCGAGTTTTTTTGACACGATGTTGGAGTTGGTGAAGACCAAGGAAGAATTGCCGGTCGTCAATGAAGAATTGAGTTGTTTTACCTATACGCCTGATTTGGCGGCGGCCACGAAGCGTCTCTGGGAACTGGAGGAGCCGTTCGGAATTTATCATTTAATCAACGAAGGACCGGTCACTTGGTATGACGCGGCCACGGAACTTTTTCGTTTGCGGGGAATTGCCGCCAATCTTCGCGCGGTACGCGGCGAAAATGTGCCGCGACCGGCGCGTCGGCCGAAATTTTCCGTTTTGGACAATACTCGTTTCAGAAAATTGCGCCCTTGGAAAGTAGCTTTAAAAGAATATTTAGAAAACAATTAACATAAAAAATATGCGTGGCATCATTTTATCCGGCGGTTCGGGCACTCGCTTAAAACCGCTGACCAAAATTACTTCCAAGCAATTGTTGCCGGTTTATAATCGGCCGATGATTTATTATCCCCTGGATACTCTGATTAAGGCCGGTATCAAGGAAATTTTGATTATTGTCGCTCCGGAAAGAGCCGGCGATTATCTCAATTTGTTGGGTTCGGGCAAGCAATTCGGCGTCAAATTCACTTATGAAATTCAAGATCATCCCGAGGGTTTGGCGCAGGCTTTTTTGATCGGCGAGAATTTCATCGATCATGAAGATGTGGCCATGATTTTGGGCGATAATATTTTTGAGGACGATTTCGGCGAGGTGATCAGAAATTTTAAAGGTGGCGCCAAAGTTTTCGCCAAAAAAGTGTCGGATCCGGAAAGATTCGGCGTCGTTAAATTTGATGAAAATATGAAGGCGGTGAAAATCGTGGAAAAACCGCAGGAACATTTAAGCGATTATGCGGTGACCGGTTTGTATGTCTATGATCATCGCGTCGTGCAAATCGCCAAAGAGGTCAAGCCGAGTGCCCGCGGTGAACTGGAAATCGTGGATATCAACAATTGGTACCTGGAAAAAGGGGAACTGGAGGTGGAAATGATCAAGGGGGAATGGTTTGACGCCGGCACTTTTGACAGTTTATTGCGCGTGCAAAATTTCGCCAAAGAAAAATTGGACGATAAGATGACGATATGAAATTAGCCGTCGGCGTCATTGTTTATAAAGAAGCCAGCGTCAAATATTTGGCGGATTTTTTACCGAGTTTGCGGCAAGCTCTGTCTTTTTTGCCCGCCGACGATTATCGTGTGTATGTTTTTGACAACAGCCCGTCGGAATATTCAAAAAATCGGGAGATGTTGGCCGGGCAATCTTTGGAATATTTGGGAGTAGGGAAAAATCTGGGTTTTGGGCAGGCTTATAACGTTTTACTGCGAGCGGCCCGGACCGCCGGTGCGCCCTATTTTTTAATCATCAATCCGGATACGCTGTTGGCGTCGGATACCATTCGGAAATTATTGGCGGCCCTGGAAAAAGAACCGGCGCTCGCTTCGGTCAGTCCGAAAATTTTGCGCTGGGATTTTGCCTCCCGTCAGAAGACAAAAATTATTGATTCTGCCGGGTTGATTTTAAAAAGGGGATTGCGTTTTCAAGATTTGGGGCAGGGACTGGAGGATCGCGGCCAATTCGATTCAGCGTCCATTTTGGGGCCGTCCGGAGCAGCCGGTCTTTTTCGTTTCAGCGCTTTGGATAAAATTGCCGAGCATCCTCGCGGAACGGCCGGACCGCACTATTTTGACGAAAGTTTTTTCATGTATAAAGAAGATTGCGATTTGGCTTATCGTTTGTTTTTGGCGGGCTATAAATCTTGTTTGGTACCCGATGCTTTGGTTTATCATGATCGTACCGCGGCCGTTTCCGGGCACGGTTTTTGGAGGACGATTTTCTCCCGTTATCGCAAAAGTCGTCAAATTCGCGCTTGGTCGCATTTGAACCAACATTTTATTTATGTCAAATATTGGAAAAAACAAAATTTTATCAGTAAAGTTTTTATTGTTGTCAGAGTAGTGCTTATCTTTATATTTTCTCTTATATTAGAGCAATTTCTCCTAAAACAGTATCGGGAGATTTGGCGGTATTATCGGGGGTTGACTAATATAAAATAATATGATAGATTAGGAGGGATTAAAGCTGAGGAAGGATAAATAAGTTAATGGGTTTCATTTTTTTTATATGGAAAATTTATTAGGCAAAATGGTTAAAGATAAAAAATCCGAAGAGTTTGCCCGTTTGGACGCGATTAACATCGTGACTTCTTTGTTTGCCGATTTATTGGATCGGGAGAAAGATGTCTTGTCCCGTCGTTTCGGACTGAAAGGCGATAAAGGCGAAACTTTGGAAAAAATCGGTCAATTGCATAAATTGACCAGAGAACGGGTGCGCCAAATAGAAGTCTCCAGCATCAAGAAAATTAAAAAGCTGGAAAATTTGGGCAGTTCCATCACCACCTTGAAAGACATTGTCATGGGCCTTTTAAGGGAGCACGGCGGTTTGATCGGACGCGATTATTTGTTGAATATTTTGTCCGTCGTTTGCATGGAAATCAATAGTGAGTTATCGGCCGATAAACCGGAATATGAACTTAATCGCCGCGCCTATCACAATCATTTTAATTTTCTCATTTCCAGATTGTTGGGAGACGAATTGGAATTGGTGGCCGAATCCGATAAATTTAATCCTTCTTTCAGAATCAAAAATGAAGGGATTGATCATTTGGAGGAATTGGCTGACGATTTGTTAAAAAATATCGAGCTGTTAAAAAAGACTTTTACGACCGAAGAGCTTTTGACTTTATTGAAAAAATTGGATGCTTACAATAAGCATGCGAACAAATTTAACGGCGCCGACGGCACCGACAACGCCGATATTACGGCTGTCTTTAAAAGCCAGGTTTTTCCGGACAAGGGTGAAATCATCAACAGCAACAAGGTCTTATATTCTTTGATGCAGGCGATGAAGAATTTGGAACAGAATAAATACGGCGAATGGGGAATTGCGCACTGGGGCGAGGTGAAACCGAAAACCGTTAACGATAAAATTTATTTGATTTTAAAACACAACGGTCAACCTTTGCACTTTACCGACATTGCCAAAAAAATCAATGAAATGAAGTTTGATCATAAGACGGCCAATGCCGCCACGGTACATAACGAATTGATTCTGGACAACCGCTATATCCTGACCAGCCGCGGTGTTTACGGCCTGAAAGAATGGCAGAAATAAGTTCCGGTCGTCGTTTGGTCGCCTGTCGACAACTCTAATTTGCATAAAAATTAAAATAAAATCCAATCAAGCAAGATTGGATTTTATTTTTTTAGCTTTATATGTTAAAATATGAAGGTAAATTGCGGTCATTATTTCTCTATTTTTAACGGTTTTATATGGATATCGTCATTTATACCGGCGCTTGGGAAAGGTTTATAAATTTGCCCCCCGATCAGATGTTTTGGGCGTTTTTAGGCAACTTCGGTTGGCTGATTATTGCCGTCATTTTTTTGTTGGGCGTCAGGGAGGTTTATTTGGTTTGGATACGCTTGCAATGGGAAAAAAATCATAAGTTCGTCTTGTTGGCCATTGATATTCCGCGCGGCAATGAACAATCGCCGAAGGCGGTGGAGAATATGTTCACCTACTTGGCCGGTGCGCACGGTTCGGTTAATTTTTTTGAAAAATGGTTTGAGGGCATATTTCAAAAATCATTCAGTTACGAAGTCGTCAGCATTGAGGGCTATACGCAATTTTTGATTCGCACGCCCATAGAATTCCGCAATCTGGTGGAGTCTTCCGTTTATTCGCAATATCCGGATGCGGAAATTTCCGAAGTGGACGACTATGTGGAGGCCGTGCCGGCCCAGGTTCCGGATGACGAATATGATTTATGGGGAGCGGAATTCATTCAAAAAGATTCTTGGGTTTACCCGATTAAATGTTATCAGGAATTTGAACATCAGATGGGGCCGAGCGAAACGCAGTTTAAAGATCCGATGGCCAGTCTGATGGATCTTTGCGGTTCTTTGCGGCAGGGCGAACAGCTGTGGTTCCAAATTATCGTGGTGCCGATCGGTTTTGATTGGGTCAAAGAATCGGAAAAAGAAATCAATAAGATTTTCGGTCGGAAAGCAAAAACCGGAACAGGTTTGGATGTTCGAGCGGTAACCGCTTTGGGCGATTTGAGCGAGGTCATCTATCCGATTTGGGGCGACATTGATTCTAGCGATAAAAAAGAAGACAAGCCGAAGACAATGATGGATTTGACGCCGGGCGAAAAACGTAAAGTGGAGGCCATCCAAATCAAGGCGTCCAAATTGTCTTTTGAGGCTAAATTTCGGGTGGTCTATCTGGCCAAAAAAGATGTGATGAACAAAGCGAAGGTGGCCAACGGCATCGTCGGTTTTATGAAACAATTTGCGGCTTTGGACTTGAATAATTTGAAGCCGGATGTGGATATGACCATGACGAAAACGCAATATTTTCGAAAAGCGCCGCGCTTGTTGGACAAAAAACGGAAACTTTTTAAAGCTTATATCAACCGTTCCGATTCCCGGGGTCGTAATCCGGGAGTATATAACATTGAAGAGTTGGCCACAGTTTGGCATTTTCCGATTGAGGCTAACGTCAAAGCGGCGATGATGCAGAAAGCGCCGGGCAAAAAAGCCGACGCCCCCTCTTCTTTACCGGTGGAAATGGAAAAAACCGTGCCTTTGGCTGATATTTTTCAAGATTCGGTTATATCCGATAAGGCGGCCTCTGTCCGAATTGAAGATTTTGCCAATAAAGACGCCGCGCCACCGGAAAATTTGCCGACCGCTTAATTATATTCATTTAAATTCATGACGAGAATCGGCATTGACGCCCGCTTCTACGGCCCGATCGGCAAAGGATTAGGTCGCTATACCCAAGAAGTGGTTGACAATATTATCAGAATTTCCGACGCCTCGCCCGCTGAAGAAGGCGAGGATTTTAGTTATGTAATTTTTTTGAGCCCGGCTAATTTTGACGAATTTGTCGCGGATTGCCCCTGGGTCAAGAAAGTAAAATTGCCGTGCCCCTGGTATTCCTGGTCGGAACAATTGTTGATGCCCTTTTATTTGTGGCGGGAAAAATTGGATTTAGTTCATTTTCCGCATTTCAACGTGCCGGTTTTGACGCCATCCAAGTTCGTGGTGACGATTCACGATTTGATTTTGACCCATTTTCCCACGGTGCGTGCCACGACGCGCTCCCGTTTCTCATATTATTTAAAAAATCTTTTTTATCGGGTGGTGATTTTGACGGCTTTGCGCCGGGCGCGAAAGATAATCACCGTTTCCGAGTTTACCAAAAACGATATTATCAGTCAGTTTAAAGTGCGTCCGGAAAAGATCGTCGTCACTTACGAGGGTGTCGCCAATTTGGCCAAAGGACGGGACTCTTTATTCGTTTCTAAACTGGATAATCGGGAGACTTTGGCGCAATATCATATTCCTCGCGATTTTTTATTGTATGTCGGCAACGCTTATCCGCATAAAAATTTGGAAGCGTTATTGCGGGTATTTGCCAAATTGCATGCCGTTCGTTCGGACTTACGTTTGGTTTTGGTCGGTAAAAACGATTATTTTTATGATCGTTTGCAGACAAGTGCTCGCGCTCTGAACATTTGGCAGAAAGAAAACATCAACAGTCCGGTAATTTTTCCCGGTTATGTTCCGGACGCGCAGTTGGAGGTTTTTTATGCCGAAGCGCGTGCTTATATCTTTCCTTCTTTGTATGAAGGGTTCGGCTTGCCGCCCCTGGAAGCTATGGCCAAAGGTTGTCCGGTGGCCAGCTCCGATCGCGCCTCTTTGCCGGAAGTGTTGGGAGAAGCGGCTTTATATTTCAATCCGGAAGACGAGACCGATATGTTCGTCAAAATTACCGGCTTGTTGACAGACGAAAATTTACGCGTCGTCTTGAAAGAGCGCGGCCGCGAACAGGCTAAAAAATACAATTGGTGGGAATGCGCCCGTGAAACCAAAGAAATTTATCATCAAGTTTTAACTTCGAAAAAAAATTGAAATCATGATTCATTTTGATTTATGTCCGTAAAAAACCGCCGTCAATTTTATGATAATCCGGAAAGAGAGCGATACTCTAATTTTGTCGTGGATTTGAGAAGCGTCAATCAAGCGACCTCGTCGTCGCCGAAACGCCACCCGGAAAAATCGTTGACGAGGTCTAAGCGATTGTGGGCGGAACAAATTGCAATCGGATTGAATAAATTTCGATTATCGGTCAAAAAGTCGCGACCGATTGCGGCCATTAAGGTGGCGGTAGATTTGGCCGATCGCGCGAAGCGCCTCAAAGGATTGAAGATTTCGCAGGGCTGGCAGTTTATGCCGTCCGCGAAGAATATTAAGCGCGGCTTTAATGCGCCGTGGCCGATATTTAATTTTAAGGGCTGGTCATTTGGCTTTAAGCAGTTGAAACGACCGGCGCGTTTGCGCTCGAAACGGGGTGTCCGGGAAATTTTGCAGCATCGTCAGAGAATGTTTCAGGCGGCTTTGCGGTTTAATCCGCGTGCGCGGCGCGCCGAGGAGCGGGCGGCTCGAGCCGAAACCAAGGCGACTCAGTATCGCTCCTTATTTTCTTTCGCGATTATTTTGTTATTGATTATTTTACCTTTGAAAGTATTATCGTATTTTAAATTTTTTAATTTGCACGAGTTGGAAGCGAGAGTGATGAATCAATCACAATCCGCTTTGAATAATTTGTTGGCCGCGGCCGATTCCGTGTCGCGTTTGGATTTTAAAAATGCCGACGCGCGCTTTCAAGCCGCCGGTGCCGATTTTTTGGCGGCGCAAACGGAATTGGGAGAAATTAACGATGCGCTTCTTTTCTTGGCTTCTTTATCCAAGGATCCGAAAATAAAACTGGCGACCGAAAGCAAAAAATTCTTGACCGCCGGCGCCGTGGCCGCTTCTTTGGGCCATAATTTGGCGGCGGCCACCGACAGTTTATTCAATGACGATCAAGACGATTTTCAGGCGAAATTGGATAATTTTTTAATCCACGGACACGCGGCCGTAGCCGAAGCGCGAAAACTGGAAAAAACCTTGGCTAATGTTAATGCGGACAATTTGCCGGAGGCTTATCGCCGTCAGTTTGAATCTTTGCGTTTGCAGGCCGTTCTTTTGGCCGATAATTTGGATAATTTCATTTCCGCCGGCGATCGTCTGAAAGAGGTTTTCGGTTTGAGTCGCGATAAACGATACTTGTTGGTTTTTCAGAATAACGCCGAATTGCGGGCGAGTGGCGGCTTTTTGGGCAGTTATGCTTTGGTTGATTTAAGAGAAGGAAAAATTCGTAATTTGGAAGTTCCGGGCGGCGGTTCTTATGATACGGAGGCGGGCCTGAATATTCGGGTGACCGCTCCCGAACCGCTATGGCTCGTTAATCCGCTGTGGCATTTTTGGGACGCCAATTGGTGGCCGGATTGGCCGACAACGGCCAAAAATTTGATGTGGTTTTATGCCAAGAGCGACGGACCGAGCGTGGACGGCGTTATCGGCGTGACGCCGACGGTGGTGGAACAATTTTTGGAAATTACCGGTCCGATAGATTTGCAAGCGGAGTATGGCCTGACGATCGATTCCGAAAATTTTTGGGAAACCGTTCAAAAAATTACCGAGCAAAAGAATCTGGCTCAAACTAATCCCGAAGCGGTAGCAGGTTTGCCGATCGGCGAAGAAAATAAACCGAAAAAAATTATCGGCGATTTGTTGGAAAAGATTTTGGAAATTTTGCCTCAGAAATTGGATAAAGACAATTTGTTGAAAATTATCGCGATTTTTGAGCAAAACATGTCGGCCAAACAAATTTTGTTTTATTTTTCCGATCCGCTTTTGCAAAGCGAAGCGCTCAAGCGTAATTGGGCGGGAGAAATAAAGGAGACCGCGAAAGATTATTTGTTGGTCGTTAATACCAATATCGCCGGACAGAAAACCGACCGCGTCATCACGGAAAAAATCGAGCAAACGAGCGTGGTTGATGTCGACGGGAAAATTATCAATACGTTGGTGATTACGCGAACGCACCACGGCCTGAAGAACGAACCCTTGGTGGGTGTGCGCAACGTCAATTGGTTGCGCGTTTATGTGCCTTTAGGCAGTCAACTGTTGAGTGCGGATGGCTTTCAATCTCCCGAAGATAAATATCTTCAAGAAAAACCGGAGGCCGGTTGGCAAGACAATCCTTTCCTGGCGAACGAGCGAGCGGCCGTCAATGATGTCGCCACGGGAGTTAAAATCTACGCGGAGAACGGTAAAACCGTTTTTGCCGATTGGGTGATGGTTGATCCGGGAGAAACCGCGGTGGTGACTTTAAGATATAGCTTGCCTTTTAATTTTTTCACTGCCGACCGGGCCGAAACGTGGCGGGAGAAAATCAATGTCCGACTTAATCCGTCGGCCGTCCGTTTACAGCCCTATTCTTTATTGGTTCAGAAACAACCGGGCGCCATGGCCAGCGAATTTATCGGTCGGTTGATTTTACCGGTCGATCAGAATATTCTGTGGCGATATCCGGAAAATTTGGTCGGCGAACGGGGCTGGGAAATCAGCGATCGTTTGGCTGGCGATAAATATTGGTCGCTGTTGGCGGGGCCGAGCGCCGCGCTTGATTGATTTTAAATCGTTATATAAATTAATTTAAAAATATGTCCGAAAAAAAAGTAAAAAGAGTCTTGAAAGTCGGTCGAGAGCCCGCTTCCGGCCTGTCGTCTTTCGTGGAACGTCCGGTGCCGACCGATCGCGAAGTCGCCAATTTTGAACGCGTCGTCAAACGCGAAGTGCGCGATCGCGATATTGACTCCGATCTGTCCGAAGTTTATAGCAATAAAAAGGGTCAACGGGTTGATGTCAGTAAAATGAATATCAAGAAACGGCCGTCTTTTTTTAGGAAATTTTTACGTCGTTTATTGGGAGTGGCTTTGCTAGCGGCCGTCGCTTATTTCGCTTATTCTTATTTTTTCAATCAAGGCGGCGATATCAGCGCTTTGGATTTGAAAATCAAAGCCCCGGAAAAAGTTTTGGCGGGCGAGGAATTTTCTTATGTGATTGATTATCACAATCCGACGAAATATGTCTTGTCGCGTTTGCGTTTGGAAATCCAGTATCCGGAAAATTTCATTTTTGCCGGCGCTTCGATTGAACCGACGAGCGGCGCTTACGGCTGGAGTTTGCCGGACATGGATCCGGGCGCCAACGCCAGCTTGACCGTGACCGGACGTTTAATCGGACAAACGGATTCGGTCAATGTCGTTTCCGCGCGTCTCAGTTATTTGCCTGGCAGTTTTACCAGCCAATTCAAAAAAGAGGCTTCGGCGGCGACGGCAATCAGCGGTTTGGGTTTTCGGGTCGATCTTGATTATTCCGGTACGGCCTTCTTGAATCAGGATAACGAAATGACTTTGATTTTTTCCGATGTGCAGGACAATCGTCTCGGCGATTTCAATATTACCTTTTCTTTGCCGGCGGAAGCGAATGCCGCGGTAGTTACCGAAGAGGCGGCGGCTTCGTCCACTGCTGAAACGGCGCCGCCGGTCACAGCTACGAGCAAAAAAATCGGCGTGACCAAAACCGGCGGAACGAGCTGGCAAGTGAGCGGTTTGACTCAAGAGCTCGGGCGCCAGCAAGTGCCGCTCGTTTATCGTATCAAGCAAAAATCGGATAATTTGGCGGTGAAAGTGCGGTTGGAAAAGAAATTGGACGACGGTCAAGCCTATGTATTTTGGGAAAAAACCATTTCTCCGGAATTGGTGGCCAGCGATTTGAATCTCACTTTGTTTTTGAACGGTTCTAAAAACGACGGCGCCGTCACTTTCGGCCAGCCCTTAAATTATTCTTTGACTTATTCCAATCGCGGCGATAGCGCGTATAAAGACGTGGTGATCATGGCGGCGCTGAGCGGTGAATTTTTAAATTGGAGTTCTTTGCAGGATGAAGGGCAGGGACAAGTGCAGAATAAATCGATTCTTTGGACAAAAAATGAAATTCCGGAATTGGCGGAGATAAAACCGGGGCAAGAGGGGGCGATTAACTTCCGGCTTGATTTACAGCCTTTCCGGGACAGCGATTTCGGTAAAAAGCTGGAGGTGATTTCTTACGGTCAGTACAGCATGAATAACCAAGCCATCAAAGGACAGGACAATAAAAGCAATACGATTATCAGCCGCATTAACAGCGATTTGAAATTAAGCGAGCGCATTCTTTATTTCAACGATGACAATTTGCCGGTCGGATCGGGTTCGTTGCCGCCTCGTGTCGGAGAAAAAACCAGCGTTCGCGTTTATTGGGTGGTGGAAAACAATTTGCATGAATTGGCCGATACGCGCGTCGTTTTCAATTTGCCGAGCTATGTTTCCTGGGATGAAAAAAACAATACCAATGTCGGCAGTTTGTATTATGACGCCGCCGGCCGTCAGGTAATTTGGGAAATAGGGAGGTTGCCGGTTTCGGTGTATCGCGCCGACGCCGAATTTAATATCAGCATTGCGCCGACCGAGGCGGATCGGGATAAAATTCTGGTGTTATCGCCCGGCTCGACGGTGAGCGCGACGGATACGGAAACCAAAGATGTCATCACGTTGAAAACCGCTCCGAAAACGACTAAATTGGAAGATGACGAAATTGCCGGTTTGAATAATTCCGGTCGGGTGCAATAAGTTGCCGAAGACAGCTAGTTTATGCCAAAAATATCTCGGACAAATAAATCAAAATCGCGTCGCGGTCTTTTGCGGACGGCGCACGGTTCTTTACTGACGCCATTTTTCATGCCGGACGCGACGCGCGGGTTTGTAAAATTGACGGACAATGAAGCGGTGCGTCGGACCGGGACGGCGGCCTTGGTGGTCAATACTTTTCATCTATATTTACAGCCGGGTTTGGATTTGATCAAAAAAGCCGGCGGCCTTCATAAATTTATGGATTGGTCCGGGCCGCTTTTGTCGGACTCCGGCGGTTATCAGGTTTTTTCCCTGATTCATCGCAATCCGCGAGCGGGCAAGATTACTGACGACAAAGTTATTTTTCGTTCGCCTTTAGACGGTTCCCGGCAAGAATTGACGCCGGAAAAATCCATTCAAATTCAGTTTGTTTTGGGAACGGATATGATGGTTTGTTTGGACGATTGTCCGCCGAACGAGTTTTCCCGCGGCGATTTGGAAAAAGCGGTAGCGCGGACGATCGCCTGGGCGAAAAGATGTAAAATCGAATATTTGAAACAAATAAAGAAACGGAAATTAAGCGGCCGAAAACGTCCGCTCCTTTTCGCGGTTATCCAGGGCGGAGCGGAAATAGATTTGCGGGAATATTGCACCCGAGAACTGGTTAAAATCGGTTTTGACGGTTACGGTTTCGGAGCGCGCCCGGTCGATAAGGCGGGAAAGTTTTTGGATCAAGTTTTGCGCCGAACGGCGGAATTTATTCCGCCGGACGCTTGGCGATTTGCGCTTGGCATCGGCACGCCTCGGGATATTATGCGTTGTGCGAGTATGGGCTGGGATATGTTTGATTGCGTCATTCCGACGCGGGAAGGGCGACACGGGAAATTGTTTTTGTTATCGTCCGGAAAAAACGCGGCGGGCTTGAAGTATGACAGTCTCAATATCAATAATGCGCGTTTTGCCGCCGATTGGCGGCCGATTAACGCCGCCAGTAGTTTGCCGGAATTGAAAAAAACTTCGCGTGCTTATCTGCATCATCTTTTTCGTCTGAACGATCCCTTGGGACAAAGACTGGCCAGTTTGAACAATTTGGAATTTTATCAGATTTGGCTCAAGGAAATATATCGGTCGCGGTGATGAATGGTGATAAGTGTTAAAAATTTAAAGGAATTTATATATGATGCAATTATTTTTCTTTGCCCTGTCCGGCTTGGTGCTTTTGGCCGGGCACATTTTGTTCTGGTATATTATCGTCAATTTTTTTTATCTCAACGTCGCGTCGGGTCGGATAATCGCGGCCGGTGTTACGATTTTTTTATTCGCGAGCGTGGTCTTGTCTTCTTATTTGATACATCAACGCGATAATTTATTCACTCGCTGGTATTATATTTTGGCGCTTTCCTGGGTGGGTTTATTGGTTAATTTCGGCGTGATGGCCGGTCTGATTGTCTGCGTTCGTTTAATCGGCAGTTTTTACGGTTTTGTTTTTCCGTCTTTATATTTGAAAATTATTTTTTTGAGCGGTGGCGTCGTCTTGTCGCTGGTCGGCGTCTGGCGCGCTTGGTCGCCGCGGGTGCAGGAATATGAAGTGCGGATTAAAGATTTGCCGGCCGCCTGGGAAGGGAAATCGGTTGCGCAGATTTCCGATGTTCATCTCGGTCCGATTTATCGTCAGCATTTCTTGTCGCGTTTGGTTAAACGTCTCAATAATTTGAACCCGGAAGCGATCTTCATTACCGGTGATTTGTTTGACGGCATGGAAGCCGATTTTCGCTGGCTCCATCATCCTTTGCAAAATCTGCATGCGCCGCGTGGCATTTATTACAGCTTCGGCAATCATGATTTGTATTTGGGCCTTGATTATGTGTCCGCTTTGTTAAAAGACGGACCGATTAAAATTTTGGACAATAAGTTGACGATCGTAGACGGTTTGCAGATTATTGGCATCAATTATTCTTTTAATCGCGATTTTGATTTGGAGGACACGATTTTACGTCAAGTCGGTTACGATCGGAAAAAACCGAGCGTCCTTTTATTCCATGCGCCGAAAAATATCGCTTTAGCCCGGAAAGCCGACATAGATCTACAGCTTTCCGGCCATACTCACGACGGTCAGTTGTTTCCTTTCAACCTGCTTGCCAAATGGGCGCATCGGGGCTATGGTTATGGTCTGTTCCGGGCCGGTGATTTTTCCTTGATCGTCAACGGTGGCGTCGGTACCTGGGGACCGCCGATGCGCACGGCCGCCAGAGGGGAAATCGTTAAAATCACTTGGCGAAAAAAATGATTTATAAATAAACAGTTTGCTTAATTTCAATAATATGAACCTTGCCGAATTATCAAGCGTTTTGGCCGCGGAGCCGAAATTTCGTTATGCCCAGATCAATAAAGCTTTATTTCAAGATTACATTTCCGCTTGGGACGAGGCTTCCAATTTACCCAAAAATTTACGCGATAAATTGACGGCCGCTTGTCCTTTGGAAATTGAGGCGCAAGTTTTTAAAACTGCCGGCGACTCGCGCAGTATTAAAGCTTTGATTACTTTAGCCGACGGCGAGGCGATTGAAACGGTTTTGATTCGTCAGCACGGTTCTCAAAGCAAAGCGAGTCCGGATGTTTCGGGGCGCAATACGGTCTGTGTTTCTTCCCAGGTCGGTTGTCCGCTCGGTTGCGCTTTTTGCGCCACCGGCGCCGCCGGTTTTCGGCGTAATTTGACGGCCGAAGAAATTGTGGAACAGGTGATTTTTTGGGCGCGATTTTTAATCATGGGCATGGGCGAGCCCTTTCTGAATTATGCCGAATTTATCAAAGCGGTGAAGTTTTTGAACAATCCGGAAACTTTGAACATCGGTGCGCGTCGTTTGTCGGTTTCTACCGTCGGCTTGACCGAGGGCATCAAGCGCTTGAGCGGCGAAAAAATTCAAATGAATTTGGCGATATCCTTGCATGCTCCCAATGACGCTCTGCGCCGCGATTTGATTCCGGTGGCGCAAAAATATCCCTTGCGGGAAATCTTCCGAGCGGTGGACGATTATATTCGAAAAACCGGACGTCGGGTAATGTTTGAATATTTGATGATTAAAGGCGTGAACGATCGCGACCAGGAAGCCGAGGAACTTGCGGAATTAATGAAGAAGCCTTTGTATTTGGTTAATTTGATTCCTTATAACGCGACCGGCAAGTTTCGCCCTTCTGATCGCGCCAGGATTGACGCTTTTAAGAAAATTTTGGACAAGCAAGGAGTGCCGGCGACCGTGCGTCTCAGTTTCGGCGCGGCTATCGGTGCGGCCTGCGGGCAATTGCGGGGAAAATTAAAAAAGCTTAACCCAAGCGGTTAAGCTTTTTGAGAAAGACATTTCCGTCCTTCTAATTGTTTTTGTTTTCATTTTTTTCCCGATCGCGGCGCTTTTTATGAAAAATCAATTCTCCGTCTATTATACGCAAGATTTGAATTTTATTCGCTTTGATTTGGAATTCCGGATAAAACTCGGCAATTTCTTGGACCGTAATATCGTCATGTTCCGTTTTTAAGAACAGATGGGGATTGCCTTGAATCGTAAAATAAATCACGCAATTGGGAGAGAGTTTGTTGGCATACTCGATCAAGGTTGGGGCATCAAAATAGTCTTCCGTGCTTCCCAAATCGCAACAAGCGATTTTAATGCCGTTTTTAAGGGCAAGGGGAAAATGTACCGGTCGCCAAGTAAATTTCTTTTTGGCTTCCTCGGTTATTTTTTGCATTTTGGCGCACAAATTGTAAAGCGTGTCAATTTCTGACTTAGGCTGACCGTGAATCAATTCTTCCACCGCCTGCAAAAATATCGGATTGAAATAATTGTTTTCTAAATTTCGACTGATTATCAAGCTGACCCTGAAAGCTCTCTGCAGGCGAATAATTTTCAGAAAATTCATATCGGATTTAGTCTGAACTAACCTGTGCGGCGAGGTCATTAAGGCGTTCAATTCCAGCCAAGAGTTCGGCACCGGATATCCGCGCCGTTTCAATATGTCCAAGTAGCTTTGTCGTTTGTTCAGCTTGGTAATTTTATGATGAACGTAGTGCAGTTCATTGGCCCACCAATCATGATTGTCTATCCAGAGCTTGATGCGATTTTCGTTTTGATCGAAAAAATCAAGCAAATCGACGGCTTCTTGATCATTCTCGGGATCGATGCCCAGCAGATAAAGATCGGCATCGTTTATTCTTTGCTTAATGGCGCGATCGTTCAGCGAATTCTTGTCGGACTTGTCTCTGTAAGCGGCTTGCTGAACGGCCGTTATTATCCGATGCGAAACCTTTGACCAAAAATCCGGATGACTCAATCCTGTCGGCGTAATCGTGATGACAAATAATGACTGATTAATGAATTTTTTAGAGATGACGGCGATAGGGAAAAGTAATTCAAACTCTTCCGGGCAATAAAGCAGTATCTTCATAATAAGCTCCTTTCTTGTTAATGAACGGTTAGATATTCAATTAATTTATAACTTTCCAAATAAATTGTCAATGTCGATAACCGGACATAATTCAATCGTTCGGTCGTCGGTTGGCGGAGGCGGTATTCGTTAGGAATAATTTGGTTTTTTTGTTATAATATCAATTATTCATTAATTTTTAATAATATGTTTACTTTATCTCCTTTACCTTTTGCCAGAGAAGCTCTGGAGCCGCACATGTCCGCCAAAACTTTAGATTTTCATTACGGCAAGCATCATCAAACCTATGTCGATAATTTGAATAAATTGGTGGCCGGGACCGAATTGGCGGCGCTTTCCTTGACGGATATTATTTTAAAGACCGTTGGCAATCCCGCCCAGAGCGGAATTTTCAATAATGCCGCTCAGGTTTATAATCATGATTTTTTTTGGCAGAGTTTGCGCCCGGCGGATGTCGTGGCGGAACCGACGTCAAAATTGTCGGCGGCACTTAACGCTTCCTTCGGTTCTCGGGATAATTTCATTGACGCTTTTAAAACTGCCGTGGCCGGACATTTTGGCAGTGGCTGGGCCTGGTTGGTGCAAGACGGCGTAAGCGAGGCCGGCGCCGGAGCGTCGCTCAAGATTATAACCACCGTTAATGCCGATACGCCGGCGGCGCATGGCCTCCGACCCTTATGGGCTTTGGATATTTGGGAGCACTCTTATTATCTTGATTATCAAAATCGTCGGGCGGATTTTGCGGACGCGATCTTGCGAAATTTGGTAAATTGGAATTTTATCGAGAAGAATTTATAAGTTGTCGACGCCAGCGGTTTATTCTTTAAATCATCGGTTTATGTATAAAAATCCTTACGTCAAAATCAAGCCGCCGATCAAGAAACCTTATACGGAAGTTTTCCTGGTGCGGCACTGCCACCCCGACTATACGGTGGAAAAAAAAGTGGGAGAATATAATATGCCGCTTTCCCGTTTCGGGCGGGAACAGCGGAAGCACTTGACCAAAAGGTTATTGACCATGAAACTGGACAGCATTTATGCCAGCGGTTTGCGGCGAGCGCAAGAAACCGCGGCGGAGTATGTTCGTCGGTCGGGCAAGAAGTTGTTGATCGATCAGCGCTTGGATGAAATTGATTGGACGCATTGGCATAAGATAAAATATTTTAACATGTCGGAGAAGACTCGAAAAAATAAATTGAAAAATCATCGTCTCTTGGATAGGGAATTGGATAAGATGCAGGTTGTCGCCCGGCGGGCGTTGGCCGATTTGTTTCGCGACAATCGCGGAAAAAGAATCATGATTTTTTCGCACGGAAATTTTATCAAAGCACTTATCACCGGCATTTTGAATGCCGATATCATCGGTTTTCTGTCTTTGGAGATTTTTCAGTCGTCAATCAGCAAATTTATCATTGACCGCAACGGTTATATCAAAATAAGTTATATCAACGATGTCGGTCATTTGCCGTTGGCGCCGTCCGAAGACGCTTTTATTACCTTGCTCGATTAGCTTTATTTTATGCGTTGTCCGAAAATAAAATTATTTTTTTCTTTTTTATTCGGTATCCTTTTAGCGGGCGTCTTTTTGTTCGACGTCGGTTTCGCGGGAGCGCCGCGCGCACAGGCGGCCGCGAATTTAAACGGTCGGATTTTGCTGCAAGTACAGGATTTGGGTCAAGCCTGGTATGTTAATCCTTTAAACGGCTTGCGCTATTACTTAGGTCGTCCGGATGACGCTTTTGCCATCATGCGGTCGCTGGGGTTGGGAGTGTCCAATAACGACACAAATAATTTTCTGGCCGCGGGCGCGCCCTCGCGTTTGGCCGGTCGGATTTTATTGCAAGTTCAGGATAAAGGACAGGCTTATTATGTTGACCCGCTGGATTTGCGGTTATATTATTTGGGTCGTCCGACGGATGCTTTTAATTTGATGCGCTCCAAAGGACTGGGAATCACGAATGTCGATTTGGCCAAGATAGCAATTTATCAAGAAGTCCCGACGGGTGATATTTCGGCCAAATTTGTTTTTAAATATCAAAATAATTCTTATGAGCTGATTCAAAATTTGTCTTTCGCTTGGTATGACGCTTATCGAAATTCAACCAAGATTTATTCGTACAATAGCGCTTCGCCGCCGGCCAATATCCGGGAAGCTTTTTACGGTTTATTTTTGACGGTTAAGAGCGGCGACACTTCTTTGGACGAGTTAACGACAAAAATCAAAGCGATTGCGGCGCTCAATTCTTGGACAAATGATCAAATCGCGGAATTCGCTTTGGCCTTCATTCAATACATCCCTTACGACCAGGCCAAATTAGCCGAGAGCGATAATCGCAATACCAATCCTTACTATCCTTACGAAACTTTATATTTAAATCGCGGCGTTTGTTCCGATAAAACTTTTTTGGCGGTAGCGCTGTTACGAAAATTGGGGTATGGCGCCGCTATTTTGGATTTTCCGGACAGCAATCATTCCGCGGTCGGCATCGCTTGTCCGGTGGCCGATTCCTTAAATAATTCCGGCTATTGTTACGGCGAAACGACTAATTTCTTTCCTTTGGGCGTCGTGCCGCGCAATATTGCCGCCGGGCAGGCGCAAAGCGCGGAGAACAGTTTTACCGATTTGTTCAATATTGCCAGCTTGGGCAGTTTGGAAATATATCAAAAAAGCACCGGACGGCTTTATGGCGGTTTGCCGGCTTTGCGAGCCAAAGTCGCCGCCTTGGCCGCGGATAGCGACGCGTTGGTCGTCCGACAAGGCGAAATAGAGGCTTTGAAAACGGATTTGCAAGAGCGAGAAGACCGGTTAAATGTTTTAAAAATTCAGATGGACGACTATTATAACAGCGGACAAATTTCCCAATATAATAGTTTGGTGTCGGAATACAATGTTTTGGTGAGCGAGTATAATGTTGTTTTAAACACTTATCGCGCTCAAGTTGACGCTTATAATATTCTGGTGGCCGAGTTTAATGCCGCTTCCCGGGAATTTTATCAAAAATAGGGGATAATTCTTGACATCTTTCCGATTTTCCCGTATATTTAATCTAGAGGTTCGTCCTCTCAAACGGCCTCTTTTTTAATAAAAGTTTAATAAATATCATGCTTCCGCGGTCGGCAATTTTATGATTGCTGCAGCTATTTTCTTCCTTGGTTCAGGCCGAGGTAAAAGGAAGCAGAAGTTATAAGCCGAGAATCTCGTTTTTAACGTCGGTTATCGGCTAAAAAGAAAAATATGAACATCGTTGTCCCGCAAATCGAAGATTTGTTGAAAGCCGGTGCGCACTTCGGCCATCGGACCAACCGTTGGCATCCGAAAATGAAACAATTCATTTTTACTTCCAAAAACGGTTTGTATATCATCGATTTGAGAAAGACTCAAGAAAAATTGCAAGAAGCTTTGAGCTTTATGGCCAAGTTGGTGTCGGAAGGCAAAAGTATTTTATTTGTCGGCACCAAAAGCCAAGTGTCCGCGCCCTTGAAAAAGATGGCGGAAGAAGCCGGTCAACCGTATATTGTCGGCAATTGGTTGGGCGGATATTTGACGAATTTTGCCATCGTCAAAAAATCGGTT
This sequence comes from Candidatus Falkowbacteria bacterium GW2011_GWF2_43_32, assembly GCA_000999715.1. Classification (GTDB taxonomy): domain Bacteria; phylum Patescibacteriota; class Patescibacteriia; order Patescibacteriales; family UBA12465; genus UBA12465. Next base: position 81,896 of record LCGL01000003.1, on the reverse strand, counting down.
AAAAAATATCTGGATTTGATCGAAAAACGAGAAAGCGGCAAATTGGAAAAATATACCAAAAAAGAACGGTTGAATTTTGATCGTGAAATTAAAAAACTGGAAATGCGCGTCGGCGGTTTGACTAATTTGAATAAAATGCCGGACGCCTTATTTATTTGGGATATCAAAGAAGAAGAAACGGCCGTTAAAGAGGCGCAACAAAAAAATATCCCGATTGTGGCCATCTGTGACACCAATGTTAATCCGGAAGAAGTCAATTATCCGATTCCGGCCAACGACGATTCTACCAAAACGATCGCTTTGTTGGTGGCGGCAATCAAAGAAGCTCTATTGGAAGGAAAAAAAAATCTTAAATAATAACTTTATGGAATTAATCAAACAATTACGCGAGATGACCGGCGCCGGCATGACCGATTGTCAGAAAGCGTTGGTAGAAGCGGGTAACGACATCAATAAGGCGGTGGAAATTTTACGTAAAAAAGGTATTTCCAAAGCGGCCAAGCGCTTGGATCGCGATACCAACGAGGGCGTGGTCAAAGTGGCCGTTAACGAAGCGAAAAATGAAGCTTATATCGTGGAAGTAAACTCCGAAACCGATTTTGTCGCTCGTAACGAAAAATTTCAAACTTTAGCCGATCAGATTTTAGAATTAATTAAGACAAAAAAGCCGGCTACCGTGGAAGAGCTGTCTTCTTTGCCTATGGCCGAGGGCACCGTTCAAGAAAACTTGGATAATCTGAGCGGCACAATCGGAGAAAAATTGGCGATTAAACGTTTGGAAATTGTCAGCGGCGCGACGGTTGCGGCTTATTCGCATTTGGGCGGCAAGATCGGCGTTTTGGTCGCCTTGGATCAAGCCGGTCAGGAGGCCGTGGCCGGAGATGTGGCTATGCAGATTGCCGCGGCCAATCCGAAATATATTTTACCGTCGGAAGTAAACGCCGAAGAATTGGAAAAAGAAAAAGAAATTTATAAAGAACAGTTGATTAAGGAAGGCAAGCCGGCGGAAATGGTCGATAAGATTGTGGAAGGTAAAATGGGCAAGTATTATTCCGAAGTTTGTTTGACGGAACAGGAATATATCAAGGATGATAAAAAGAAAGTCAAAGATATTTTAGGCGGAGCGAAGGTCTTAAAATTCGCGCGCTACTCTTTATAATAAAAATGCCGCCGAAAGGCGGCATTTTTATCGGGAAATGTTTATGATGATTGCTCGGGTACAATTTACTCCTTGGGATAAGGTTTATAATTTTTCGGTCGGACAATTAAATTTGTCGGCCGGAGATTGCGTGATTGTGGACACCGAGTTGGGCAGAGAATTGGGAAAAATCGTTTCTCTTTCGGAAGAAAAACCGGCTGTTGCCGGCAATCGCGAAATAAAGCCGATTGTCAGAAAAGCGGAGTATGACGATATCGCCGGTTTGCCGGGTCTTGAAAGAAAGGAAGAGGCCTTGTCGTTTTGCCGGGAAATGATCAACCGACATAATTTACCGATGAAATTGGTTGACGTTCATTTTTCTTTTGAGGGCGGTCGCATGAATTTTTCTTTTATTGCCGATGGTCGCGTTGATTTTCGCGAATTGGTTAAAGATTTGTCGGCGCATTTTAACGCCAACATTCGTTTGACGCAAATCGGCACGCGCGACGAGGCGAAAGTTACCGGCGATTGCGGTTCTTGCGGACGGGGTTTGTGTTGCCGCGGATTTAAGGAAGAATTTTCTTCCATCACTTCGGAAATGGCCGAGGCGCAACAGGTCGTTCATCGCGGTTCGGAAAGGATTTCCGGCATGTGCGGGCGTTTGATGTGTTGCTTGTCTTACGAATATGAAGGTTATAAAGAAATGGCCGGACAATTGCCCCCGCTCGGCACGAAAGTGAATGTGGACGGTCGGCGCGGCCTGATTGTCGGTCATCATATTTTAAAGCAGACCGTGGATGTCAAAATTTCGGCCGAAAAGCCGGATGAGCGCGATGTCGTGATTCAGGTGGATATTAATCGCAAGAAGAAAAACGGCGACGGTAAAAAATAGAAAATGGACTTTTTAAAGCCCGGTTTACGCCGGGTTTTTATTTTATCTATTTTATGAAATATGCTATAATCTTTTAAGAATAACTTATTAATTCTTTATTTTGTATGAAAAAAATCAATGTCGCGATTAACGGTTTCGGCCGCATCGGTCGGGCCGCTTTCAAAGTCATTTGGATGCGCTTTCCGCATTTGCATATAGTGGCCATTAACGATTTAACGGAGGCGACCACTTTGGCTCATCTTTTGCAGTATGATTCTTGTTACGGACAGACCGAGCAGAAAATCGTCGGCTCTAAAGATGCCTTAACCGTTAATGGCAGTAAAATTCCGGTTTTGGCGATTAAAAATCCGGCCGAACTTCCCTGGAAAAAACTTAAAGTCGACATTGTTTTGGAATGTACCGGGCGCTTCACGAAAAAAGAAGATTTAAAATTGCATCTTCAAGCCGGGGCCAAGAAAGTTGTCTTGTCCGCACCGGTTAAAAACGGCGGGGTGAAGATCATCGTGCCGGGAGTGAATATGGATAAAGTCAAAAAGAGCGATAATATCTTGTCGTGCGCCTCTTGCACGACCAATTGCTTGTCTCCGGCCACAAAAATTATCAAGGATAACTTTGGCGTCAAAAAAGCGCTGATGACCACGATTCACTCTTATACGGCCGATCAGAATCTCGTGGACGGTCCGCATAAGGATTTGCGACGAGCGCGAGCGGCCGCGGTGAATATCATTCCTACCACTACCGGCGCGGCTTTGGCCACGGCGGAAACAATCCCGTCGTTAAGAGGAAAGTTTGACGGCTTGGCGGTACGCGTGCCGACGCCGGTCGGTTCTTTGTGCGACACGGTTTATGTCTTGAACAAGAAAACTACGCCGGAAGCGGTCAACCGCGCTTTTATCAAGGCGGCGCGCGGCAAAATGAAGGGGATTATTGAAGCGTCCAACGAGGAGTTGGTGTCCACCGACATTATCGGCAATTCCCATAGTGCCATTATTGATTTGAAAAATACGCGCGTCGTCGGCGGCGACTTATTGAAAGTGATTTCTTGGTATGATAACGAATGGGGATACTCTCATCGTTTTGTGGAATTGGCCGATTATTTGAAGAAGTTTATTTAAAGCGGTCGGTTTAAATCGGTTCGGTTCTTCGTTTGGGGAATTATACAATCGGGAAGAGTCATCAAGCAGAAAAATAACATGTCCAAAACTGCCAATATTCTTAAAAAAATTTCCGAGGCCGGCTTGGTCGGACGCGGCGGAGCGTCGTATCCGACGGCGGCCAAATGGGCGGCGGTGAAGGCGGCTCTCAAAAATAAAAAACCGGGTTATATTATCGTCAACGGCGCGGAAGGAGAGCCGGGCGTCAAGAAGGATGCTTATATTTTTCATCATCACGCCGCCGCCGTTATCAACGGCGTTTATTTGGCCGAACAGTTTTTCGGCGCCGACAAAATTAAAAAGATTTATATTTTTTTGAATCGCGAATATTATCAGTTATACAGTTTTTCCCTAAAAACCGTTTTGGCGGACCGGCCATATGAAGCTTTGGGCGAAAAAACCGAATTTTTCATCAAGCCGGACAGATTGACCTACATCAGCGGCGAAGAGACCGCTTTGCTGAATTTAATCGAAGGGAAGAAAGTGGAGCCGCGCCGGAAACCGCCTTATCCTACCGAACAAGGCTTATACGGTCGACCGACGCTGATCAATAATCCGGAAACTTTTTACAACGTCAGTTTGGCGGCGCAGAATCGTTACGAAGGGAAAAGATTTTATACCATTTCCGGTTTGGCCAGGCGCCCCGGAGTTTATGATTTGCCGGCCAATTTGACCGTGGAAGAAATTTTACGGCAAACGGGGAATTATCCGGCTAAAGCATTTTTCGTCCAAGTCGGCGGCGGCGCCAGCGGTGAAATTTTCAATGACGAGCAATTATCCGTTCCGGCGGAAGGAGCCGGCTCCATCATGATTTATGATAAGAAACGAACCGATTGGCGTAAGTTGTTTAAACATTGGTTGAGCTTTTATCAAGAACAAAGCTGCGGCCAATGCGCGATTTGTCGCGAAGGCTCTTATCGTCTGCGAGAATTGATGAATCAGAAACAATTCAATCACAAATTATTCGATGAAGTGGTCCAAAGCTTGGAAGATACCAGTTTTTGCGGTCTGGGATCGTCAATGGCCGCGCCCTTGAAAAGTTATTTCGCGAATGTCAAAAATTAATTAATCATAATCATATGGAACAAAATCAAAAAGCCAAATTAACGCCGGGTTTTTCTCTGTTGGAAAGTGCCGTCAAAATTTGGTGGAAAAATTTAAAAAAAATCGTTTTAATTTATCTTTGGGGTTTTCTTTTCGCGTTGGTGCCCTTAGCGGTCATCGTCGCGGTCGTATTGATCGGGTCCAATACCGATCTCGGTTTAAGTCCGTTTTTTTTAGGTCTGGGGTTTTGGCTGAGCTTGTGGGCCGTTTTGTTGACGGTTTATTTTCTGATCAGAATTTATTTGTCTTTGTTCCTGTTGATTAAAAAATATATCGGGAATCGGCCGCCTATTTTTGGTCTTATATTTCGTTGGAATTTTTAACTAGCGTTTTGATATTGCTGTGGTTTTTCGCCTTGGTGATTCCGGCGCTTATTTTTTCGATTTTTTACGCCTTTACTCTTTATGCTTTCTTTTTTGAAGACAAGAAAAGCATGGATGCGGTCAATCGCAGTTATGCCCTGGTACGAGGTTATTGGTGGCCGGTCTTGGGCAGATTTTTGCTGATTGGCTTGGTTTTGGTCGCCGTTATCAGTTTGATTTCTTGGCCGACCGCATATTTGGGCAATAATATTTGGGGGTGGCTGGGCGGCGCGCTGGTGCAAATTATCGGCTTGCTGATCGGTCCGGTGGTCATGGTATTCGCTTATCGGTTGTATCGGGATTTGGTCAAGATCAAAGACTAATGAAACTCAAAATAAACAATAAACAAATAACCGGCCGCGCCGGGCAAACGATTTTGGAAATTGCGCGCGAAAACGGAATAGAGATTCCGTCTTTGTGTTATCATCCCGACCTGGAAGTTCAGGCCAATTGTCGCGTTTGCGCGGTGGAAATCAAAGGCCGGATAAATTTGGCGACGGCTTGCTCGACGGTCGCCGTCGCCGGTATGGAAGTGTTAACCGACAGTCCGCGGGTCAGACAGGCGCGTCGCACCAACTTGGAGTTGATTTTCGGGGCGCATGTCGAGAAATGCGGTCATTGTTCCTATTTTTACGATTGCGAGCTGTTAAAGTTGAGTCGGAAATATAAAGTGCCAATCAATCGTTTCTCCGATCGAAAACAAGGCCGTCGCACTTATCGTTTTGATCAAGCCGTGGAAGTCGACGGCACGCAATGTTTTGATTGCCGAAATTGCGTGACAGCTTGCGCCCGGCAAGGCATTAATTATTTGGAAGTGGTCGGTAGTGGCATCAATCAAGAGATTCGGCCGACGCGCGATAAAAGTATCGCTTGCGTTTATTGCGGTCAGTGTACTTTGCATTGTCCGGTGGCCGCCGCTCAAGAGCAGGGCAATTGGTCGGCAGTAGAAAAAATTTTGTCGGCTAAAGATAAAATCGTGGTCGCTCAATTTGCGCCGGCGGTGCGCGTATCTTTGGGAGAAGAATTCGGTTTGCCTGTCGGCACGAATTGCGAAGGAAAAATTTATACGGCTTTAAAAAGATTGGGCTTCGCTCATGTTTTTGACATAAATTTCGGCGCCGATATTACGACCATGACCGAAGCGGAAGAATTTATGGATCGTTGGCGTCAGCCGCAAGCGGTTTGGCCGTTGATGACTTCTTGTTGTCCGTCCTGGGTTGCCTATGCCGAATTTTATCATCCGGAATTATTGCCGCATTTGACCACGGCACGTTCGCCTCATATCCATTTGGCCGGCGCCATCAAGACATATTGGGCGGAGAAAAAAAAGCTTGATCCGAAAAAAATCGTCGTCGTTTCCATTGTTCCGTGTACCGCCAAAAAATATGAAGCGGCGCGCCCGGAATTGAAATGGCAAAAGCGGAAACTCGTGGATTATGTATTAACCGTGCGCGAGTTCGCTTATTTGATTAAAAAACATAACATTGATTTTAGAAATTTGCCGGATTCCGACGGCGAAAAATTGTTCAATCGCGGTAGCGGCGCGGCGGCGATTTACGGAGCTTCCGGCGGCGTGATGGAGTCGGCTTTGCGCACCGTGGCGGCTTTGCTAGCCGCGACCGGTCGGACAAAGCCTTCCGGTTCGACGGAACATTCACCCGATCAACGCCTGGAATTTAAGGAAGTGCGCGGTTTGGCGGGCTTTAAAGAGGCTACTCTCGTTTTAAACGGACGCAAAATTCGCCTGGGTGTCGTCAACGGTTTGGGCAATTTTTCCCGCATCTTGCCAAAACTTCAAAAATACCATTATATAGAAGTGATGGCTTGCCCGGGCGGTTGTTTGGGCGGTGGCGGGCAACCGATTCCGACTACGGCGGCCATTAGGAGGAAACGTTGGGAAAGCCTGTATAACATTGATAAAAATCGATTGATGCGCCGCGCGCATGAGAATAAACCGATGTTGGCATATTATGCCAGAATCAAGGAACAAAATCTCGGCGCTCGGTTATTGCATACTAAATTTACAAAAAAACGGAATCCGATTTTGACTTCGTCCGTCGATAAGAGAAAATTACCTTTTGCTTTTTAATTATGAATATTCCTTCGCATATCAAAAAAATAACCGCCAGTCTGCGCATCGCCGGTTACGAGGCTTATATCGTCGGCGGCTGTGTGCGCGATTTGCTGATGAACAGGGAACCGCAGGACTGGGATATTACGACCGTTGCCCGGCCGGAAGAGATTTTAAAAATTTTTCCGTCGGCGAAATATGAAAACGTTTTTGGTACGGTGTTATTGCCTTGGCGCGCAAAATCAAGTGCGGATGGCGTTAAGGGCGCCTTGGAAGATGTGGTGGAAATTACGACTTACCGCAGTGAACAAGGTTATTCCGATCGGCGTCATCCGGATGTGGTGCGTTTTGAAACCGGCTTGGATAAAGATTTGGAGCGACGCGATTTTACCGTTAACGCTTTGGCGCTTGATCCGGCCGAGCCGGAAAAAATAGTGGATTTGTTCGGCGGCCGGAAAGATATCAAAGCGAAAATTATTCGCGCGGTCGGCGAGCCGAGCGATCGTTTTAAAGAAGACGCTTTAAGGATGATGCGCGCGGTGCGTTTCAGCGCCCAACTGGGTTTTGAATTGGAACCGAAAACGCAACGGGCAATCGTTAAATTGGCCGGCAGTTTGAAATTTGTCGCGGCGGAGAGAATTCGCGACGAATTGATTAAAATTTTGGCCTCGGAACGACCGGCGGAAGGTATTATGCAACTTTATGAAAGCAAGTTATTGAATTATATTTTGCCGGAGCTGGAGCAGGGCGTTAACGTAGCGCCGGCGCGCCATCATTTGTATTCGGTTTTCAAACATAATGTCATGACTTTGAAACATTGCCCGAGTCGGGAATGGCCGGTGCGTTTGGCCGCCCTGTTACACGATGTGGCCAAGCCGAAAACCCGTAAAATCATCAAGGGCATCGCCACTTTTTATAATCATGAATATTTGGGAGCGAAAATGGCGGATAAAATCATGAGTCGTTTGAAGTTTACCAACGAGGATCGGGAGCGCGTGGTCAATCTTGTCAAAAATCACATGTTTTATTATAATGTCGGAGAAGTGAGCGCCGCTTCGGTCCGTCGTTTGATTGTCAAAGTCGGTCGGGAAAATTTGCAAGATTTGATAAATTTACGCGTCGCCGATCGGCTCGGTTCCGGCACTCCCAAGGCCATGCCCTATAAATTGCGCCACCTGCAGTATATGTTGGAAAAGGTACAGAATGACCCTATTTCCGTCAAAATGCTTAAAATCAACGGTGACGACCTTATGAAGGCGTTGAAAATCGTTCCCGGACCGAAAATCGGCGCGATTCTGGATGTTTTATTGAGTGAAGTTATTGAAAATCCGGAATTGAATGTGGCTAAAGATTTGGCGATGAGAGCTAAGAAATTGGACGAATTGAACCTGGAAGAACTGCGGGCCAAGGCCAAAGAATTGATTGAAGAAAAGCAACGCGAGGAAGATAGCGTCATCAGAAAACAATATAAAGTTTAAATTAAAAAATAATCAACAAAAAAATATGAGAAGATTTTTGTTTACTTTAGTGATTTTGGTTGCGGTGGTCGGGATTTCGGCTTGTTCTTTGGAAAAAGCCGATCCGATCGAAACGGGTAATGTTCCCGACGTCGTCAATGACGGATATTCGGAGGCGCCGGCAGGTTTGGTTCCGGAAGCGGTTTCGGAGGAGCCGGCGGAGACGATTACGGAGATTGTTTCCCTTGATAATCAAGATAATAAAATTAACGATAAAATTATGAAAAATCCTTCCGAGCAAACGGATTTGACCAAACAGTATTCGCAAGCGGTTTTAAAAACCAATTACGGCGACATCACGGTAAAATTCTATAATGCCGAAGCGCCGGTGACCGTCAATAATTTTTTGAATCTGGCGCAAGCCGGCTTCTATGACGAGGTGAAGTTTCACCGGGTCATCAAAAATTTTATGATTCAGGGAGGCGATCCTTTAAGCAAGGAGGATAATAGCGCCGTTTGGGGAACGGGCGGTCCGGGCTATCAGTTTGCGGATGAATTCAATTCCCATAAATTAGTCGCCGGTTCTTTGGCCATGGCCAATGCCGGTCCGGGAACGAACGGTTCGCAATTTTTCATCGTGACCGCCGCCGAAACTCCTTGGTTGGACGGCAAACACACTAATTTCGGTCAAGTCACGGCTGGCCTGGATGTAGTCAAAAAGATTGAAGCGGTCGAGACCGGCGTCAACGATCGGCCGTTGACCGCAGTGGTTATCAAGAGCATTACTTTGCAGAAATAATAATCGTTAAGTCGAGAAACCGGATCCGAGCGAATCGTTTCCGGTTTTTTGTTTGAAAATTATTGGCGAAACGGCTATAATGGACAGAGTATGGCAAACTTGCTATACTTAAAATTCTATTAAAATTTAAGCTTAATTATCATATGAAAGTTTATTTGGATAATGCGGCCACCACACGTTTGGACCCGCGTGTTTTGGCGAAAATGAAACCATATTTAACCGATAAATATGCCAATGCTTCGGCTATTTATTTTCCGGGACAGCAGGCTTTTTTGGATTTGCGTCAGGCCAAAAAAACGGTGGCGAAAATTTTGCATGGAGAACCGGATAACGTTATCTTCACTTCCGGGGCGACCGAGTCCAATAATTTTATCATCAAAGGAGTGGCGCGGGCCAATCGCGATACCGCCAGAAATAAGATTATTATCTCCGCCATTGAACACCCTTGCGTGCGCGAGGCGGCCGATGAATTGAAACATGAAGGCTTTAAAGTGGAAATTGTGCCGGTCAATCAGGAGGGAATTGTCGAGCCGGCGGCCCTGGAGAAGCTGTTGGATAAAAAAACGATTTTGGTCTCCGTGATGGCCGTTAACAACGAAATCGGTACCGTCCAGGACATTGCCGCTTTGGCCGCGATTGCTCATCGTCATGGCGCTTATTTCCACACCGATGCCGTGCAGGCCGTTCCGTACTTAAATTTGGATATTCAAAAAATGGCTATTGATTTTCTGAGTTTGTCGGCGCACAAGTTTTATGGGCCGAAAGGCGTCGGTCTGGCCTATATCAATCGTAAGATAAAGATCCGGCCTTTATTGGCCGGCGGCGGACAGGAGGACGGTTATCGTTCCGGAACCTATAATTTGCCCGGCATCGTCGGCTTGGCCGCGGCCCTGGAGTTGGCTTATCGGGAGAGAGGAGTTTATTTGAAAAAGGTGAGAAGCTTGCGGGATTATCTGTGGAAGAAGATTCAAAAAGAGGTGCCGGAAGTGCGAGTAAACGGCAGTTTGACGCGGCGCTCGCCCGCCAATCTCAACGTGATGTTCGGTTATGTGGAGGGGGAAGCGATTCTGATCGATCTTTCTTCCAAGGGAGTTTGCGTTTCCACCGGCTCGGCTTGTTCGGCCGCCGATTTGAAATCGTCTTATGTTCTGCGATCAATCGGCTTGAAGGATCATTTCTTGAACAGCAATATCAGATTTTCGCTCGGACGCTTCAACACCAAAGCGGAAATTGATTATACGGTTAATCATCTTCGCAATACGGTTAAAAGATTGCGCAGTTTCAGTCCCATCAAATAAAAAATAATTTAATTTCAAATATATGTCACTTAATTATACGAAGAAGACCATTGATAATTTTCTAAAACCGAAGAATATCGGTTCCATCAAAAAACCGGACGGGTACGCTCAAATCGGCAATATGGTTTGCGGCGATCAATTGGATTTCTTTTTGAAAGTGGAGCAGGGAAAAATCAAGGAGGTCAAATTTTTGTCTTTCGGTTGCGCTTCCAATATCGCCACCGCTTCCGTACTGACGGAAAAAGTCAAAGGGATGACCATTGTTCAGGCCAAAAAATATAATTGGCAAAAAATCGTCGGCGAATTGGGCGGTTTGCCGCAACAGAAAGTTCATTGTTCGGTTATGGCCGTCCAAGGATTGAAGAAAGCGATTGAAGATTACGAAAACAGGCAAGCGACCGAAAAAAAATCGACCGGTGAAAAATCAATCGAGAAAAAATCAATCGGAAAAAAATCGACCGGCAAAAAGTCGGCCCGACTTAAAAAATAGAATCGATCGCGTCAATTTCGTTTCGTTAATTATCGTGAAAATAAAAAACACCCGTTAGGGTGTTTTTTGGATTATCTGTGTGATTCTAAATTTTGATTAAAATCTTTTTTCCAGGGGACGTGCTTCGTTTACGACCACTTTGCGTCCGTCCAATTCCTGTTCGTTGTACATGGCGATAGCCGCTTCCGCTTCATCGTCATTTTCCATCTCCACAAAGCCGAAGCCTTTGGAGCGGTTAGTCATCCGGTCGGAGATAACCACGGCGGAGATAACTTTACCGGCCTTGGCGAACGCTTCCGCCAAGATTTCTTCGGTCGTCTTGAAATTCAAGCCGCCGACAAATAATTTTTTCATCTTGTTTGCTTGCCTTAGAAGCGGTTGCCCGCTTCTTTTTTATTAAATCGTAAGACGACCTTTTGTTAAAAAAGGCGGTTGGTCCGCCTTCTTTAAATGCTTACCTGAATGGATTATATATTACCGCCGTTTATAAGTCAATAATGGGTTTAAGGCGGTTAGGGCGGTGTTTTAAGAGACGGAAATTTTCACTCCCGGGCTCATGGACGAGCAGATACTGACACTTTTCAAGAAGGTTCCCTTGGAAGAAGACGGTTTGGCTTTTTTGACGATTTCCAACAGCGCTTGGAAGTTGGCGACCAATTTGTCGGCGTCAAAACTGATTTTGCCGATGACGGTATGGACATTGCCGGTATCGTCGTTTTTAAAACTGATTTTGCCTTTTTTCAATTCTTCCACGGTTTTGGCTGGGTTGGCGGTAACGGTATCGTTTTTCGGAGAAGGCATTAAGCCGCGCGTTCCTAAAATTTTGGCGATCAGGGCCAAGTTTTTCATCAGCGCCGGTTCGGCAATCGCCACTTGAAAATCGGTTTTTTCCGTTTTTTTGATTTCCGCGATTAATTCTTCGCCGCCGACAAAATCGGCCCCGGCCGCTTTAACGGCCTTTTCATTTTCCGGCGAAACAAAGGCCGCCACTTTGACGGTTTTTCCCGTACCATGCGGCAAGCTCACCGCGCCGCGTACTTGTTGTTCGCCTTTTTTCGTGTTAATGCCCAGGTTAAAATGTATTTCCACGGTCGCGTCAAATTTAGTTTTGGTCAATTTTTTGACGATGGCCAGCGCTTCTTCGATCGGATAGGTTTTAGCCTGATCGTAAATGGCCGTGTAATCAATTTTTTTGGCGATTTTAACCGCGGGTTTAAGGGATTTTTTGGCGGTCTTTTTCACCGCAACTTTCTCGGCTTGGTCTTTTTTTTCTTTAGTCATAAGATTGGTCGTGGTCAAACGTTCTCGGCTCCCGAAGGAAGAGAACTCCCACAAAATTAATTTATTTAATTTGTACGCCCATTTGTCGCGCCGTACCGGCAATGATTTTTTTGGCCGCCTCTAAACTATTGGCGTTCAAATCCGGCATTTTTGTCTTGGCGATTTCCTCCAATTGGGCTTGCGTAATTTCGCCGACTTTTTCGGTCAAAGGTTTTCCGGAGCCCTTTTTGATATTGGCCGCCTTTTTGATCAGTTCGGCCGCCGGCGGAGTCTTCAAGATAAAATCGTAACTGCGGTCCTCATAGACGGTAATTTCCACCGGGATGATATCGCCCATTTTATCCTTGGTTTTGTCGTTAAATTGTTTGCAAAATTCAGCGATGTTCAGACCGTGTTGCCCTAAGGCCGGACCGACGGGAGGCGCCGGATTGGCTTGGCCGCCGGCGATTTGCAATTTTATTTTAGTTTTTATTTTTTTAGCCATATTAATTTGGTTTGAAGATCGCAGAAGCATCGACCTCTAATCATTATTTATATTTTTTTAATTTGTAAAAAATCCAATTCTACCGGCGTCTCCCGACCGAACATGGATACCGACACTTTGATTTTACCTTTGGCCTCGTCGACGGCGGTCACTTTGCCTTCCATATTTTTGAACGGACCCTCGTTAATGCGTACCGGCGTGCCGACAACGACGTCAATCTGGAATTTGGGATCTTCCACGCCCATTCTTTTCTGCAATGACTTGACTTCTTCTTCTCCGATCGGCGTCGGAATCGTGCCGGTGCCGATAAAGCCGGTGACGTTGGGCGTATTTCTGACGATATACCAGGATTCGTCGGTCACTTCCATTTCGACCAAAATATAGCCGGGAAAGATTTTTTCTTCCACCACTTTGCGTTTGCCGTTTTTGATTTTAATTTTTTTCTCGGTCGGAATCAGAATGTTAAAAATTTTGTCTTCCATGTCCAAGGACTCCACTCTTTGTTTCAAATTTTCGGTGACGTTTTCTTCGTAACCGGAATAAGTATGAATGACATACCAACGTCGGCCCTGGTTTAAAAGTTGTTTGGCCATATCTTTAGCGTTAAGAACGAATTATAAATTTATTATTTATTAATGACGATGAATTGCAGACCGGTGGAGAAAATATAATCCAACAGGCCGAGAAAAACCGCGACGGCCAGACTGATGCCGATGACGAGCAGGGTATAATTATAAGTTTCTTTTTTGGTCGGCCAAGTGACCTTCTTCATTTCGGCGGCCGATTCTCGGATGTAATTCGTAAGTTTGTTCATAAAAATAGGTATTTAAAAATAGCCTTCCAGGCCACTTTTTTATCTGATAAAATGATATAAAATTATCGGCCGAATGTCAAATATTAGCTATTGACAAAATTGGGATATGCTGGTGTATTAATAATAATTCTTAGTATTTATGGGGTTGCTTTTTAAAATCAGACATTATACAATAATAATGAGCTAAAATTAGTTTTATTTTTTTATATGGTTAGTCCGAATTTAATAAAACGAACCGAAGAAGAGCGGGCGGTGGAAATTAATGAGGACGCGAAAAGGCTGTTTCGGATAATCTATAGCGAACAAAATAAAGAAGAGCGGGATGACGACAATATTCCGCGCCTTAAAGTGTCAACCTTGATTTCGCGGTTGTCTTTTTTTTATGAGAAAGTCAGGAATGCCGTAGATTACGGGGAAGATCATCTGCTTCGTAAAAACGCCATCAACCGTATTTTGCGTCGGCAGATTATGATCGAAGGCGTGGTTAAAGGAGCGGATGGCTTGACTCTCGCCAAGCAATTGTTGATAGAACTGATTCGCGGCAGTTATTTGCCGAACAATAAAATTCCCGAAAGTAAAATTCAAGAAATCGGCGCTTTGCTGGAGAAATATATTTTATTGAAAGAAAAGTTTGTCGCCAAGATTAACGCCGATTTGAATTTAAGAACCGACATCAATACTGCCAAGGATTTGATCAACAGCAAAAATAAATTCGTTCATTGGTTGTTGACTTTGGCCGCTTGCGAGATTGAAGAAAATTTGTCTCCGGATCCGGTGAAAAGGGTATTGGTCAATAATCTTTTGTCCTTCTTGTCCAAAGACATAAAATTGCCGGCCGACCTGCCTTATGAAGCCGATTTGAAGATTCAAATTTATTTGAGCATCAATCGCAATTTTTTGAAATTTGATGCGGCGATGTTAAGTTTTGTTTTGTTCAAGTATTACAATAAGAATTGGCTGGAGATTGGCCAAGCGGGGAAGATCTCCGAAGAAGAGCGGGGCGTGATTCAAAAAATCGCCGCCGGTCTGGAGGAATTAAAAAATGTGATAGATGAACAATTGGCTCATCCCTTGACCAAGCAATTGGATCGCATTGTTCGGGTGTATTCTTTATGTTCTTCCATTTTGGCGGAAACGATCGCCGGTAATCCGACGAAGACCTATAATGAATTGCAGAAAGGAGAAAAAGGTTTCATCGCGTCGGTCCGCAAGGTCTGCGAGCAGAAATACCAAGCGGCCAAGAATCGGCTTTGGCGGGCGGCGACGCGCAGTATCATTTACATTTTTTTGACTAAATCCATTTTCGTGATTTTGATTGAAATTCCGGCGATCAAATGGTTCGGAGAACCCTTGAATCCCATTTCTTTGTTGATCAATATCGCTTTTCCGGCAGTCTTGTTGTTTTTCATCGTTTCTTTGACGCGCAAGCCGAACAAAGACAATACGGAAAGAATCATCAACGGTTTGAAGGAAATTACTTTTTCCGGACAGGAGAAAAAACAACCGATTGTTTTGCGTCGCCCGGCGCGGCGCAATTGGTTTAAAAACGGCATCTTTAATTTGGTCTATGTCGCCTCTTTCTGCGTTTCCGTTTACTTCATCGTTTGGGCCCTGGATAAAGTCAATTTCAATTGGGTGAGCATTATTATCTTTTTGTTCTTCTTGGCTTTCGTCAGTTTCTTTAGCGTAATCACGACCCGGGGAGTCAAGGAATTGGTCATCGTGGAACGCAAGGAAAATCTGCTGGTCTTTTTGCTGGATTTGTTTTATATGCCGATTATTCTGGTCGGTCGCTGGTTGTCTCGGGAATTTTCCAAAATCAATATTTTTATCTTTTTGTTTGATTTCATCATTGAAGCCCCCTTTAAAGTTTTGGTGGAAATCGGGGAAGATTGGGCCCGTTATGTGCGGGAGAGACGCGATAATTTAGACGGTTAATCACCGCCTTTCGTTTATGACTTCAGGAATTTTAAATATTGTGGCTACGCCGATCGGCAATCTGGAAGACGTCAGTTGGCGCGCCGGACGGATTTTGAAGGAAGCCGATTTCGTTCTTTGCGAAGATACTCGCGTAACTAAAAAATTGTTGGATCATTATCAGATTAAGACGCCGACCATATCTTATCATCAGCATTCCGGCGAATTGAAGATCGATAAAATTATTGAACTGTTGCGAGCGGGCAAGAACTTGGCTTTAGTGACCGATGCCGGTACGCCGGGGATTTCCGATCCGGGAGGAAGGTTGGTTTCTGCGGTGCGCGCGGAATTGGGCGATGAAGTCAAAATCGTCAGCATTCCGGGCGCGTCGGCTTTGAGCGCCGCCGTTTCCATCGCCGGCGCCGGTTTTGATCGGTTTTTATTTCTGGGATTTTTGCCGCATAAAAAGGGGCGGCAAACGATGCTGAAAGAAATCATGGCCAGCGATTATCCGGTTATTTTATACGAATCCAAACATCGGATTCTTAAATTGTTGGCAGAATTGGCCAAGATGAGCGAGACATCGGGCGAAAAACGGCAAGTGATGGTAGCGCGGGAACTGACTAAATTATACGAAAGTTTTTATACGGGTACGCCGACGGAAATTTTGGCGGATTTGCAGCAAGACCCCAACTGTTTAAAAGGGGAATTTGTGGTTTTGATTCAAAAGTTGAGAATTAAAAAATAAAAAAATGAGGATAGTTTCCTCGCGACGGACATTATGTCAACCAATAAAAATTTTTACATCACCACCACTTTGCCTTATATCAATTCCGAGCCGCATATCGGTTTCGCGGCCGAAATCATTAAGGCCGACGTGATTGCCCGCTATCAAGCGCAACACGGCCGGGAAATATTTTTTAATACCGGAACGGACGAACACGGTTTAAAAATTTATCAGAAAGCGCAGGAGTTGGGGATGGATATTCAAGAATATTGCGATATTTATTCCGATAAATTTTTGCCGCTTAAAGAGAAATTGAATCTTTCTTACAATAAATTCATTCGCACCACCGCTGTCGAGCATAAAAAGGCGGCGCAGGAATTTTGGCGACGTTGCGAGCGGAGCGGGGACATTTATAAAAAGGCGTATAAAATAAAGTATTGCGTCGGTTGTGAAATGGAAAAAACCGATTCCGAATTGACGGGCGGACGTTGCCCCTTGCATCCCAATCGGGAACTGGAAATAATCGATGAAGAAAATTACTTTTTTCGTTTTTCCAAATATCAAAAGCAACTTTTGAAGCTGTATGAAGATTATCCGGATTTTGTCGTGCCGGCGAGTCGTTTGAAAGAAATCAAATCTTTTGTCGCTTCCGGATTGGAAGATTTCAGCATTTCGCGACTGAAAGAAAAAATGCCGCACGGCGTCGCCGTTCCCGGCGACGACAGTCAGGTGATGTATGTCTGGTTTGACGCTCTGGTAAACTATATTTCCACTCTCGGTTGGCCGGAAGAAGACGGCAATTATCAAAAATATTGGCCGGGCCGGCAAGTTTGCGGTAAAGACAATTTACGGCCGCAAGCGGCCATGTGGCCGGCGATGCTGATGTCCGCCGGTTTACCGACGGCGCAGCAGGTATTGGTTTTCGGCTTTTTGACCGTCAACGGTCAGAAGATCAGCAAGAGCCTGGGTAATTCCATCGATCCTTATGAATTGGCCGATAAGTACGGCGCCGATGCGGTTCGTTATTATCTTTTGGCGGAAATACCGACCTTTGCGGATGGCGATTATTCGGAAGAAAAATTTCGGGAGCGCTACAACGCCGATTTGGCCAACGGCTTGGGAAATTTGACGGCGCGCGTTTCCAATCTGTTGGAAAAGAACGAGATTCCGACAAACTTGCAAGTTGATTTGACGGATGCCGGCATTAAAACCGTAGTCGCCGATATCGCGGACAAAATGAAGGATTATCGTTTTAACGATATTTTGCAAATCATTTGGGAAAAAATTAAAGATAGTGACGAAACTTTGAGCCGTACCGCTCCTTGGAAGATGAGCGACCGGGCGGATATCGCCAAAGTTATCAAACCTCTAGCTCAAAATATTCTTAATTTGGCCTGTTTGTTGGAACCATTTTTGCCTTTAGCCGCCCGGCAGATTCAAGCCCAGTTTTCGGCCGCTCAAGTACGGAAGGGTCAACCGCTTTTCCCGCGATTATAATTTATCAACATATATGTCCACCTTTGACCTTGTTTTATTGATTGTTTTGGGCGGCTTTACCGTCAGTGGCTTGTTTAAAGGGATTATCAAAATTCTCGGGCATTTTGTCGGCTTGATAGTCGGCACTTATGTCGCCAGTCACTTTTATTTGAATTTGTATGCTTGGGGAGAGCATTTGGTCGGCGATCATGCCAATGCCGGCAAAGTGGCCGCTTTCATTATTTTATTTGTTGTCGCCGCCCGTTTGACTCGATTTTTGTTCGTGCTGATTGAAAAATTATTCAAATTTATCGCCGTTATTCCGGGCAGTAAATACATCAATAACCTGTTGGGCGCGGTTTTGGGATTTTTGGAAGGGGCTTTGATTTTAGGTTTGATTATTTATGTTATTTCCCGTTACAGCTTGATCGGCAATTTTTTCGGCGATCAATTGACCGCCTCCGCCATTGCTCCGTTTTTATTGCGCATCGTTAAAATTATTTTGCCTCTTTTACCGGACGCTTTGAAGACTTTGCAGGCCATTATTTAAATTTAAATCAGATTGCATGACTCATCTACGCCTTAATCTCAAAACCATCAAACCGGCGCTGGTCAATTTAATTGTCGGTTCTTTGAAAGTCGGTCAGACAATCGTTTTGCCGACAGACACCATTTATGGTTTGAGTTGTTTGGCCAATCATTCGCGCGCGATTAAAAAGGTTCAGCGACTGAAAAAACGCGCCCCGCAAAAACCCTTGATTGTTTTGGTTAAGGGTTTGGCGCAGTTGAAAAAATATGTTTTTGTTTCTCGGGTGCAAGCGGAGTTTCTGAAAAAAGCGTGGGCGCCGTCCGCCCGACCGACGACCGTCATTCTCAAGCATCGCGGTCGTTTGCCGAAAGAATTAAGCGGTTTGTCCGACGGTTTGGCGGTCCGTTTGCCTAAAAGCGAATTTTTGCTTAAAATAATAAAGAAGGCCGACTGTCCGCTGGTGTCCACCAGTTTGAATCTCAGCGGTCGAGAGAGTATCCATGATTTACGGCATTTGCTGAATTATTTTCCTCAAAAAGGACGTCGTCCGGATTTGGTCATCGATGCCGGCAAATGTCGTCGTCAGAAACCGTCGCGCTTGATAGACTTGCGGGACGAAACGCATCCGATTATTTTAAGAAAATAGTTTTATAATAATATGACTGTCAACAAAAATATTTTAAAAATCATTATTCGCGTCAGTTTGCTGATTCTGGCGGTGGCGGGAATTTTCGCCGGCGGATTTTATTTGGGAAAAGCGAAAGGGAAAAGCTTTTTGTTCAATCGGCCGATCGCTTATTCCGAAGAAGCGGGCGAGCTGAATCAAAACGGCAACGCCGATTATATTTTGGATTTTAATTTATATTGGGAAGTTTGGGATAGCGTTAAAAATAATTTTATCGACAAGAATCAGTTGAGCAATCAAGAGTTGTTTTACGGTTCTTTGCGCGGTTTGGCCGCGGCGACGGACGATCCTTACACGGTTTTTATGGATCCCGAAGAATCCCAAGAGTTCGCGGACGATTTGGCCGGCACTTTTGAAGGTATCGGCGCGGAAGTCGGTTTGCGCAATGATATTACGACCATTATCGCTCCTTTGGACGATACGCCGGCCCAGAAAGCCGGTTTGCGCGCCGGAGACAAAATCTATGCCGTGGATGGCGCGTCTACTTTGGGTTTGACTATCAACGAAGTGGTCAGAATGATTCGCGGTCCCAAAGATACCGAAGTTACTTTGACTATCATCAGAGGTCAGGACAAGCCGACGGATATCAAAATCAAGCGCTCGGTAATTATCGTTAGAAGCGTAAAAACCGAAATGCGTTCAGACGGCATTTTCGTGATTCGGGTCAGCAACTTCAATAACGATACGGAAGATTTGTTTGAAGTCGCGGTTAATACTATTTTATTGAAAAATCCTCAAGGAATTATCTTGGATTTGCGCAGTAATCCCGGCGGTTATTTGGAAACGGCCGTTAAGTTGGCGAGCGAATGGATTGAAGTCGGTCCGATCGTCGCCGAACAGTTGAACAATAATCGACGCAATGAATATCCGGCCAACGGTCGGGCGCGTTTGAAAGATTTTCCGACCGTTGTCTTGGTGGACGGCGGCAGCGCGTCCGCTTCGGAAATATTAGCCGGCGCTTTACGGGATTATAAGAAAGCGATTTTGGTCGGAGAAACCACTTTCGGCAAGGGTTCGGTACAAACTTTGCGCGATTTGAGCGACGGTTCGGTTTTAAAAATCACCATCGCCAGATGGTTGACGCCGGCCGGAGATTTCATTAACGACAAGGGGATAGAACCGAACGTTACGGTAGAGATGACCGCGGAAGATTTTGATCAGGAACGGGATCCGCAATTTGATAAAGCGGTAGAACTGTTGAAAAAGAAAAAATAAATCGAGTTTACAATATTTAAAGCCAATGCTTATGTCTTCAGCCAAAGAATCAACCAAGTATATTTTTGTTGTGGGCGGCGTGATGTCCGGAGTGGGAAAAGGAGTGACCACCGCCTCCATCGGACGCATTTTGCAGGCGCGCGGTTATAATGTCAGCGCCATCAAAATGGATCCTTATATCAACGTGGATGCCGGCACCATGAATCCGGTAGAACATGGCGAGGTTTTCGTTACGGAAGACGGCGACGAGACCGATCAGGATATCGGCAATTACGAGAGATTTTTGAATAAAAATATTTATCGCGAGAATTACATGACGACCGGTCGGGTTTACCAAACCGTGATTGAACGCGAACGCAATTTGGGTTATAAAGGAAAATGCGTGCAAGTCGTGCCGCATATTCCGCAAGAAATTAGGGAACGCATTGAGAAGGCGGTTGCCAAGACCAAAGCGGAAATCATGATTATCGAAATCGGCGGCACAGTCGGCGAATATGAGAACCTTTTGTTTTTGGAAGCGGCCCGGGTTATGAAACTTTATCGTCCGAAAGACGTGTTGTTTGTCATTGTCTCTTATTTACCGATTCCCAGCAAAATAGGCGAAATGAAAACCAAGCCGACGCAACACGCGGTCAGAAGCCTGCAAAGCGCCGGTATTCAACCGGATTTTTTGGTTGCCCGTGCGGAAAAACCGATTGACCTGGCGCGTAAAGAGAAGTTATCCATCAATTGCAATGTACCTTTGGACTGCGTTATTTCCGCTCCGGACGCCGATTCCATTTACGATATTCCGTTGAATTTTGAAAAAGATAATTTAGGCCGAAGGATTTTGGAAAAATTCGGCTTGTCGTCCCGTAACGGAAAAAACGGCGACATAGCTTGGGAAAAGATGGTGGCGGCCTCCAAAATAAAAAAACCGGCGGTTAATATCGGCATTGTAGGAAAATATTTTGCCAGCGGCGATTTTTCTTTGGGTGATTCTTATATTTCCGTGATTGAAGCGATTAAACATGCCGCCGCCGCCGTGAAATGCCGGGTTAATATTCATTGGTTGAGCGCCGAAGAAGCGGATAAAAATATTAATATCCTCAAAGGCTTGGACGGCATTATCGTCCCGCAAGGTTGGGGCGGGCGCGGAGCGGAAGGAAAGATTAAAACCATTCGGTATTGTCGTGAAAAAGGCGTGCCTTATTTCGGCTTATGTTACGGCATGCAAATGGCGGTGATTGAATTCGCTCGTCATGTCGCGAAACTCAAAGATGCCAATTCGGCCGAAGTCGATCCGAAGACCAAAAATCCGGTTATCCATATTATGCCCGGTCAAGAGAAATTAATCAGGGAAAAAGGTTATGGCGGTACGATTCGTTTAGGCGGCTGGCCTTGCAAACTGGCGGCCGGAACTCATTTGGCGCAGGCGTATGCCAAATTTACCGACAGTAAAACCGTTTCCGAACGTCATCGCCATCGTTACGAATTCAATAATGATTATCGGAGCATGTTTGAACAATTGGGTTTGAAAATCGCCGGCACTTCGCCGGACGGCAAGATAGTGGAGGCGGTGGAGTTGGCTGATCATCCTTTTTTTATCGGCGTTCAATTTCATCCCGAATATATTTCTCGACCGCTGGCACCGCACCCTTTGTTCGTGGAATTCGTTAACGCTTGCAAGAATAAGGGTAAGAAAAAATAAAGTCAGATTTTTTTTAACACATCAAAAAACAGCCTTCCGCAGGGAAGGCTGTTTTGATCAGGTTGATTTATTTTGCGGTTTTAGTCGCGATCGGCTTTAAAATAATATTGACGATTTTAGAATCCTTCAGCGAACCGTCATATTTTCTTAATTTTTTACTGGTGAATTTTACAAAACCGCCGCGTAAAGCGAATAAAGTATCGTCTTTACCTTTTTTGACGTTCAAACCAGGATGATATTTGGTGCCGCGTTGTCTGATAATAATTGCGCCGGCTTTAGCCCACTGACCGTCGGCCAATTTAACGCCCAATCGTTTGCTCTCTGATTCGCGGCCCAGGGAGGTTGACCCGGCGGCTTTCTTATGTGCCATATTTTTATTCAACCTAAAATGCTAACCGAAAGGCCAGTATTTTGGAGGTTATTTAAAGTTTTATTGTTCTAATATAACAAAAGGACCGGGAGTTGTCAATATGGGAAAATAAGCGAAAAATAATGGTTTTATTTTTTTAAAAATGTGATATAATGAAGGCAGAAAAAACTTTAAAAAATTAAGGTATATTTTATGATAAAAGTGAATAAAAATAAGTGTATCGGTTGCGGAATGTGCGCCGGATTATGTCCGGAAGTTTTTAAAATTGGCGCCGACGGCAAAGCCGAAGTGATTAAAAACAAGTCCTTACCTTGCGTTAAAGATGCGGCCGGCAGTTGTCCGGTGGGAGCGATTAGCGTTAAATAATTCATATTATGGCTCAGGAAAAGACAATTGAACAACCGCAGATTGAGAAAATCGCCCCGGTTTCGGTCGAAAACAAGTCGACGACCGCCGAAACTTTAGCAGAACGCGCTTTACCGTCTTGGCGTCAGACGCCGGATAAAGTTACCTTTAGCGAAAAGAGCCATCCGAACGGAGACGGCGGGATTGTGAGCGCTTCGGTTATGCCGAGTTTTCAAAAACGGCGAGAATTGGCGATTGATAATATTTTGGCCGAAGGTTTGAGCGAAGTTTTTTTAAAAATGAAGCCGGCGGAACAACAGAAATTTAAAAAGCAGGGCGAAGAGACCGCCGCAAAAATAAATTTGCTTTTGAGTCAGACCAAAATAAAAGTCAACAAAATTATCGAACTGATCAAGCGCTGGTTGAGCATTATTCCGGGTATCAATAAATTTTTCTTGGAACAAGAGGCCAAAATTAAAACCGATAAAATTATTAAGATAAAAGATAAATTTTAAGCGTTAAAATTAATATCATGGATTTTTTTTCGTTTAATTTTGAAGAATTTTTACAGTATTTTTTAGGCGCAATCGGCCTGGCGTTTTTAGTGGTGTTGATTTTACAAATTATTCGTTGGGTTTTTTCCGGCCGTCGTTATTATCGTCATCAAGTTTTTTTGGTGCGCTTGCCCAAAGAAAAGCCGGCCGACGACAAGAAAGAGAGCTCCAGCCAACAACTTAAAGAAGAAATTGCCAAGGGAGAAACAATTTTTGCCGCTGTCGGCGGTTTAAAGGCACAACGCGGTTTCGAGTCTTGGCTATATGGCCGCAACGATCAATTTTCTTTTGAAGTGGTGGCCAGTCATAATCGCATCTCTTTTTATGTCGTGGCGCCCAAAGACGAGGCTCGTTATTTGGAACAACAGATTCATGCGCATTATCCGGAGGCGGTGATCGAAGAAGTGGAAGATTACAATTCTTTCAGTTTGCAGGGGCAGATTGCGGCCGCTTATTTGCGCACCAGTAAAGATTTTTTGTTTCCCATCAAAACTTATCAGAAAATGGAGGTTGATCCGATGAATTCTTTGGTGAATATTTTGTCAAAATTAGGCAAGGATGAAAGTGTGGCCATTCAGTATACCGTGCGGAGCGCTCGAGCCGCTTGGCACGCCAAAGTGCGCCGAACGGTGGCCAAAATCCATCAGAAGAATTCCGTTAAAGACGGTTTGAGAGCCGCCAGTTCTTTGGGGAGTTTGCTGAGTTTTGCCGGTGATTTCTGGGTCAGTCCCAAAAAAGAGCAAACTGCCGCCAATCAAGAAGTCGCTTCGGCACCGAAAAAATTGTCGGCGGTGGAGGAGGAAATGGTCAAGGCGATTGAAGAGAAAAATTTGAAGGCGGGACTGGATGTCAATTTACGGATTATCGCTTGCGCCAAAAACAGGGAACAGGCCAATGTTTATCTGGAAAATTTGGGCAGCGCTTTCAGCGAGTACAGTAATTTCAGTTACGGCAATGTTTTTTCCCGTCCGGACAAGAAACATTCGGACAGAACGGTTAAAGATTTCATTTATCGTTATTTTCGCGGTCGATACGGATTTTTGTTAAACAGCGAAGAGCTGGCCAGTGTTTTTCATTTTCCTTTAAAAACCACGGAGACTCCGAATATCGTTTGGTTAACGGCCA
Organism: Candidatus Falkowbacteria bacterium GW2011_GWF2_43_32; assembly: GCA_000999715.1. Taxonomy (GTDB): domain Bacteria; phylum Patescibacteriota; class Patescibacteriia; order Patescibacteriales; family UBA12465; genus UBA12465. The sequence continues at coordinate 57,919 of LCGL01000003.1, read as the reverse complement.
AGATTGCTCCGGCGCCCAACAATATTCCGAATGAAGGCATTACGCTCGGCGAAAATGTTTATCGCGGCGTCAAGCAAGATATTCGCATGAAGCGACCGGATCGACGCCGGCACACTTATATCATCGGTAAATCCGGTACGGGTAAATCGGTTTTGTTGGCCAATATGGCCATTCAGGATATTCAAAACGGGGAAGGTGTTTGCGTGCTTGATCCGCATGGCGATTTGATCGCCGATATTTTAGATCGTTTGCCGCCGGAACGCGCCGAAGACGTGATCATTTTTTCTCCCGGAGACCTGGAGCGCCCCTTGTCGCTTAATTTATTGGATTATGATCCGCGCTATCCGGAACAGAAAAGTTTTGTCATCAATGAAATGATCGGCATCTTTGATAAATTATATGACTTGAAAGCCACCGGCGGACCGATGTTTGAGCAGTATATGAGAAACGCGATGCTTTTGATTATGGATGATCCGGAATCAGGCTCCACCTTAATGGAAATTCCCAAAGTTTTGGCGGATGAAAATTTTCGTCGCTTGAAATTAAGTCGTTGTAAAAATCAAACCGTCGTGGATTTTTGGAGAAAGGAAGCGGAAAAAGCCGGCGGCGAAGCGGCCTTGGCGAATATTGTGCCTTACATCACTTCCAAGTTGACGTCCTTTATTTCCAACGATATGATGCGGTCGATCATCGGTCAACAGAAAAGCGCTTTTAATTTGCGCGAAGTGATGGATCGTCAGAAAATATTGTTGATCGATTTGCCCAAAGGCCTGGTCGGCGAAATGAACGCTTATTTGTTGGGTATGATTTTGGTCGGCAAAATTTTGATGGCCGCCTTGAGTCGGACGGATATGCCGAGCGAACAGCGTAAAGATTTTTATTTGTATATCGACGAGTTTCAAAATTTTACCACCAATTCCATTTGTCAGATATTATCGGAAGCGAGAAAATATGCGTTGAATTTGGTAATCGCCCATCAATATATCGGTCAGTTGAGCAAAGGACAAAATACGGAGATTAAAGATGCGGTTTTCGGCAACGTTGGCACAATGGTGACTTTTAAAATCGGCTCGGAAGACGCCGAATTTTTGGTTAAAGAGTTCGCGCCGGTTTTCAACGAATACGATTTGATTAACATCGATAAGGGCACGGCTTATATAAAATTATTGGTTGACAATAGCGCTACTCGGCCTTTCTCTTTAAAGACCGCCTGGCCATTGTTAGGCGTCAAGCGTCCGGGTTTGGCAGAAAAAGTTCGCTCTTTAAGTCGTTTGAAATATGGCCAGGATGTTCGCTTGGTGGAAGCGGAAATCAGCCGTCGGTCGGGCTTGGGAACGAAGTAGGTTTCGCTCCATTTTATAAATTCAATTTTTTATTTTCTTATGTCCACTTTATATCGTGATTATCGTCCTCAGAATTTTTCCGAAGTCCTCGGACAGAATCACATTAAAATAACCGTACAAAATGAAATCAGCGCCGGCCGCCTGGCCAACGCTTATTTGTTTTGCGGTCCGCGGGCGGTCGGTAAAACCACTTTGGCTCGGGTGCTCGCCAAAGCTGTCAATTGCGAAAACAAGAAAGACGGCGAGTATGAGCCGTGCAATAAATGCGCCAGTTGTCGGAGCATTACCGCGGGACGACATATGGATATCGTGGAAATTGACGCCGCGTCCAATACCGGCGTAGACAACGTGCGGGAAAATATCATCGCTTTTTCCCGCTTGACGCCGTCCGGAGCGAAATTTAAAGTTTTTATCATTGATGAAGTGCACATGTTATCTTTGTCGGCGTTTAACGCCTTGCTGAAGATCATAGAAGAACCGCCGTCTTATGTAATATTTGTTTTATGTACCACGGAAGTGCAGAAGGTGCCGGGGACCATTATTTCCCGTTGTGAACGTTTTGACTTCAAGCGCATCAGCATAAATGAAATCGTCAAAAAATTATCTTACATTTCCGTTCAGGAAAAAATGGAAATTGATCAGGAAGTTTTGGAAGCGGTCGCTCGTCGTTCCGGCGGGCATTTGCGCGACGCCGAAAGTTTGTTGGGGCAAATTTTTTCTCTCGGCGACAAAAAAATTACCACCGAACAAGCCGAATTGGTCATTCCGCATTATAACAGCAACGAAGCGGTGGATCTGTTGGATCATTTGAGTCGGAAAGACGCGGCTAAGGCGATTGCTTTGATAAACAATTTGACCGATAGCGGCGTCAACGTTAAAGTTTTTACCGGAGAAATTATCAGTATATTGCGCAAGGTGATGTTAAATAAGCTCAGCCCGGAATTGGCCGATAATTTGGGTTTGGATTTCGGAGAAAGTCTGGAAAAACGCTTGAGTCAAGCGGCCGACACTTTGAAATGGGAACAGCTGACTCTTTTTACTCGTCGATTTTTGGAAGCGTCCTCGGACAATAAAAATCCTTTGATTCCGCAATTGCCGTTGGAATTGGCAGTTGTGGAATTATGTTTCGGTTTGCCGGCGACCGGTTTGTCCGGTCCGTCTGCACCGACTGCTGGTTCGTCCGTCGTCAATCGATTGAAAGAAGTGGCGCCCAATAGTCCTTTAATTAAAGATCGGCCCGCGCCCGCTCCTTTGGCCGCACAAAATGCCCGGCCGGACGTCGTCAAGGTCGGCGCGGTCAAAAAAAATGCCACGGTCGTTAATTTGTCGGCGGAAGAATTGGCTTCCAAGTGGCCGGAATTTCTGGTCAAAATCAAAAAACACAATCATTCTTTGTCTTTTATCATGCAAAACTGCGAACCGCGTTCCGTTAACGGCGGGCAAATCTGTTTGGTCTTCAAATATAAATTTCATCAGGATCGGATTAACGATGCCGGCATCAAAAGTATTGTGGAAAATACTTTGGCGGAAGTCTATGGCGACGGTTTGATGTTTCATTCGGAGATTGATGAGAATTTAGAAATTAAAAAAGAGGAAAAGATTGCGATAACGGAAAAAGAGGAGACGGAGGCTGCGGTCGTCAAGAATGACAGTCAGGCGACTCCCGGTTTGGTCAATAATCTGTTGAAAGCTTTCGGCGGCGAATTAGTTAATTAATCGTTAAGCATAATAATATGTTGGACATTAAGTTCATCCGAGACAATTTGGCAGAAGTCAAAGAGGGCTTGTTAAAAAGACTGGCGCCGGAAAAATTGGATTTGGAGAAAATTATCGCTTTGGACGATGAACGTCGTCGTCTTACCAAAGCGACGGAAGAATTGAAAGCCGAGCGCAATAAGTATTCCAAAACCAAACCGACGGCGGAAGTAATCACGACGATGAAAGCGGTCGGCGCGGAAATAACGAAGTTGGATGGCGCTTTGGCGGAGACAGAAGCAGAATTGCAGGCGCGTCTGTCCGAGTTGCCGAATATTCCCGCTCCCGACGTTGTCGCCGGCGATAAAGAAAATAACGAAGTTATCTACACTTACGGCAAGAAACCGAAATTTGATTTTACTCCCCGAAATCACGTTGAATTGGCGACTGCTCTCGGAGTGGTGGACTATGAACGAGGCGTTAAGATGTCCGGCAACGGTTTTTGGTGTTATAAAAATATCGGCGCTTTGATGGAGTGGGCGCTGTTGTCTCATTTTATCAATTTTCACAACAGAAACGGTTATCAATTTTTAATTCCGCCGTTTATGTTGACGGAACAATCGGCTTATATTTCCGGACATCTGCCGAAATTTCGCGATGATTTATTTTGGACGCAGGATAAGCTTTGTTTGAACGCCACCAGCGAAATGATGCTCGGCAATTATCATCGCGGAGAAATCTTGGACGAACAACAATTGCCTTTGAAGTATTTTGCTTATTCGCCTTGTTTCCGACGGGAGGCCGGCAGTTATCGCCAAGAAGAGCGGGGAATGATCAGGGGACATCAATTCAACAAAATTGAAATGTTCATTTTGTCTCATCCGGAAAAATCCTGGGAAATGTTTGCGGAAATGGTGGCCAATACCAAAAAATTGATGGAAAGTCTGGATTTGCATTTTCAGGTGTCAAAATTGGCGGCCGGCGACTGCAGTGCCGCGATGGCCAAAACTTATGATTTGGAAGTTTATATTCCGAGCATGGGTATTTATAAAGAAGTGAGCAGTGTTTCCAACGCTTTGGAATATCAGGCGCGACGCGGCAATATTCGTTATAAAAACAAAGAAACCGGTCAGAATGGCTTGGTGTGCACTCTCAACGGCTCCGGTCTGGCTACCAGTCGTTTATTACCGGCCATTTTGGAACAAAATCAGCAAGCGGACGGTTCGGTGGTTATTCCCAAAATCCTCCGTCCTTATTTGCCGCGCGGCATGAAAGTTTTGAAACCAATTGACAAAGAGCAAAAATAATGATAATAATAAGGATTAAACATTCAGATTAGAGTTAACCCGAAAATGTCATGAAAAAGCTATTACTTTTATTTTTTATCATCATCATATCTTGGCCCGCGACGGCGCGGGCGGCGAATTTGCCGACAGTTTATCCGCGTTTGGCCAATTATTTTTTGAAATGGGAAATTAGCGACGCCGAAGCGCGAGAATTGGCCAAGTGGAATCTATTGATTTTGGACATGGATGTTCAGGAGAACAGTCGTCCCCAATTAGCCAAAATTCGCGCTTTAAATCCGCAAATTATTATTCTGGCCTATGTTTCTTCTCAAGAAATGTTGAACGGCGTGGAATATTATGATAACGGTTATTTGCGTCAGGAGTTGAAGAAAAATATTATTGACGGTTGGTGGCTGAAAGATACGAGCGGACGGGGAGTTTCCGTTTGGCCGAATACGACCATGCTTAATCTTTCCGATGCGGCCGAAACCGACTATCGCGGTTATCGCTTTAACGATTATTTGCCGGAATTTGTCGTCAATCATCTTCAGGCCAGCGGTTTGTGGGATGGGGTATTTTATGACAACATTTGGGGCAACATTTCTTGGCTAAACAACGGCGATTTTGATTTTAATAACGACGGACGCCGGGAGACTGCGGCCGAAGCGGATCGTCTCTGGTCCGAAGGCGTTAAAAAAATGTTGGCCAAAACTCGCGCCCTGGCCGGCAACGATTTTATCATTGTCGGTAACGGTACGGTTTATGAGGGTTATCGTTTGCTTTGGAACGGTATGATGTTGGAAAGTTTTCCTTCTTCCTGGGAAAGTAACGGTCAATGGGCGGGCTCTATCGATACTTATTGGCGTCTGCCGTCTTTATCGGCCACCCCGTCGGTTTCGGTTATCAATGTTTCCGATAAGAATCGGCAAGATTATCGTCATTTCCGGTTTGGCTTGACCAGCGCCCTTTTGGGCGACGGTTTTTACGGGTTTGATTATGACGTCACCGATCACGGACAAACTTGGTGGTATGACGAATATGATGTTGATTTGGGTGCGCCGCAATCTTTGGCCTATAATCTCTTGGCCGTGTCCAATCGGACGGCTCAGCCGGGACTCTGGCGTCGCGATTTTAAAAATGGCGTTGCCATCGTCAACTCCACCAGCAAAAAACAAACCTACGTTTTTGACAAAGAAGAATTTGAAAAAATAAAAGGCACGCAAGATAAAATCGTCAATAACGGACAAAAAATAAATTACATTCAATTGGCGCCCGAAGACGGTTTGGTTTTATTGAAAACCGGCGATACTATCAAAAATGCGCCTTTTTCCAACGGCTATTTTTATCGAGTCTTTAATTCCCGCGGTCAGCAAACGCGTAACGGTTTCTTTTCCTATTTAAACAATTATCCCGGTGAAGCCGAAGTAATCACGACTTCCGGCGAAAATGGCGAACGATCGGTTGATCTTAGTGCCGCCGCCGGCCGAGTCAGTTTATATCAAAATGGCGCTCAACTTTCCAGTTTTAATCCTTACAACCAATTATACAAAAAACAATTAAGTTTGGCGGCGCGGATTGAAGACGGTTATTTCCGTAAAATTATTGTCGGCGCCGGCGTCGGTGGCGGTCCGCAAGTGATGATTTTCAGTTTTGACGGCAAGTTGGAAGGCAGTTTTTTCGCCTATGACAAAAGCTTGCGTTGCGGCGTCAATGTCGCTTTGGGCGACGTGGACGGAGACGGACAAGACGAAATCGTCACCGCTCCGGGCAAAGGTGAACAGGCTTTGATTAAAGTTTTTTCTTTATCGGGTGCCCTGGAAAATAGTTTTCTGGCTTACGATGACAAGTTTCGCGGCGGAGTGAGCGTGGCGGTCGGCGATCTTAACGGCGACGGTTACGCGGAAATCGTCACCGGTCCTTTATCCGGCGGTGGTCCGCAAGTACGCGTTTTTACGGCGTCCGGTCGCGCTTTGTCCAGCTTTTTTGCCTATAACGCCGATTATCACGGCGGTATCAAAGTGACGGTCGGAAAAGTGGATGGCGCCGATTATCCGGAGATACTGGTCGGCTTAAAGAATTTTTATTAAATCTTTTTATTCGTTATTTTGCCCGTCCAGCGACGTCGGCAAATGACGTTCTAAAAGATATAATCATATGATTAAAATCATCCATCGCTATTTTCGCGGACGTTTTGAGCGTTTTTATTTTAAAAATCGTTGGCACTTAGTTTTGGATTTGTCTTTGATCATTATCGTCATCTGTTTGACGATCGGCGTAATTTCTTTGTATTCCTATCGACCGAACATTTCCTGGCTGGACGGCTTTAGCGGACCGACATTGGATTTGAATAATCCTCCTTTGGATATGTATTTTTCTTCCGTCTCCGGTGCGGTTAAAATGGAAGAGGGTGTGCCTTTGAAAATAAGTTTTCAGAATAACGGCGCGGCGGCGATTAGCAATCTGAAAATAAATTTAGCACCCGTCGATAAGGCTTTTGTTTTAACTCGTTTGGAATTGGCGGAAGAAAATACCGCGGTTAAAATTAACGGCCGAGAATTGACTTGGACGGCAATTCCCGTCGGTCAGGGCGGGGAAGTGAATTTGAAAGCTTATTTTACGACCGCCACCACTCAGCGACAAGTCGCTTGGCAGGCGCATAGCGAATATATTTTTAGCGGCAAATTATTGAAACATAATTTTGATTTGCCGTCATTCACTCGGGTGGCGGCTTTGACGGTCAAGAGTGTCGCTTATTATACCAGCCCGCAAGGAGATCAGTTGGGTATCGGTCCTTTGCCGCCGATCGTGGGCATTCCGACCAGTTATTGGATTTTTTGGGAAGCGGCCAGTGACGGGGAATTCAAAAATTTGGTCTTCAGTGCGCGCTTGCCGGAAAATATAGAATTGGCCGGCGATCGTTCGCTTCTGGCCGGAGAGTTTGATTATAACGCCGACACTCGTCAGATAATTTGGAAAATAGCGGAATTAACGCCGGCCAGCGACAGTTATCGTTTTGGTTTTGAAGTGCGGTTTATTCCCGAAGAAAAACATGTCGGACAATCTTGGCCCTTGCTGATGATGACGCGTTATTATGCCAAAGATGCGCTGACCGGCGAGGAAAAAACCGGTTCTTTCGGACAGCCGACCACCGATTTGCTTGACGATCATTTTAACAACGATCAGGGCCGGGTAATCAGTCAATAAAACTTTCGTTCAGGTCGTTCGCCGATTGTTGATCCATAGTCATCAATTAATTATGTTAAATTTTTTCAGACAGATATTCAAACCGAAATATGAAACTTTGAATTTGGTGGAAATCAAGGCCGCCAATTTGATCGCCAATTATAATTATTTGAAGAGTTGTCAGCTGACGGCGGAGATTTTTCCGGTTTTGAAAGCCAACGCGTACGGCCACGGCTTGAAAGAAGTTTGCCAAATTTTAAACGCCACCGACGCTTTGATGGTGGCGGTCGATTCTTATCCGGAAGCGCAAATCGTTTATCGTTATTTCCGTAAGAATGTTTTGATTTTGGGAGAAATGCCTCTTAAGGCCTATACTTATTGCCGTTGGAAACGAACGGAGGTGGTGGTTTATAACGAAAATACTTTGCGTTATTTGGCGCGCTTCGGTCAACGTGTCCGTGTTCATTTGTTTGTCAATTCCGGCATGAATCGGGAGGGAATCAAGGATTTGGACGCTTTTATCGCGCGCAACAAAAAATATTTGGAAAAAGTGTCCGTCGTTGGTTTATGTTCGCACCTGGCTTCGGCCGATGAAGACTCCGATTTAAATCGTCGTCAAGAAGAAAATTTTCTCGCTTCTTTGAACAGTCTGCGTGCCGCCGGATTTTTCCCGCGCTGGGTTCATTTGGGCAATTCCGCCGGAGTGTTTACATTAAATAATAAATTGTTGACCGCTTATCGTCCCGGCTTGGCTTTTTACGGCTATCATCCTTTGCCGGAGAAAAATAGAAACTCCGTTTTGCGACCGGCTTTGCAAGTTTTTTCTCAGGTCGTTTCTTTACAGCCCTTGGAACCGGGCGAAAGTGTTTCCTATAACGAAACTTATCATGTCAAAAATCCGACGACTATCGCGATTATTCCTTTCGGTTATTCCGAGGGCCTGGAGCGTCGTTGGTCCGGTCGGGCAAAATTTTTGGTTGCCGGCAGTGCCGGCAATTGTTGGGCGCCGATTGTCGGACGAATTTGCATGAATCTCGCTTGTTTGGATATCGGCCGGCAAGCAGTTGAAATCGGCGCTAAAGTGCAAATTATCGCCGCCAATCCGGAGGCCGATAATTCTTTGCTTAATTTGGCCAAATTAAGCGAGGCCATTCCTTACGAGATTTTAGTTAAATTACAGGCTAATATTAGAAGAAAAGTAGTATAAATTGGCTAATATTAAATAAAAAATGTTTAAAAATCATCGACCCAAAAAGATTCGTCAAGATTACCATCGTAAAAATTTGGCCAATCCTTTTTTTCCGAGAAAAAAGAAAGGGAAGAGCGGTCATTCTTTGCGTTGGCTGATTTTTTTCGCTTTGTTGTTGATTCTGGCCGGCTGGTTTTTTCTGGCTTCTTCTTTTTGGCGTTTGCAAGCGGTAACCGTTATCGGCTTGACTCGGATATCAACGGCGGAAATAGAACAAATTATTTGGAGCCAAGCGGATCAAAGTCGTTACTTGATATTTAAGCAAAGTAATATTTTTTTATTTGACAGGGAAGCGGCCGCGCAGACTATCGCCTCGGAATATAATTTGGCCGGCGCCGTCGTGGAAAGAAGTTGGCCGCGCGCCTTACGAATACAAGCTCAAGAACGTCCTTACGCTTTTATTTTTCAAGAGGGAAGCGGGTTTTTTCACACTTCCGCCGACGGGTATGTGATTAAAGAGCCGACTGTAGTCGATGAAGAGCTGAACAAATATCCGATTTTGGAAAATAAAAACGAGAACAGTTTATTGGACGATCGGGACCGCATCGTTATCAAAGAGGATTATTTGAATTTTTTCTTGAAACTGAGCGAACAATTGGCCGGACAAACTGAAGTGCGGGCGGATAAGTTTATTATAGATCAAGAGTTGAATATGATTACGGTTAAATTTTTTGACGGTCCGGCGGTTTATTTTAACGTTAAAAACGATGCCGGCGAACAATTGGAACGCCTTTTGCTTGTCAAAAAAGAAAAAATAAAGGATAATTTCAGTAAGATGAATTATATTGATTTGCGCTATGGCGATCGGATTTTTATCAATCCCGATCTTAATTAATTTTTTATTTTAATATCAATCATATGGAAGGAGCTTTTAAATTTTTGTTCGGCTTGGCGGTAGTGGTGTTTTGTATCACGGTTGTGGGTTTTTTTCTGTTGATCATGAAAATAGTTTTGCTGTTTCAACCGCAAGTGCAGTTGATGGGCTTGATTATACGGTAAGCGCCGATTAGGAAATTGCTCCGATCGGTTATTAATTTTTAAAAAAAATTTTAAAGAAATTTTGGCGACACTTAATCGCTATGCTTATTGGCTGTCACCAGAAATATTAATTCTTCAAACCCGCCGACCCAATAGCACCAAATTCTTTCGGCCAGCGCCGGGTTAAGGTTGGCCAAACCGCTGATAATTCCGTTGAAAAAACGTGCGCTGAGGCGACCTCTTTTTCCTTGACGCCCCAATAGCCATCTCATCTTTACGCTGTTGACTTGAAAATCCGCATTAAGATATTTTTCCGAGTTGTTGTGATCTAAAAAAGTGAATAAATTGATAGATATTGCCGATTTATGGCGCGGATGCAACCAATTACAAGAAAAATGCGGGCATTTTATCGTTATTTGAGCGCCGGGTTTAGCTATGCGCCATAGTTCTTGCAAAAAATCCAAGGGGTCGCCAAGGTGCTCTATCACGTGGCTGGCCAGAATCTCGTCAAATTCATTATTTTGGAAAGGGTAGGGGTAGCGGTTAAGATCATGAACTACATCGGCTTTTTCAAGCGCGTTATTATCAACGTTAACATATCCCGTCAAATAGTTACCGCCCGATCCCAAATTAGCTTTTTTTATTTCTTTTTCCATAGTATTTTTGATTAATGATTGCGCAGATATTTTGTTGGGATAATTATAATGCCATTATATCAATTTGTCGTTAATTCCGCCATCCGAGGGCTTATTGGCGAAGTTTGCTTATATGGCCGCCGTTATGATATATTTAACTTAGCTATAAGGTATATTAATATACATTATGCGAAGTATTGTTGAGCAAGAAAAGAGGCAGTTAACAAAGTTGTTTGTTTCCTGCCCCGGGTTGATAAAATGAAACATCAATCGTCTTATGGATAAAAATAAACCGTTAATTAAATATTTGATAGATTTTTTAGATTATTGCGAAATCGAGAAAGGTCTGTCGTCTAAAACGCAAGAAAATTACACTCGTTTTTTGCGCAAATTTTTTTATTGGTTGAAAGAAATTAAGCGGGAAAATTTAACGCCGGCTTCCCTGACCCCGGAATTGATTTGGCAATATAAAGTTTATTTGTCGCGACACGCCAATCCTAAAACAAAAAAAACTTTAAAAAAGACGACTCAGAATTATTATTTGATCGCTCTGCGCTCTCTCTTGGAGTTTTTTGCGGAGAAAGACATCGCTTCCCTGCCGTCATCAAAAGTAAAATTGGCCAAAGACAAGGCGGACAAAGAAGTTAAGTTTTTAAAATTGGAACAGTTATCGCGATTATTAAGCGCGCCCAGCGCCGATACCGTCATCGGTTTGCGCGATCGGGCGCTATTGGAAACTTTATTTTCCACCGGTTTGCGTGTCGCCGAATTGGCGGCTTTGAATAGCGATCAATTGCGTGTCAAAGATGAAACGGTTGATATTGAGACGGCCATTATCGGTAAGGGCGGAAAAATTCGGACAGTTTATTTTTCCGAGCGAGCCGTTAGAGCCTTGCGCGCTTATTTACGGGAACGTCGGGATATGGACGAAGCTTTATTTATCAATTATCGCCGCGGTAATCATCAGTCCGAACAATCGCGTCGTTTGTCGGTCAAAAGTATCGAGGATATAGTTAAAAAATATGTTAAAATAACCGGTTTGCCGGTGATGGCGACTCCGCATACTTTACGTCATTCTTTCGCCACCGATTTGCTCAATCAAGGCGTCGACCTGCGGACGGTGCAAGAATTCTTGGGTCACAGCAATATCGCCACGACGCAAATCTACACCCATGTGACCAACAAACAGCTAAGAGATATTCATCGTAAAGTGCATGAGGGACGAAATTTTTGATCATCGCGAATATAAAATAGCCGTCTAAAAAACGAGTTTTAAACTCGTTTTTTTGCAGTAATTTATTTATGTTTGTTGCGGCGGAAATTTAGGGCAGATATTTCAGCGGATTGACCGGTAAGCCGTTCAGGCGGACTTCAAAGTGCAGATGCGGACCGGTGGAAAAACTGCCGGAACCGGCGCCGCCCGGCGTGCCTCCGGTACGACCGATGGCTTGTCCCCGGACGACATATTGGTCGGTGGCGACATAAACGGCCGAAACGTGGCCGTAGACCGTCGCCAGGCCGTTGCTGTGGATAATCATGATATAAGCATAGTTGCGACTGCCGTCAAATTTAACCTTGGCGACGTAACCGTCGGCCGCGGCGGATAAAGTCGTTCCCTGTTTGGCGCGAATATCGATGCCGGTATGTTCGCCGATGATGTTGCGATAAGGATAATCCGCATCATGAAAACTGGCGGTGACCATGTGGCTGGAAATCGGCCAGACCATATCGCTGCTGCCGCTGTCCAGGCGATTCTTGTCCTGTTGCGACATCTTTTGCCGGATAAGCTGTTCGGCGCTGGCTATTTCCGCTTGCGCCTGTTGCTGTTCTTGTTTGGCTTTTTGCAAGAGAGCCTGATATTCCCGTTCCGAGGAACGTGTTTCCTCCAGCAGATAGCTTTTATTTTCCTGATCGTAAATCAGATTTCCCTCCCGTTCTTTCAGTTGGTTTTTTAAAGACGCCAATTCCAGATTTTTTTGGATTAAAGTTTCCTTATTATGTTCCAACTGGTCTTTGTTGCGTTTTAGAACGGCCACATTTTTGCCGATTTCCGTGTTGGCGTTTTCCAGATATTTGATCTGATTCATAAAATCGGCCAGCGAATCGTTCATCAACAATATTTCCAAGGTGGAAACTTGTTCTTGTTTGTACATTAAGCGCAGCAGATTGGTAATGTGATTTTTTTGTTCCTCGATTTCTTGATCCAGATTCAGACTGTCTATTTCCGCCTTTTTGATTTCTAGACTGGTTTTATCCATTTCCAAGTTGGCGCCTTCAATATCCAATTGCGCTTTGGCAATGCGATTCTCCAAAATAGCCAACTGGTTGTTCAAATTCGCCTTATCTCGTTGCTTGGCCGCAATTTGCGCTTCATACTCCTTTTGTTTGGTGGCTAATTGCTCCAATTGTTTTTTTTGATTTTGAATTTTTAAATTAAGACTGTTGATTTCATCGTTGATACTGCCACTTTGGCTGAAAGTCTCCGGCGCCGCGCCGATTAAGCCGATCAAAATAATCAAAAACAAGCTTATTTTGCAATAGCGGAAGAAAGTTCGTTTAGTTTTAGCGGCAAAATCGACTTGGTTATCGAAAGTATTCATAATTGACGAGAGCTTAACTGTAATTTCTTAATTATAACATAATTTAAAGAAGCTGTAAATATATAAATGGCAAGAATTGAGTAAATTTTAGATTTTTATAGCTTTGGCTATCCTTTTTAGACTCTCTTCCCTGCCTAAGGCGGCGGCCGTTTCAAAAGGTCCGGGACTGTTTTTAAGACCGGTCAAGGCGACGCGCATCGGCCAGAGATGGTCGCCGTTTTTTTCCTGACGATTTTTAATCCAAGCGAGAACGGTTTTTTCCAGATAGTCTTTATTCCATTTTTCTGCCGTGATTTTTTCCAGTTCGGTTTTGAGAATTTGTAAATTGTTTTTGGCGCTTTCCGGAGTTAAAGTTTTCCAACCGAGGAGTTCGGAATTATAATCGGGGAGAGCAAATATAAAATCGGTCAATTCCACGATATCGATTAATTTTTTCATGCGGTCCTGGGCCAGGGAGACATATTTTTCCAATTTGTCTTTTTCCTTTACCGGTCGACCGGCGGCCTCCAGATACGGTCGGCATAAATCGGCCAAGGCCGATAATGATTTTTGTCGGATATAATAGCCGTTATAATAATCCAATTTCTCCGCGTCAAAAATCGCCGGACTGGCGCCGAGGCCGGATAAGGAAAATTCTTTTTTCAATTCTTTGAGCGACCAAATTTCTTTATCGTTTTTGGGATGCCAGCCGAGGAGCGCGCTAAAATTGATTAAAGCTTCCGGTAAATATCCTTTGGCCAAATAATCTTCCACGAAGACATCGCCTTGGCGTTTGCTGAGTTTTCCGCCCTCCTTGTTCAGAATCAAGGGCAAGTGGATGAATTTCGGCGCTGTCCAAGCGAAAGCTCGGTAGAGCAAAATATTTTTTGGAAAAGAGGGCAACCATTCGTCGCCGCGAGTAACGTGAGAAATTTTCATCAGATGGTCGTCAATGACATTGGCCAGTTGATATGTGGGGATGCCGTCGGATTTCATCAGGACCTGATCGTCCAAGTCGGCGGCCGAAAATTTAATGTTGCCGCGCAGTTCGTCAAATACGGTCACTTCGCCGTTCGTCGGCATTTTTTGACGAATCACAAAAGAGTCTCCGGCGGCCGCGCGTCGATCGGATTCGGCTACGCTGAGCTCGCGGCACAGTCGATCATAACGTGGCGGTTGTTTGTCGGCTTCTTGCGCCGCCCGCATTTTCGTCAAACGCTCGGGCGAACAGAAACAGCGATAGGCTTGGCCTGTTTGCAAGAGCCGATCGGCTTGTTGTTTATAAATACCCAGTCTTCCCGTTTGTATGTAGGGTCCATATTTTCCGCCGCAGTGCGGACCTTCGTCAAATTCCAGGCCGACCGTGCGCAGAACTTTGATTAAATTATCGGTCGCTCCCGACACTTCCCTTTTTTGATCGGTGTCTTCAATGCGCAGAATAAATCGTCCCTTCCGGCTTTTGGCCAAAAGATAGGTGAATAAAGCGGCGCGTAGACTGCCCAGATGAAGAAAGCCGGTCGGTGACGGCGCGAAGCGCAAGCGAATTTTATTTTTGAAAAATAGCATATATGAATTATATGCTGACTGGCAATATATTTTGGAGCGCATATGATTTCGTAAAGTAAAAATTAATGTTAATTAATTTTTACCACAGAAATCATCTAAGCGGAGAAATATGTTGCCAGACAGCTAATGACGTAAATTTATTTCTTGATATTATAAATTTAAAGATTTAAATTTTTCTAAAAATATTTCAGCGGCCGGTCGTCGCACCGGATGAACTTCTTCTGTCAACCGGTCGGCCTCTACCCATTTCCAGGCGCGATGATCCCAGAAGTTTACTTGCAAATCGCGGTCGTTGCCCAAAAATTCCGCGACGCATAAGCCTTGCTTCTGGCCTTTGTAATCGTATTTATAGCGTTTCTGTTCCAGCTCGTCCAATTTGTTCGATTTATTTTTTTCAGTTTTAATTTTCTCTGTGCGAGTTTTATCATGGCCGAATTTACGATTGCCGGTAAATTTATACCGGTATAAATTTTTGAAAGTTGCCCGGACCTCGGCGGCGGTTGCGCCGACTTCTTCCCGGAGTTCCCGAGTGCCGGCCTGGGTCAGAGATTCGCCGTCCAAACCTCCCTGAGGCAATTGCCAGTGGCCGGGTTCGTCTTCCCTTTCTACCAATAATATTTTAACGGTTCCGGTCGTTTTTTTATAAAGCAGACAAGCCACGTTGGGACGGTACAACCAGATATTGACGAAGCGAGCGCGCAGAGCCTTCATCATAAAAACTAAAGTGGCGTTATAGATTCGTCTGATTCTTTTCGGTTGTTTAATGAGGCGCCATAACCATTCCAAGCCGATTATTCTGAAAAATTTCGGTGCCCGTTTTATTTTTTCGGTAATGAAATCGAAAGCGCCGCCGACTCCCAGGGCCAATCTGACGCTCGGCCAGGACGACAAATTATGGTAGACGGTTTTTTCCTGGAACGGCGATCCGAAAGTGCAAAATAAAATTGTCGGCGCGAAAGCATTGATAGTTGCCCTGGTCGTCTCATTTAAAATCGGCGAACGCTCTATGTCCAGCGCGCGGCAATTCAATGCCGGCCAGCGACGTCGCAGTGCGGCCTCGATATCGGTTGCTCGGCTTAAACCGTCTTGCCAATTGAGAATCATGACCTTTTGAGCGTGAACGGCGGCTGTTTGCAGTAATTTCAAGGTCAAATCGGCGCCGGTGAAACGTGATATTTTGCAAGCGTTTAACCAACCGGCCACTTTTAAGCCGAAACCGTCGGCCAAAACCAAATCGGCCCTGTTTAAAATATAGAATAATTCTTCATCGCGATGCGCCGCCAGAATTATTTCCGGATTGGGAGTGACCAGGTAGTGATGGCCGCCGCTCAGGAATTCTGCAATTTTTTTGTCCAGTTCCCCGCGCTTCAATTCGCTCAGATTTATTCCCAAAATATTGGCCATATGCTATAATCAATTACAGAATTAATACTCTTATTTTATTATAAATACAGTCTTTCGTCAAAGTGAACGGCGATTGACGGCCCAGCTTCATTTTTATGTCCAATTATAGAAAAATCAGCGATCGCATTGAAGAGCTGATGGTTGATAATCCCCGATCGGCCTCGCGTTTGAAATGGCTCAATATCGTGAATGCCGGCAAAACCGAAATTGATTATTTGCGCCGTAATTATGCTTTTGATTTGGCGCATCTGCGATCGGCTTCGGCGGCGGTTTCTTTTCAGCGGCCGCAAATTTTTCGCGGCGGCAAATATCTTTTTTTGATTCTGCACTTCCCCACGTTTAAAGGAGGTCGGATCGTGGCCAGCGAAGTCGATTTTTTCATCGGACACGGTTTTTTGATTACGGCCCACAACAATTCCTTAAAAGTTTTGGCCGATTTTTTCAATTTGGGCCGTAAAAACCCCGCTTCCCTTTTGGCTTATTCCTTGGAATCGTCGGCTATTTTATTGTATGAAATTTTAAATGTTTTGATTAACAGTTGTTATCCGCTTTTGGACGAGAACAGTATCAGTCTGGCGGAGATTGAAGATTTGATTTTTGACCGTAAACAAAAAGAAGCGGTAGAACAGATTTTGAACTTGCGGCGCAATATTATCAATGTCCGTAAAATTATTCAGAATCATAAAAATATTTTTCAGAAACTCTTGGAGATAGAAAGCAGTATCGTGGAGAAAGGGGCCATCAAAAAATATTATGCCGATTTAGTGGAACATTCCAAACGGATTTGGGAAATTTTGGATAATCAGAAAGAAATGGTGGAAGTGTTGAACAATACGAACGAATCTTTGTTGAATAACCAGATGACCGATATCATGAAAACTTTGACTATTTTTTCCGTGATTGTTTTTCCGCTTACTCTTTTGGCCGCCATTTTCGGCATGAACGCCAAATATATGCCCTTTGTAGATCAGCCCTGGGGATTTTGGATAATTATCGGTATTATGTTAATCGGTTGTGTCGGCATGCTCTTGTTTTTCAGGCAGAAGAAATGGTTGTAGTTTTTCCCCGCGTCATTTTTAATTGAATATTTGTGAATGGCCAAAAACTCATTATATAATGAGTTTTTGGGTTTTATAGGGGCATATTTAGCTAATATTAAATGATTTTTATTCATATTAGTTCATCTTTTTGACCTTATGTTTACCGGGTTTTGGTTGTTCCCTTTTCCTTGACAAAATATTTGTTATGTAGTACAATAAAACGTTATATTATAGATGTATGAAAATTGCGTTTATTGGACAAAAAGGTATACCGGCTAAAACTGGCGGCGTAGAAAGATACGTGGAAAGTTTGGCTGTTAACTTGGCGGCTGCCGGCCAGGAAGTTTTTGTATATAGCCGTAACGGTTATTTGCCGGAACGCCTGAAAGAATATAAGGGAGTGAAAATCATTAATTTGCCCGGTTTGCGCGGCAAACATTTTGAAGCGATCTCTCATACTTTTTTGGCTTGTCTGGACCTTATTTTTCGTCGGGTAGACGTTATTCATTTTCAATCTATCGGTCCGGCGTCTTTGATGTGGATTGTTAAATTATTCAAACCGAAAACGCCGATTGTCTTTACTTTTCACTGCCAGGATTATTATCACCAGAAATGGGGATGGTTTGCGCGCTTATATTTGCGTTGCGGCGAAAGAATCGGCTGTGCTTTGGCCGACCGGATTATTACTATTTCCAAAGAATTGACGGAATACGTACCGCGCGAATTTCATAAGAATTCCTTATATATTCCTAACGGCGCCGCCATCATGGAAAAAACTCCGGTACGGGAAATCAGACGCTGGGGACTGGAAGGAAACGATTATTTTGTTTATATCGGCCGTCTGGTGCGTCATAAAGGCATCCAATATTTGATTGACGCTTATAAACGTTTGCAAACCGATAAGAAGTTGGTTATCGTCGGTGACGGCGCTTATACCGATGATTATGTGGCCGAATTGCACGCTTCCGCGGCCGGTCATGAAAATATTATTTTTACCGGCAATCAGACCGGACGGACTTTAGGCGAGCTTTATTCCAACGCTTATTTATTCGTTCAGCCGTCGGAAAGCGAAGGCCTGTCTATTTCTTTGTTGGAAGCGATGGGCTATCAAACCGCTTGCTTGGTGAGCGATATTCGGGCTAATTTGGAGGCCTTAGGTGAGGCCGGATTTGTTTTTGCCAATAAAAATGTGGATGATTTAAAGATAAAACTACAGGCCGCTTTGGACAGTCCGGAGGCGGTGGCGGCGAAGGCCGCTGACGGTCGTCAACGGGTGAAACAGGAATTTAATTGGGAGGATATTGCCAAAGATGTCGCCCGGGTTTACGAAGAGGTGAAATAATAATCGGATTGATAAAATATCAAATAAAAAATACCCCTTTCATTGAAAGGGGTATTTTAGTATAAAAAACGCTCGGATCTAAATGATTAGATCGCGAGCGTTGAATTTTTGATAGACATTGAGAAAATATCATCGTTGCGTTCGATCAATATTTTCATCTCTGATTTCTATCGGCTTGTTCTTGTCTTGAGAAGAAACAATGAAAGATACGGTCAGGTTCCTGATGGTTAAGCCTTCGGTGTATCTTCCCGGCAAGCGAGCGATTCCCTCTCTGACATAGGTTTTTTCAGTCGGATAGTCCTTCTTAATCACTATGTTTCTGGGATTAAGCTGTTGATTTAAACTCCATAGTTCTATTTGTTGAAATAGAACATTCTTAGCGGAATTTTTCAAAATAACCGGCACGGGTTTTCCGGCCAGTAACCAGAAATAATTGGGATCTATTTTGAAAACGGAGTCTGTTTCAGAAATCAGTTTAAAATATTCAAACGAATACCTTATTCTGCCCTGAGGAGTTTTTTCAAAATAGCTTACCCGAACGCGATTCATGCCGAGAAAGCAAGTTTGAGCGTTAACAGAACCGTTTTCGTCAATAATTACTTCATTGAGCCAGGTTTTGCTGACAGGATCGAATATTTCGAAACTGCAACTCTTGTCAAAACCAGCAAGCGGTAATTTGATTCTTCTGCCGTAATATAGCGGCGGATTGTCAAAAGCGCTGGCGGGCGGGCTAACCGTAGTGTTTCCTTTAGAAGCCATGAAAGTGTAGTATCTTGTTTGAGCGACACCATTCATCAGAGTTTGCATTA
The DNA here is from genome assembly GCA_000999715.1 of Candidatus Falkowbacteria bacterium GW2011_GWF2_43_32. Classification (GTDB taxonomy): domain Bacteria; phylum Patescibacteriota; class Patescibacteriia; order Patescibacteriales; family UBA12465; genus UBA12465. Next base: position 38,810 of record LCGL01000003.1, on the reverse strand, counting down.
AAATGGTGTTGGCGCCTTCAACAAAATTCTTTTGATATCCGCCTCGTCCTTTTGACGATTTTATGCCTTTCACTTCCCGGGTTTGATCATCTATGAAAACGTAATCGCTTCCGTCGGCGATTAAAGACACCATAATGCTGTCGCGACCGCTTCCTTGAAGCAAAGTTTCTTGGCTGACCGCATACGTCTTATCGTTCTTGGCGAAGAAATCACTAATTTCTAAAAAGAATAGGCGATAGTTTTTTTCAATCACTATTCTTTCGTTAGGCGAAAGGTCGATCAGTTCTTGCGAGCTTGTTCCCGGCGATAAGCAAATACCCCGGTCCAGAAAAAATAATATTCCGTCCAACTGATTGCTTACCGTTTTGCCGGTATTTCTGTCGGCAGTAACCGTGAGGTCGGGTTTGGAATTATTAAATCTCCCTAAATGTCCGGTAGTGAGTTCAAAGACGTCGCCGTCTCTGTGAAAATTAACTTTTACCGTGACGGTGTCCAGAGCGTTTCCGGCTTGATTTGCGAATAATATGGGAATCATATTTTCTCCCTGGTTTACTTTTAGAGTGATTGTTCCTCCCGGCGGTGTCGGGTCGTTGGCGATAGAGCCGAATACTACGGCGCGGTCAGCGGAGTTCTTTATTACTCCGTTGATTCTCTTAACGCTTCCTTGAGCGTTGGTTCCTGCCGATCCTATCATTAAGAATACAGCCGTTACGAATAAAAACAGGATTTTTTTCATTATTTCGGTATTTAGATTGTTAATTTACAATTTTTCAAATTTCTTATGTTTTAAGAAATCTTATCATTTTAACATAAATGACGATTTTGTCAAGAGGTTTAATCATTAAACCTATCATTAAAAATGAAAAAGGACGTTTTTGAAAAACGTCCTTATTTTTGGCTTATTGTAGGCAATTATCGTAATCGCCAGTGTTTTTTAACCAGGGCTTCATTAGCTATCGTGGTAGCGCTGTCTAATTTAACGGTTTTTGTCGTTAATTCGGTAATTACGCTGTCCTGTTTGGCCATGGTTTTTTTCTGACTGAGCAATAGCAAAAGAATGGTTTTTTCTCGCTCTTTTGCGTTATCCAAGCTGTCCTGAGTTTTTTTCTCCATCTCCGTCACTTTTTTTTGAACGGTTTTTAATTTCCAGTCCACATTATTGACTTGTTTTTTGACGGCCCGGTAATTAGATTCCAATTTATTAGTGATTTCTTGTTGCGCTGTAATCAGCTGGTTTTGAGTTTGAACCAATGCTGAGTCCAAATTGGTGGTTTCTTGCTGTACTGCAATCAGCCGATTTTGAGTTTTAATCAACGTCGAATCTAAATTGGATATTTGTGTGTTAACGTTTTGAAAGCTGTCGTCATTATTTTTTTTGGCAGTTTTCATGTTCACATATCCCAGAACGTATCCCAGGAAAAGAAAAAATGTAATTATTGCTAGCGCCAAACTCATGATCAATAGCATCAGCTTACGTTTTTTCTCAGCTTTTCTCTTAGCCTCATTTTCGCGCCAAAGCTTTAATCTTTCTTCTTTAGCTTTTTTTTCTTCTTCTGTTTCCGGTTTTTTCGTTCCGGTCTTGGCAGTTTTTTCTTTGTTGTCCGATGTGTCCATTTCGTAAATTTTTAGTGGTTAGGAGATAAATCATACAAAGGACCGAGCTTTATCGTCAGTCCCAGAGAAAACCCGGATTGTCCGAATAAGGCGGAAATTTTTATTGCCTCGTCAAGTTTCTGGAATTCACGTATCGCCAGGCCGATTCCGACTTTATAGTCTTCGTTTTTACCCGTGTCCATCATCAGGCCGAAATAATCTTTTCCTTGATACCATTGATATTGGTTGATTAAGGAAACGTCTAATAGGGCGTTGCGATTGAACCATGGAGACAAAATGTTACATTCCAAGTTGACGGCGAAAAAATGTTCGTCGGCCATTGCGGCGGTGTCAATAAAAAATTTTTCACCGCTTTGAATGGATTGATATTCATGGAATGAATTATTGGTTTCCAACAATAAATTAATTTTGTTGAAAAAATCAAAACTGTCATCCAGATATCGGATGCCGAATTTGATTGGCACACCCTGATAGTACGGATATTCGGGTACGGAGTCGTGTACACCGTTTTTGATGTAAAGACTTTTAATGCTCATTCCTGCTTCCAGAGTAAGAAATACCGTCGGATCGGGAATATATTGCAAGCTCAGGCCGAAGTCAAATTTTTGAATTCCGGCATTTTTTGAGATGCCTTCAATGATCTTAGGATATTCGGTTACGCTGGCGCGCTTCCATTCTTCTTGCCAGGCGGCGCAAAAGTAAATGCCGACCAGAAAGTTTTTCTCGTAAGTCAAAGTATTCTGGTAATACGGAATGAGTCCGCTACCGTGAGCTTCCAGGAAATAATAACGTATTTCCGGTTGAATCTGCCAGCCATTTCCTAAACGGTTAGGCTGGTAATCGCTTCCCTGGTAATTCCATAAGAGGTCAGCTTGGAATACATCCAGGTCTTGCGCTTTCAGGCCTATACCCCAAATAAGAAGCGCAAACATAATAACTTTTTTCATTAGTCCTCCTTGTTTTATTAGTTTATACTGATTTTTGTTTATTTAGCTTATACTGATTGGCGGTGTTCCGCTAAATTGTTAAAGAAAATTTAACCCTTTATTATAACAGATTTTGTTTATTTGTCAATAGCTGTAGCTTTAATTATTATTTAGCTAATATTAAGTAATATATTATGATTTTAAGTAATGTATAGAAAGATTTGTAAAGACGTCTTATTGCTATTGACAAAAATTAAAATTTAATATAAACTGATAAGTTAATGGAAAATTAACTATAGTTTTTTAACAATCATTTAAACTCTGAAAAGATGAAGACAAAAATGTTTTTTGGCTTATGTGGCCTGATGCTTTTATCCCTGTTTTCTTGCAGGAAAGAAGGTGAGGAATTCATTATCAATGATTTCCGAACCCATGAATTTAGATCCTACCACTTTTTAGTGGAACAAATTTCTGCTACGGAGTATGGCAGACTAAAATCAATGAACGCTCCGGATTATTTGGAGGTTGGCGATACCATGTTTTACAAGACCTCTAATTTCTTCAAAATTACCGATGGTGCAGTTTTCGATAATTATGTTTTTTCCTGGGGCGACGAAACCAGCAATGTGGGAGTAGTTTCCGGAAACGATATTATTGTGGCTCATTCATATTCCATTCGGGACGGTGCCGTGGATTTGATTATTTCCGCCGATTCGTCAATTGTTACGTTGGTAGATACTATTGGTTTGATATGTTCGGATGAGTATCCGTTTGATCCGGTCAATTTGAATCAAATGGTGGATACTGCTTATGACATGGGCAACGGTTATTACTATTGTCGCTGGCTGTGGCTGACGGCTTGGAATAATGATCCTGTGGGAACGATACAGGCGCACGGCAATATCGGTGGAAGTGATAATTGGACGTTGATTGACGCCAATGTTATTAACAGCGTTGAGCATCCGGGTTATATGGAAGTGGAAATTATTGCCAAAAACAGCAATATTACTCCAACGCCCTTGGGTAATATTTATTGGTTGCAGGTGCACTCAATCAATAATCAGTGGTTTACGGTTAATGCAGAGAGGATGGGTGGATATTATTTAGATACAGTTTTAAATGGTAATATCACAATAGCCATTGGGTTCATTTTCATTAATGGTATTCCTTTTCCCTTGTCTTATTCGCCTCAAATTCCTTCTGGAGCGGTAGCTAACAATGATGCAAAAATTATGGAAGATCAAGTAAATCTGTACATTGATTATTCCGGCATTTTAGGTGAAAATAAGTTTGTTAGAGCCATTAACGGAACTACTCAACAGTCTGAAGATGTTTCTTTGACTATGTATGGAGGGTCCATGTACGCCATGGTAGCCAAAGATTCTATTTCTTTTCAATCCGGTGGCGCGAATTGGATTATGATTCGACCGGGAGTTGACGGTGTATTATTAGATATCACGGCTTGGTCTTTGTATAATGAAGATTTGGACGCTTTGGTGTTTATGACACCGATGAATAGTGCCAAATCAATGGGAAATCATCAGGAAATGGCAACGGTTCTTCAACCTTCGCCGCAAGAAATTACGCAGTTAGTCTGGGAATTAAAATATCAAGATAATTAACGACCGGACAAAATACGAACAAACAAACAAGGCTCTCCTTACGGAAAGCCTTTTTTATATTTAATAAAATTTAATTTTATTTTAGCGGCGATGTCCGGTTAATGAAAAAGGCCTTTCTTAGAAAGGCCTTTGATTGTTGATTTTCTTACAACAAATTACTTTTTTATCACGACTATTACTTTCCCGTTACGAATAATAAGGTGAATGCTTCCGGTATCTCCGATGCTCAGATCCATGTCGTAGTAAGGCATCATGTTTTGGGCGTTAATCCAATTGCCGTCGTCCAAAACGATGTTTCCCCGATATTCGAATTCCTCGATATAATCGTTTATCTCCAGTTTAAGATAACGGCCTTTTTCGGTCGTTACCGTCAGAGAGTAGCCGGTGCCGGTCAAATAACTTGTCCAGTCGCTGTAATTGTTTCCTTCCCAGTTCCCTTTTAAAGTTATTTCGGTATTGGGACCGATGGCTCTTTCTGTCGCCGTGACAGAAATAAGCAGATAAAACTTGTTATTAACGCTGTCCACTTGAGCGAACATGGCATCCGGATAATCCGTAGGTACCGTCAAGTCGTCATATTCCGCCAAGTCAACGTCATAAACTGTCGTTGTATCATCGTCCGGATCGGGAGCGACAATAGTGAATGATTTGACAATCGTTTCGTCGTTTATGAATTCCAGTTGATAGTTTCCATAATCGGAATAACGATGCATTAGAACCGTTTGAGTGGCCGCGATGGTAGTGTCTAAAACCAAATCATCTCCAAAGTGCAGAGTGAATCTGCCCAGCGAATCATCGGGCGCGGCAATCAATTTGATATATATTCCCAAAGAGTCAAACTGAAGATTATCTCCGGAGAGATAGTTCCCTGCCGTTTGGCCTAAAGAAATAATTACGCCGCGACGATTGGCGGTGGTACCGAGATTGGCGGTTTTTGTTTCTCCGTCAGAGTCGGTCGCTTCAAGTTCGGCATAATATTCCCCGACTTTAGTCAGTTCTACCTTCGCCTTTTTACCGGTATAAGCTTTTGTAAGGCCATCCGGATCGCTTATAATCCAGTCAAAAGCCGTTTGATTATAGTCGACAACGTTGCCGGTCAACACGGCGGTCAGCGATATCGTATCGCCGACGTAAGCCACTGTCGGGCCGTCGATAGAAACGGTCCAAGGATTTTCAATTTTACCGATATCATCCGGCGCCTCGCGACAACCGGTGATTAACAAACTCAAAAGGATAATTAATCCCGTCAGGTGATTCCAATTTTTAAAGGTGTTTTTTTTCATGATCTTTCAGTTTTTACAGTTTCAATTTCAGTTTAGTTCCGCCGGATCCATTTGCAGATATTGAAATCCCGTCCAGCTTTTATCGTTCAAATAAAACGGCACGTCGCCGTCGTAATTGAAAAAATATTGGGCGCCGACTTCAAATAAGCCGATGCCGATGTCATATTCTTGTCCGAGTTTGAGACAATTAAGAAAATATTGTCCGTCCGGATCCGCGTAGCGAATACAGCCAAGTTCGGCAAAGAATATTTTTTCTCCCTGGTTGTTTGCCCAATCAACGCACATTTGGAATTCTTCTTCCAACAATTGTTGATTTAAAGCATAATCCCGGTGTGAGTAATAACCGGTTATTAGGTCGCCAAAAAGATTAAATTCCACATCTTCGCCGTTTCGGTATCGTACGAATTTGTCGTACTGAATAGCGAAGTCCATTGGCGAAGCGCCGATATCCGGTCTTTCCGCAAACCAAAAGTTGACGAAAGTGAGATGCCTGATGTTCCTGTAATCAGCCGGATCGAACCAAGTGGCCCGCAAGCAATTAGGAGAATAAGATTGGTCCGGCCTGACGGCTAAACACAATTTCGGAAACTTGGCAGAGATGGCTTGCGCCAAATCTTTTTGAATGTCTTCCCATCTGTCGCTTTTAGGCTCATTAAGAAGTTCCAAACAAATATTGCCATCCTCCACCTGCTGAGCGTAATTTCTTTCCAAGAATCCCGCCAACTGCAATTCAAATTCTTTTAAAAGAATTTGTTTGTAGGCGCTGATAAAAAGGGATGAATCACGAGCGTCGTTTGCTTCATTGGTATACAGGAAATAACCGATAAATTCATGAATGTCCACGCAAACCGGACGTCCTTTCAAGAGAAAATAGTTCAGGCTATTTTTCAGCTCGGTAAAATCACAATAAAGAGAATCCATTTGCAGATTTCTTATGAGCGCTTGGATTTGCGTCTCCGTCGGTTGACTTGGAGATTTCAGCATTTTAACGATTCCTTTATAAGGGATCATTAAGCGCGCGGAATTGTGATATAATTCTTCCACTTCTTCCGTGGTGAGGTCACTTTTTTCAAACCCCAAATAGACATTAAGGGCTCTTAATTCTTCCGGTCTGTCCCAAGATAGATAAATTTTCGGAATAATTTGCGGTTCTTCTTCAAAAGGAGTCGCCTCCTCTCGGCAAGAAACCGTTAATACAGCGACCGCGGCCGCCAAAATCATAAGTTTTTTCATGAGTATCTGGATTTTTAGTTTTTAAACAACAATTTTTATAGGGTTTTTAATCTCCCGAGCTATAAATTACGCCATTAGCCTAAAATTATAGTTCAAATTATTTTATACTTTTTTTTGGTTTTTGTCAATAGTGAAGCTGTGATAAATTATAGCTAAAGTTAGCTAAATATTTCTACATATTAATTATAGACGCTAAAGATAATCTATTTTTTTTATTTGCTTCTTTACAAAAGTTTGAATTTATATTAAGATTAAATGAAAATAAATTTTCAATTCTTTAACAACTACATTTAAAAACGATAGAAACCATGAAAAAATTTGCGATTTTGGCGATAATTGTCGTAATTTTTACGGCATGCTTTGAAGAGCGGCCACCGGAAAAAATAGATAAGTTTATTAATAATGATTTATCTTTTGTTGTGTTGATTAACGGTCAAGAAATTGACACCGTTTATGTTGATTCATTATTTAGCGTTTACGCCAATGTCCCCGATTTTTATCTCGTGGATTACTATGAGATAAATTTGAATGACGAAACTTTTTATGACAAGAGTTTTTATTATTCTTTGCCTATGGCTGGTCGGTATGCGATTGATTTGTTTGCCACTAACGGCGGACGTGGTTTTAAAGACACCGCGGAAATTTACGCGATTGATTACCCCGGGACAACGGTTTGGCTGCCGGGCTTATGGGGCGATAACACCGATAGCGCTCGCTTTCGCATCGGAATTGACACTTTGTTTTTTAATGCCGCTTTTTGTCCGACGCGCCCCTTGCCTTTCGTTATTTTTGCCGACAGCGTTAATGCTCAAGGGCAATTGCTGTTTAACGGACAAGAGCTGGAGCTACTGAATTTTTATCGAGAGCCTTGGTATTATTTGTCTTTCAATGATTTAAGTTATTGGTTGAATTTTGGCGAACAGGAATTTTTATGTCTTCGTTACGGCGGCGATTATCACAATATCGACGGTTCCCTGGCGGATATGCGAGGTGGAGTCTTTAACGAAGATTTAGATTGTTATGTTATTCAATCGTTCTTTCTTCCGTAAACCGAATTTTAAAAGTCAAAAAAAACAAGCGCCGAATAATTTCGACGCTTTTTTATTTTTCCGCTGATTATGTAATGTGCTTATAATAATCTTCCCAGGGAAAATAGGTTACATTTGACGGACAATTGTCCGCCGGCTCTTTCTCCGCCGCTATGCCATTCATAATAAAGATTGATGGCGTCGTTAATGATGTCATTGCTTCTGTCCGTTCTGGGGATTAAAGACAGACCAAGTCCCAAAATCATTTGTCCGTCGTTGTCCGCCAAACCGAAATTGTAAGTTTCCCCTTTTACAAAGCCGATTTTGACTCTCGGATCGAGACCGATTTTATCGTTCAAATTGATATCGGTGACATTGGATTCGGCCATAATCGCAAATCGACCTTTTCGGTTTTGAGAATTTTCAATCAAAGCATAGTTTTCATAACGTTTTATTTCCGAAGTAATGACGGCTAAATATTCTACCGCTAAAGAGTTTCGGAAAGCCCAAATGGTGTTGCGGTTGAAACGAGTGATTTTTGTTTGAAAATTCCAACCGAAATTTTTAAGATTTTCCGAATAATTTTTAGTTTGCGATTCGGCCAAGACCGAATCAAGATAAATATTATAAATCATTTTATTTACAATATTTCCGTTAAAATTATTCGGTCCGGTTTTTGCCAGAACGGTAATGTCGCCGATTGTTTGCAATCCGGTGATGTTCATTAAGGCGGCTACACCGAAGCTTTCTTGCTGAAAATCGTTCACGTTAAATCCGGTGCTTAGAGTCGGACGCTTATCTTCCCACGACCGAATGGTCGAAGAATAATAAACGCCTAAGTTTATCTTATCAACATCGCTGTTGATGATTCCGAAAATACCTTTTGGCTTATTAAAGCCGGGCAGCCATTCGCCGGAAACGACGATTACATTGCCATTTCCGAAAGCGGGATTGTTGAAGAAGTGATAGTTTTCTTCAATTTCGATATTCATCCGGTTATACCGGGCCTGCGCGTTAACGTTGACCGCTGCGGCCAACAGAACGATAATAACTATTAGTTTTCTAGTCATGATATGAACCTCCTTTGGGTTGTTTTTTAAGATACGTTAATAATTCTACAACTGTTATTTAAATTTATTAATTGTTTTTATTGTCTTAAAATATTGTTGATATCCCCTTCCGGCCAATTGGAGCCGTCGGCGTTTTCATTTTCTTTTTGTTCCGCGTTCCGATCGCCGGTATAATCTTCCAATTTAATCGCTCCTCCCAGCGATTTCACCGGAGATTTTTTCTTAATCGACCATAATTTCAAGTCGTAGCGTCTTTCCGGAAAAAGATAAATATAAAATAAAGATAAAAGCAGTCCGGCGACAAAAGCCAAAATCAGATTTTGTATTAAATTCGGTTTGACCGGATAACTGGAAACGAGCGGTTGATCGATAATGTTGATTTTGGTCGTTTGATTATTGCCGTGATAATAAGCATTTTTATTAATTAAAATATCGTTCACCGCCAAAGAAATCTGCTGTGCCTGATAAGGATTTTGATGATAAATGTTTATTTCAATAATGCCGGTATCGCTGATAGTTTTGGTATCAATCGTTTTTTGCCAAGCTTTCAATTGTTTATTGTAAGCGCCGGAAAAGTAGTTTTTATCGACATTATAAGGAGATTCCAGAACCAAATCATAGAAAGAAGCGGAATATACGATTTGAGCGAACAGATTGCCCAGATATTCGTTAGATTTGGAAATGGTATAGGGATCGTTGCCGGCGGTATCTTGCGCCACCAAAAGACGAGATTCAGCCCCGTATTTCAAGGGGCTGGTCAGAGATAAGCCAATCGTAAACAACACCACTATAAAGACCAAGGTCAAAATAGTGCCTTTTTTACTCTTTATTAATTTAAGAAAATCGGAAAATTCCATATAATAGTTTTTTTTATTTTTAAATTATTAATTTATTCTAATATAAATAGTTTTATTTGTCAATAGCTAGTTATTAACTTTTGTTTTTAATCCCCTTGACATTTTTTATTAAATAGTGTAAATTAAAAAGAATTTGTTTTATTAGAAAATAATTATATAATATTAGCTAAAAAATTAATATGAAAAAAGTAATCTTTTTATCTCTCGCGGTTTTATTGGCAGTTTTTGCAATTGTTAATAACAGCCAAAGTAAAATCAAGACTTATTATTCCGGCGATGCGATCAGCTTTAATAATGAAGTTTATGTCGGCTCTACCAATACCGACAGTTTGGAAATTTTAAAGCTGGAAGACGGGCAATTGAAATTAATTGCCAAAATAAAGCCTTTTGATGCCAAGCTCAACCGTTATGACAAGTTTTATGACTTGAAATTTTCTGTTGAAGACAATCATTTGTTCGTTTTTGCGGTCAGCGGCTTTACTTTATATAAGTATGAAATAGCCAACGATGTTTTAAACCCGATTACCAGTCAACGAAATACTTATTGGGAATGGTATACGCGCGTTGATAAATTCGGTCATAATTTGGCGACGATCAGCGACAAAGGCGTGAAAATTTGGAATAAAGACTTGCAAGTTATTGATGCCCATAAATTCACCAATGCCGACAATCCTCATAATATCAAGGCTGACGGCGATCGCTTCATTCTTAACGTTCAAGACGGCTATTTGACAGTTTATGATCGCGAGACTCGGCTGGAAAAAACTAAGATCGCTTTAAATTATAAAGAAACCGGCAATCGTCAGGCTTATCAGGACGGCAATAGTCAGCTTTATGTGGTTGATGATTATTATGCTAAAAAATTTGATTTGGACGGTCGTTTGTTGGGCAGTTTCCAACATTTGGATTATAACGGTTACGATATGTCCGGCTCCGGATATACCGATTATGTTTATTTTTCCAACGGTCTGGGAGTCGTGAAATTGGATAAAAATACCATGCAGGCCGTTTCTTCCGCCAACACGGTAGAAATGGGCGGACCGAGCGGTTGGGCGATGGGATTGAAGGTTGTTTATGCCGACGGTGAGAAGATTGTAGTGTTTAACAATTCTAATATCTTGGTTATGGACGGTAATTTAAAGAAATTGGCTTCCTATCAAGCGACGGAAGAAACGGATACCGCCAGTTTGGAAAATTTATATTTGAATTTGGATCATACTTTTGGCGCTCCGGGTGCGACCGTTGTTTTGAACGGCGGCGGATATTTTCCTAACGAAGATTTGCACATCTTATTTGACGGTACCGAAAATATGATTATCAAGAGCGACAATCGCGGACGCTTCTATCAACCTTTAGTGGTTCCCTCTTTGTCGGCCGATCGCGTGGATATCAAAGTTGACGGCGAAATTTCCGGATTGACTTACAGCATTTCTTTTACCGTCACCGAGTAAGCTTATAATATTGATTCTAGCAATAAAAAACACCTCAATTGTAATTGAGGTGTTTTTGTATATGGTTTTATTTGCAAAATTGTTTATAAATATTAATTATTGCCGTCAGATTTTTTTCCGGCGTAAAATCGGCGGCGGTTTTAACGGCCGCCCGGCTGAGTTCGTCCCGGTCGGCGCCGGTCAGATTTTTAATTTGACGAGCGAGATCATGCGGGTCGCCGGGAGTAAACAAAAAACCGTTTTTTCCGTTTTTGATTATTTCCGGCAGACCGCCGATGCGCGCCGCAATCACCGGTTGGCCGAGACTGAGCGCTTCCAGCAAGCTGAGGGGCATATTTTCCGGCCAGATGGACGGGATAACCACGGCCTGGGCGTTCTTGATTAGCGGCAGTAATTCCGCGGCGTTTTTAAAGCCCAAGAACTCGGCTTTTATTTTTAGCTGCTTGGCCGATTTCTCCAAGGCCGCTTTTTCCGGACCGTCGCCGGCGATTTTTAAGGTCAGGCCGTTTAAAGCCGCGGCCTGCAATAAAGTTTCTATTCCCTTTTCCTGATTAAGGCGTCCGAAGTAAAGAAAATAATCGTGTGTGGCCGATTTCTCGGTGACGACAGAATCAAGCGTGGTTTTCGGGCCGACCAAATCCGGACTGTAGGAATTATAAACAACTTTAATTTTTTCGGCCGGCCAACCGGCTTTAACCACAGTTTCTTTCATGAAGCGACTGGGAGCGATAAAAAGATTGATGTGTCGGCGATAGATTTTTAAAATGGAATGATGCAAATACATTTCCAGTACGGCTAAAGCCGTGGCCAAACGCGAGTTTTTGACGGCGCGCCCGAACAAGTAGCGGTAATATTTTTTAAGACGGATTTTTGTCGGATCGGCGGCCCGTTTATCCAATAAATTGTAATCCGGAGAAATTAATTTATAATCATGCAAATGCATGATCACCGGAATTTTATAACGTCCGGCGACGCTTAAGATGGAAGGAGAAAGGTGGTGATAGATATTATGGAGATGAATTATGTCGGGACGGAAATCTTTGATCAGCTCGGTAAAGCGACGTTTGACCGAAAAACTGTATAAGACGCGACCAGGAATTTTCAATTTGTTTTGCCAACCGCGTTCGTTAAAACTGACTCGGGAAACAAAATAAGAACTCCAAGGAGTGGCTTGATTTTTGGGATGATGCATGGAAAAAACCGCGACTTCATGGCCGGCCTTTTTCAAGGCGTCGCTTAACCATAAAAAATATTTGTCGGCGCCGCCGCGCGGATAATAAAATTTGTTGACCTGGAGTATTTTCATAATTGTTCGTTTGCCAGCAAGGCCCGATATAAATTTTGATATTTTTGAGCAATGTTTTTAATGTCAAAATTAGCGATGACCTCCGCCCGCAGTTTGTCGGTCTTGGCTATAATCGACGGATCGTTCATGGCGGCGTTGAGCCGGTTTATTTGGGTGGCTAAAGCCTCCGCGTCTCCGGCCGGAATCAACCAGCCGTTATCTTCTTTGATGATTTCCGTAATTCCGTTCACTCGGGAAGCCACAACCGGTAAACCGATCAAGCCCGCTTCCAATATGACCAGTCCGAGTCCTTCCCAGAGCGAGGGGAAAACAAAAGCGTCCAAGGAGCTAAGAAAAGCGGCCGGATCGGCTACCGGACCGATTAACCTGATCCGTTCCCGCAAGCCTTCTTGTTTGATTTTTTTCAATAATGTTTTGGCCAAAGGACCGGTACCGGCAATCAAGCAAGTAGCATTATTATCCACCTTTTTCCAAGCCTCAATCAAGGTAAGATGCCCTTTCTGAGGGCTTAAACGGCCCATGGTACCCCAAATAACCGGTTGGCGCCCGTTTATAGCGTTTTGGTTGTTAGCGGAAGCCTTGGCTCGTTTCAGAAATTTGGCGGTGTCTACGCCGTTACGAATAACGGAGACCTGATCGGTCGGAATATGATAACGGGAGAGGATATCTTGTTTGACGGCTTCGGAGACTGCGATAATATGCCGGCCGGCGCGAACGCTGAATCTTTTTAAAATATTGTAAATAAAGCCTTCATCAATATTGATATTGTGTTCGGTGGAAACAATGACCGGCACTTTGATAAGTTTGGCCGCCCAGCGTCCGTAAATGTCGCCGCCCAGATGAGTATGCACGATGTCCGGACGAATTTTTTTTAAAGCCGATAAAATTCGCCAAAAATTCAAAGGAGAGATTTTTTTCTTCTTTTCCAAAATCAACACCGGAACATTTTCGGCCGTCAATTCCGCCAGCCATTCCCCGCCCCGTTTGAATAAAATCAACATCGGCTCAAAAACAGTTCTGTCCAGATTAAGAATTAAATCAACCACCAGTCTTTCCGCGCCGCCCTTGTCCAGGGTGGGCAAGATATAGACGATTTTGATTTTAGCCGATCGATTGTCCATATTATTTTTTAAGGATTGATTGAGCTTGATATTTCGCTTCCAATAATCTGAACCCCGCCAGGAAAAGTGCGACCGGCAACCAAACCTTGCCTTTGTAATAAGAAGTATTGAAGAGCTGGAAAAACAGACCGCCGGCCGCGGCTAAAACCAAGGGCAGTATCCAGGGGCTGTCGCGGTAATAACGGCGCAGTGATCGGTAGCCGAGTTGCAATAAATAAATCAGCAGAAAAATCCAAGCGGACAAACCGAACAGGCCGTTTTCCGCCAAAACTTTTTGCAGCATACCGTGCGAATCGATCGCTTCCCCGTACTTGGCGGTGAAACGAATATTATCGCCGACCAAATTGATAAAATTGCCGGAACCGAAACCGAGATAAGGACGGCCTTGAAAAGCTCGCCAGGAAATTTCGGTCAACAGAATTCTGTTTTCTGTGGAACTGACATTGCCTTTTTGCAATTGCCCCATTTTCCATAAGAGCGGCGACATGATTAAAATGGCGGCCAACAAGAGACCGGCGGTCGCCAAGCGTTGTTTTTTACTTATTTTATACCAGGAGTAAACGGCAATTTGTAAAAATAAAGTAATCCAACCGGTACGTGAAAATGTCAAAACAATGCCCAAAGCGGTCAAGATAAATCCTAAATCGCACCAACGGCGATTGCGTTCCTTTTTTAGAAATTCTTTCAGGGTCAAAAAGAGAAAAGCGCCGACGTTTAAGAACTCGGCGATTAAATTATGATTTTCCCCGAAAGGAAAAATCCCGAACCAGGCGATGGAGCGAATGCGAAAAAAACTGTCGCGCCAATCTTGTCCGTAAAGAGACAAATAGCCGCTGATTAAAACCAGTGAAGAACTGAAGAGTAAAGCTACAATTGTTTTCTTAAGCACCCGGCCGTTGGTGATAAGATTATAGGGCATAAAAATGTAGGCCAAATACAGAAATACAGGCCAACGGATCAGATACCACAAGGAATACAGCGGATTTTCCGCCAAGACGGCCGAAAGGGTGCTGATTGCCAAAAAGATTGCAAAAGGTAAAAATAACGGCCATTTTAACTTGATCGGCGCGGTTACTTTAAAAAATTGCTGATATAAAAGACGAGCCAGAAAAGCGACTAAAGCGATTAAGGCAATCGCATCGGCCAAAGGCAGGATAAAATCGCGAATATAAAAATTCCAATCAATGATTGGTAAACAGAGAGCGATGGCATATAAACTGATTTTTGGCCAAATTAAAAAAATAGCTAAAATCAGGATTAATCCTAAAACTATTAAAGTTTCTAGCATATGCTTTTATAATACACTATAATTATTTATAAAAAAAGGCCAATCTCGTGTTTGTCAGAGGATTGGCCTTTTGAGTTTTAAGAGAGTCTACTCTTGCAAAATAAAAATTTTTCCCTCTCTTTGCGAAGGGTTAACTTCTATGATTGCTTTTTCGTACCTCTTAAAAGTAGTGGTTGTCGCTTTGCCTAAATCGTATTTGAAATAATCATAGTATTTAGAGTTATTTTGATTAATAGCGATATAGATCGGCTCATTTAAAAGCAACGAGCTGGCGACAGCAAATTCCAGGTTTCTTTCGGAATTAACTTGGAAGATTGTATATGGTCCGGTTTGTGCGGCATTGATCATGCATTGATGCCAGCCGCCATCGCGTTTGTCGCCCAAATAATTGTTAGGCCAATCTTCAAACATTTTTCCGTTTAACACATCGACAAATTCTACACTGCCTTTATTGCCGAGTAGGATAAATTCTTTTCCTTTTTTTTCTCGAATAATATTGAGAAAAATTTGGATTCCTTCAGACCAACTTTTATCCAAAGTAGTATCGATATCCGGTAAGCCATCGACATTAGCGTCAATTTGTTCTCTTTTGCCGGAATAAACCCAAGAAATATTACCTCCCGAATTATCCATGAAATATCCGTCCCAAATTGAATCGGACAACGCGCGAGTGAGCAAAATATTAGCCATCCATTCGCTGTAGGTTAATCCGTTAATTTTAGGACAAGCTGAAGATAAATTTAACATTACCATGCCCTTCCAAAAAATTGCTTTTTTCCCGCGGTCTGTTTTTAATAGCCAATTTGGATATTTAGCATATATTTCGTCGCTCCAAGCATTTTGAAGCGGACGCCAGTCCATTCGGGGGTCAAAAATTTCCATGGGGTTGCTGTACGCTATCAATTTAACATTAGGATTGATTTTTTTTATTTTTACTAGAGAATCACGATTATTTATCATGTTTTCCAGATCAATAATTAATAAATCAAATTTAGCTAAATTGTCGGAATCCCCGTTATATAGTCGCGGAGAGGTCCAGTAAACGGCCGTTTTTATTTTTTGTCCAAAAGTTAAAAATGAAATAAGCATCAGAATCATTAGAATCAAGTTTTTCATGGTTTTCCGTTTTTATTGTTAATTATTAGGTTTTTAAAGAAAAAATCGTCAAATTAATTGACTAATTATTATATAACATTTTCATATTTTAGTCAATAGTAGCTTGTAAATTGTAATAAAAAAGGGGTATTTTATTACCCCTTTAAACTTACGTGTGTTTTTTACTTTTTGGCGGGAGGACTCCAATTGTCCAGTGAAATGCCCTCCGGATTGATAGAGGAAATTACTCCTTTTTTCTGATTCATCATTAGAGGTCTGGGGCTCTCATTAGCCAAAACGAGAATGGTAGCTTGAATAGGTATATCTCGGATATCTTTATATTGAATGCATAGAACATTCCAACCGACATCCATATCCAGCTTTGTTTGACTGGAAGCGGCAATTACCCTTCCCTTATTTCGCCCATTCATAACCAGAAAATCTTTTGAGTATTCATTTCTGACTACCTTTTTTATTTTTTCCGTTTTTTTCTCTTCTAAATCCCAATCCGATATTGCTATCACGGAATCGCCCTCGGCAATGATTTTATCAATAACTGCCCAAGAATATTCTCTTCCGGTGCTTGAATCATCGGTTTCTTTGTTATACTTTACTGAAAAAATGTATTCTCCCGTGCAAAGTATTTTTGGTAAATTTGAACTTTGGCCGGCTCTTAAAGACAGTTTATTAAAAGGCTCGCCTAAAGCTACAAAACGATAGGAAGAAACATTTTTGACCGTAATAGACACTTGTGACCAACAGTCACTGCGTAAATTATCAGAATTGATTGTAGGGCTAACTACGCTGACAGTATTAGTAACATTAGCAGCGGAACCAACGACTTTTTCATAGCTGTTGATTATTAGTTTACCGTTTACAATTTCTCTGGTAACTTGTCCAAGATCTTTTCTATTTAAGTTATTGTCATAATAACTTAAATGAAATTGTACGGCGCCCGCAGCGGGAAACCAGGAAGCGAAAGACGATGAGCCGGGGTTAATCGTTAAAGTATTTCCGTCTTTAACAAGCACTATTTTATTTGCTTGTTTGTTTACTACACTAGCCTGAGAATAGGCCATACCTGGAATCATCATTGCAATTCCAATAATTATTACCAAATTTACTACTTTTTTCATGATTTTCTATTTTAAGTTTTTATTTTTTGACTTATTCTCCCATATATTGAGTTGTTAAACAACAATTTTTCTTTTTAACTGTAAAACATTTTGACTCTTTAGTTTATCATACTTGAATATTTTTGTCAATACTATATTGGTTATATAAATATTGTGTAATATTAAAGAAATTATTGTCTTATTTTGTTGAATATAAAAAGCAGGCATTTTTGTGCCCGCTTTTTTGATTTTTTATCTCTATTTTATTAATTATTTTTATTAAATGAGAAAAATCTATCAGCCTCCAGAGTTGTCGATAATACCACGGGCTTCCTTTTTAAATCGTTAATTGTTATCTGCAGTGCCTCTATTCTGGATCCGGCTTGTCTTTGCACCAATAATTGATGTTCGCCGGACATGAACTTTTCCGCCAGAGCGGTCGGCAAAAGATAATTGACGCTGATTTCTCGGGCGCTTCCCGGTTCAATCGCCCAGAAGAAACCGAAGACGGTTTTATTCAGGGTTTCATCGTCAATAACGCTGAAATCGGCCTCAGTCGGATCCAATCCGTCAAAAGAAACCAGCCGACTGCCTAAAGGCGCGTAGATTCTGGTATAACTGCGGTAGCGGGTGGTTCGCCAATCAAAATCGCCTTCGTGCCGATAGTCCAATTTAACCGCGGCGCGCAGAACGCCGTTATTTTTGTCCAAAGTATAATTTATTTTTTTCTTGACCACGGCGTCGCTTTTAAAGGCGCCAAGATTGGCATCCACCACCAATAAATAATCGCCATCCGTATTTTGGACTTCCCCGCTCGCTCCTAAATTTCCGGCGAAGTTTTGCCAATCGTTGTTGGAAAAATAAATTTGTAAATTTTTGGCGGCGATATTCCGGTCAATTATTTTCAAGAGTTCGGCCAGATCGGCGGTCGGTAAATTGAGCAAGCGTTGTTTTAATTCGGCGACCAATTCATTAATTATTTCTTTGCGGTCCCAAGAAGAAATGTTTTGTTCTTTATAAGCGATTTCCACGTTATATTGCAAAAGCGGCTGAAAATTTTCCGGCGTATAAGTGACGTCTTTGACCGTAATCGGTCCGACTAAGGCGATAAAATCGGCAATCAAATCCGGAGTGATGGCCACCAAACCGGTAAAATCCGACATCGGTTGATCGGCCGCCCGACTGACGCCTTCATAAATTTCCGTAATTTTTCTGGCGGAAGTCGGCCAATCCGGCGACCAATTGGCGTCGCGCAAATACCATTTTTCCACTTTTAAATATTTTTTAAGCGGTGCCGGAGGCTCCAGATTCCAATCGTTTAAAGAAGCCGGCATATCCAAATGATAACTGTCGTCGGTCATTAAAGAAACTATTTCGCCGTTTTTGCTTTCCAAAATTCCGTATACGCCGATAAAGCCGCCGGTGGGACGAAGTTCGTCGTTATTCTGTAAGATTAAAAGGAAGCGGCTGGTTTCGGGATAACCGGCTAAAGCCGGCAATAATTTGACCAAAACGGTTGCCCGGTCCATCAACAGGGCCGCTTGATTCAATTCTTGTTTGATATCGCTGATTTGTCCGTAAACCGGCCACAACACGCCGATTTTATGTATTTTATTCAGATTTAAGACGGCCAGATTCAAATTGGCTTTTAAGCCGTTCAGCTCCGGCTCCGATTCGTAAACGGCTTGTAAAAATCGCCCCTTGTCCGTTTCCGCCAAATCGGAAAAATTTTTATTCGGCGCGGCGGTTAAAATTTCATCCCAGCCTTGGATTAAAGGAAGGCTCTGTTGCAGTGAGCGACTGAGAATTTCCGCGGTTTTTAACAAATATTCCAAATCATTGATTTGTCTTCTGACCAGACGGATTTTTTTGACGGCCGAATTATTGCGGGTTTGATCCAAATTTTCCAGCGCCGCGGCAAATTGTTGACGAGCGGCCTCCGCTTTGTCCAAGCTTAAGGGCCAATTTTGATCTTTGGCCGCCGCCGCCGCCGCGGTCAATTCCGTTTTACCGGCCAAACCGGCAACCGCCGCTTGTTTCAGCTGTCGATAAGCGCCGCTTAACATTATGAAAATCGCTATTAGCCAAATCAAGACAATTAAAGAAGCGTATTTCAAGAAGGGGCGAATAAATCGTCGGGCCCGAATAAATTTGTTGTTCATAAATTTTTTTTATGCAAATTGTCCAGCAAGACCACGGTTTTGCCTTCCAAAATATTATATAAAAAGATATCCATAATATCGCGGCGATAACGAAATTCCTGATCCGTTAAAATGGTGAAATTTACTTCTCGTCCCAAATCTTTTTCCAATTCCTTGATTAATTTCAAAAAAGCTTGGCGCCGAATGGTGCCGACAATCAAAATATCGGTTTGAGCCTCCGGATAATTAGTGAACAGGCCGGTGAGGGCCAAAAATTTCGGTTGACAAATTTTTTGCAGGCCGATCAGAAATTTTTGACTGGATAAAATTTGCGCTTTGATGAAGAGTGCTCTGATTTCCGGAAAAAGGATAAAACTTTCCGTCGCCCTAAAGTATTTTTTTTCTTTTTTCCTTTGCTTGACCGTTTCTTTGGTGTCGCCGTTAAACAGTCGTTCTTCCCCGATCAAACCGATGGCGGTTAAATTTTTAAGTTCACGGACAATGGCAGTCGGCGACACCTGAAGTTCGGCGGCCAATTCGCGCAAAAGATATCTTTTTTCCGGATGGAGTAAAAGAAGATTTAAGATTTTTACACGGGCGGCCGAGCCGAAAAGGGCGCTAAGCATATTTCTTTATTTATGAGTTTATAGTATAATATCTGTAAGAAACAGTCAAACCAATATTGCTGTTTATTTGCGTTGATATTTTGCTTATGTATAATAAAATTTCCTCTCTTATTTTAAATTCCGGCAAAGAAAACGGCTGGGGCGACGTTTTTGTGGCTCAGCCCGATGTCGTCAAGGAAAATTTGGCCGGCAAGATTTTTGTTTTGGCGGAAATCGGCGGTAAAAAAACTGTCGGTCGGAAAATTTTTGATTTTTTGATCGCGGCGATCAACGACAATTATTATAACGACGAAAAAATTCTGTTGCGCGATAAAGTGGAGGGTCTGAAAATAGAGAATATTTTTGAAGCGGCCTTGGCCAAGACCAACAAACATTTAATCGATTTTTTAAATACGGAAAAAATTAAAATAAATCCGGCCGTTACCAGTATTACTCTCGGCGTCATTTACGAAAATAAGTTGCATTTTTCCAGTTTCGGACGCAATCGTTCCCTGTTATTGTGCCGACGCGGCGATAAACACGAAATAATCAATGTTGAAGCCAACGCCGCCGAAGCGGGTTCGCCTCGCTTCCCGGGCGATAATTCCTCCGCCGTCGGCGACGCGACCGCCAAAACGCCAAAAATATTTTCCTCGGTTATCAGCGGCGAGATTCCCTCACATTCTTATTTTGTCTTTACCAACGAGGCTTTGCCGGAATATTTGTCCGGTCAGGAAATGATTAAAATTATCACCAAGTTGCCGCCGATTACCGCCAGCGAACAAATCAAAAATGTATTGTCCGGCATCAATGTTTTTGTGCCCTTTTTGGGAATCATCATTAAAAATACCGTCGGTTTGCCCCGGCATGAGCTAAGGGAGGAAGTTGAAGAAACTTTATCCGCCCACAGCTCGATTTCCGCCTTAAATTACACCGAACAAAAAACCGAGCGCATGTTGGCTCCGGCCGGTTTAATCAGTTTCTCAAAATTTTCTCGAAAAATTACCGAAACTCTTAAAAATTGGCGTCCGGAAAGAAAGAATATTTCGACTGACGACCAACATCAACCGTCTTTGAATTTAGGCACCATTAAAAACTTGAAATTGGCGCGCGCCGATTCCTTTTCGATTAAGGAAAAAATCTTTTTGAAGAGAGGCACGGGTCGCTTGGCGGCGGGAGTAACGGGCATCGGTCGGGCGATTAAACGATTGTTTCAAACGCAGTTTTGGTCCGGTTCGCGGGAAAATTTTAAAACTTGGTTGAAAGGGTTGAATTTAAAAAATCGATTTTTATTCGTGGCCCTTGGCTCTTTCTTGATAATCTTCGCGGTCAGCATCATCTTCACCGGTTGGAATCAGCGCCGACAAATCGCGCAAACCGATTTCAACAATTTGGTGGCGGAAATCGAGAGCAAGGAAAATTTGATTGATTCCCATTTATTGTATGAAGACAACGAGGGGGCGCGAACCGTCTTGAAAGATGCGCAAGATTTGCTCGCTTCCCTGCCCGGCAAAAGCAAAGATCAACAAGCGACCTATAATCGTTTGGCCGAAAAATTGCACGGCCAGGAAGAAAAAATTCAAAAAATCGTTCGAGTCACGCCGGAGGAAATCAATAATTTAAACGGTTTGGGCGTCGGCAACTTGACGGTGGCCGACAGTCAAATTTACGCCGCGGGTAATGCCTCGGTTTATTTGCTCACGCCGAATAGCGCCTCGTCCACGAAAATTGAAATTGACGGCGCTCGCAATCTTTCCGCCGCGCACAAGGATTACTATAAAGATTTGGTTCATTATTGGGACGCCGGCAACATTGCGGAATTAAATTTTAAAACTAAAGCCGATAGTTTGATCAGTACGGCAAATTTGGAAGCGGCCGCGGAGTTGACCGGTTTTCAAATTTATAATTCCAAGCTCTATTCTCTGGCGCCGTCTAAAAATCAGATTTATGTTTATCTCGACAAAAACGGTTTTAACACCAAGACGGATTGGTTGAAAGACGGCGTTGATTTGAGTCGGGCGACGGATTTGGGCATTGACGGAGATATTTATGTTTTGCAAGCCGACGGTGCGGTGTTGAAATTTTCTGTCGGCAAAAGTCTGACATATGGCGCCGCCCCCTTATCGCCGACGATGACCAGTGCCGAGAAGTTGATTGTCGGCAACGATTATTTATATATTTTTGAAGCCGCTTCCAAGCGTTTGGCCGTTTTATCCAAAAAAGACGGGCATCTGATCAAGCAATACGTAGCCGATTCCTTGGCTCAACCTCAAGACGTGGCCGTCGACGAAAAGAAGAAAATGGCGTATTTCCTGGATGGAGAAAAATTATATCAAGTGAGTTTGAATCAATAATTTGATAGAGAAATTTCAAAAACAAAAATCGCCCGTGCGGGCGATTTTTGTTTAAGCGGCCGGTTTATGGCCGATATTTTTACTCGGTTTATTTCAAGGTTACCTTGGCGCCGGCTTCTTCCAATCTTTTCTTCATGGCTTCCGCGTCAGCTTTTTTGACGCCTTCCTTCAGAACTTTAGGAGCGCCGTCAACCAAGTCTTTAGCTTCTTTCAGACCCATTTCGGTCAATTCGCGAACGGCCTTGATGACATTGATTTTATTGGCGCCGCCATCGGTCAATTCTACATCAAAGCTATCCTTTTCTTCCACCGGAGCCGCGCTGGCACCGCCGCCGACCATCATGGCCGGAGCCGCGGCACTGACGCCGAACTTCTCTTCCAGGATTTTGACTAATTCCGCCAAATCCAAAACGCTCATTTTTTCGATCTCGCCGACCAATTTTTCAAATTTGGCCGGAACAACCACATTTTTCTCTTCCATAGTTTTATTTGAGGCTAGGGCAACAAATTATTGTTTGCTAGCCGTCGTAATTATTATATAAATTTTTATTATTTTTTTATTTTTTGGCTTCAATCGCTTTTAAAACATAGACCAATTGACGCAGACTGCCGGCCAGCACGTTCACGAAACCGGAAATCGGCGCGTTTAAAGAACCGACCACCTGGGCATATAGTTCCGATTTGCTCGGCAGTTTGGATAATGCCTCCACTTCGTCTTTGGACAATAATTTTCCTTCCAAAACTCCTCCCAGAAAAACGATTTTTTCCGTCTTCTCTTTATCTTTACGGAAATTACCGATAATTTTGGCCGAAGCGACTTCATCTTCATATGAAAAAATCGCAGCTACTTGCCCGGCAAAATCACGGACTTTGATGTCCAGATTATTTTCTTGCAAAGCTCGGTTCATTAAAGTTTTTTTGGCTACGTAATATTCGCTGTTTTCCTGACGAAGTTGAGCGCGTAAATTTTCGTTGTCTTTAACGCCCAGAGCGTTGAAACCCGCAAAAATCAAAGATTTGGCCTTTTTGACTTTTTCGTTGAAATCGCGAATGATTTCTCCTTTTTGAATTTTATTCTTTGGCATATTTAATCGTTATTAATAAAAAAATCTGCGTGGTCGCAGACAGGTTAAATCGGGTCAAGTCAAAAAATTGGCTTTATCCTTTTTACCTCGGTCAGACTTATATTCGGCGTGGACGAAAATATCGACGCCTAAAAGCTGACTGTCTGCGGTATATTTGATTATGTGGATATTATAGCAGGTTAATCATCTTTGTCAAGCGACGCTTTCGGTTCGGTGTTAGATTATCGGTCTGCAAATGTAGTCCCGGGCTCAGCCAAGCAATTGACATGTTTTATAAAATAAGGTTTAATATAGCAAAGTTGTTTAACAAATAAACTATAATCACAATGAACGGTAAAATTAAAGGAATGCTTATTTTTGATTTTGACGGAGTGATGGTGGATAATACTCGCTCCGGTTTGATAAAAATTCAAGAATGTTTGCAAAAAATCGGTTTGGACCCGTTTTCCGGGAATACGATGGAAGAGGTCAGAAAGAATTGGGGAGCAAAAACCGATGATTTATTGACTTTGGCTTATCGTCAAGCGGGCGGCCGAGACGGACAAATGGCCGAATTTATGGAAATTTTTAAACAAGACGACACGGAAAGGACCAAGAGTTATCCTTCCAACGGACACTTGATGAAAGCCGTGCAGTCATTGCAAAAATTCGGTTTTATAACCGGCTTGATTTCCAATCGTCAAATGACGAGCTTGACCTCAACTTGTTGGCTGATGAATTTTGATTTGAGCGTTTTCAACTACATTCAAGTCGTGGATCATCATCCTTTCAGCAAACCGGACGGTCGGGTCTTTGATCCGATGTTGAATATCGCCGCCCAACAAGGAATTGTTTCGGACAAGATAGCTTATTTTGGCGACACCATCCTGTTTGATTACGCGGCCGTTAAAAACAACGGTGCGCCGATCAAATTTGTGGCGGTCGCTTCCGGAGCCAATACCGTAGAAGAATTTAAAGCCGTAGGAATTTCGGAACAACATATTATTCCCGGTCATGATAAAATGGAAAACTTTTTATCCGGGATTATTGAGGGAAGAAATTTAAAAATGAGCGATGATTAGCTCAAAATGGCCGTCTTATAATTAAGACGGTTTTTTATTTTTTGATTTTGACGCCGTGAGCCGCCTTGATCCATAATCCCGAGTAGATCAAAGCGCCGCCGGTAGCCAATAGAGCTAAGGCCGTCGGAATGGCGGTAATCGGATCGCCGAAGGTGGCCGCCAAAAAAGAACGACGGGGTAATTCGGCTTCAAGTTCCGGTTCGGCGATATTCGGAACAGCCGGCGGCACGCTTAAAGGCGCTTCATTGAAATTGCTGTCGGCGGATTCTATCATTGTTGTTTCCGCTTCGGCAAGATTTTCCGGAACTTTTGTTTCCGCCGTCTCCTTTATCGTGACTGCAGGCACGGAGTCCGGAACGGGCGGAGTCGGTTGTTGCGGAATTTCTTTTATTTCTTCCGACTTCCATTTGCTCGCGTCCAGAGGATATAAATCTTCTTTATCGTTCACTCCGTCTCCGTCAGTATCGCGTTTTTTCGGATCGGTGCCGAGTTTTTCTTCTTCGGTATTATACAAACCGTCATTATCAATATCGCTGTCCACCAAATCGGAAATCCCGTCTCCGTCGGTGTCGGCGCCAGGAAAAATATGCGAATCGGTCGGATTGCTGTCTTCGTTATCATTATAACCGTCTCCGTCCGTATCCGCTTGTAAGGGATTAGTGCCGTTATCTTCCTCCGCTTGATTGCCAAGACCGTCATTGTCTGAATCCTGGTCAACAAAAAAATTTTCGGCCGTAACCGTCAGGCCCTCATCGGACAAAAATTCTTTATTCCCCTCTCCGTCTATCGTGAAGGCGCCGATAATTTTGGCGCTGAATTGATGATTGCCGGCTACGGCAACCCAATTCAAATTAACGAGTTGGCTTTTTTCTTTGCTTAAAGTAAAAGCTGTCGGATCGCCTAAAACAACCCCGTTATCATAAAAAGCCAGATGGCCGCTAAAGGAGTCATAACTGTCATTAATGATATTACTGTAGATTTTGAGATTATCGCCGGCAATAACGCCGGTTGTGGCTGAAAACCACAGGTTATTGTTGGCAAAGCCGACGGTAGCGGCGCGCGCGAAATCTAACGGCATTGCGGCCAACACCGTAAAAGCCAAGAAAACACTGCCGAATAACATCAGTTGTCGTTTTGATAAACGGAGATTCATTATCTTAAGTTTATTCACGCTCTTAAAGCCGGTGTTATTTAACTTCGTACATCAAAGTAACCTCCACGCGGATTTCGTTTTGTCCGGATTGAATTTCCGGGCTGGCGACGCCTCCGCCCATGCCGACGGCCGCGTCCATCTTGGCGTTGCTGTAATATATCGGTGTTTGAGGCAGATCGGAATTTTCGTAAACGCTTTTAATTTTACCAAGCTTCATGCCGGATTGCTCGGCGATCATGGTTGCTTTTTCTTTGGCTTTTTCAATCGCCAACTCTCTGGCCTGATTTTTCAGTTCGTATTCGTCATCAATCGTAAAATTGATATTGCCGATTTGATTGGCGCCTTTTTCGGTGGTTTTAGCGATAATATCGCCAATTCTGCCTAAATCGCGAATTTTTAAACTGACATTTTGATTGACTTCATAGCCGATCAGCTCCTGTCCGCGATCGTTGGTCCAATTATAAACCGGGTTCAAATTATAACCGCTGGTTTTAATGTCTTTTTCGTCCACCTCCAATTTTTTCAATTCCGCGATAATATCGTTCATTTTTGTGGTGCTGTCGGTGGTGGCTTCTACGGCAGTCTTTTTTGTGCCGGTTCTCAAACCGATTTCAATATTGGCGATGTCCGCTTTGGCATAAACGGTGCCGGAACCAGTAACCGAAAAACGATCTTGATTATTGACGTTGTTGGCCATAACCAAGGCGACAATCACGATGGCGGTTACCGCCAAAACGCCGAGAGTCGTCAAAAAAACATGGATTTTTTTCATAGTATGTGTAAATTATTAATAAATAATATAGCGCTATTGTATCATATCTTTATCTCAACATCCAGCCGCCGTCAACGACAATTGTCTGACCGGTGATATAGGCGGCCTTATCGGAGGCCAGAAAAACTACGGTTTGAGCGATATCGTCCGGCGTGGCCAGCCGATGCAAAGGAATTGCGGCCACGGTTTGTTTTTTAGCTTGCTCGTCCAAACCCTGATTGATGCCCGGAGTGTCGGTGGCTCCGGGAGCGACAGCATTAACGGTAATTTGGCGATCGGCCAGTTCCAGGGCCAACGCGCGCGTAAAAGCGCTCACCCCTCCCTTAGAAGCGCAATAATGCGTTAAACCGGAAAATCCCAAAGAAGCGGCGACGGAAGAAGTGCTGACGATTCGTCCGCCATTTGGCATAACTTTGGCCGCGGCCTGAGAACCGAGAAAAACGCTCTTCAAATTGATATTCAATACTTTATCCCAATCTTCTTCGTTTAAATCCGCAAACGCTTGAAAAGGAAAAATGCCGGCGTTATTGATCATAATATCCAGTCGGCCGAATTTTTTAAGAGTTTGAGCGATTAAATCGTCTATTTCCGCTTTTTTGGAAACATCGCATTTGACCGCCAGCGCCTCTCCTCCCATTTTTTCTATTTCCGTGACCACTTTTTGGCAATCGGCCTGATCAAGGTCGCTCACGACAACGCGACAACCCTCTTGAGCTAAGGCAAGGGCGATTCCCTGCCCGATTCCTTGTCGGCCGCCGGTAACGATGGCAATTTTGTCTTTTAACATCATATATTTATAGCTTAGATTAAATCGTTTGAGCTTCTTTCAATTAAAGCGTTGTAAAACTTCCAAATCTTTTTTAATGGTTTCGGTCAACAACTCCGGACTGGCAAAACTTTTTACTTCCCGAATTTTTTCCAAGACGGACACTTCCAATTTCTCTCCGTAAATTTGCTCGGAGAAATTTTGAATAAAGATTTCCAGCGAGACTTCTCCCTTGAAAATATCTTTGAAACCGAAGTGCATCAAGCCCAAATAGTCGCGTCCGTTATGATTGACCATCACGACATAAATACCGTGCGGCAAATCAATATCCACCTTATCCAGATTGGCGGTCGGAAAACCGATTACTCGTCCTTTGTCTTGTCCTCGAATAACTCGACCGGAAAATTTCATCTTTTTCAAACGACCCGACACGGAAATTTGATAAAAGGCGAACAATAATACCACTAAAGCCAGTAATTGAGTAAGGTTCAAATAATTGCGGTTAAACGCATAATCCAGAATTATGGCGGAAAATGGCCAAAAAAGTTCTAAAACGGTAGCCGCCGAAGCCGGCACCCGGCGTAAGCCGAAATAATAAATGAACATTGCGCCCGCACCGCTGGTCATGACGATAAGCGTCAATAAACTCCACTGCCGAGAACTGACCAGGCCGATATTTGATAATGATCCGCTTAAAATCAGTAAAAGCAGAGCCAATAAAGACGTTAAGCCGAATCGTAGAGCGGCCACCGCTCGGTAATCAAGATGATTGGTAATGCGTTTACCAAAAACGGTTGAAGAACCGAAAGCAAAAGCGGCGACAAAAGCGAATAAGGCTCCGCTATGCCGCCAATCGATTTGCGACCAATCTAAACCGGTTTTTCCGAAAGCGATAAAATAGCCGGCGATAATGGCGGTCGCCGCCCAGAAATAGAATCTTTTACCCAAGCGTTCTTTGAGAATCAAGCGCGCCAATAATAAAGCGAAAATCGGTTGCAGTTTTTGCAGAATAACCACCGTCGCAAAACTGACATTGCCGTCCATGGCGGAGAAAAAAGCTTTCGTGATGAACAGCGTACCGATCAAACCTCCGAATATGCTTACCCAAGCTAAAGCCAACCAACTCTTCCGACTCAGTGCTCTGATTTTCGGCCAAAAGATCAAGATAAAAGGGCTGAGAATCGCCAAGCCCAAGAGATGTTCCAAAAAAACCACCAATTCGGCCGGCAAGATATAAAATTGCGGCCGAATAAACAAACCGTCAATACTCCACAACAAAGCGGCCAACATAATGGCCAAAGATCCGAGCAGTTGCCCCGGTTTTAAGTTTGATTTGTTGTTAGAAGACATAATCATTCGGAATTATTCGGTCGTTTTGCCGTCAAACTCCGCTTCCGTGGCTTCCGCCTCTTCTTTGGTCGCTCTGATTATTTGATCTTGATGATGCGCCGGAGAATAAATAGTATATAATTTTAAATCCTCCGATTGAGAAACATTAATGACATTGTGTTCCGCGCCGGCCGGAACGACAATGGCCGAACCGTCCGCCACTTCATATTCATTGCCGTCTATAATACATTTCCCCTGCCCTTTTTCAAAGCGGAAAAACTGGTCATTCTCGGCATGCACTTCGGAACCGATGTCCGTTCCCGGAGTCAAGGACATTAAGACTAATTGACTATGCTTGCCGGTATAGAGGACTCGGCGAAAATTAGTATTTTCCAGGGTTGCTTGTTCAATGTTTTGATTGAATCCTTTCATATGTTTTTAATTAAATTTTTAATTTTAAATTAAAATCTTCTTTATAATTATAACATAAAAACGGAATTTAAGGTATTTCGGCGATAAGTTAAAAAAATCCCGCCTGATTAAAGCGGGATTTTTTGTGATTTCGCTAAAAGAAATTATTTAGAACGCGCTCGGAACAACCAGCCGAATAAACTGAATTCTTGACGGGCGGCCTCCAAAGTAGTGCGAATTTCTTCGTAAGACTGTTGAAAAGTTTGCAATTGTTCAGTCAAAATTTCCTGGTCGCCTCCTTCGCTTAAACTATTTTTAGCTTCCTCTAAAGCGCTAATCTGCTCTTGATGTTGTTCCAATAACTGTTGAGCGTTATTCGCTTCCTGACGGTTTACACCGAGAAAAAATCTGACCAGTCGGTTGCGGTTCTGAACTTTTTCCAAACTGGCTTCCAACTTTTCTTGATTTTGAGTCTGTGTTTGCGCAATAGTCCTCACCTGTTCGCCTATTCCTTCGTTCCGGTCGGCTACTTGTAACATTTCTTGAACGGCATTGGCTACCTGACTTCTTCTTTGTTCGGCCACCTGAGCAATGGCTTGAGTACGCACGCTTTCTCGTACTCGGGTTCTTACCTGGTCTTCGGCCGAACCTTCATCACGCAATCTTTCTTGATTTTGTTCTTGAGATTGAATTTGAATTTGCAACTCGTCTTCCGTATCATCTTCCGACGCCTCTTCTGTTTCCAAAATTTCTTCTACGCTCTCCTCTCTATTTTGTTCGTTGACCTCCTCATTTTCTTCCCGTCGCTCCTCCGTCAAATCTTCGTTTTCGTCAAGATCGTCGCTTTCTTCCCGTCGCTCCTCCGCCAAATCTTCGTTCTCGTCAAGATCGTCGCTTATTTCAACCGACTCCTCGCTTTGATTACCGTTTTGAGTATTGGCGTTGTCTCGAGCGGCGGCCTGAGCATTGGCGACTAAAGCCAAGGTAAGCACAATTACCAGCGCACCGGCCATCAGCATTTTGTTTTTCATATTTTTGATTTGCTGCCGATTTGTGTAAATCGGCTATAATTAATTAAATCTTTAGACGAGAAAAAAATCGCTCTTGATTCATAGCTTTAAGATGTTCTTAGATTATAGCATATTTATGGGGGTTTTTACATCCCGGAGCTGAGCCGGGCAAATTGGAGAAAACCGAAAGTAAAGACGATGACCATTATCGCCGGAGCCACTAAAGACAAATAATTACGTTTATTTGGCCGAAAATAGCGCAACAGCAAAGAATTCCCGACCACCGAAATGGAACTGAGAGCCATCGCCAAGCCGGCCAATTCCGGTTTAAGTATCAAACCGAAACCGATAAAAAGACGGGCGGCAATCGGAATGCCGATGACATTGTAGAATAAGGCAAAAAACAAATTTTGTTTGATTTTTTCCATAGTTTCGCGCGCCAATTGGAAGGCGGTGACCACATCGTTCAAATCATTCTTCATGATAACGATACCGCCGGTTTCCATAGCGACATCGGTGCCTGAACCCATGGCAACACCCAAATCAGCTTGGGCCAAAGCCGGCGCGTCGTTGATGCCGTCGCCGATCATCGCCACCTTGTGGCCGGCAGTTTGTAATTTTTTAATTTCCTTGGCTTTATCTTCCGGCAAAACTTCGGCCAAAATATTACCGATGCCGACTTGGCGGGCAATGGCCTGCGCGGTGCGTTCGTTGTCGCCGGTAATCATCCATACTTTGATGCCCAAATTTTTCAATTTGGCCACCGCGGCGGCGGAAGTTTCTTTAACCGTATCGGCCACGGCGATAAGGCCTAAGATTTCTTTATCGGTCGCGAGAATCATGGCCGTCTTGCCTTGTTCTTCCAGTTTGATCAAGGTTTCGTCGATTTTAACGATTGATTGACTCAATATATTGTTTATCAAGCGGCGATTGCCGAAATAATATTCTCGGTCATTTATTGATCCTTTGATGCCGTGTCCGGGAATGGCTTGAAAATTTTGAACTTCTTGCAAAGAGAGTGATTTTGTCTGCGCGTGGGTATAGATGGCCTCGGCCAAAGGATGTTCGGATAATTTTTCCAGGCTGGCGGAAATCGTCAAAATTTCTTCTTGTTTCAAACCGTTAAAAGAAACGATATCGGTCACTTCCGGACGGCCTTTGGTGAGAGTGCCGGTTTTATCAAAAACCACGGCATCGATATGACAGGCGGCCTCCAAGGGTTCGCCGCCCTTAATCAAAATTCCGTATTCCGCTCCCTTGCCCGTGCCGACCATCAATGAGGTCGGCGTAGCCAAACCGAGAGCGCAAGGACAAGCAATGACGATTACGGCAGTAAAAGTCATTAGGGCGAAAGTAAGGGTCGCTCCCAACAAAAAATACCAGACCAAGAAAGTCATTATGGCTAAGGCGATGACGGTTGGTACGAAAACGGCGGAAATCCGATCGGCAAATCCTTGAATGGGGGCTTTAGAGCCTTGGGCGTCTTCTATCAAGCGAATAATTTGCGCCAAGGCAGTCTCCGAGCCGACACGGGTCGCCTTAAATTCAAAACTGCCGGTTTTATTGATCGTACTGCCGATAACCATTGCGCCTATTCCCTTTTCCACCGGCAAGCTTTCGCCGGTAATCATTGATTCGTCAACCGCCGACGAACCTTTGATAATTTGACCGTCAACGGGAATTTTTTCTCCCGGTCGAACCAAAATTATATCGCCATGAACTACGTCTTCAATTGAAATGTCTTGAGTCAAACCGTCGCGCAAAACGCGAGCGGTTTTTGCCTGCAAGCCCATCAATTTTTTGATGGCATCGCCGGTTTTTCCTTTGGTGCGGATTTCCAACCATTTCCCCAAAACGACGAAAGTAATCAAGAAGGCGGCGGTTTCAAAATACAATTCGGGAATTTTACCGTCCAAGCCGATAAGCGAACCGGTTTTCATGGCATAGGCGATAAAGTTGACCAAGCTGTAGGCAAAAGCGGTGGAAGTGCCGATGGCAATCAAACTGTCCATGTTAAAAGTTTTCATTTTTAACGACGACCACATGCCTTTATAGAAACCGAGCCCGACGACAAATTGAATCGGTATGGTAAAAAGCAAAGAGACGATGCCCATGTAAGGCATGATAAAGTCTTTTCCGGGAAGCGTGAAAAAATCCAATAACATGAAATACAGCATCGGAGAACTTAAGGCCAAGCTGAACCAAAATTTCTTGAAATAAGATTTGATTTCTTTTTCTCGCTTATGGCGCTCGTAATCCGCGTCTTTGGCGTTGATCAATTCCGCTTTATAACCGGCTTTCCCGACGGCCGCTATCAATGTTTGAGAATCGATGACGGCTTCGTCAAAAACAACCGCGGCTTTTTCGGCGGCGAAATTAACGCTGGCTTGTTTGACTCCGGGCGTTTTTTTAAGAGAGCGCTCGATGAGATTCGCGCAAGACGAACAATGCATCCCGAACAGCGAAAGATTCAGGCGCCGGTCGGCGCCGGGCGCCGTGGTGGAAATTATATCTTTAGTCATATGATTTAATTAGTAATTTTATAAGTAGTGTCCGCCAGACTGCGTCTTATCATATCCAGATTAATTTCCGCCGCACTGACAACTTCCGCTTGACCGGTGGCAAGATCTATTTTTATTTCTTTTACGCCGGGAATTTCTTCTATGCACCCCGTGGCGATTTTGATACAAGCTTCGCAAGACAAGCCGTCCAATTTAAAGTTTATAGTATTCATATCGTTAAATTTAAATTAATGAATTATTTTACGGTAATAGTTCCGTAACGAATCATGTCCATACCGCAAGTAATGTCATAAACGCCTTTAGCTGTCGGGGTAAACTCCATGACGATATTTTCCCCGGCTTTTAAAGGGATATCTTGACTATATAGTCCAGGAATCATAATGGAATATCCACAACCGGAACCGTCGTTCTTGACATCAATCGTTAACCGGGTTTTTATGCCGGCCTTAATTTCAAAAGAATTGGGCTGTAGATATTCTTTTGACGTATAAGTACCGGAAATAACCTGAAGATTATTTTTAATTTGGGCAACCGTTTCAACAAGATCCGGCTTAACGGTTGTTCCGCCGCCTCCGCCGCAACCGCAACCGCCGGACGATAATCCGCAAGAATTGCCGGTCGCAACGACCGGGGCAGGCTCGGCCACGGCGGCCAAGGCGCTGTTTATAAGACCGGTGTTATTGTCTTCATAAACATTGAAGACTCCGGTGTACATGCCCATAGAACAAGAGAACGGCAATTTTCCGACTTCTTGAGGTGTAAATTCTATGATATTTTCGCCAAAGGTTAGATTCTTTTGTATGCCGAGTTTGGGCACTATCAAGGCGCTGGCGCAAGAATATTGCGCTTGCGCGTCGATTATCCATTTGACCGGAACGCCCTTTTTAACGGAAAAACTGTTCGGCGAATAGCCGCGATTACTCTCCACCATTCTGACGATTTGGACACCGTTTTCCATGGTCACATTAGGATCGATAACGGTCGCGCTTTTCGTTTTTGTTTGTCCGTTGCCGAAACTGTCAAAACTTAAACTGGCCAAGGTGTACCCGTTGCTCAAATTAAAGAGTCCGAAAAAGATGACCGCCAAACCGGCGACCTTGAAAAAACGTTCCTTGATATTTCCTTTCACCAAAGAAGTCACTCCGCCGATACTCAAAAGTCCGGGAGCGGTTCCTATGGCAAATAAACCCATCACCAAAGCGCCGAGAGCAAAATTTCCGGTACTGATGGCATAAAGTTGCATGGCCTGCGTAAAACCGCAAGGCAGGAAAAAAGTCAAAGCGCCCAACACCATCGCTTGCTTATGCGTATATTCTTTTTCTTGACGATGGATGCCCAAGGCTTTACTGATGCCCTTAGGCAAGGATAGCTTGAAACGATTCAAACGAGGAAAAATATTTATCAACTGCAAACCCATCAACAACATGATAAGACCGACAAAAACGGTAATAAAACCGCTGGCGGTAGTGGATAGTTTAATGGCCATGCCGAGAACACCAAGAATTCCGCCTAACCAAGCATAAGCCAAAATTCGGCCGAAGATAAAGAAGAGATGCGGCCGAAATTTTTCCGTCGGCGTAGCTTGTGGATGATTTTCCACGAATTTAGTGGATAGACCAAGCGACAAACCGCCCACCATGGCCATGCAAGTGGAAAATCCGGCCACCAAACCGATTACTATAATGAGTCCCCAGCTGGGGTTGCTGAGATCGGGAGTGAGATTGATGTTTGTCAGTCCCAAACCTTTGAGCGATAAATATAAAATCATCAGAATCAGAAAAGCGATGCCGAGATTTACATATTCCCTTTTGTCTTTGGTGAGCAAAGGCAATTTATCCGGCGCGCCGACTTCATAACCGGCGTCGATAATGGCCTGATTGATCAAGCGCACGTCCGGGGCGGAACCGGTATAAGCGATGGCCGCTTCGCCGGTTTTATAGTTGACTTGGACTTCTTGGACGTGCTTGATATCTTTAAATTTTTCTTCAATCAACAATTCGCAGGACCGGCAATGCAGGCCCTTGATAAATACATTGAGATATTTTTTATTGGACATAATAAATTATTATTAATTACAAAACAAAACTAAAGAAGAGACAGCTTCGTTTATTAACAATAATTTATTTTATCGACGGAGAACGGTCGTTCTGATGGCGAGAAGTTCGGGCGGCGGCAAAAAGGGATCTTGATATCCGGCCGTTTTGGCGATAGGAGCGAATAAACGCGTCTCTTCCGCCGAACAAGTCGCCGGCATTAAATTTGAAAATTCCGTCGATAAAGCAATATCGGCGACGCTGTCATGACTGTCATTGATGCAACAAGGCAATAAGGAATTTTGATGATCGGCCGTGGCGGCTGACCGGTGTTCCGTCGCCGGCATCGGCTGTTCTTTTTGACAAGTATTGCCGACGTCGGTCGACGTCATAGTCATAGCCCGTGTTTCCATCGTCGCGGCTTGAGCCGCCGGCATCAATAAGGACGATGAAGATAAAATTTGGAAAAAACAAAAATTGCCCAACATGGCCATGGTGTTGGCGATTAAGATTATCAAAACGGTTTTATAAAAATATTTTTTCATGATCTGAATTTATTTGTCGACCAAAATTAAGTTTATTTTTATCGGTATTTATTTTAATCCTCAAAAACAGTAGCTAAATGATAGCCTTTTTCGGCCGGAGAGTCAAACTTAATTTTTATAATATTCTTTGACAAAGGCCTATCCCGACGGAGACATCAGGCATTCTTCAATCGTTTCATATTTTTTCAACAGTTCGCGGAAAGTATTGGCGACCAAGCCCAAAGATAAGCCGCCTAGGTAATCGCTGTTCAGCTCTTCCGGATAAACGACCACTTCTTCAAGGGGAATTTTATTTATTTTCTTATAAATATAATCTTTATTGATAACTTCCTGAATCCTGGTATAAACTTCTCCCAGCGCTTCCATTTTCAAATCCCTACCCGCTTGGATTTCCGTAAATCTCTGTAAATGATTCAACTCATGTATGGCGGTGACAAAAGCCGGATTGTAATATTTGCTTTTTGTTGTCTCTTCGCCGACGCTAATAAGAGCGAACTTGACGCCCTGAAACTCCTCGCCGATAAAACTACTTTGAATACCATGATTGAAATATAATTGTTTGGCCGGATCAACTCCATGTTGTGCACAAAATTCAATATATAACTCTTGCGCGATTTCATCCGCCGAAACGGAATCTTTGACGGGAATCATTTTATTGAACGCTTCGGACAAATCGGATTTTTTATCTTTCAAACGATATTGTCCGGAATACAAAGCCGACCCGAATCGCAAAAAAGCCGGATTAACGTTGGCAAATTCTTGATACTGTTCATGTATTTGGGCATATTGTCCGAATAATTTTGAATCTTTCGTATGAAAATTCACACTATCCAAGCCCAATTCTTGCAGATAGGCGCCGATTTTATCACGCTCCGTTTGATTTTGTAAATATTGGTCGTTGTCGTCGCCGATAATAAAGGTGTTGTCTTTGATTTCTCCCATTTTATCGTTGCCGGCGTTATATTCTATATTATTTTTATTATTCTGAAATTCTTGAGGAGCCTGTGCTTGAATTTCCATGCCGCCAATCATCTTGGAAATTAAAAATATTTTTAAACCGAGTTTAATGTTGGATAAAATTTTGGGATTAATATTTTCTTGCACTTTTTTCCAAATATCCTTTAAGATAGTCCGACCGTTAAAATATTCGTCTACTTCCCTCTCATCGGCGCTATCGGCCACAAAACTTTCTTTCGATAGCAGGCGATTTAAGGGGTTGTCCGATTTTTTATCAAAATTTTCAACCGCTTTATTTGATTTTTTTGCTTGCTCAAAATTAAGCATTGGGTTTTTTCTCATTTTTTATTAATTTCATGACGCCGACGACAAATATTATCAATCCCAGCATTTGAGCGCCGGGACTGTCGTCATATCCGCCGTATATGAACATGAATATGCCAAATAATATCATTAAACCGAAAAATATGATTTTACTGTAATATTTTTTCATAATTATTGAATTTTTATGCTTCTCGCCATACGATCCACGATACTGTCTATATCAAATGTTTCGCGTTCGTTTGCGCAGGCTTGACGCTCGACTTCGTCATAATTATCGCATTGCGGGGCTCGGACAGTAAAAGTGAGCATGACGGTTTTTCTGTCTGCTTGCGTCGAACCGGTTGAGTAAAACGGAAATGCATAGGTATATTGCGTGTAGATACTGCCGGCCGCCCCTTCCGCCATGCTCGTGCGACAGTATTCGCGATTATCGACAAATCGTTTCTCAGTCTTGCCGGTCGATGTTATTTCCGATCCGGCTTCACGACAAACAAGCAGTTCATTCAAAATCTGAATTTGCGGCGGCCAGTCTTGGACATGAATATATGCGGTAAGAAAAGTTTCCGGATATTGGAACGTCAGGCCGGTTTTATTGTCCGTCAGGGTTTTCCAAAGTTCGTTATTTTCTTCGGAACAACGGGCAAATTCACAATCAGGTCCGCTCCGACCGACATATGAACCGTCCGGACAAAGTTTAGCCTCCTGCGTACAGGCAACCTGATCGGAAACCGGAGCGTTTAATTGCCAGATCGAATAATTCAGATATCCGGCAAAACTGACCCAAAGAATATATGGCACAAGAAGCCACGCGGCCGGTTTGGAGATTTTATAAAAAGTCATGATAGTGGCGAGGATGGCTAACCAGAGAAAGACAATTTCAACAAGCGCTCCGCCGGGACTGTGCAGACCGAAAAAGATAATTGACCAAAGAGTATTGAGTGCCAGTTGACCGAGAAATATGCCGAGAGCGATTTTTACATCCCGGCGATTCAGTCCTTTTTTCCAAACCAAGAACGCCGCCACGCCCATCATGACGAACAATGTCGTCCAAACCGGACCGAAGACCCAGGCCGGAGGATTAAAAATCGGCTTGGCGATTCCCGCGTACCAGCCGGCAACGGACGAAGCGGTAAAAACTGAACCGATAATACCGGCCAGCTCGGAGATGGCAATGGCGATGATGAGTTTGACAACGTTATTGATTTTCATAATACGCACGACGATGTTTTAAAACCTGAATTGCGACTTATTTGAACTTGTAAGAAATCCTTACAAGTTGCCGATCCGTCTGGCGATTGATAGAAGGCTATTTGATTATCTAGTATTTTTTGCATATCTAAATTTTACTCCAGAATTATAGTCATGTCAAAAACAAAAAACAGAAGTTAATCATAGAACTAAAAGGCTAGACGCCACTTCCGAACATGTAATTTTTGGCTCATATTACACAAAAGCAGACGCTGGCGCGACTGCTTATCCTGATTTGCTCCGAGGTTGAGATATACTTGGAACACTTATATTTTAATTTTATTCTGTGCTATTTTTTACTTTTTAATTTTTTAGCTGTTTTTATGATTAATTTATCATCACTTTTTAACTTTCTTTGTAATTTTTTAACATCTTCTTCGGCCGGTAAATTCTCAGGAATTATTCCTTTTTGTAATAATAGCTTTCTAACATCACGATTATTTTGTTCGTGATCAAGGCTGACCCCGGTCATACTTTTAGCCGTTCCGTCTTTTTTAAGATTAAATATTGTTATTTCATCGGCAAAATCTTTAGCTTTGATGGTTATAGTCGGTAAAAAATCAGCCAAAGGCCTGGGGTTTGGAATTCCTAATCTTTTTTTCATATCACTGGTATTATAACCCCCGAATAAAGCCTGATCGCCCTTACTTTTAATTATTGCGAAACCTTGGCTGTCAATCCCTTTTTCGTAAATCATCCCGGAAAGAATTTTTTCAGAATAACTTAACTTTTCCCTAATTTGCAATCGCTCTAGCTCTCCAATTCTCTTTTCCAATAACTCCTGCTTTCTGGTTTGAATAGCAAAATAGCTCATCGCAAAAGCCACTTGTTCTTTGCTAGAATCACCATTTTGAGCTACTAAATAACATGCGTAACGAGTCAAAAACATATCCTCGGCCTCCTTGACACCGCCATTAGGCATGTCTACCGCTCTAACAGTATAAGCAAAATGATCATCTACTTTTATATTAGAATTTGCGCAAGCTATCTTAGCTTTTTCAATGATATTTAAAAAGTTTTCCCATTTTGAATAACCTAATAAATTTTGCAAATCTCTCGCAAACCAAAATTCTAGTCCGTCAACTTCATAAACAAATTTATTAAAATCATTAAAATAGTTGTTAATAACTTCTGATTTCATATGTTTTTAATAATATTTTATGTTTTCCTGATGTCGGGAAGACATCTGTGGATAAACCTAAATTGGAATAATTAGAATCGGAATATATTCATAATACCCTAAGTCAAAGAAAATAAAAATAGAATAAGGATTGGAACTATTATTTACTAATAAAACTAGCAAAATTGCTAAAATACTATATTTATTGTCAGAACTTGAGAACTTTCTGCCCAACAAAAATGAGTCTTTCGGGTCATTTTTCTTCAATGCTCAGGAGAATAGATGATGTTCGAACCAGAATTATTATACATAATAGCTATTGCAAAAAATTGATCCAGTAATTATTCAGCAATTCTTGCTCAATT
>LCGL01000002.1 GCA_000999715.1 Candidatus Falkowbacteria bacterium GW2011_GWF2_43_32 | reverse complement strand
TCTCCCTGCCTCCGCCAGTTGGCGGACTGTTCAAATCCCTAACTCACAAGATGATAAAAATAAACTCATCACAAAGTGGAGAGTTTATTTTTATAGCTCGGGGACAGGGATTTGAACCCCGATTAACTGGACCAGAACCAGTCGTCCTACCGTTAGACGATCCCCGAATATTTTGTTCCGCCTCCTTACTCTTTCCTCGGTCTCATCAGCGGAAAAATTTGGCATTCCCGAGCGGATTTGTTCATTAAAAAACTGAACAGGCGCTCACTGAAACCGAAACCGCAAGTCGGCGGCATGCCATATTCCAGGGCTTCCACGAAATCATAATCATGTTCCTGCGCTTCCTCGTCACCCGCTTCCCGCAATTTCTGTTGTTCCTGAAATCTCTGCTCTTGATCAAGCGGATTGTTCAATTCGCTGTAACCGTTGCCCAACTCCGAACCGGCCAAAATAACCTGAAATCTTTGCGCCAGTTCCGAATTATTTTCATCGCGCTTGGCCAAAGGTGACACGGTAATCGGCGTACCGACTAAAAATCCCGGACCGGCAATTTGTTTACGGCAATATTTCCACAAATTATCAATCGCCCGCGTAACGTTAAAACCTTTTTTGTCATATTCCACTTCCAGTTCATCCAATTTTTTCCGAATTTCTTTTTCATCGGTCTTTAAAATATCGATACCCGTCATTTTTAGAACGGTCTCGCGATAGTCATAGCGTACCCATTTTTTTCCCAAATCCACCTCAAAATCCTTGATTTTGAATTTCAAGGTACCGAAAGTTTCTTGCGCGATATGTTTAAACAATTCCTCGGTCAACTCCATGCCCATTTCATAATCGGCATAAGCCCAATAAAATTCCATCTGAGAATAATCTTGCAGATGTTCGGCGTCCATGCCTTCGTTCCGAAATTGCCGGCCGATTTCAAAAGTTTTTTCCAAACCGGCGACCATCAATTTTTTCTGCCACAATTCACCCATAGAAATTCTCAAATAAACATCAATATCCAGGGCGTTATGATGAGTCTTAAAAGGCTTGGCATCGGCGCCGCCGGCCATAGTTTCCAGCACCGGAGTTTCCACTTCAATAAAGCCGCGATGACATAAAAATTCCCGCGTCGCTTGCCAAAATTTAGCTTTTTTCAAAATCATTTCCCGCGTTTCCGGATTAAGCAAAATATCCAAATAACGACGACGATAGCGGCTTTCTTCGTCTTTCAAGCCGAACCAGGTGTCGGGAACGGGGCGTAAAGATTTGCTCAATAATCGCCATTCTTTGACCATGACGCTTTTTTCGCCTTTGTGAGTGGCGAAACAAACGCCGGTGATGGCCAAAAAATCTCCGCTGTCAATCAGCTTAACAAATTTTTTATAAAGCTCGTCGCCCAACTCTTTTTTGGATAAGGCAAGTTGTATGTTTCCGGACGCGTCTTCCAAGTTGGCGAACGTTAAATTACCGTGGCCGCGAATACTGCGCAAACGTCCGGCAATTTTAAATTCTTGGCCGGACTTTTCCAATTTCTCAAAATCAGCCAAAATTTCCGCCGTCAATTGACCGCGCTCCGTTCGCGCCGGATAAGGATTTATTCCCGACGCTTTCAATTCCGCTAATTTTTTTAAGCGGTCATCGCGTTCGCTAGCCGACGCTTTAACCTCCGATTCTCCTGACATATTGATAAAATAAAAGATAAGCCGATTAATTAGCCAATCTTCAAAATTTTACATTTAATTATTCCCTTCGGCGTTTCCACTTCTACGGCATCTCCCTTATGCTTCCCTAAAAACGCGACACCTAACGGCGATTCGTTGGAAATCTTGCCGTTGAGCGGATCGGCCTCGTTAAAGCTGACAATGGTATATTCTTTTTCTTGTCCGTCGGATTTGATGGTCACCCGAGAGCCCATAGTGACTTCTTCAGAAGAATTGCTGTTCTGCACCACGGTGACATTCTTTAAAGTATTGGTCAGCTCGGAGATGCGCCCCTCGTTTAAGCCCTGCGCATCCTTGGCTTCGCTGTATTCGGCATTTTCGCTAAGATCGCCCAATTCTTTGGCGCGCTCAATTCTCTC
Source organism: Candidatus Falkowbacteria bacterium GW2011_GWF2_43_32 (assembly GCA_000999715.1). GTDB lineage: Bacteria > Patescibacteriota > Patescibacteriia > Patescibacteriales > UBA12465 > UBA12465. Next base: position 95,769 of record LCGL01000002.1, on the reverse strand, counting down.
CGCGATTTCTTTCCGCCGGGTAGTTGTTAAAAAAGTGAGCTCTTCCTGTAATTTATCATAGCCTTCCTGAGAAATAATTTGCTCATTCATAGTTTTTTTATTACAAGTTTAATTAATGTTTAATATACTCTATCCGGCCAAATTAGACAAGAGCTGAAGAGCAAAAAACCGATTCCCAAAGGATGGTTAAGATAGGGAGTAAAAATGTTGGTGACGGCCAGAAATATTATGCCCGCTATCAAGGAAAAAAACAAATAATCGTTATGCCTGACGCCTTGCCGCCAAGCCGACAAACTTAATCGGAATAACAACCATAAATAAGCCAACAAGCCCAAGCAACCCAGTTTTAACCAAATATCCAGATAACCCCATTCAAAAGCATAGGTGGTATATTCGCCGCTGGGATTATTTTCCAAAATCCGCGGATCGCGGGAAAAATAGGTGACCGTCGCCCCGAAGCCCTGCCCGAACCAAGGCTCTTTTTTAATCTCTTCGCCCAGGACCGGCAATAACGACCAACGCGAAGCCAAGGCGGCCTCGTTCTGATTGCTGATTCTTTCTTCAAAATCGGCGCTGAATCCGCCGGCGCGAGGATACGGAAAAACAGCCGTCAAATAAATCAGTAGAAATCCCAAACCGCCGGCTAAAATCAACCACCCGCCCGCTCTGACCGTTTTTAAAAAAGATGTCCGTCGCCATAATAATATGAGACTGGCGCCAGCGGCCGCTAAAAATCCCACCCAAAAACTGCGGGAAAAACTGATCAGGATTGAACTGAAAAATAATCCGGCGATCAAAAGAGCGACCATATTCCGAGTCTGAAAAAAATCCCGGAATTGCCAACGCACCCGGTCAAATTGTCTCAACCAAAAAACCATCAAGAAAGCGAGAGCCGAAAAGATCTGCCCCTGAATGAAAATCCGCGGCCAACCGCTGAGAGTGGGCGTCATTTCGCCGACCAAAGTTCTTCTTAGCCAAACATAAAAGACATCGGCCACGCCCAGATTGTGAGTAAAAATGTATAGCAAAAATAATGTTTTCAAACTTAAGCAAAAAGCGGCGGCGAAGAATAAAGTCTGCAAGCGCTTGATCCGGCCGGCCTCGCGTTCGCCGTAGACGGCGACGATGGGAAACAACAACAGAAAATAAAGCCAAGCGTTAAAATCCAAAAATATCGTCGTCAAAGCGTGACCGCGCGCCCAACCGTTGATTAAGCCGATGACGATAAACAGAAACAAGAGCCAAAACAATTTTCCGCCGGCCAACAAGTGTCCGCTAAAAAAATTCCGCCAACGCGACCAATATAAACTTTGTCGGCGATATTTAACGATTTGCGCGATAAATTTCAAAAGAAACGCCGACATGACAATCAGCCACAGAGCGACGCGAATCGTGACGGCCGTCGAGCCGATATTAAATTGAAAAAGATGCCCCAAAGAACCGATAAATAATTCGCCGGCGACAATTAACAATCCGTATTCCAATCTATATAATGACGCCGCCAAGGCAATCGCCAAGATGACGGCGACAGCAATATAATTCAGCATTGGCCAAGACAAAGCCCAAAAAGACAATAATTCCACGACCAAGAAACCGACGAAAAGCACCGATATTTTTTTGTAATCAATTGGAAACATATTCAGACATATTTAAACATAACCCGCGGCTCTATTGTACGCGATCGCCGACTTTTATGCCGTGTTGGGCGCAATAACCGGCGTTAACTTCCAACACACGGTTGACCGGTCCGCCGCTCTCGTACAATTTAAACGGCCGAATACTTTCCGGCTCGGCCTCGGCAACGATTTTAATGATTTCTCCGTCGGCGATAAAAATTATATCCAAAGGAAACAGCATATCGCGCATCACAAACTCCTTTTTCTGTTTGTCGGGAAAAACGAAGAGCAGACCGCAGTCCGGGCAAAGCGAAGTTCGACCGCTCAAGCCGCGGTATTGTTCCCGCGGTCCGGACACGATACCGACTTGTATTTCCCGACCCTTAATCCACACCGCACCGTTTTCCGACGAGCGCGCCTCTAGAGTCGCGGCCAGCAATAAACCGCCGATAATCACGATTGCCAAGAGCAGAAAAAATAAGATTTTTTTTGATTTAAATTCCGGCATATCGATTGTATTAAGCTAGGCCGTGCTTGGCTTTAATGATGGCCAGAGCTTGTTGATATTTCTTGACGCGCGGCAAAAACGGCAGCAATTTATAAGCGAAAGACGGTAACCAAGAACTGATCGTGCCGCCCGGACTGACCGTAAACAAGGCTTGCGGAATCCAAGCGCCGCTTTTTCCTCGCTCCAACATCGTCAACCATAAATCCCAATCCTGAAATTTTTTAATGCTTTCATCCCAACCGTTCTCCGGAAAATCGGCGCTTCTGATCAAAGCGGTCGTATGGATGCCGGGCGCCTGCCTTAACTTTTCCGGATCAAATTCGCCGACTTTAAAAAATTTTCGCCCCCAATAAAAAGAAGAATAAACATAGCTGGCGGTCGGATGACTGCTTAGAGCGACCAACATGGTTTCCAGGGCAGTCGGTTTTAAAATAAGATCGGCATCGCAGAATAACAAGTATTCGCCGCTTGCTTCCCGCCAACCGCGATTGCGCGCCGCCGGCGCGCCGTGGTTACTTTGATTGATAAATAAATATTTGTTGTTGGTCTGTAAATTTTGATAATAAGCGGCAAAAATATTTTCCACGCCGTCCTGCGAACCGTCATTAACGATAATGACTTCATAATCAACCACCGTCTGGGCGGCGATGCTGGCCAGAGTCTTAATCAATTTGCGAGCGGAATTATAAACGGGAATAATAATGGAAATCATAAATTTTTGTTTTTAAGCCCGGTAATCAATCGAGCCGTTTGTTCGTCCCAAGAAAATTCTTTCTGCGCTCTGGCTCTTCCCTGTTCACCCAGTTGTTGTCGCCGATCGGCATCGGTGGCCAATTCCATAATCGCCCGTCTGATATCGCCAACATCTTCCGGGTCAACCAACAATCCGTTATAACCGTCAATCACGGCATCGCGGACACCGCCGGAATCGCCGGCGATTACCGGCCGCCCGCAAAGGTTGGCCTCCAAATAAACGATGCCAAAGCCCTCAAAATCGCCATCAATATCCCGTGAAGGCATGATAAAAATATCGCACAAATTCAGCCAGGCCCATTTCTCGTCATCGGACAATTCACCGCCCAAAAAAATTATTTGAGCGGCAAAACGGGGCGACACCAGGCGATGCAAAGCTTCTTCTTCCGGACCAGCGCCAATTACAAAATAAATCAAATTATCAATCAAAGGTTCGGGAATAGCCTCCACCGCTTTAATGGTATAATCCACTCCTTTGCGCCGCACCAGGCGCCCCAAAGTCAGCAGTACCGTCTTCCCGGTCAAATTATATCGGCTTTTCAAATTTTCTGAAATAGTCGTTTTTATCTCCGGCACCAAAGCGGACACTCCGGGGTTAACTATGATAATTTGCTTCTGCCCGACCGGATAAAACTCTCGGACTTGCCGAGCCACATAACTGTTGGCGCAAATAATTTTATCGGCTCGTTTCAAAATCAAACCGCTGAGAAAACGCTTGCGCGGTTTTTTCAAGGCGTAGGAAAAATCCATGCCGTGCAAAAAGACCGCGTACTTGAAAGATCGGAAAAAAGACAAAATCCAAGTCACGGTGCCCAGGGGCAAAATTTGTCCGACCAACACATAATCGATCTTTTCCCGACGGATTTTCCGGCCAGCCGTACATAAAGAAGACAACCACAGCAAAAATCCGTGTCGCGGCAACAAGCGGCCCTGATGATTGTCCAAAATCGACAAAGGCTCTTCTCGGGGCCAATGGGCCGCCAAATTACCGTAATAATTGGCTACTCCGCCCTTGAAAGGAGGATATTCTAATGTAAACAACAATGTTTTCATACTTCATCAATGATTTTATCGGCTTTTCCGAAGGAACGGCAAACGCCGGCGATATCTTCCCGACTGAAACCTTTAAGCCAGAAAAGAAACAGAAAATAAACCAAGCCGCCCGCCAGCGTGACGACAAAAATATTCAAATACGCCCGACCGGCAATCACGATGATTCCCATCAACAACGAGGCCGTCAGGGATTTCAAAAAAGTCAGCCAGTTTTTTCGGGAGCGATAGACAATAATTTTTTCAATATAGGACCAACCCAGAATAAACATCAAAATATTGGTAATCAATACCGTGACGCTGGCACCGATTACTCCCCATAACGGAATGAACAATAAATTCATGATGATGCTGGTGACCGCCACGATCGCCATATTGCGCGTGTTGCGGCGTTGCGCATCGCAGGCATTCAACAAGGAGCCGACGGGAAAATTTACAAACATAAAAAACAAAGAAATGATGGAAATTCTTAAAGGCCAAATCGCACCGTCGTAACCTTCTTTGAACAGCAAAACGATTTTATCCGCCAACACCGCGGCGCCGACAATGATCGGCAAAGAAATAATAATCAAATAATTAATGGCCCGCTCGAAAGAAATGGCCAATTGTTCCCGATTATCCTGCCAATAAGCGCTCAAAGCGGGATATAACGAAGCGGTAAACGCCATGGGCAAAAACTGCAAAGCCAAAATGATTTTGAAAGCGACCTGATACAAACCGACCGCCACATCGCCGGCCAACACCGACAATAAAACCGAATCCAAATAAGTATACAATCTTTGTAAAATGGCATAAGCGGCAAAAGGCCAACCGATAAGCAAAATCTCTTTGATGAACAAACGATCGTAAATAATCCGCACGGCGATTTTCAATCGAGTTTTGACGATCGCCCAAGAATAAATAAAATTGTACAAGCTGGCCAGAGCCAAAGCGCCCATCGCCGGAATCAATCCGCCGCCGGCCAATAAAGCGCCGTAACCGACCGTCAAGACTATCAACTGAAAAATAATGGAGGAAAGACTTTCATATTTCAAGTTGTGAAAGCCGCGCGTCACCGCAAAAAAAGACGCAGTGAAAGAATCCAGCACCATGGAAATGGCGGAAATATAAACTAACTGCCGCGTCAACCGATCATAATCCAAAATATTAATCAGAATAAAAACCGCGGCCGTAGCCAGGACGGCCAAGGGCAATTTCAAAGCCAAAATATTTCCCAGCCAACGCGCCGCCCGACTTTGGTCTTTGGCCACTTCGCGCGTCAAAACATTGGCAAAACCCAGGTCGATAAAAATGGCAAAAATAGTGGTAAAAGAAATGGCAACGTAATATTTCCCCAAATTGGCCGGACCGACATAGCGGGCCAACAAAGTGAAATAAGTGAAGGAGATGATTTTTTGTAAAATTAGAGCGGAAGTCAAATATGACGTGTTCTTGGCGATATTGCTGATTTTGGCCATACTCTTGATTAAATCTAAAAGTTATGATAACATCATATTATCACAAAATAAACATAAATAATAGTGGAAATTTTATTTAAAATCAATAAAATTTTTTTATATTATGAAAAAAGAAATTCACCCTAAATATTATCCCGCTTGCAAGGTTTCTTGCGTTTGCGGACACACCTTTTTAACCGGCTCCACCGAACCGGAGCTTAAAGTTGAATTATGTTCCGCCTGTCATCCCTTTTACACCGGCAAACAAAAATTGGTGGACACTGCCCGTCGTGTAGAAAAATTCCAGGCGAAAGTTCAAGCCAAAGCCGGCGCCGGCGATAAAAAAGGCAAAAAAGTCAAACGGGCCGCCCGAGCCGAAGTTCGCGCCAAAAAAGAGGTGGTCGTGAAAACCAAAGATTTGAAAAGAATCAGTCAAGTGAAATTAAACAAAAAATAGCCGCTTAAAAAACAACCGACTTAATCATTCGGCCTATTCATGCTAAAATGATTATGTAAACCGGTTGTTTTTTGATAGGTAAAAATAAAAAAGCATATCCATATGTACGAAGAGCTCAAAAAACATTTTGCCGATTTGGAAAACAAATTGATGGACCCGGCCTTAATCGGCAATCAAAAAGAATTGATAAAAATATCGCAAGAACACGCCGCTTTAAAAAAATCGCTGACGCTGATTTTGCAATTGGAAAAAATAAATCTGCAAATCAAAGAAAATAACGATATTATCGCTCAAGAAAAAGAAGGAGAACTTCAGGCCATGGCTCAGGAAGAGTTGATCGGGCTGAACGCTCAAGCCGCCAAACTGGCCGAAGAAGTGGAAGAAGAAATCAATCCCGCCGGTCCGAACGACAAAAAAAATGCCATTCTGGAAATCCGCGCCGGTACGGGCGGCGACGAAGCGGCTTTGTTCGCCGGCGACCTGTTTCGGATGTATTCTCGTTATTGCGAACGGCGCGGTTGGAAGTTAAGCTTGATTGATTCCAACGTCATCGGCATCGGCGGTTTCAAAGAAATCATTTTTGAAGTGAAAGGCGACGGCGCCTATGGCTTATTGAAATTTGAAGCGGGCACACATCGCGTCCAACGCGTGCCGGAAACCGAAAAACAAGGCCGAGTTCATACTTCCACGGCGACTGTCGTGGTGTTGCCGGAAGCGGAAGAGGTGGATATTGAAATCAAACCCGGCGACATCAGAATCGACACTTTTTGTTCCAGCGGTCCGGGCGGCCAGAGCGTCAATACGACTTACTCGGCTATCCGGATTTTCCATCTTCCGACCGGAGTGACCGTCAGTTGCCAAGATCAAAAATCTCAACATCAAAACAAAGAAAAAGCTCTACAGGTTTTACGTTCTCGTCTCTTGGCGCGTCAAGAAGAAGAACGGCGCCAAAGCGAATCGTCCGCCCGCCAAATTCAGGTCGGCGGCGGCGACCGTTCGGATAAAATCCGCACTTACAATTTTCCGCAAGATCGCGTCACCGATCATCGTCTTAATCTTTCCTGGCACAGCATCAGTCGTCTCATGGACGGCGAAATTCAAGAAATCGTCGGAGAATTAAGGAAAGCGGACCGGGCGGCCAGGCAAGAACAAAAATAAAAAGTGCCAAAATATTACAAAATAATGCCGACATATCGCCCTACAAATACACCGGGTCAGCCAAATTCGGCACATCAGTCGCTTGATTTAACCCGGATTTTACATTCCTCTGCCCTGCCGCGCCCGGAAACTGAAATTTTGCTCGCCTTTCTCTCCGGCCAAAGCCGGGAATTTTTATTGACTCATCCGGAAACGGCTTTTAGCCGCTCTCTCTACAAAAAATTTCGCGCTCTGGAGAAAAAGCGCTTGGCCGCTTGGCCGATTGCCTATCTCGTCGGAAATAAGGAATTTTATAATTTAAACTTCCGAGTCGACCCGGCCGTTTTGGTGCCGCGTCCGGAAACGGAGATGATAGTGGATGAAATTCTGGCCGACGTGGCGTTAACCGAAAAACAAAAGAAACCGAGCGGCACTCGGCCAGGTCGAAAACGGTTGATAATCGTGGATATCGGCACCGGTTCCGGCGCAATTATTATCGCCGCGGCGCAAGAATTAAAGCGACTCTTCCCCGCCGTTTACAAAACAAGCGTCTTCGGGGCGACGGACATTTCTCCGACAGCTCTAAAAATCGCCGCTCAAAACGCCCGCAGACATCGTCTGGCCGACAAAATAAAATTTTATCGCGGCGATTTGTTGGCCCCGTTCCGACCGACACTTAAAAAATACTTAGCCGACAACGATAAAAACGACTCGGCCGGCCGCCTGCTTATCAGCGCCAATCTTCCCTATTTGACGCCGGCGCAGATCAAAAACTCTCCGAGTATCCGCCGCGAACCGCGTCTGGCTTTAAACGGAGGCCGAGACGGCTTGCGCAGTTACGAAAAACTGTTTCGCCAGCTGAACGCTTATGACCTAAGCAAAATCGCTTATACCGTCTTATGCGAAATAGACCCCGGTCAAACTAAAAAAATTCGCGCGCTGGCCAAAAAATATTTTCCCGCGGCCGAACAAGAACTGAAAAAAGATCTGGCGCAGAAAAATCGTCTCCTCGTCATCAAAAAAAACTCCGGTTGAAACCGGAGTTTTTAGTATCGCCAATTTATCGCTTAAACTATAAACTATAATTTTATTTCTTGTCGCCGCCGTCTTTTTTGGCTTCGCCCTTATCTTCTCCCTTGGCTTCAGCGCCCGCTTCCGTCGCTTCCGCGCTCGACGCGGCTCCTTCCGCCGCCGCTTCCGCTACCGGTTCCGCTTCCACTTTCGGTTCTTTGACCGCCGCCACCATTTCATTGGTATGGAGCAAGAGAGTCAAGCCGGCCGGCAAATTGATGTCGTTAATTCTGATCGCGTCGTCAAAAGTGTTCAACACGGAAATATCGACGTCAATGTGGTCAACCAAATCTCCCGGCAAACATTCCACTTCCAAAGCGCTGATATCTTTAATCAAGGCTCCGCCCAATTCTTTGACAGCCTTGGATTCGCCCACGAAATGCAAAGGAATTTCGGTGGTGATCTTTTCTTTCATGTTAACCTGATAAAAATCAATGTGCGTGACAAAATTTTTCAAAACATCGCGTTGAATGTCTTTGACCAAAACCTTGATGATCCCGTCACCGGTATTCAAGTCAATCAAGTTAGATTCACCGGCCTCTTTAAAAACCTTGTCGAATTCAATCTTATTGACTTTCAACATTTTGCTTTCCAAGCCTTTGCCGTATAAAATGGCGGAGATAAAGTCTTTGCTCAACTTTTCTTGCTTGATCCGCATTTCAGCTGATAATTTTAATTCCATACCTTTTGATATTAATAACTAATTTTTGATTTAATAATGATATTCTCCATGATTCCCGTCAGAACCAACAAGGATATCAAGGAACTGCCGCCATAACTGACATACGGCAGGGACAAACCGACAATCGGCATAATCCCCAGGTTCATACCAATATTAATAAAGATTTGAATAAAAATCAAGCCGCCGGCGCCAATCAGGAAATAAATCCCGAAATCATTGTTGATTTTCCTTAAAACCAGAAAACAACGGGTAAAAAAGATGGAATAAAAGCCCAAAATCAAGATGACGCCCAAAAATCCCAATTCCTCGGCGATAACCGCAAAAATGAAATCATTTTGCGCCTCCGGCAGAAATTTCAATTGAGACTGCGAGCCGAAACCGACGCCCTTGCCGGTCAAGCCGCCGGAACCGACGGCAATCATCGCTTGCGAAACGTGATAGCCGGACTCCAAGGAATTCGTTTGCGGTTGCAAAAAATTGATGATTCTTTCTTTTTGATAAGTTTTAAACAAGAAAAACCAAGCGACAATCAATAAAATAAGAGCTACTGCCGCCACCATCACAAAATATTTTCTTTTGAAACCGGCCGCCAAAGACATCATCAGCCAAATCGCTCCCAAAATCAAGGCCGATCCAAAATCCGGCTGGAGCAGAACCAGGGCTATCAAGATTAAAGTAAACAATCCGGAAATCAAAAAATGACGGGCTGTCTTGACCTTAACCGCCAGACGGGAAAAATAGTCGGCCAAAAACAAAATCAAAATAATCTTCACGAATTCCACCGGCTGTAAACTGAAGCCGGAGAGACTGAACCAGCCCTTGGTGCCGCGGATGGTTGAACCGAAAATCAACACCGCCGCCAAAACCAACAAGGCCAAACCATACCAATAGCGGCTCAAACTTTTTAAGAAATAAGAATCTATAAAAGCGAACGCGAACAGAAGCAAAAACCCCGTGCCGGCGAAAATAATCTGTTTTTGAAAATTCAAAGGCTCCAGATTTCCCCTGCCCAAGGCGACGCTGTAAATTTCCACCAATCCGAAGGTGACCAGCAAGAGCACGGCGGCAAAAATAATCCAATCGAAATTTTTTAAATAGATTTTAAACCGATTGAACATAATTTATTGCTTGGTGCCCTGATATTTCAAGTAGACCGTTTCGTCGATGATGTTAACATCCGGCTTAATCTCCGTGCGGTTGACGCCGCGCAAATCCCCGGGCCAACTGATCTTGACGGCGCGTTCTTCGCCGCTCAAGAAATCCGCCAACAAATAACGATTGACACCGCGCAATTCCTGATCGTTATAAAATTCAATCCGCAAAGGCACTTCATAGTAAGCATAAGAAGTGGCGTTTCGCACGGAAAATTCCAAAGTATTCAAGGCGACTTTAGCCGCGTCGCCGCTTGTCGGCGCCGGCGTAAATTTAAGACCGGAAACTACAAACCCCAATCGTTCGGCAAAAAATTTCTGCCAATCGGGAATATTATGAACATTGATGCGCCGCCAAAAGAAGTCGGTGATTTCCAAGGAAACGCCTGCCTGACTGTCGATCAATTCCCGACCCAAAGCCAAAATATACTTTTCCTCTCCCGGCAAAATAAAACCGGCAGCACAAGCAATATCCGTTTCCGCTTGCCGAAAACAATAATTGAAAGTGGCCATGAATTTATCATTGGGATTTTTGAGTTTAACGGCCAAATCATAAGCACCGTTGCTCGAGAACACCAAAGGCGCGCCCAACTCCAAATCGGTCGTCACTTTACGGGGAGAAAGCAAAAGATTGTTGCTGTCCAATTGTTGGCTGAGATCGTCGGTCAGAAAATAAACGATGTAATGATAAGAGGAATAAATAAAAAAGAAAGCGGACACGGCAATCAAAAAAACGATCAAGGTCCTGATCAGCTTGCGCCGATTTTCCGCCAACCATAAGCCCAGATTCAAACTGCTTAAACTGATGCCGCCGGAGTCGCGGTATCTTTTTAAATCAATATCTTTATCAAGATTTTTATCTTTGGACATATTTGTGATATAATATCTCTAAGCCTCTTTATATTTTAAGCATAACATATTATTTAAAATTTATAAATAAACGAACGCTATGACGAATTTCAAAATTCCCGCCAGTGTCCCGGGCTCGCGTCGCGATGAATATCGGAAGAATTACTTCGCTCTCACCAATCGGCGCGGCCGATTGCTGTTGATTGCCGGCGATCAAAAAGTGGAACATCTTAACGACGATTTTTTCGGTGCGGGTATCACTCCGGAAGACAATAATCCGGAACATTTATTCAAGATAGCCGCTCACTCGTCCGGCGGCGCTTTGGCCGTCCATTTGGGTCTGGCGGCGCGTTACGGTCGCGATTATCCCCGCGTGCCCTATGTGATAAAAATCAACGGCAAAACCAATCTGGGCGCCGAGGATAAAAATTCCAGCCGTCTATGGTGGACAGTTGAAGATATCGTCAAATTCAAAAAACAAAGCGGCCTGTCGATCGTGGGCATCGGTTATACGATTTATTTGGGCGGCCGCTATGAAGCCGAAATGCTGGCCACGGCGGCCAAAGCGGTTTACGACGCGCATCAAGCCGGTTTGACGGCAGTGCTCTGGATATATCCGCGCGGTAAAAATGTCAAAGAAGAGGATGTTCATACCATTGCCGGCGCCGCGGGCGTAGCGGCCAGTCTGGACGCCGACTTCGTCAAACTCAAATATCCTTACGATTCCAAAAACAAAAACGTGGCTCAACAATTTCAAGAAGTGACCGCGGCGGCCGGACGGACAAAAATCATCTGTGTCGGCGGTTCAAAAAAACCGATTAAAACTTTTCTGGAAGAACTGGCCAAACAAATCAAAATTTCCGGTACCGCCGGACTGGCCATCGGTCGCAATCTGCATCAACGATCTTTGACGGAAGCCCGACAACTGAGTGACGCCTTGAGCGCCGTCATTTTTCACGATCAAAGCGCGGCCGAAGCGCTGAAAATATATAATCACAAGAAAAAACCTCTTCGTAAATCCGCCGGCAAATTTCTGGGCTTATTCTAAAATCAAATCAATAAAATTTGAATCATTCGTCGATAGAAACCAAAAAATAGGCTAATCGCCTATTTTTTATTAATTCATTTTATTTAATCGGGTTTAATTGATTTTAATGCTGATACGATCCACCAAACTGGGCGCTTTTCTGATAAACGATGGATAGAATTTCAATTCATAATCCCTAACTTCCGGCTTACTCCGCAAATAATTGCTGATTTGATCCGCCGTCAAATTGACCAATTGGCGCCGATTGACGATTTCCACATCGCTTTTGAGAATCATTGTGCCGGTAAAAGAGGCTTTAAGGGTCGCCGTATCGGTCTCCGCATCATAACTTTCCAAACTATAAACGATATTTTCCGGTTTGAATTCCGTTAATTCTTTGTCATCGGGAATCAGCAGATTAAGTTTGGCGGTCGCCAGGCGAGCGGCTTGCTCGCGGGAAAAGGACACGGCAATCATCGTGCCGGAAGCTTTTGCTTGAAATTCGGCTTTTTGCTCCCCCGCTTTGGCGTTAATCGCTACGGTAGCCGGTTTGCTGACGCTATATAACCAGCCGTCGTTTTTAGAAAAAGCCGCCCCGGATTTTTCCCGCACCAGAGACAACAATACTTCATTGATATCTTGCGTGGCTCGTTCCAAATCACTGGGCTTCACGTATTTCTGCACTTTTTGCCGAAAGGTGAAAGCGACGTCGCTTTTGGCATAAATTTTATCCTGCAAGCCCAACCATAATCCGGGAATGGTAAAAGTGGTCGGACCGATGGCCAAATCGGCTGTCGGTTTCTCCACATAAATGTCTACGAACTCTTCTCCGCCGGCCGGCACGTCAACCGCATTTTTGATGCGAAACAATTTATTGTCCGGACTCAAAAGGCGCGTGGTCGCTACCAAGGGCTGATTGCGGGTATAATTATTGATAATTCTCACTCGGCCGACAATTTCTTCGCCGACAAACTCCTCGCCGCCGGAAAGATAATTTTTTTCCGCGGCGGCATCAATTTTTTTGATGATTCCGCCGACGGCTTCGCGAGGATCAAGGATGGTTTCATCGTTGACCGCCTCGTCGCCGGACACTTTCAACAATAAACTGTCATTGATTGTTTCACCTTTGAGATCAAGAACGATGACCAATCTGGAAAAAGAAAAATAAGCGACGATCGACGCCAATATCGCCACGATAATTACAAATTTCCACACGAAACGGCGATAAAGTCCGAGACGATGATTGGTTCGGGAAGCGGCCGGCGCGGCGGCGTTCTTTTTGTCTTTTTTTTCGGAGGCCAAATCGGAAAAAAATTTCTTTTGCTGATCCAATTCTTCCGGCGCCGGTCCTCGATCCGCCTTTTCCCAAGGCATCTCGTCGGCGCGAGTCCGCAAAGAGGTTTTTTTAATCGGCTCGTCTTCAATCACGTCCACCAAAACGGCCTTGGTTCTCTTTTTAGGACGAGTTGTCCGAGAAACGGATTTTTTCTTGACGATGGTTCTGGGCATAAAGAAAAATAAAAAAAATTTAAAAAAATATAAAAAAGCCAATACCGATAACTAGCTCCAGTATAACATATTTTTTTAACGACGACAATCTAAAACAGAGACGAGAGGACTGCCGGATTGTCATTTTCCGCGACTTTATTTTTTTTCTCGTGACCGCACTGCCGGCAACGATGAATAATGATATATTTTTGCGCTTTTATTTCCGCCCCGATCGGTTCCATCATTCCCCGGCAAGCGGCCCGACGATCACCGGGATTAATATCCACATGCCGACTCCACAGACAAACCGGACAATGATTGGTATAACCGTTTCCCTGCACGGACGCGCCGCAATTCCGACAGATGAAATTCTCCCGGCGGCGTTGAAATTTACGTGACGAATTAAGATTGACCATAAAAGGTGACGATCGGATTACTCCGCGATTTTAATCGCTTCCAAAAATTTATTTTTAAGTTCGGCGCGCAATTCTTCGCTGTCGGCGACGCGAAAAGCCGTTTTGATCACTTGCGCTTTTCCGGCTTCCGTAATTTTGAAATAAACTTCACTCTCGCCGGGGTAAAGCGAAAATAAGCGACGCAATTCTTCAAGATCTTCCGGTCCCGGATTTTTGACAAAAATAAGGCGCAAAGGCGGCAATGACGAAGGGCGCGGCTTAAGCGGCGGAGCGACCGGCGGAACAATTGTTTTTTTGACGACGGTCGCCTCATTAACTTTTTTTATTTCATTAGCTTTTTTTATTTCGTTCCCGGCGCCGTTTCCCTGACGATAACGGAAAGTTTTTATCGGCCCGGCGGCCATAATCAATTTCTTGAAATCATCAACCGATTTTTGCGGAGAATTCGGATCAAGCGCGGCCGCCCGATTGACCAACACTTTGATTTCTTTATCCTTTTCGGACACTTTGCCGTCAATGATAATCGCCGCCCTTTCCCGCCACAACTCCGGCGCTTCTTTCAATAAGCGCGGAAAAATCAACAATTCCACGGAATTGGAAGCGTCTTCAACCTTAACAAATAGCATAGACTCCCCTTTTCTGGTAATGATTTTTTTGATAGTGGAAATAATGCCGGCCGTAATTACCCGATCATCGTCGCGATGACTTTTTAAACTCGCCAAAGGCAAAGCGTAATCGACCAAATAGGGACGAAAAACGTTAATCGGATGTTCGCTGATATATAAACCCAACAATTCTTTTTCCCAATTCAATTTTTCGCTCTGGACGGCGGCCGGATAGGGATGCAAACTGAAACGAGGCGCGGCGGCGGTCGGTAAATTGGAAAATAAATTGCCTTGTTTGCTGTCTTTTAATTTGGCCAACTCTTTATTGAAATTCAACAATCGTTCCATGTTGCCCAACAATTCGCCGCGCTCGCCGAAAGAATCCAGCGCGCCGCTTTTAATCAAACTCTCCAAAGATTTTTTATTCAAATCCTTATCGGTCACCCGCTCCAACAAATCCACGATATCCCGATAAGGTCCGGCCTGTTTTTTTTCTCGGATGATTTCTTCCACGATATGTTCGCCGACATTTTTGATGGCTTTCAATCCGAAGCGGATGGTATTTACCTTCTCGTTGCCGCCAACCGCCCGATTTTCTTTGGTGCCACCGGTGACAACCGTAAAAGTGGCGAAAGATTCATTGATATCCGGCGCCATAATTTTCAAACCCATATTGCGACATTCTTCTATTTCAATCGCCGTCCGATCGGTATCGCCCTGATCGGAGGTCAACAGAGCGGCCATAAATTCCACCGGCCAATGCGCTTTCAGATAAGCGGTTTGATAACCGATCAAAGCGTAGCAAGCGGCATGCGAACGATTAAACCCGTAACCGGCGAAGGGCTCGATAAAAGAAAAGATTTTTTCCGCCAACTCTTTGGGCACGCCGTTTTTAACGCCGCCTTCAATAAACTTTTCTTTCTGTTCGGCCAGCAAAGAAGCGATTTTTTTGCCCATCGCTTTGCGTAAAATATCGGCCTGCCCCATCGTAAAACCGGACAAATCACGGGCGATTTGCATCACTTGTTCTTGGTAAATGGCCACCCCGTAAGTTTTTTCCAAAATCGGCGCCAATTTGGGATGCAAATAAGAAACTTTTTTCACTTTATGCTTGCCGGCGATATAATCGGGAATCCATTCCATCGGTCCGGGACGATAAAGGGCGACCATGGCGATAATATCCTCAAAAACAGTCGGCTTCAGTTCGCGCAAATATCTTTTCATGCCGGACGATTCAAATTGAAAGACGCCCGTCGTTTCGCCGGCCTGGAATAAACTGTAAGTTGCCTCGTCGTCCAAAGGAATATCGTCAATATTTATTTCCAAATCGCGCGTATTTTTAATGATTTTCAAAGCCGACTCTATAATCGTCAAATTTTTCAAACCCAGAAAATCCATTTTCAACAAACCGAGATCTTCAATCGGGTGAAGCGAATATTGGGAAATGATACTGCGATCGGCGGAGGAAGCGTATTGAATCGGCACATATTCCGTCAGCGGATTTTTGGTAATCAAAACGCCGCAGGCATGCGTGGAGGCATGACGGGCCACCCCTTCCAAACGTTTGGCATAATCCAAAATTCGCTTAGCTTCCGGTTCGTTATTGTACATTTCCCGCAACTCCGGCACGACCTTGAGAGCTTCTTTCAATTTCATGAACATCGGAATACTTTTGGAAATCCGGTCGCAGTAATCATAAGGCTGATTCAAGACACGGCCGACATCGCGCACCGCGGCCCGCGCCGCCATCGTGCCGAAAGTGATGATTTGCGCGACATGATCCTGACCGTATTTTTCTTCCACGTAATTGATGACTTCGCCGCGTCGGATATCGGCAAAATCCATATCAATATCCGGCATGGAAATACGATCGGGATTCAAAAAACGTTCAAACAACAAATCATATTTCAAAGGATCGAGATTGGTAATGCCGGTCAGATAACAAACCAAAGAGCCGGCGGCACTGCCCCGTCCGGGACCGACGACGATTTTATTGTCCTTGGCCCAGTTGATGAAATCGGCCACAATCAAAAAATAAGAGGGCCAGCCCATCTTGGCAATAACCGCCAATTCGTAATCTAAACGTTCTTTGATTTTCTCGCTTTCGACCGCGCCGATTTGCGGATAACGCTTGGCAATTCCCCGCTCGCACCATGCGCGCAAATAAGAATCGCCGTCATGTCCGTCCGGCACCTCAAAATAAGGCAATTGAATATTGCCCAATTCAATTTCCAAATCGCATTTGTCGGCAATCTTCAAAGTATTGGCCACCGCTTCCGGCACGTCGCGGAAAGCGGCAATCATTTCCGAATTCGGTCGCAAAGAATAATCACCCCAACCCAGCATTTTCAAACGATCGGTGTCTTCAAGTTTTTTCTTGTTCTGCAAACACAACAAAATATCTTGCGCTTCGGCGTCTTCTTTATTCAAATAATGGACATCGTTAGTCGCCACCAAAGGGATACCGAGCTTACGGGAAAATTCAATCAATTGCGCCCGCACTTTAAGTTGATCTTCTCCCAATTCCGGATGATCCATCAATTCCAAATAAAAGTTATCCTGACCGAATAAATCGTTATATTCCAAAATTCTTTTTTCCGCTTCTGGCAGTCTGTCGGCGACGATTAAACGCGGAATTTCGCCCGCCAAACAAGCCGTGAAAGCGATCAAGCCGTCATGATGAGCCGTCAACAGCTCCCAATCAATTCGCGGTTTATAATAAAAACCTTCAATATGCGCGGCGGAAACGAGCTTAATCAAATTATTGTAACCGGTCAGATTTTTGGCCAGCAGAAGCAGATGATAGCTTCGACCGTCTTCCCGCGTATTTTTGTCAAAACGCGAGCCGGGCGCCAGATAAGCCTCCACACCGATGATGGGCTTGAGTCCGGCTTTCTTGGCTTTCTGATAAAATTCTATGGCCCCGTACATATTGCCGTGATCGGTCAAAGCGATCGCCGGCGATCCCTGCTCTTTGGCGTAATTAACCATCTCGTCGATTTTGGTCAAACCGTCAAGCAAAGAATAATGACTATGATTGTGGAGATGGACAAAAGACATGGCTTATTTGATTTTCTTTACAATTTCATTTAACTCCTCTTCGCTGTAAAAATCAATCATAATCTGACCGCCCCGGCCCTGTCGTTTGATTTCCACTTTCGTGCTTAAAAATCCGCTTAATTCTTCTTCTTTCGCCCGGTCAAAATAATCCTTGGTTTTGGCCGCCTTGGTGCCGCCGATTTTTTTGATTTCCCGGTCCGTCTGCGCTACGGTCAAATTCTGTCGGAGAATCTTTTTTAACATGTTCAACTGTTTGGCGGCGTCTTCCAATCCCAATAAATATTTGGCATGGGCCTCGGTGATTTTTCCGGCGGCCAAGGCTTCCTGAACGGCCGGCGGCAAAGACAGCAGACGCAAAGCATTGGCGACGCTGGAACGGGCTTTGCCGACTTTTTTGGCCACCTCTTCTTGAGTGATATTGAATTCATCCATCAATTTTTGATAAGCGCGCGCCGTTTCCAAAGGATTCAAATCTTCACGCTGTAAATTTTCAATCAAAGCCAGTTCCAATTTCTTCTGCTCTTTTTCTTCGCGAACGATTACCGGCACTTCCGACAAACCGACAATCTGCGCCGCTCGCCAACGACGCTCGCCGGCGATCAATTCAAAACGATCGCCTTGACGCGTCACGATCAAAGGCTGAATAATGCCGTGTTGTCTGATGGATTCCGCCAAATCATTCAAAGCGTTGTCGGAAAAATTTGTCCGCGGTTGTTGCGGATTGATGATAATTTTAGCCGGACTGATTTTCAAAATCCGATCGCCGTCGCGCAAAACCATAACCTCTTCTTCGGCGATGTCCGACTTAAACGGATTTTGACCGTAAGCCACGGTTTTTTTGGGAATTAACGAGCCGAGTCCTCGGCCTAAACCTTGCGGCATATGGTTACTGATTACAATTAAATTAAAAATCTTTTCAAAATGAAACTTAAACCTATTTTTCCAAACTCAAAACTTCCCGAGCCAAACCTTCATAGGCTTTGCCGCCTCGAGATTTCGGATCATAATGTAAAATGGATCGGCCATAACTCGGCGCTTCGGCCAAGCGGACACTGCGCGGAATAACCGATCGAAAAATGCGATTCGGAAAATAACGGTACAACTCTTCCATGACCGATCCGGACAATTTATTTCGGCGATCAAACATGGTAATGACGGCCCCCATAATTCCCAATTCCGGTTTCAAATTATTTTGAACCAAACTGATGGTTTCCAATAATTGGCTCAAACCTTCCAAGGCAAAATATTCGCTCTGGATGGGAATCAAGACTTCATCGGCCGCGACCAAACTGTTAACCGTCAATAATCCCAAAGAAGGCGGACCGTCAATGATGATATAATCAAAATCTTTTTTTGCTTCTTCCAAGATATTGGCCAAACGGAATTCACGATTATCCATGCCGACCAGCTCCACGCCGGCGCCGGCTAAAGACAAGGTGGCCGGAGCGATTTTCAAGCCGGATTGGATTGTCCGTTTTATTATTTGAAAAAGTTGCTTGTCGCCGATCAAGGCTTCATAAATACCGCCTTCCAAATTGCGGTGATCCAAACCCAAACCAGAAGTGGCATTGGCTTGCGGATCGGTATCAATCAATAAAACCTGCCGACCCAAATAAGCCAGATAAGCGCCCAAATTGACGGCCGTAGTCGTTTTGCCGACGCCGCCCTTTTGATTGACAATGGCGATTATTTTTCCCATATATTATACGAAAAACATAAATTACCGGACTCCGATAAGTTCATTATATATTAAAGAAAAATCTTTGACAATCAAAAATTTATTTATTATACTGGAAACGGTAATAATTTGGCCCGAGTGGCGGAACTGGCAGACGCACACGACTCAAAATCGTGCGGAGGCGACTCCATGCGGGTTCGATTCCCGCCTTGGGCACAAAAAAACAGGCTCTTAAATTGAGTCTGTTTTTTAAATTGCGCCTTTTCAAAAATTTTCAAGCAATGATTCCGCCGCCCAGAACTCTATCCCGATCGTAAAAAACCACGCTCTGCCCGGGAGTGACGGCACGTTGGGGTTTGGAAAATTTCACTTGATAACTTTCAGCATCACCGGACGCGCTGCGGCCTCGTTTCCGGTCGGTTTTTTTCTTTCCGGCCAAAGGACTGACAATACACGCGACCGCCGGATGGCCATAACGAATAACCGCCCCGCAAGAAAAAGCGCGGCGCGGCGCGCGACCGGAAAGCCAATTTACTTTTTTGGCGACTAAGTCGGATTCGTAAAGGATATCTTCATTCCAATTCTTGACGACATATAAAATATTGCGACGATAATCGAACTTGGCGACGTAATAAGGTCCGGTTCCGCCGACCAATCCTCGTCGTTGTCCAACAGTATACAGCGGCAAACCGGCATGTTCGCCGATTTTTTCGTCGCTGTCCAATATCCGAATATCGCCCGGACGCAAAGTCAAATATCTTTTTAAAAAATTGTTATGGTCGCCGGATAAAAAACAAATATCCTGGCTCTCCGGCTTGGCGGCTACTTTCAAACTGAATTTTTTTGCCAATTTGCGCACCTGCGGTTTGGTATAAGGGCCGAGCGGAAACAACAAATGCTTCAATTCGTCGGGCGTGAAAGTATACAAAAAATAAGATTGATCTTTGTTCCGGTCTTTGGCCTTGAACAGACGGACTTCCCGACCGACGCGCTCCAAATTCAAGTAATGCCCGGTCGCCACATAGTCAAAACCCAATTGGCGCGCATATTTCAACAATAAACCGATTTTAATTTGTTTATTGCAAACCACGCAAGGATTCGGCGTCCGGCCGGCGTCATATTGGCCCAAGAAATCATCCACCACCGTTTTTTTGAATTGCCGGGAAAAATTAAAAGTATACAAAGGAATTTCCAATTTGGCGGCCACGGCGCGCGCGTCCAGCAAAGATTCCGCCGAACAACAGCGATTTTCCTTTTGCCCGCCGGCCGTCTCGTCTTTCCAAAAATGTAAAAAAACTCCGGCGACTTTATAGCCTTGTTCTTTCAACAATTGCGCCGCCACCGAAGAGTCCACTCCGCCGGACATGGCCACCAGCACCCGAGGAGATTTTTGCCGAGATTTTTTACGCGGAGATTGACCGTTTATTTTCTTCATAAACTTCTTGAAATAATTCTAAATATTCCCCGGCCGCTTTATCCCAAGAAAAGCGGCGCGCGCGCTCATAACCCTTGGCGATCAAAACGGCGCGAACTTTTTCTTCATTTAAAACCGTGCGCAGAGCGTCGGCAATTTCCGCGGTCGCGAAAGGGTTGACCGTCAAAGCCGCCTCACCGACGACTTCCGGCAAACTGGATACATTGGAACAAACGACCGGCAAACCGTAGGTCAGCGCCTCCAAGGGCGGAAAACCGAAGCCCTCGTAATAAGAAGGGTAAGCGAAAACCGCAGCCGCACTGTACAATATTTCCTTCTCGGTTTGACTGACGTAACCTAAAAATTTGATATCCGCTTTATACGACGATTTTTTCCAGACGGAATAAATGCGGCGATTTCGCCAACCATCGCCGCCGGCCAAAATCAATTTGATGTTTTTAAACTTACCGCCGCTCGCCTCGTCGTCGGCCCGAAACATGTTGTAGGCTTCAATCAAGCCGTCAATATTTTTACGCGGCTCAATCGTCCCCAAATATAAAATGAAAGGCGCCGGTTCGTTCGTCACAACGGCAGAATCACTAGTAATCGCACCAAGGCCCCGATGTCCGTCCCGACAACCGCGATCGACAAAAAATCGCTTTTTTTCCGCTTCGCCGACTTCCCGGCGCCTCATATTATTCCCGGGATAAATGACGCGAATCTTTTCCGGCGCGATACCGACCAATTCCACGATATCATGTTTGGTGTTTTCGGACACGGCGATAATCCGATCGGCCGCTCGCAAAGATTGCTTGACCTTTAAAGCCCGATGCCAAAAATTCTTGCGGGCGGAAAAAAATTCCGGATAACGGAGAAAGGACAAGTCATGAACGGTAATGATTTTTTTCAAGCCGGAAGCGGATGCGCTCAAGGCGCTAAAGTTAAAATGCGGCGACCAAAAGATATCCACTCCGCCGAGCACTTTATCCAATTTCGGCCAAGAAAAAATTTTTTGCAAAAAATAATTAAAAATTTTATTGGGAAAATGGGTGCCGACAACCCGGGATTGGTCGCTATTCCAAGAGTCGAGGCAATCCCGCAAATTGCGATAAGAATTATAAAATAACCGATAATTATTTCGCTTATCTTGGCGAAAAATAGCCAATAATAAATTGGCGGCATATTCGGATACTCCGCTGTAATATTTATCCATTAGCACTCTGATATCAACGCCGATTTTCATAGTTGTGGAAAAAGTATTGACAAAAAAATATGGGAAGAGTAAAGTGGCTGTATTAGTAAGTGGTTAGTAAATAGTAAAAAGTAAAACGCGTCGATTGGGAACGAGTGCGAAAAAAACAAGAAAAAAATCCGAAATAAATTGATGAGTGATTCTATAGAAAATATATGAATCTTGTCGGCGATTAAGACGCCCACAATAGCTGACTAAGCGGCTCTATCAAGCAAAACGGATACAACTTTCAAAAAGGTGCTACGAGCTCCAGCCCGCGTTTCAGGGACTTGTTCAAAATCATTCATGATTGAACCAGTCCCTTTTTTCTTATCGTTCAAATAATTTATTTTCTTCTTTCATCTTCCTCTCTAAATTATCGGCGATAAAATCGCTGATTTTCTTTTTGAAATTATCCGCGGAAAATTGCTCGGCGTAACGACGAATTTCCCCGGGATTAAAATCGGCCGACCGAAAATTTTTAACGGCCGCGGCCAAAGCCGCGGCACTCGCTTCGTCAAAAAATATTCCGGTTTTTCCGGCCACGACAGTTTCGGTCGCGCCGCCCTTCCGATAAGCGATTACCGGCCGGCCGGCCGCCATTGATTCCACGGCGGTAATGCCGAAATCCTCTTCTTGCGGATTGATAAAAGCCTGAGCGCGGGAAAACAAAGCGGCCTTGGCAGTTTCGTTCACCCAACCGAGAAATTCAATATTGGTCGCCCCGGCGGCTATTTTTTTTAATCTGCCCATATCCACGCCGTCGCCGAAAATTTTCAATTTATATTCGCCGCCCAATTGTTTGAAAGCTTCCACCACCAAATCAATTCGCTTGTACGGCGCTAAACGGCAACCGGCCAAAAAATATTTTTCTCCTTGGCCGTCCGAATGCTCTGCCGGCGCGGCAATGGAAAATTTGTCGATTTCCACCGGCGGATAAATCACTACGGATTCGCGCCGATAATATTTGGCGATGCGCCGTTGTACAGTACGGGAATTGGCGATGAACAAATCCGGCCGATCGGCCGCGACGCGGTCCCAAAGACGAATCCGATTCAAAACTAAGGAAATGATTTTTTTAATCCACTTATTGTATTTCAATTCATTGAGATATTGATGGCTATCGCTCCACAAATATCGCGTCGGCGTGTGGCAATAATCGATATGCAGGCAATCCGGCCGAGTAATCACTCCTTTGGCGAAAGAACTGGAATCGGAAATCACCAAATCAAAACCGCGTAAATCAAAAAATTCCACCGCCATCGGCATGAAAAACAAATACCATTGATAATGTTTGACGCCGCCGGGCAATTTTTGAATTACCGAAGTCTCTATTCGTCGGCCCGTCAAATATTGGTCAACGTGTTTTTGATCATACAGCAAAGTATAAATCGGCGCCTCGGGAAACATTTCCGTCAGCACGCGCAAAACTCTTTCCGCGCCGCCGTCTTGAGCCAAATGATCGTGTATCAGAGCAACTTTCATATTATTCGGCCTGACGGTGTTTAAATACCGCCAAAGGAGTTCTTAAGAGAATGGACAAATCCAACAACATATTCCAATTTTCAATATAGTAAATATCCAGCTTGGCTTCTTCTTCAAACAACAAATCACTGCGACCGGAGACTTGCGCCAAGCCGGTGATCCCCGGCTTGATGGTCAAAGTCTTCTTATGATAATTTTCATATTTAGCCACTTCCTCCGGCAAATGCGGACGCGGTCCGACCAAACTCATGCGACCGATAAAGACCAAAAACAATTCCGGCAATTCATCGATTGACCAACGACGAATAGTTCGTCCGAAACGGGTAACGCGCGGATCGTCTTTGATTTTCACCATCGGACCGTCGGTGCGCAAATTACGATCGGACAATTCTTTATAGCGCATGCTGTCGCTGTTGGGAATCATGGAACGGAACTTAAAATAACGAAACGGCCGGCCGCCTTCGCCGACCCGCGTTACCGGCGCGCCGTCATCGCGACGCGAAAAGAAAATCGGCCCGGGCGAATCCAATTTAATTATCAAGATCGTCAAAATAATCACCGGCGAAAAAATGATAATCAAAAGACCGGAAACGACAATATCAAAAAGGCGCTTAAAAACTCGACCCCAGCCCTCCAGCGTCGTCCGCTTCACCTCCACGATGGGAATGCCGATAATTTCCGTCACTTCCGTGCGCAAGACCTTGACCTCCAACAAATCGGCCACGTATTTAAAGGTGATGTGGTTTTCATTGGCAAAGTCGTAAAGTCGCAAAGTTTCGGCTTTGGTCAAATTCGGATCGCTTTGAATAATCTCGTCCACTTCCTGATCTTTGATAAATTCCGCCAACTCTTGGGCGGTGGTGATGGAAAAATCGCGAACACGCTTTAAAACCCGAAAACCGGCTTTCCGATTGCCGGAAAATTCGGCGATCAAGCTGTCCGTGGTTTTGGAATTGCCGACCAGGATAACTTTATGAACACCGACGCCGAAAGCCAATAAGCTGTGTTCCAACCAGCGAATCAAAATATGCGCGACACTGAGATATAAAACCGCGAAAAACCAAGCGGCCAAAACGATAAAACGCGAATCAAACAATTCGCGCTGAAAAAAAATGACAATCGCCACCAAGGCCAAACCGGTGGAACAAGCCAAAAAAATCTTTTTTAATTCTTGCGCCAACTGGCGGGCACTGCGCGTCTGATACAGGCCGGCGATGACAAAAATAAAAGTCCACAACGCCGCCATAATCAGAACGGAACGAAAATACGAAGAAAAGGGCAAATTAAAAATCACCGGCCGAATACTGTCGGACCATTGGGAAAATCTGACATGATAAGCGGAGATGCCGGCCAAAATCAATAACAGAAAATCCAGCGGAACAAATAAAACCGAAAAAAAAGCTTCAATTTTTTTCATTTTCATATGTCAAATAATAATAAACGAAAATTATTGGGACAGCCGTAAGCCGGATTCTGTTCTAGCGATCATTTATCTGGGCCCCTTATTACTAAGGAGCTCAAGCGAGCTACTTGTCTTGGACGCTTCCGTCTAAACGGCAACGACCAGTTTGCTCTTGCTTCCGATAGGGTTTACCACGGCATCTCCGTCACCGGAGGCCGAAGTCGGTAGCCCCGAAAGGCATCCGACCACTTTTCACCTTTGATTCCGTTAAAATTGCGGAATTAGTATTGTCTCTGTGGCACTTTAATCCCTAAGCCGCCGAAACGGCCCGGTGGGCGTTACCCACTATCGTTTTTTGTGAAGTCCGGACTTTCCTCTCCATTTTAAGTAAAAATACTTAAAAATAGAGTAATCGCCCGCTTACCCCAATAACGTCTTAGATAATACAATAAAAGCTAAAAAAAAGCAAATAAAAAACCACCCGTAGGTGGCTTTTTTTATTGAATATTACTGTAAATCTCTCTAATCTGACTCGGACTCAGGGCTCCCTGCCAAATGCCCAGACTATCAAGGGCGGCACTCTGACCGTCGCTGGATATTTTTAACCCCGTAATCTCGGTCGTCGGCAACATCCAAATCAATGACCAACTGACCGTTTCTTCGCCATCCACATAAAGAGTTAAGCGATAGCGATAGGAGTCGTACACCAAGGCCAAATGATGCCATAGATCGTCGTTGGGAATCGTTTTATCTATCCCTTGAGACAGAATTCCGTCAACGCCGTTAAACCAAAATCCTTGACGATAATAGTTGGCCAACAAGGCGAAAAGATTAGTTTCCTCGTCCTCGTTCCCCGCCCTGTTGCCCGTCAAATAAATATTGGCGCGTCCTTCTTTGGGATAAGCGACGTTACGCCACCAAAATGTCAAGGATAAATCTTGCGAAATCAGCGATTCCGGAAAATCGGCCGTGAAAGTTTTATTATATAAAGTCTTTAAAGCATAGTTATCGTGACTTCGCGCCGTCCAAGCTGTCGGCAAAACCTGCAGTGTGGAACTGCCGACGCTATCCTCGGCCAAGTCGCCATCCGCCTCTTCAAAATCCCAAAGATATTTTAACTCCGCCGGCAATTGCGACGAACGCGTCGTCAAAGGACTGAAAGGAACTGCCGCCGTATAATTGACGGAAATTTCCGCGGCGGCCAAAGGCCGATTCCAAATGGCCAACTCATCAATTAGCACCGAACCGCCGTCGCCGCCGACAGTCATATCAGTCAACAAAGGCAAGCGCGCCAAAAAAGTTTCTTTAATCACTTCTTGACCGTCCAAATAAACCGCCCAATAATCGGCCGCCTGATCAACCACTAAAACCGCTTGATGCCAAACTTCTCCCCAGGGAACATCCAAATAATACCGCCCCTCCGATTCGGGCAATCCTTCCACGGTAATCAAGCCGGGCTCCAAAACAAAACGCAAATAGTCTCCGTCGTCATTAGCCAAGCGCCAATCCAGGCGCGGCGAATCCGACGCCTGCTTTTTATAATAAAAAGCTACGGAAAAACTGCTCAAATCAACGGCCGGAGTCAAGGAGGCCGTCAATTCATCGTTAGTATGTCCGACCTCCCGAGCGCAATCCCACTTCCCGACTGTCCAACTTCCCTCTCCGTAGCATTCGTCAAAATGCCATAAATCGGTTAAACCGAACGATTCCAAAGGTACCGGCGGAACAAATAAACCGGCGGTGGCCACCGTGGTCGTCGCGATTTCGGTCGCGGCGGCGACGACCCCGGGATCGTCGGAAGGAATTAAAGCAAAATCCCAAATATTGTCGCCGCTTTTTGCCGTCCGCTGTAAAATATAATTGTCATTGATAGCCGGCGCCGGTCCGCTGCCTTGAAAATAAGTGGCGTCCGGACCGAAGCCGACCGCTTCAATAATATCCGAATCCGTGCTGGAACTGATGGCGTCGGTACCCAAATATAAAGTATAACCGGAACCGGTCCAAACAAATTCGTCGCGCGTGGCAATAGCGTCGGCCCGGCTTTTATAATACTCGTTGGCGTCATCGCGAACAATCAAATAAGATTCCCCGGCCGCGATAACCGTCCCCTGCGGATAAGAACCGTCCTCGGTGTTGCCGATACGCATCATCAAACTCGGATCTTCGGCGGTTTTAGCTTTTTCCAAACGATAACCGGCAGTAGCCAAATCAAAATCATGATCGGTGGGATTAAATAGTTCCACCCAGTCATTATCGCCGGTGGCATAAATTTTATTAATCAAAGCCAATTTAAGGAAATTTTCTTCCCCGTTTTCTTCTGCGGAAATTTCTTCTTCAACAATTTCTTCCGTGGACGTGGCCGTGTCTTCAGCCGGCGGGATTATTTCTTCGGTGGACGTGGCCGAATCTTCAAGCGGCGGAATTATTTCCTCGGTGGACGTGGCCGTGTCTTCAAGCGGCGGAATTGTTTCTTCCGTAGACGTGGCCGAATTTCCCTCAATAACCGGAATAAGCGCGGCCGGATCGTCGGAAACGATTAAAATAAAATCGGTTTGATTATTTCCGTTATTAGCCAGCCGATTCAAAATATAATTATCGCCGACGGCCGGTGCCGGTCCACTGCCCTGAAAATAGGTAGCGTCCGAACCGAAACCGACGGCATCGGTCAAATCAAGATCGGCGCTGGAACTGATGGCATCGGTACCCAAATATAAAGTATAGCCAGAGGCGGTCCAAGCGAATTCGTCGCGCGTGGCAATAGCGTCAGCGCGGGCGCGATAGTAATCGTTGGCGTCGTCGCGAACAATCAAATAAGTGCCGTGCGCCGAAACTACAGTGCCGCCGGGATAAGCGCCATCAGCAGCATTGCCGAGACGTATCATTAAACTCGGATCTTCGGCGGTTTTAGCTTTTTCTAGACGATAACCGGCAACGGCCAAATCAAAATCATGATCGGTCGGATTGAATAATTCCACCCAGTCATTATCGCCGGTGGCATAAATTTTATTGATTATCGCCAATGTCGGAAAATCAGCCGTTGTCGCCGTCGAAGCGGAAGAAGAAGAAGAAGAAGAAGAAGTCGGAATCGAGGCGGAAGCGGAAGCGGCAGAAGAATTTGCCTCCGCATTGATAGTGGAATTAACATTTTGTACAACGGCAGAATTTTCGGTTTCCGAGGCCGGTTGGTCGACTGCCCGTTGCACGGCCGGCGGCGAATAATAAGCGGCCAGAGCGGCCGCGGTCGAAGCGGCGGAAGTGGGAACAGGGGCAAGCGAGGCGGCGCCGGCGGACGAAGAAACGGGAACCGCGGCAACTTTGGAGCCGTTCAAAATCGCCGAAGCGGTTTTAGACGTCGACGAAACAGGCGTCGTTAATTTAGACGTCGCTTTATTTACCGTAATCAAAGGGGTCTTATTGATCGTCGTTTTTGCCGTGGCGGCTTTAACTGTCGTTTTACCGACACCGGTCGATTTCTTCAATTCCTGATCGTTTAAAACTATTTCCGTGCCGTTTTTGGCGCCAAATATTTTTTCACCGATAATTTTCGCCACCTCTTTGGTTTTGTCTGCGGTTTTAACCGCCAAGTCGCCCAGACGTCCGGCCAACTGTTTCACGGAGGATACCGGATTGTTAAGCAAACTCCACCGCAATATCAGCGCCGGCACATTGACTCGCCCGCGAATTTCCTCGGCGTCAAACGAAGAAGCGATGACAATATCCACCGGCACGTCCCCTAAAGTCGGTTGTAGAAATTGAGTATAAGGCAGAAAAATATAGCGCTCGCCCTTATATTCCCGTCCGGCGTCAAAGCCGATCAACTCCGGCGCGGGCAAAAGAAAATCCCGGTGTCGAGCAATTTTGGAAAATTCATAATCG
The DNA here is from genome assembly GCA_000999715.1 of Candidatus Falkowbacteria bacterium GW2011_GWF2_43_32. Taxonomy (GTDB): domain Bacteria; phylum Patescibacteriota; class Patescibacteriia; order Patescibacteriales; family UBA12465; genus UBA12465. Next base: position 67,377 of record LCGL01000002.1, on the reverse strand, counting down.
CGGGAAAAGCAATCGCCGTTTTCGTTGATAACGCTGTAATTGTCAAAACCGTCCGGCGTGATGTCCACGGCATAATAAGCCGGATCATACTCCAAGGCGGCCAAATTGTTGGGATTGGAAATGGCGGCGCTTTCATAAATTTTTTCCGTCAAACCCACGCAAGTCCATTGTCCGCTCTCCGGTCCTTTCTGATATTTAAAATCAAAATCGTAAGCCAAGCTTTTGCCGGCCAAACTTTTGGCCAAAAGCACAACTTTGGCGCGTTCCAAAGCATCGGCGGCCAGCGGAATTTTCGCACCCAGAAATTTCTCGTTAGCGGCCAAATTCACAAAATATTTGGCCGGCGTTTTGACCAAACCGTTGGCCGAAGCTTCCACGACATAATCCTCGCCGTTTTCCCGGCCGATATAAATACCGACATGACCGGGATTGATACTTTTGATTATTCCGCCCTCGACTTCAATCAAGGGATCGCCACTATAACCATAGGCCTTGCCGTCGTCGGTGGTGCGGTATAAGAGCGTACCGGGAGCCATCGCCCGACAAAATAAGGGCGTTAAAGCCAGGCAGGCAAAAACCAACAATCTCATCAGTAATTTTTTGTTCATAAATTTATATCTTTAATTAATTATTATAATATTCGGCCCATTGCGCTTCGCTGATGTCCGGCAACAACCAAGTTTTTTGACCATGACGATTCAGGATGTCGGCCGCAAACGCCCGACTGATGACATCAACCTCTTTGTCCGCTCCGTAAATCGTTCGCAACAGCTTATCCGTCTCTGTCGGAAACAAAGAATAATAATCGCTCAACAACAAAACTAAGGCGGCGCGCAGACTTTGAGGCAAAGTTTTATCAAACACCGATTCGCCGATAGTCGCTAACTGCGCGGCGGAAAAATTGAACACTTTATCCGGATAAACGCTCAGCGCCCGAACGGCCGCTTGTTTCAAGCTCGTCTCGCCGCTTCCCTTCACCACGGTCAAATAATAATCGGGCGAAAAAGCGGTACCGTAAACATCGATAATCGCCGCCCGAACGTCCGCTTGTCCGTCCTCCCGCGCCAAATAATCCGACAAATAAGGCGGCAAATCATCGGGACCGAAAGCCCGGCCTAAAATACTCACCAATCTCTGTCTGAAAGCCGCGTCCGAGTCTTCGTCCAAGAAATAAATTTCCAGACGTCGCGCCGTTCGTCGAGCGGAACGAGTTGACCCGGTCAATTCATCAATAATGGCTTCTTCAAGCGCGCGCCTATTGGAGGCACAAGCTTCATGGCAAACCTTTTCTTTGGTCCATGAACCGGCCAGCTCCGCCAAACGAACTTCCCCGGCACTGACGGACGACAAGGCGATCAACAAATAAACGACAAGCGGCGCGGCCAAACCGCCCGCCAGCCACCAGATTTTTTGTTTTAAAGAACATTTTTGCCAACTGGTCCGCAAATAGGCAAGCCCGCTTCGCAAACGATTTTTTAGTTTGTTCATAAAATTAGTCATGACGAATTAATAATTAATCTGCCTAAGCACTATAACAAACCGACCATGACGAGACCTTAAAATCAATTTAAAGATTGGCTCGCCCCAAAAAACAAAAAAAGTCCCTTAACCGGACGAAAGAGCGGGCAAACAAAAATCAGACCCGACGGTCTGATTTTTAACAAAATTATTTTAAGAATTTTTTTTCGTTTCAAGGGTCTGGCGGCCAATCGATTTTTTCTTATTCCATTCCCTTTACCAGCTCCAGCCACTCGGTTTTCAACTCGGCCTTGAGGCGAATCGCCTGCGCGGCCGCGAAATCGGCTTTCGTTTGTTCCTCGGTAATCAAATAAAGTTTAGCCAAATTAAACCATATTTCCGCGGTATCGGGCGACAGAAAAGCCAAGCGTTCCGCCATTTTCAAGGCGCGCTCATAATCTCCGGCCGCGGTAAAATAATTGGCCGCCGCCGACAAGAGCGAACCGGAGTTGATATATGAAACACCGTCCAAATCAACGCAACGTTTCAGAGACGCGCCGAATTCCGCTTCTTGTTCCAAAAAGAGATAAAATTGCGCCAAGCGACAATGACCTTCGGCATAATTCGGATTTAGGCTAATGGCATACTCCACATTTTCAATCGCCGCCTCTTTTTCACCGCGCGCCAATAGCATCTGCGCTTTAACCAAATAGACCGGCGCACGTCCCGGACTGGACTCAATGGACAAATCCATCGCTTCCAAGGCTTGCCGGGAATAATAATTAAATTTAATCAAATCTTGATAATTAAAGCGAGCGGCCGTATCCAATACTTGCGCCAACTGCATTTGCTTCAAGCTGTCTTGCGGATTCATGGCAACATTCGTCTTGGCTAAACCGATAGTGTATTCCAGATGAGCATTGGCTTCTTCGCGCGGCACGGTATTCAAAATGCCGGGATTGGCCAAAATGAAATTAACCAAGGTAGCGCGAGCGTCATGATCCAAGGCCGCGTCACTCAAAACTTCTTTATATAATGCCACGCCGCCCGGCAAATCACCGCGCAAAACTTGATTATAGGCGACAATCGTTCCCTTAAACATCCGCCAAGGCTTGAGGTTGTAGCGATTGGCCAATAAAAGCGCCAAGGCGAGCAAAATCACTAAAACCAACAATTCCCATTGCGAATCTAGCAAGGGTCGCGATACCGTCGATTCATCGGCGTCCTCCTCCTTGTCCCGATCGATTCCCGGCGCCGATTCATTCAGCAAATAATAAATAAAGCCGAGAGTCATCATCAAACCGATATAAGTCACCAAAGAATCAAACACCGCCAGATTTTGGATGAAATAAGCGGCCAGCAAAGAGACGACCACGATTATTTCCAAATTACGGCGTGCCCCCTCTTCGCTCCGACCGGCTCGTCCGCCGTTCTGCCGAAATCTTTTAAACAAATAATATAAAACGGCGATAAAAATACTCAAATAAGCCAAGAGGCCGACCAGGCCGGTGGTGGAAACAATATCCACCAAATTATTATGCGCCCGATCAAAATAAGTTTCGGTTCGGGCATAATCAAAAAATTCGGAGTCAAAATGCTTATCAAAAATAATCGCATAATTGCCAAAGCCGGTGCCGAACAAAACATGATTCTTAAAATCCTTGGCCGCTCCCTGCCAGGAAATCAGCCGGGTTTGGAAAGTGGCTTTCTGAAAAGTAAGATTACGCAGGAAACTGTTTTGAAACCAAGCGGCGCGATATTGAGAAAATATGCCCACCGTCCCGATGACGGCAATGATAAAAACGGTCAAAGATACTCGACGCAAGGCCCGGTTTTTATGAAATAAACCCAGGAGGAAAAATAACAACAACACGCTGAAAAATAAACCGATAATCGCTCCGGAGGTGTGACAGGCCCAAAATTCCCGCAACATCACCAGGGCCGGCGCCAAATAAAGCCAGCGCCGGAGTTGACGTTTATCCCGCAGAAACAAAATTAAACAGAAAAAAAGATTAAAAATCAGATAACCGCTGACATAGGTGGTATTGCCGATGGTGCTATAAACATTCGCGCCGCGCAAACCGATCAAACTCACCGCCGTCGCAATCATCACCGAAAAAAGCAGTAACACCCGCCATTCGCGCCAAGACCGAAAAACCGTAATCAGAATCAGATAGAAAATCAGGAAATGCAGAAGATGAAAAAAGCCCAACATGCGTTCGGCGTCGCCCCAAAAGCTCAAACCGATATCCACGCTCACGGCACAGGAAGCCAAAATCGCCATGAAATACACGATCAGACCGGTGGTGATGTAGTTACGCTTCGGCCGATATTCGGGATAGCGCAAAATAAACACCAGCCAAAAAACGAATAAAATTTCCATCAGAATATTAAAAGGCAATTGTTTGGAGGTGATATAGGGAAACAGCAAATGCTTGAAGACCGCAAAAACAATAAAAAGCGAGGCGATCAAACCGCCTTGGAGAAGTCGCAAATAAATTTTTTTGTTCATAAATCTTATAGGCTACCTTTAAAAAATAGCAACAACATTAAACGTTATTTTTTATCATTATAACATTAAATATTTTACACAGCTATTATTATTCTTCATAATTTTCCGAATCAAGACTTTCCTGCATATATTCAGACACGGTTTTGATAACTTCTTTTACAACATCAGAGCAATTTTTGTAGTGTATCTTTTCTAAAGCCACATCACGAAACCGCCGAATCGGTTCGGAGATTAAGGCGTGAATAAACGATTGAGTCGTACCGCTAACTCCGGAAAAATCCAATACAAGCTCCTTACTCTCTGCCAAGATCGGCATAATCTTGTTGATACGTAAGCTTTTTGCCACATCTTTATTTTCCGCAAAATCACCGACAAGATTCTTGATTTTAATTATCATACTCATATAAATTTTGGTTCTTTGTACTTCTTTCGTTTGCGATCTCTAACCGCTTTGCCGTAAACCTCTCGTATAGCGGAGAGCAGATGAGTAAATTCAGATTTATTTTCAAGAGATAGATCTATCGCCACCAGCGTACCTTGAAAATAAGGGACGTCATTACGTTCAGAATGACGATCGTCATCCGGATCCGAATGGAGCCGCGGTTTTTCTATTCTCTTATCATGAAGTAGCAGTTTATATATACCGGAGCCGCTGTAAATCATAAAATAATTACGGGCTACTTGCGCAATGGATTTGATAAAAAATAATCCGGCGCCGGCATTGTCTTCCGTTCCTCCTTCTTTTCGCGTCGTTCCCGAAATACCGGGAACCATTGCCCATTTGATTGCTTCTATATCCGTCTTTGATCGGGTAGCCCAATAGCGTTGCAGGCTCTTTCTGATACCAATGCCGCCATCGCAAATACCAATACGAATTGTGTTTGATTTTTTATAGTATTGAGCCGCAACAATAGCTCCGGCCGCACTTCCTGCGTGTTCCAATACATTACGAAGCAGTTCCCCGATGGTATATTTAATAGCATCCGTTTTATCGGCAGGTAAATGCAGAAGAGGAATCATATCTGTAATAAATTTTGACTGTTCGGTAGAATTTTTGATAATGGTAACGGGTATAAATCTTCCCGATTCTTCTTTCTTATGAATAGTATATGGTGACTTTTGATGCGTAAATTCAAAAAGTCCCATACGATCAAGATAGGAACCGGAAGTTGCCGTGAGATTTTCAAATGTAACGTTCTGCTTACCTGCCCGCATTGCCATGGCTACAACTATAGCTAAAACAGCCGGATGTACATTGATCCATTTTGGATGAGAATAAATATGAAGAGTATCGGAATCAGAAAAATCCAGACTACCAATAAAGCGGTCAAAATTGCGTAAATAATCTGAATTGGATAATGTCGCTTTCATATTGATAGTTTACCTGTAGAGCGTGTTTGTGTCAATATACGCTCTACAGGGAATAAAAACCGCGAAATATCAACAAAATAGGCACTTTAGTACCCCTTTATCAAAGAAAACTGATTTTCAAACTCGAGCCTAAAGCTTCGGCCCTTCAATTCTATTCCAAAGCTTAATTAATTTGGCGAATTATTTTGCCGCCAAACATTTCGCACTTAGAATTTTCTGCGCCTAGTTTGTTTTATGCCGAATATTGAGTCTAAATTTCGGGGGTCATACTATTTTTCCTCAAGCACCAAGTGCTTCCTTTTTTAATAAAATCGTACTCTTCCAAAAAGGTTGATAATTTTTTATTAGCAATTATTTTGTTTTTCACCATAGATTATTCAAGAGATTTAATCTATCAAAGATGCTAATTAAATTTTTTCAAGCACTACCTCCACTGCGTCTACTCCATAAAGTGAATTATCTTGTAATCCTTCAGCTTCTTTTTTAGATATCCTAGTTTCAGATGATGGACTATAAATATCATCAGTATATTCTACTCTCCAATATCTTTCAGTGAAATCTTCATGACGAACAAAGACCGATATTGGCCACTCATTCCTTTTCCAGTTATCATTATTTTTAATTAATTTCCATTTTCCATTTATTATATTCAAATGCCCATGTATATATATTGCACGGGTATTTGAAGCATTAAACCCCTTTAAATTCTTATTTGTATAGCTGATTTTACTGGGACCAAAAAAATATCCTAAAATTTCTCCTGGTTTTTTGCTTGTTCTAGCAATGCGGCCCAAAAAATATTTACCACTTTTTAATTTAATTTCAAACCAATCACCTTCGTTATATTTAATTTTCTTCATATTATTTTTTATCATTTCCATTATACCACATATCGTCATCGTCCCAGAGTTTTATTTTTATTTGTGTATCAATCATGCTATCCCCCCCCCTAATTAATTCAAGCACACCAATATTCAACATCGCAGTTACACCGCACCAACGAATAGTAAACCAAACCCAACCCAAAATAGTACTAGGCGCTTTTTTATGGAGATTTTTTTGCTTCTCTATAAAAATCTTAAATTTATTGTCAAATAGAATTTCTCTGGACGCTGTTCATAAGACAAGAATACAAGCTTTTTAATGGGAGTACTATTTTTATAAAAAAGTAGTTAAAAATAAGATTACCCTCCCCTACTTCGTAATAAAGAAAATATCGAATAAATGGTCCTATGAATGGAAATAATAATACTAACAAATTTCCAAAGACAGTATAATCAAATAAATTATTATGTCTTATAACAACAGCATATAAATACCCAGTCCAACCAAATTCAGCCAACACTAAAAACTTCTCCATGTTTTATAGACTCCTATTTTAAATTTCTGCACATTATCTTTTATTATTTTCCAACTTGGATTATTGCTATGATTATATTTCAAAATGAATATTATGATTCAATTTTTTCAACCTTTTTAATAGGTCCTCAATATCTTTTTTATCGAAATAGTTCAAATTAATTTCATATTCTTTTATTTGGTCATTTTTTTGAACAAACACAGTTAAAGATTCGTACATTTTATCAAAGGGTTTCGGACGTGATGTCCTACAAATATGAGTTATCTCTTTAATCTTTATCTTTTTTGTCCATACGGTTTTATAAACTAAAATGTCATTATCAATTTTTATATTCACAAAAATATATATCAATAATGAAAATATTAGCCAGCCACCTGATCCTAGCAATATTGCTTTAAAAAGAGAAGAGATGTCTCCGCTTAAATTACCAAAATACGAAAATAAAGATAAACCTATTATTCCAAGACTAACCACGAACCAAATAGCAAATAACATTTTTCTATTTACATGATAGGTTGTCATAGATTTTATTTTGTAACCATATTTTTTACAGCATTGATTGCTCCCTGGAAGACACTTGAAGCTGCCTCTTTCCCGTAATTTTGTATCGCATGGCTACCTGTAATAAACGAAGTGGAGAAAGGTTGGGGATATCGGCCTGGGACTGAATTAATACCCATGACTTTAGCTCCATTCTTAACAGCTGTTGTTGCCAGTGCGCTTAACCCGCCTTCATATATTGCCTCTCCAGCGTTCAATGATTCGCCCTTAGCAACGGTTTCCGCAATATATGACAATGTCCCAGCGGCCCCGGCCGCGAAAGGGCCAAATTCACTACCAGCTCCAATTATCGCGCCTTTAGCTGCACTCGCGGCGTACTCGTTCGGGCTAGAAACTTGCTGCTTAGAGATATCATTAAAGAATTGGGATATAATTCCTCCGGCAGCACCGGCAGTCCCTCCAAGAGAAGCTTTGCTGGCCAAAGTTGATCCGACAAGTGGAGTTAACGCTTCTGCAGATAAACTACCAACTCCATATATGGCCAAAGGAGCTGCGCCAGCTATTGCTGGGACATATGGATGATCCATAGTAAATCTTGCTGCGGAACTATTTTGATATTGATTGTTTGCCCAGTTTCCTAAGGAAACTGCATTATTTTGTCCAACAACATACTGAATCCATTTTCCGTTCGGATCTTTAGCGATTAGCGGATTATTTCTCGCATAACTATAATAATTCAATTGTTGTGGGTCCTTCAAAAACGACGTCGGATTATCTCGTGTACCCGGATCCTGACTCAAAAATCTTCCAATAGTTCCATTCTGATATCTCGCCATCATATAATTAAGTCCTGTCTCGACGTCATATTCATGCCCCGTAAATTTCCGTTGTTCGTTAAAAGAGCCGATTTTTCGGTCAAAACGAATATCACCGAAAGGATAATAATCAATCAACTCTTCTACGGCATTGGCGGAATTGGTAACAACGCCGGAACCGCCCAAATGATCGGAGTGAATATAATGTTTTGTGGCAGTCGCTCCCGTTCCTTCAATAGTGGCCATTAACTCGCTACCGGCGAAAATATGCTTTGTGGTCGTCCCGGTAGAGGTAATATTATAGTATTTGGTGGGATAAGTAGTTATGGTTAAACCGTTATTAACCCAAATTCGGTTATCATTCTGATCATAGCCGTATCTGATAGTGGTTGTGCCCTTAGTGGCTTGGATTAAACGATTACGATAATCCCAAGAGTATGCCCAAAACGAATCGAATATTAAATTACCGTTGCGATCGTAAGTATAGTTAATATTATCTATGTTGGTCACCGCGTGCGGATTGGCATAACTGGTTCCCTGATTGCCGGCATAGACATAAAGATTTTGACCAGTTTTGAATATAATATTACCAATAGGATTATAGGAATAATTTTCGGTATAAGGAGCCTGTCCGACAGCGACATTGGTTATTGCCGCCTGAGTCAGGCGATGTAAATCATCATAAACATAATTAGCGGTCTTAGCCGTACTGCTTGCCGAACTGTCTACAATACGAGTAATGTTGCCGATATTGTCAAAGGTATAAGCTAACCGCTGAGCATAAGAGCCGCCGCCGACAGTCGTTACCTTGTTGCTCATCCGATAAAGTTTGGTCGCATCATAAGTGTTCGCGGTCACGGCGCCATTTGCATAATAAATAGTCGTCGGTTGTTCTAACGGAGAATAATTAAAATTATGAATGACATTAAGATAAATGCTATCATTAACCTCTTTTTTCTGTATAGAATTTAATAAACCGGCAGAATTATAATTATATTTAACCTTAAACCCGCTTGGATCGGTAATGATAGTCTGATTTCCCTGACGATCATATTCATAATCCGTTTGATAACTCGTAGAATTGATGGTTTTTATTTCATGCTTTAATAAACCTAACGGGTTATATATATTAGTTTGCGTTAATCCGCCGGTGATGACGCCGGTTAATTGACCGATACCGTCAACGCCGGAATCATAAATGTAATATATTTCCGTTCCGACTTGAGTGATATAATCCTCCATAAAACGCCGATTGAGATTATCGTAGGTGTAAGCAACGGTCTGACCATTGGGATTCGTGGATGATATTAAATTGCCGGCATCGTCATAACTATAACCCCATGTCCCGAAAGTAACATCCGGAACACTATGCAAATCTTGAGCCGTCAATCTTCGCCCCAAACCATCATAGGTAAAGTTACGAATATTGTTAGAAGCATCGGTAATTTTTACAAGATTTCCTAAATAATTATACTGATAAATGGTAGTGTAAATACTGGCGCTATGATGCTCGCCGACCCGAACGAGATTATTATAAGCATCTCGATATAAATCTTTAATTTTACCATTAACGTCTGTAATGCTTAATTTCCAATCGTCATAAACGTTGATTGTCGTACCGACCGCATTCGCGGTTGAAACAATTCTAGACAAGGGATCATAAGTGTAATTATTATAAAGCGCCGTTGCCGTTGTCGGAGTCGTTTTACCGGAACCGACGGAAAAATAATCCAAGGATTCTTTACTTACTAAATCGCGGTTATTATAAATAATATCTTTTATTTGATAATTACTCCCCTCCGCCTCTCTTCTTTCTTGTATCAAACGACTCAAACCATCAAAATATTGGTACGTCTCGCGAGAAATCAAAGAATCCAAATTATCGGTTCTATGAATATTTACGGCATTAGGGGTATCGGTATAAATATATTCAGTCTTGGCAACAAGCGTTGCGGGATCGGTAATATCAGGCTGTTTTTCAATAATCAAACGATCTAGACCATCATAAACATTTTCAAAAATACGACTATTGGGGTCGGTTATTCGCTTAACCTTGCCCGACGAATAGTCATAAGTGTATTGCGTTGATTGATTTAACGCATTTGTAATCGTCGCCGGATATAGATGATATGAATCATAAATATAGCGCGTAGTCTTGCCCCTCGGATCAGTAGCCATCGTTACCAGGCCATAAACGCCATCATAGGTCTTCCGGGCATTAACATAGGCGGTTCCCGATTTCCAGTCTTCTTGTTTGGTCAGATTGCCTTTTATGACACCACCCAAAGCTTGGGCGTCATAATAATATTTTGTTTCTTTAACTTTATTAAAATTATGATCGACGACTGTTTGTTGCGAAGGCAGGCCTAAAATATTGGCACCGGTATTAGAAACATAGGAAATCGTGGTCATAAAATCATCCGTGCCGATATCGGTATAAACACCGTCATTATTGCCAATAACTTCGCCTAGTTCTATTTTTTGAGTTAAATTACCATTGGCGTTATCATAACTATAGGTTTCCGCTTTATCCTTGTGGGTGGAATTTCCGTCATAAGTCATCTCCAAGGTCTGCGCCAACTTAACGAATTTATTACCATTTCCTAAATCATAGTCATCCCATTTATTGATACTTTTACTGTAAATATTACCGGTGCTATCGGCCACTTCCGTGCGATAAATCTTGCCGATCTTAAAAGCATCATCGTTATATTCGCCCTGAGAGGAATCTGAGGCATCTCCTTGATGAAAAAATAATTTAGTAGTATTGCCGACCGCATCAGTCGTTATCACTTTATTGAATCCGGCAAACTTACGATCAATATACGTATTAAAATAATATTGGCCACCTTCGTAACTATAGGTTTTAGTAACAATATTGTTTGCACCGTCATTAGTTACTAATTGATAAACAGTATCTAAAACAAACGGCAGTTTCGGATTCAACTGTGTGGAGCCGGAGCGATATTGAGGCGTAGTTTTATAGATTATGTCGGTAAAGCCGCCTTTGTTGTTGTTAATAGTGGTTAATAAATCAACCTTATCTCCGTTATTAACATAAACGGAAGAACTATAAATTAAATCAGTTATTCCATCGCCATTAACATCAACTAACCCATTAAAATAGCTATTGCTTAGAGCTATTTGACTGGGTGTTTGCCAAGAATCATCATAATCCCAGCCTGAACCGTTATTAATATAAAAGCTAGTATAATCGTTAGTATATCCATGTCGAGTAGAAACAATATCAATCAATCCGTCACCATTAACATCAATAAATCTATCAAGATTATAATATACGCCATTCATTAGCGCCGGTATTTCCCAAGAATCATCATAAATCCAACTATGACCCTGATTGATAAAAATGTCAGAATTATAAACTATATCCACTAAGCTATCACCATTAATATCAACTAGTTGAGCATTAACCCCTCCTACCGAAAAATGCCCTACGCCCTCTACAAAAGGAGTTTCCAGTTGTTGATCATAATCCCAACCTGAACCATTATTAATATAAAAGGTAGTGTAATCGTTAGTATATCCATGTCGAGTAGAAACAATATCAATTAATCCGTCGCCATTAACATCGGCTAACTTATCCAAATTATAATCCATAACATTCATTAGTGCCGGTATTTCCCAAGAATCGTCATAAACCCAACCCAATCCCTGATTAATATATATCGACTCTCCTCCATAAATAATGTCAGCTAAAGCATCACCATTAATATCAACTACAAAACTATTACCGCTACTCAATTTAATTCTCCCCTGATCGGGACGAAAATTAGGGACCTCCCAATCATTATTAAAAACCCAACTGTCACCGTTGTTTATATAAGTTCTGGTCGTGTCGTCTCTAGTAGATAACATATCAAGAAAACCATCACCATTTACATCCACTATTCTATCATTAGCGTAATCTATCACAAAAGGACTTACCGGATAAACAGGGGTTGTCCAGGCAAAAGTCCAGCCCGGGGTTTCTTCCTGATATTCAAAAGTAGTATCGGGTAAAATAACGGAATTCCCGAGATCATCAATGCCAGTTTCAGTAATTGAAAACAGCAAAGAGCGAGAACCATTATTATCGCTATAATCTAGACCATATCTATGAGTTAAGCTACCGTTGACTTTTATGTCAATCTCGTAAATACGATAAAATGTCGTTACACTGAATCCTGGACGATTATTGGTAATTGCGTCATCACGGCTTTCTTTTAAAAATTCAATTTGAAATATACCATCTGTCGTGCCGTTGCCAGTATAAGTAATCCGATAAGGGTATATTTGGCCGGCATTTTTATAATATTCGTATTTGATATAATTATCGTTCGTATCCCGGACTTCCTCTAAAAGCCATTTATAGACTTTTGAAGTATCGCTTGAATCATCTTGTCTGGCAATCGCTGTATAACCGAATTTATACTGCGTGCCGTTTTTATCCTTCATTATCCATTGATTATTAGAAAAAATATAAGTTCTAAAATCTCCATTTTCCGTCTTAGCCATCCAGGTATTTGTGTCAGCGGATACTAGTTCACCGTCCAAAGAAGAATTGAAATAATTTTGAGTATATAGTTTTTCAACACCATTTTTATTCACTCTTTGGATATAGGGAATATTGATGTCCCAACCGAAGCCGAATTCCGTGCCCTCTTCTGAGGTTTGGTTATTATAAGTCAATTTAATATCCGGCTGCAGTCCATTGCGACCCGGCGGCACAGAAACTAAATATTCATAAATAAGCGCGCCGCTCACTTGATCGGAGCTAGGCAATAATTGCTTAGCCGTACTGGGATTAATCACAACATTAGTATCTACAGGCGATTCACTTGTTAAAAATTCAGACTGCGCCGAATCATCAGCTTCCATTGTTAATTCCACGACCGATTCTTTTATCTCCTCGTTAATTACAGAATCATCAATCGCTATAACATCATTTTTTTCATTAACGGTCGAAACGGAAACTTCGACAGCGGTTATATCTAAATTCTGATCAACTAAAATAACAGCATTCTCGGCAAAAACCGAAGTAAGCGGGCTCAAAATAAATAAAAAAACCAATAACGAAACCATTGGCTTTTTGAAGTAACGAGCGTTGATTTTAAACATAATTGTGCGGTTAATTTGTTTATAAATACTATCACAACTGCTATAAAATATTATAACATAACCCCTTTATCAAAGAAAACTGATTTTCAAACTCGAGCCCAGAGCCTCGGCCACTTTACTGACAAAGCTAATAGTAAAATTCTGTCGACCGCTTTCCAGGCGGGCGATATTGCTCTGCGTCGTACCGATTTTAGCGGCTAAAGCAGCCTGGCTTATTTTCTTTTTTTTGCGCAATTGCAAAAGACTATAAGCTAATTCCAGCTGACGACCATGTTTATCGTAAAGCTTCTTGAATCTTGGATTTTTTAATTTTTCAACCAAAACCTCATGGAAATCAATAGCTCTTCCTATATCCTTTTTATTATTCATATAGTTCAGGATTATTAATGATTTTATTATAATTACTAAGAGCCATATTCATTTCTTTAATCGGAGTTTTATCTGTCTTCTTCAAAAAAGCATGTAATAAAATAATGGTCTTTCCGATAAAAGTGAAATAAAAAATCCGGTAATGATTATTAGAAAAATCGACTCTTAATTCTCGAATTTTTCCTTGAATATGGCGACTATAAGGCTCGTCTAAATAGCCACCATTTTCCACCAAATAATTTATATATTTATAAATCTTGGAATTACATTTTTCGTCTAAACTTTCAATATAATCGTAAACCCGACTCCTCCCCGTTCGACTATCCCGATAGAACTTCACTTTATATTTTTCATTATATATCATATATGATATGTAGTCAAATGAATAAAATTGTCCCATTTATTGAATAAAGAAATCGGGAAAACTGTTCTGACAAAATTCGGATTGACAATCAAAATAAAACGATATATAATAATAGTGTCTTTCGGTTTATATTAACCGGAAGGGTTTTACATCCAAGGGTCATCCTCCAGGCGGAGGGTGATTTTTTTATTCCCGATATCTTAACTCTCGCCCCCAAATATCATCATTTATTTTCAAAATATCAAAATAAGCATCGGCACCCGTCCTCAATTCTTCGGAAATGTTATTCTTTGAAGAAAATATGTACACTTTCTTGCCACCCATACGCAAATGAGCGACTAAAGCTAAAAAATCAGAATCGCCAGTAAATAAAGCGGCTATATCATACTTTTCAAAATAATACATGGCATCAATAGTTATTTCTACATCCATATTTCCCTTTTCTCGGAGATATTTGCCATGTTCATCGGCAACCCTGATTCTTTTTAATTCCTTTTTTCTAACCTTGAATTTTAAACCCTTTTTTAAAAAAGTAAAAAATTGATGCCGATCATCTAAATCATAAGGACGCGTTCCGTTGGCGGGATAAGCGGAATAGTAAAAGACTTCGACCTGTTTGGTCAGAAACTTTCCCTTTACGTATTCAACGATTTTTTTATAATTAAAAAATCTACCCTTGGCTTTTTGAGCCTGCCAGAGATTGGATGCGTCGATAAACATATATATTACATTTTTCATTCAACTATTATAATACAACCCCGATGAAGCCGAGATAAATTTTTTCTAAAGAAAAAATAAAGAAATTGGTCCCTCATAACCAGAACCCGATAAAACCACCCCTCCCTCCCCCAACAGAAAAGAGCCCATCCGCCTCCGCCAACTGGCGGATAACGGAGGGCTCTTTTGCTGTTCCGATTTATTGAATAAGGAAATCGGGAAAACTATTCAAGAATTTCTGGAACTACTCGGACAAGGTACCGCCGATAACTTCGGCAACCGGCAGATAGGTGGCAGTCAAAATCGTGCCATCAGTCGCACCGTTACCGATGTAATCGACATCGCCAGCGCCATAGACATCAGCCAATGAAGTCTGAACGTATTCGCTGGTCGCGTCAGTGGTAGTAACATCGCCGGTGATGACCAAAGTCACTGTACCGTCTAATTTACCACCATCCGCCAAACCTTGCAATTCGGTCGTCAACCAGTCAACCGAACCGGAAGTATTACCATTGCCCAAAGTGGTGATGTCGCCGGCTACCTTGGTAGCGGTGCCATCAATCTGAGCATTAACATTGGTAATAACCACCGCCGTGCTCTTGTTGACAGTTACCTTGAGAGCATCCAGATAAGCTTTCAATTCTTCATTGGAAGCGTTTCTGTTACTGCCGTTGTCAAAGACAAACGTGTATTTGCCTAAGATTTTGGCGGTACCGCCGGTCAAAGTCGCGTCACTCATAGCGTTGGTAATGGTAGTCAAAGCAGAACCGACAATAGTCGCGGTGTTGGAAGTAATGGAAGCCGCGGCCCATTGACCGGTCGCTACTGTATCGGCGTCCGGATCGACAACTAAAGTGATGCTGGCGCTGGAGTTTACGCCTGTGGCGACAACTCCGGTCGCAATATCATCAATGTTGTAGATCATGGTTTCGTTGTAGTCAGCCGTGGAAGTCGGGTCGTTTAAGACATTCAATCCTCTGACCACCGGAGCGATAAACAAGCTGGTCGTCTGATCGGCCGCTAAGACATAGTCAAACGGATCAAACAAGACGTCGCCATCCGCTTCCGGAATTTCTTCCGCTACGATAGTGCCGCTACCGGTAACTAATCTCACCGAAGCCACATCGTCAGAAGCGGAAGTACCGCTATTTTCCAATCTCAATCTGGTAACCTTGATCGGTTCGTTTTCCGTGGTGAATTTCAATTCAGCCAAGTAACGATCGGCCGCCACCGCGGAACCGGCTAAGATATGAGTATCTTCGTCGGCTTTAACATCAGTTACCAATAATTCAACCTTCAAAGTACCTTTAGCGGTAGTGGTAATATTACCGGAAACGCCGGAAATAGTACCAGTCTCGGTAACCGAGTCATTGGAGGAAACCGCGCGAGAAGTAGCATCGTCAGCGGATTCTAATTCCAAATCAAAGGTACCGGCCGCAGTAACGGTGGAGGCAAAAGACGCCTTAACCATTAAATTAACCGTGGCACCGGCCGCGATAGTCGCGTCGGCTTCACTGCTAAAGGAATTGAAAGTAATATAACCGTCAGCTCCGCCAGTGGTTTCCACAATGCTGTTAGAAACGGATTTGAGCAGTTTCCCGTTCAAATATAAATCTAACTTGGTAATATCGTCATCGGTGAAGGCCGTATCAGCACCGTCGGTAGAAATCGTCACTGAAGACAATTTAATACCATCGGCCGTACCGGCTTTCAAGGAAGCCTGATAAACCACGACATCCTGGGCACCGCCGACAACCGTCTGGGTTGATAAAGCGGTCGGAGTCCAAGTCAAGGAAGCGTCCTTAACAGTCACAGTCGCGGAAGTAACGGAAGACGGGGTAATATCAGTAATGGAAGCGTTAGAGGTTTCGCCGGTGATAGTCATCGCCGCGCCATCTAACACAACATATAAAGTATCGCCATCGTCAATCGGACCGCCATTTCCACCAACAGCTACGCTGTCGCTCATATCGGCACGAATCTGGAAGGTCTTGGCTACGCCTTTGAGCAAAGTAATCTCATCGGTCATAGACAAAGTCCATTGCGTACTGCCAACGCGAGTCGCGGTAATGTCATAGACGGCGCCGGTGGCGACATCGCGCATTTCCACGTTCTCAATTTCGTCAGCCTCTAAGCCGGTGCCGTTGATTTCAAAATCATTGCCACCGCTATCCACAATCTGCTCCAATAAAGCGTCTTCGCCATTGGATTTCATCACCAAAGTCGCTAAGACAACGTCATTATCGCCGGCTTTGACATCCTTGGCCGGAGTGGCGCTCTTATCCATATCAATCGTGAATTGACCGGTGGTCAAAGTCACGGTGATGCCTTCGGTCGTGGTGTCAAGATTGGCTAAACCGGCCGTAGTAAGCTGTACGCCGAAACCATAATCCTGACCGATAAAACCGAAATCGTTAACGTCTTTGATATACAAAACAAAAGTATCGTTGTTGTTGGTTACACCCAAATCACCTCTGACTTCAAGCTGAACCGTATCGCTCTTGGCAATTTTATAATTGTTAAGAGAGAAGGTCACATATTTGTCGGCATAGGTGCCGGAAGCCACTTCCGTGCCATCAACGAATAACTTCAAGTTATCGACGATGCCGGTCGTGTCGGTTCCGCCATTCCGTAATTTGATGGACTGGATAAGAACCGGCTCGTTATTGGCCGTCAAATCAAATTCCGCCAATAAGACATTGTCTTCGCCGAATTTGTTGGTCGTATCGGTAGTAACCGCGTTGGTCAAGCCAACCGTACCGATAGTCGCACCGGAAACGATGGACATGGTGTTGCTGACCACCGGGAAAGAACCGGTAACCGCAGAAGCGGTGGCTGTAACATCGGCCGCCTTGGCAATACCGATGGCGAAATTACCGGTCTGACTGGCTTCAATCGTCGCTTTGACGGTTAAAGTTTTGGTCGTACCCGCATTAACGACAATCGGAGTCGCGAAACTAAAGGAAGCGACGCGATCGGAAGTAAAGTTCTTGGAAGTTCCGACTTTAACGCCGTTATCATAGAAAGTAACTTCATCAATAAAGGTAGAAGTACCTAAATCATAAGCGGTTAAGGTGATCGCGGAAACATTGACCGCGCCATCGTTGGCCGCCGTTAAGTTAACTTTCAAGAAATCCATCGGAGAGGCCGCCGGAATACCGGTGCCCGCCGGAGTCATGGAGCTCAAGGAAACCATCAAACCGGAACCGGTAATAACCGCATCCGGAGTGGAAGCACCCTGAGAAACATTGACTAATCCGGTTTCAACTGCGGAAATTTCCGTGCCGGTACCGGAAACTGTGGTTGACGCCGTTAAGACGTTAGCCATGTTGAACCGATTGGCATTGAAAGCCGCTTCGTTGGTAATCTTCCGATAACTGGTGCCGTCATAATAAAAAATTTCGGACGCGCCGGCATTTTTTATTAAACTGCCAATAGAATATTGACCGCTCGGTAAAACCGAACCGACATTGTAGTTCGTGAAGAAAGCATCCGGAACGTCAACAATCTTCGTGTTCCAGTTGGTGCCGTATAAGGCAGCCGCCTGGGCTTCGCTCTGAATCTTTCTTAATGTGCCATTGGTTTCAACGGCATATACGGAAGGATCCGTAGTGATTTTCACTAACTTGGTACCCGGTCTCATGGTAACATTGCCTCCTAAGGCATAGCTCTGCAATTCAGCCGCGGGAATAGTGACCACACCGCTGAAATCGGAGTACCAGGACATGTAGGTAGCTTCGTTAGGGAAAACGTATCTCTTAGCATCAGCGCCCAGGTAATAAACGGAAGAGTTGCCTTCCATCTTAATCAAGTCGCCCGCCGAAGCGGCCGCATTGACAGAAGGAACGACTACGCCACTCATGGCGACAACCGTTAATACCATTACGCTGCTGACTAAGAATTTGCGTAATTTTTTCATAAGTAATAATTAGGATCATGTTAATTGTCCAAACAATGGTAGCTTGAACAAATTAACAATGACAATCATTCAATTCGCCGCTCTGTCGGATAAATAATCTTTCAGATTGTAAATCAGTCGGAATCCCGCTCCGCCACTCGGCTGAAAGCTTAAGGCGATGACTGACTGATCTTCATAAAAGTTCTGCCAGTCAAGCGCGTGTTGCCCGCCGACTGGAGAAAAGCTTAACCGATTTACCATCTTCAGACAGATAAATCGTCAGAGCTTGGAATTGAAAATAATAAGGTTAGTAAGGGACAAACCGACCCGGAAAATCCGAGTACGACCTTTACGCGGTTCGCCAATTCGCAGACGCGAATTTGTTAATTTATCTCCGGCCGCATCCGAAGCAGAGGACGAATCTTCAACTGGGATTAAGGATGAAAGAGATAAACTAACAAACGCGCGCCAATCACTTTAAAATTTTAATTACGATTTTTTTGCTTGACCGATCTTTATTTGATAATTTCGTCAACTTCTTTGAGCTTATCCAAAGCCTTGCCGTAATCTTTTTGATCAAACAGCTGTTGCGCTTCATCTAATATTTTGTCGGCCTCGGTCGGCGCTTCAACCGTCACGGCGGTACTGGTGGCAACTTCTTCCACCACTTCCGCCACTTCCGCCGCCGACGTCGCCGCCGACGTCGCCGCCGTTTCCGGTACGGTCGTCACCGCTTCTTCAACGATAATCGGTGTCGTTATTGTCGTTTCCTCGGCAGACCGACCCTCCGCCAATTGGATGCCGGCTTCTTCTTTGGCACTATCGGCGATAATCACTTCATCGGCCGGAACGGTTACCGGCGTCACCGCGTTAACGCGGCTGATACGATTTATCCGACTCTTAACCGTAACGACTTCTTTATTGAAATCATTGCTTAACTTGGCTACCTGATCTTTATTGGCCTCGGTATTGAATTCCGGATCGGCTAAAATCGCGGAAATTTCCTGAGCATGATTGGAAGCAAAACGAACTTCCAACTTGTCGCGTTCCACGGAATTGAAAGTAGTATTCAACTTCAATCTTTCCGAAATCACCCGAGCGATATATAAGGAATTATTCGGCTTGGTTTTATTAAACAATTCGTGACTGAACAGACTGACGGAAACCAAAACAAAAACAAAAACGCCCAAAGCAAAGGCCGGGCGAGAAATAGCTTGTAAAACACTCTGAAAGTTAATTAAGATAATTCTGCCGGACGATAAGTCCGCGGCGCCGGAATTGGAAATCTGAGTCAACAACAATTCCCGATTGCTTGTTAACCAAGCGGCATCGGGATTGACGTTTTTCAAATTATTCAATTTGGCGAGAATATCTTTATTGGTCATTTTTTTATGATGAGTATCTCACACTATAATATACGGATAAACTCCACAAAAGTTACAGTAAAATCAAGATTTTTGCGTTTTTTCCACCAATTCCCGCAAGGCATTCAGAGCGCGATGAATCAATACCCTGATATTTCCCTTGGTTTTTCCGCTAATTTCCGCGATTTCCTCCAAAGATAAATCATTGATAAACCTCATGATAATAATTTCCCGATACTCTTCTTTTAAAAATGGCAGTTGACTTTTAATCAATTTTATATCATCATTTTGCTCCATCATTTCCAGGGAATTCGTTTTTTCGTCAACGACATCAACCCGATGATCTTCGTCATCAATGGAAACGGTCAACTTATTGCCGGTTTCCCGATAGTAATCAATGATGGAATTCCGAGCGATTTTATAAAGCAAAGACCGTAAAGTATTGGCATCTTCCAAGGTTTTATTTTGAATGTGATTCCAAGCCTTTAAAAAAATCACGGAAGTCAGGTCATTGGCCTCCTCCCGCTTGCCGATTTTAAAATAAACGAAACGGTTTATTTCCTTGACATTATTGTCATAAACCTCAATAAACGCCTCTTTATCGCGGTTTTTCAGCTTAGTCAAAGCTTGTTTGTCTTTAAATTTTTGCACCAAATTGATGGACATTTTAAGAAATGTTTTTAACAAAAAATAACGGGAAATAAGCCCCGCCGCCAATAAATCATTTTTAATTCTCGTAGATTATTTTATCACAAGAAATATTGAAAAGCAAATTAATTATTAACAGTCTATCCTAAATTTATTACGCTTTTTATTCGCTCTTTATTGCCGTTTTACTCTTGCCTGATTATCGCTTTATGCTTGCCTGACTATCCCTTTGTTATCGCTTGATCATTTCTCTAATACCCGAAGATGTCTTAAACAAGCTAATCCAAACAAACTGACCTAAGCCCCCTTATTGACTTTCTCCGGGCAAAAGGTTTAAAATAATATAACTTAAGTCTAATTCAGTATGGACTTAAGTTCAAAATATTTTTCCATTTCTAGCCGCTCTAATTTATAAACCGCTTTAATTTTGACATTTTTAAATAAAATAATCGTGTTTAAGTCTAAGCTATAGTAGACTTAAATATATTTTTAATTTTTTATTAGCCAATTCCCTTGTTTAAGTCTAGAATATTGTAGACTTAAATACTATAAAAACCTTAAAATGTTGCCACAAATAATTTTGCCAACTAAAGAAATCAAATCGCCTCTTTGGGTGTCAGTTTCCGAGGCCGCCAATTTAGGCGGGGTTCAAGGAAAAACCATCAGGCGGGCCATTAAAACCGACCAGAATCTGCGTTATCGGATCGTCAAGAACCGCTACCAGATTGAATTCGGTTCCCTGTTGATGTATCTTCATAAAAATACCAAGCTGAAGAATAAACTGAAGGATTTCGGCCTGGGCCAATATGTCGCCGAGTGGCTATGATCGTCATCCGTTAAACCGAATAATAAAAACCGTCCTAGATTCCGTTAGGACGGTTTTTGTATGTGAGAAACCGAATTCTTACTGCCAACGACTAAAGAATGGCATCTTTAACCGCTTTGGCTAAGCGGAATTTGACCACGGTTTTAGCCGCTATCTTGATGGTTTCGCCGGTCGCCGGATTACGGCCTTCTCTGGCTTTGCGATGCGCTTTCACCAACTTGCCGAAGCCCGGAACAATGCATTCACCGGACTTCTTCACTTCCTTGTAGACGAAGTCGGCCAGTTTATCCATAAAAGCCACCGTGTCTTTCTTGCTTAAACCGGTCGCTTCCGCCAAGGAGGCGATCATCTGTGATTTTGTCATTTTTGACATAATTTTTTGGGGGTGCCAATAATAAGCTATGCAAGACAGCTCAATATTAAAACCCTTTTAAGATAATATATAAATTTAATTAATGTTTATCGCAATTATCAAAGACCACCTGTTGAAAACCCAATATTTACTAGAGTATTATAGCATGTCCTTAAAAAATACGCCAATAAACGGGGGTTTTTACTTCCCTAAACCTTTTCCTTCAGTTTGATAAACTTATACTGCGGCAATTTATCCATATGCCAATGACTTTTCCAATTGCAATCTCCCAGAGAAGAATTAAAAATTTTCGCGCCGATTTTAATCGCCAACTCCAAATTAACTTTAGTCAAATATTTAAAAACATCGGGCACCGCACCGGTATCCGCCCCGGCAATCATATAAAAATAAGTGCCGCGATAATTAACGGATAAAGAGCCGGCCACTTTTACTCCGTCCACGCTAATCGTCACCAGTTGCCAATCCCAAGGCAGTTTCAACAAATCATGGAAAGGTTGTCGCTCCCGCTCCTTTTTCAAATACGACTCCGTCCCGAAACTGGCGGCATTCAAATCCATAATCAAATCCAAATCGGCCAAATCATTAATGATAATTTTCACCGCGTGCTCCTCCTCCAAGCGCGCGGCGAGGCGACGAAATTTAATCCGCTTCTTACGGTCGGAAAAATCTCTCGTCAAATAATCTTCAAAGCCGGTCAAGCCGGATAAAGAAATAAAATAAACGTAATCTTCCAAGGGCAAGGATCGCGTAAAGTCGTCTATCCCGTCCAAATCATAAATTTTGACCGCCTGTTCAAAGTCTTGATTGAACAGCCGAGGCAATAAATATTCATAACCGGCCTTGAAAAAGGGCCGATTATTTTCCATGAAATTCTCGGCCAAAAATTCCAGGCAATTCAATTCCCGATTGTACTGCAGGGGCAACAAAGCCACCGCTTCATCCTGTTCGTAATAAACATAGAAATGCAAGGGCTGAGGATCGTGGCGATAAAAACAAGCGCGAAAATCCCAAGAATCGTAAATCGTTTCTTGAGGCGATAACTTTTCCCAAATGTCGCGCGCCGCCGCCGGATCGCTGATGACTTTCATCTCGTTCATAAGCGTTAAAGAATATTCGGCTGAAGATGATAATAAGGCGGATTGTCTTTATAACGTTTGATGGCCAAACGGATAATCTCTTCCAAAAAATCTCCGTAATCCATCCCGATCACTTCTGCTGAGGCGACCGTCGTTCCTTCCGCATCAATGGACGGATTGGGATTCAACTCCAAAACATAAGGATTATTATGTTTATCCACTCTGATTTCCACCCGTCCGTAATCATGACAATCCAAAATATTGTAAGTATCCAAAGCGATTTCGCCCAACAGAGTTTCCAGTTTCTTGCCGATATTTTTCGGCGGGCGCTGAACCACGATTTTTTTATAAGCCTCGCTCTCGGTATATTTGGCTTCAAAAGGATAAATATGCCATAAATCCGACGGCAGAGCGTCAAAAATAGAGCGCGCCAAGGGCAAAATCCGCAAATCATCCTCTTCGGAGCCGATAATCGGAACGTCATATTCATCGCCGTCAATATACTCTTCAATCAAAGCCGGCCGGCCGATTTCTTTGATCACTTTTTCCAACTGACGAGCCAACTCCGCTTTATTGCGCACCACGGAATCATTGGTGATACCGATGGAATTGTCGGTGTTGGCCGGCTTGACTATCAAGGGATAACGCAAATCCTCGCGGATGTCATCATCCAAAGAATAGACATAGTCCCATTCCGGCGTGGGAATCTTATGATAACTCAATAATTTTTTGACCCGAATCTTATCAATGCACAACCCCAAAGTAAAGGGATTGGAGCCGGTATAGGGAATCTGCAACATATCAAAGATGGCGGCGACATGCGGCTCCAACAAACTGGAATTGTTGACCCGTTCGCAAACGTTAAAAACCAAATCAACATCGCTGTTTTTCAAATCGTTGAAAGCTTTGGGCAAATCGTTAAAATCAAAAAAACTGATTTTATAGCCTCGCGCCTGCAAAGTTTTAGCGATATCCCGGCCGATGACCGTCAAATCCTGTTCTACCACCGTTTCCTGGTCGGCACCGCTTTCTTCATACAAATTACCGGCAATGCCGATATGCAGATTGCGCTGGTTGGAAATGGTCATGCGCCGAATCTTTTCAATCTTACTGCGCCCCTTCAAAAGATCGACATTAATCATGGAAGCGGCAAAAGGCGACCGACGACTGGTTTTACCGATGAAAGAGGCGGGATGGAATTTGGCCACTTCATAATTGATGACTTTTTCCACCTGACGCAAATTATCGGAAGCGTCCAAGGCGTTCAAACCCGAAACCAAAATCCAGCCCAAATACTCATAGCCGTCGGGCGGGGACAGCACCGAATCGCCGATCTTTTTTTCAAAAGCGAATTCTTTGACAAAAGGCCAGCGCTTCAAATCCGCGTCAATTTCCAAATTGACGATAATGCCCGAATAAGCGGAAGAGAAAGTTTCCGCCGCCAAGTATTCATAAGGTCCGTTGGGAAAATTAAATTTCGGGATATATATTCCGCAGGCGATTTTCAGCAGATTTTCCACCAAATCCACGCGCCAGGCGCCCTTGATGCTCGGATAAACCTCGTCGCCGCCCAGGCGCAGGTTAATTTCTATCGGCATCGGACCGGCCAACGTGGATTTGGCTTCAAAATGGACGCAACCGTTCAAAATACCGAGTTTCTCCAGCGTTTCGTCGGCCATGGCCACCAATTCCGCCTGATTCTTGGGCGGCAAGTTGGAAGGGGTCGTTCTGACAGTCTCAATGAAAAACGGCTCCTTGGTTTTGGCGTTATCCGAAATGGCGCAAAATTTAATCTTGCCGTTTTGTACCAAAATGTCCAAATCCACCTCATCGCCGTCAATATATTCCTCCACAAAAACCTCCAGACCGTCAGCCAAAGCCGATTCTATTTTCGGAGAAATTTCTCGCTTGATGTAGCTGTAGCTTTCCCGCAGTTCCTCTTCATTATTAACTTTCATCACAAAGGCGCTACTGGCACCGTAGGCCGGCTTGACTACCAGCGGAAAACGAAAAGTTTTGATTACCTCCTCCAAATCTCTATGATGCTTCAAGGCCAAAAATTTAACGACCGGCAGATTATTGGCCGCGCAAAATTCCCGCAACAAATATTTATTGCGGGTACGACTGGCGACTTTATAGGGAGTGCCGACCAGTTTGTATTTATCGACGATTTTGGCGGTCAACAAGACGTCATCTTCCAAAAAAGTGATGGCGCCGTCCAACTTAAGTTCGGGCTTGTCTTTAAAGAAATTATCCAAAGCGGTCAAAGCTTCTAAATAATCGGTCGTATTGGCCGTCAAACAATAGTCGACGTAAGGCTGAAAAGAATTGGCTTCTTGGCTCAACACCAAAACCTTAACTCCAAAACTTTTGATTTTTTTAATAAAAAACTTCTTGGAATGCAACGGGTCGTTGGCGCCCGCCGTATTGACGATTAAAACTGTCTTGCCCGCTAACGAACCGCGACCGAAACCCGACTGACCGTTCCCGTTCATATATTGATGATATTAAATTTTATTTATACCGCCGCTTTCCCTTCCGTCTCCGCCTCCACGGCCTCCAAAGCATCAGCCGCAATCTTGACCGCCTTGTTGATTAATCTTTCGTCCAGAATAACCTGCTTCTCTTTGGCGGCCACGGCCAAAGCGGCCACGGCTTGATGGAAATCCAATCCGGTCTCCATTCGTCTTTGAATATTATCGGCGCTAAAAAACAAGCGAACATACTCTTCGCCCAATTCATCGGGCAAAGCCCCCTGTTCGTCGTTAAAATGCTCCAAAAAAGATAAAGTAGCTTCCGTCTCGTTCTGATTCATTCCAAAGGCATATTGATTAATTAAAACGCGCGCTTTGTCATTCAAGCAGTAATCGCTGTTTAAAATTTCCTGCTCTATTTTCTTATAAAATTGATTTTCCGTCCTTTCTTGCTTTAAATCATAACGACTTTTATCGTTGTTTTCAAAGTGAGAATTCATATCTTTATTTGAATGAATAATATTTTTTATTTAACGGCGGCGCCACCCGATTCCAAAACTCCTTGCCAAAGCGTAGAACCGCGACGACCGTAATAAATCAACCGAATCTTATCCGATTTGATCAAAGGATTATACACTTGATCGGCGCTCAATAAAGGTTCATAAATCTGGTCGTAGGGCTGAGTTTCGCTGGTATTGAAAACCAGCACATCGCCCTTATCCGTCCGCGTCTTATAAACGAAATAGCCGCTGTCGGGCGTAAAAAATCGCGGCGTGAAAATCCAATCATACAATTTCCCTTCTTGGCCGTCCAAAACCACCCGTTCGCCGTCCCGGCTTTTCGCGCCATAAGCGAAGCGCCGGCTGTCGGGGCTGAAAGTCATAAAAGTGATTTCCGGGTAAAACCGGCCGCTCTGACCGTTCAGAACCACTGCCTGGCCGGCGTCGGTTTTTACGATATAAGCGAAACTGGCGCCGTCCGGCGAAGTTTGAAAGCTGATATCGATGTTATTGATTTGATCGTCGGGCAAAGATAAAATCTCGCTGGCCCCGGCTTCGCCGCCGACCATCGGCTCCACGAAAGAAAATTCCGTCGGCCGCCAAGACGAGACGGGCGAAGTCAGAACCGCGATGTTAATCATGGTCAGTTTCAAAAATAAAAATAACAGCACCAAAGTTTCCACCAGAATAACCGCCCCGATTAAAAAATGTTTCCGCTGAAAAGTTTGACTTTCCGACGACAATTTTTTACTTTTAAACATATTTTTGAACATATTATTAATCATCAACTGATAAACGCTTTTATTATAACATAAAAATCGAAAAAACTCTTATTTTCGGGAGCTTTTCGGACAATTGACAAAAATAAGAATAAGCGGTAATATGAAACGAAATCTATTGTAACAATTTCTAATCTTTAACAACTTAAATAAACTATAATCAGGAGGAACAAAAATGATCAATAAAGAAAAAAACGCTCATCATCGCGGAGTTCAAGAAATAACGCGCGAACTGAAAAAAGAATGTAAAATTATCACGAACACCGATCTTTTTTTTAAAAAAATCAATGAACTCGTAGACAAAAAAGAAGAACGTCGGGAAGATGCTCTTTGCCAAGCACTAATGTTTATCACCCATCTGGCCTGGTCGCTGGATTTGACGCAACTGGCGGAGGCCAAAAACTTTGAACAAAAATTTCAGGAATTAATGGCCAAAAAGCGCGATAAGATAGCTAATTGTCAAAGCTGTCACCTTAAAAAAACCGAAATAGAATTGGCTTTAGCGGAAATTTTTGAACCGGAAAATTTTTCAACGGAGACCCAGTCCACCAGAAAAAAAACTTATTTCTACGATCTGTTCCCCGGCATTATGTCCCAACTGGAAGAAATCTTAAGCTACTAAGTGCCGTCGGAATATTCAATTATCCGTACTTGCTAAACTTAATCGACAAAAAGCCCGAACCAATCGGGCTTTTCTATTTATCAAATCATCAAACAAACAACAAAATGCTCAACTTTTAAAATACCGCTGATCTTTACCCGGCGCTACCACCCGCCGCTACTGCCGCCGCCGCCGGAACGGCCGCCGCCGGAACCTCCGAAGCCCCCGCCCGAACCGCCGAAACCGCCCGAACCGCCCGAACCGCCGCCCAGAAACCACCACAAGTTATTTCTGCCGCTCCCCGGTTTCGGTTGAGGCAGGACACGGGACACTAAAAAATCAAAAATCAATCCGAGGACAATAAACACCGCCGGCAAAATCAACAAGAACAGAAGGGTGCGAAGAAAAATCAAAGCGATTAGCAAACCGATGACCGCGCCGAACGCGCCGCCCTGCCACCAGCTGCGGCTCTTGGCCAAATGCCGACGCAGAGCGGACAATAAATAAAAAACAAAAAATAATAACCAAAACCAATTTTCAAAACCGATATTCCCCGCTTGGCGGTCGCTATCCAAGCCGATCGGATATTCGCCGCGCGTCGCGGTCATTATTTGCTCAATCGCTCGGTCCAGGCCGCCATAATAATCCTCGCTTTGAAAAGCCGGCCGCAAAGTGGCGGTGATGATTTGATAACTCAAAAGATCCGGCAAAGCGCCTTCCAGGCCGTAGCCGACTTCCAAACGCATCTGCCTTTCGGCTAAAGCCACTACCAATAAAACGCCGTTATCCTGTTTCTCTCGGCCGATTCCCCATTCCTCAAATAGCCGGACCGCAAAATTTTCAATCGTCTCGCCTCCCAAATCCGAGACAATGACCAGGGAAATTTCGTTGCCGGATTCTCGACTGAAAGCGGTTAATTTGTCCTCCAAGGCTTGTTGTTCGGTCGCCGGCAAAATGTTGGCATAGTCGTTAACAAAACCGGTCGGCTTCCCGGGGCTAACATAAGCCCGAGCGGAAAAGCCGACCGCCAAAAATAAAACCAAACTAAAGACAATAAATAAACGACGGAACATGGGAGATAATTAATTGTTAAACTCCACCCCCGGCACTTCCGCCGCCGCCGCTACGGCGGCAAAATAATTTTTTTCCGTAAAACCGAACCAAGTGGCTACCAAATTGGTCGGCACGCGCTTAATCATAATGTTGAAACTTTTAACACTGTCGTTAAATCGGCTGCGCTCCACGCTGATCCGGTTTTCCGTTCCTTCCAGTTGTACCATCAGGGCTTGAGTGGCTTCCACCGATTTCAATTCCGGATAATTTTCCATCACCACCAACAAGCGTCCCAAAGCGCTCTCCACGCCGGTCGCGGCCGCCACCTTGTCATTCACGGATTGCGCGCCGCTATAACGCGTTCGGGCTTCGGCCAAAGTGCCGAAAACCTCCTGCTCTTGAGTCATGGTGCCTTGCACCGAGGCGACCAAATTGGGAATCAAATCAAAACGCCGTTGATATTGAGTTTCCACCTGCGCCCATTGATTATCCACCGATTCGTTGGTGGTCACCAGTTTATTGTAAGACGACCATAACCAACCGCCGATAACGATAACCACGGCCAAAATAATCAGCCCAGTTTTCTTTTTCATAAGTTTTTAAAAATTTATAAATTAATCCCTCCAAATTATATCATAAAAATCCGAAAAACAAAATCCGCCTGAAACCGAAATTCGGCGGCGGATGATAAAATTAAAACAAATAGCGATCCGGATAAACAAACACAACCGCTTATCTCTTGGCCTTCGCTCGTTCGTTTTCGGTTAAAAACTGCTTGCGCAAACGAATATTTTTCGGAGTGATTTCCAAATACTCGTCCCCGTTCATGACGCTCAAAGCCCGTTCCAAGGATAACTCCCAAGGCGGCGTCAAAATAATCGCTTCATCGGTGCCGGAAGCGCGGACATTAGTCAATTGCTTGCCTTTGACCGGATTGACGGCCATATCGTTGCCTTTGGCGGTATTGCCGATGACCATGCCTTCATAAACTTCGGTATTCGGAGAAATATATAAAGTGCCCCGATCCTGCAAATTCCATAAAGAAAAAGCGAGCGCCTTGCCGGTTATCATGGAAACCATGGAACCCAGCTGGTTTCTTTCAATTTCGCCGACATGAGGCCGGAAGCCCAAAAAATGCGAACATAAAATTCCTTCGCCGCGCGTATCCACGACAAATTCGTTGCGATAGCCCAAAAGCCCGCGCGTGGGAATTTCAAACAATAAACGCGATTGGCCGTTATGCGTTTTCAAATCGCTCATCCGTCCTTTGCGGCGGGAAATCTTGTCGATGACCACGCCGGTCATCGCTTCCGGAATATCAATAGTCAATTCTTCAAACGGCTCCATTTTTTCGCCGTTTTCTTCTTTGATAATCACTTGCGGCTGAGAGACTTGCAATTCATAACCCTCGCGGCGCAAATTTTCCAGCAGAATCGCAATGTGCAATTCGCCGCGGCCGAAAACTTTATAATAACTGGCGTCGGAAAAATCTATTTTTAAACCGACGTTCACTTCCAATTCTTTTTCCAAACGCTCTTTAATCTGACGATTGGTGACAAATTTTCCTTCGCGTCCGGCAAAAGGCGAATTATTGACCAGGAAACTGAGCGAAATGGTCGGCTCGTCGATTTTAATCGCCGGCAAAGCCCCTTGCTCCGCCGTTTCCGCGATCGTTTCCCCGATATAGATATTCGGCAAACCGGCAATCATAATAATATCTCCGGCGGCCGCTTCGTTGATTTCTTTTCTAACCAAACCGTGAAAAGTAAAAAGCTTGGTGATGTTTCTCTGACGCGTTTCTCCGTTTAATTCCCGCACATGAACCGGTTGTCCCGCCTTGATTTTGCCTTCGTAAACGCGGCAAATGGCCAAGCGTCCCAAGAAATTATCATAAGCCAAATTAAAGGGCTGGGCCAATAATTGTTTGCCCTCGGATAAGGCGGAAGAGGCGGCCGGAACATGTTCCAAAATAAGATCCAACAAAGGATTCAAATTATCCGATTCGTCGGCCAATTGGCGCTTGGCGATGCCCTGTTTGGAGGCGGCGAAAATAACCGGAAAATTCAATTGTTCGTCACTCGCTCCCAAATCCAAAAACAATTCATAAACCATTTCATTAACCGCTTCCGGACGAGCCGCCGGTTTGTCGATTTTATTGATAATGACAATCGGTTTCAAACCGAGTTCCAAAGATTTTTTTAAGACGAACTTGGTTTGCGGCATCGGGCCTTCTTGCGCGTCAACAAGCAAGAGCACACAATCGATGGAACGCAAAATCCGCTCCACCTCCGAACTAAAATCGGCGTGGCCGGGAGTGTCCACGATATTGATTTTCGTGTCGCGATAAAAGACCGAAGTATTTTTGGAATAAATCGTGATTCCCCGCTCCTTTTCCAAATCGTTGGAGTCCATGCTGACGCTGTCATCGGACATGCCGGTCTGGCGCATCAAAGCGTCGGTTAAAGTTGTTTTGCCATGATCGACGTGAGCGATGATGGCGATATTGCGAATTTCCATATTTTAAAAATAAATAGTTTTAAAATCCCGAATAAAAATCTGTATTTTCCCGTAAATAAAAAAATTACGCAGTTTGACGTAATCTTTCGTTAAGTCTTTCATATCTTACTTCTTTTTATGAAAATAGTCAAGCCAAGCGGCTTCAATTCTCTTCTCAAGCTTAATTGATTTGGCGGATCGTTTGCCCGGTCGGCAATAAAAAACCCGCAACCTGATTTTAGGCGCGGGTTTTCGGCAAAATTTTTGCCGATTAACAAGTTTTCTCAATAAACAAAATTTCCGTCCAAGGTGTTTAACACCACCCGATTTTCCTGCGGATTGGCATGAGGAAGACATTCGCCAAGAGTATGGCAGTCAATACCGCAGTCGCTAGCGACTTCCATCAATATCATCTCCAACAAAGAATCGTTTTTACCGACAATATCAATCCCGATACCGCAATTAAAGGTTTCAAACATATACTTCCAATTTTCGCCCGACTCTTGTTGAATCAATTGAAAAATCGGCGCCGGTAAAGGCATCTCTTTATAATAAACGATTCCTCCCTGGCCGATGTGCCTGATTTTGGTGGCGCCGCCGCCGGTGTTGATACTGATACCGTGCACCAAATGCAGAAGACCCCACATACGCAATCGGTCTAGCAATTTCTTGATTACAATCGCCCACTGTCTGGTCGGAGACATTAACGTCTCGCTGATGCTCAGGCCTTGCAAAATTTCCGGACGAGTGTCCAACAAAAAATGTCCGCGATAAAAATCCGCCGGTTGTCTCAGTCTTGGACTGATGCTGTTATATTCTCTGCTCACCAAGGCTGTCCGCGCCAAAGTCAAACCTTTGGACATCAAACCGGAATTGTCGACCTGTTCCCAAACGGCGCAACCGGTACTGGACAAGCCCCAAATCTTATCGCCCGGGACAACATCGCCTTTGATGATGCGGCTGGCGCGCGTAAAAGAAGTGACCGTCATGTCAAAAACCGACGACCAAATCTGTTGAGGCAAATCGGCCGTTTCGCCGCCGAGAAATTTGATTTTAAAACCGTGACTTTCGTAAAGAGACCGCAATTCCAACCAACGATTTTTCAATTCTTCCATCACAATATGCTTCAAACCGTTTTTTAAACTATTGAGATTGGAGTTCAATAATTGAGTGACAATCAAGGGGCCGGAAACAAAGCCGCTGGCGGCGATATCGGACGTATTCATGGAGAAAGCGTCGTCCAACATATATCCCAATTGTTCGGTCTCGCCAGTTATCAAATAATGCAAGACTCGTTGTACCGATTTACTGCCGTCGCCGTCGGCATGCTGAGTAAGCACGCGACGATCCCGGCAACGAAGCAGTACCTGTAAAAAATTGGTAATTCCGGAAACATTGGGGTCATAAACGATGTTTACAAACGAGCCGGGAAAATCATTATCGATGATTTCCCGAAAAGTATTTCGCACGTCTGTTTTCTGGGCATCAACGCCTAATAAAGCATACAAGCTGGGCTTGTCAATTGTTTTCTTGTCCATTATATACCTCCGATTTTAGTGGGTGATTAATTGAATTTATTTTGACGATTAATTGATTTAATTTTCAAAGAATAATTTATTTTACAATTCGAACGACACTTTGTCAAGCCGAAAATAATCAATTAAAAAGCGACCGAGCCGATAAACGATAAGCCGCGTCGTTATTGCGCCGGCGCCACGGCCACGATACAAAAAACACGCCCGGAGTTAACCGAGCGTGTTTTTGAGAAGGATATTAAGCGCGTTTAACGTTAACCGCGTTCATTCCCTTCGGAGAGTTCTCTGTGTCAAAAGTAACCGCGTCACCTTCGCGAAGTTCATTGAATTGGACATCAACCAAAGCATTGCTGTGGAAGAATAAATCCTTTTCTTGACCTTCGGCGGCGATGAAGCCAAAACCTCTGTCAGTCAGAGTTTTAATAGTACCATTCATGGTCTTTAAAACTTGAGTAAATAAAGTGGCAAATTGCAGGGATCTGTCATCGGATACTCTTTCCGAAATTCGGCCCGAAAACGGTACACGATGACAGACCCCAGATATGACTAATTGAAAATCGACTACTTTTCTAATCACTATTTTTGCACAGTTATTAGTATAACATATAAGTAAAAACAAGTCAAGCTATTTTCTTCCTTTGCCAAAACTTCAAAATTTCAAAGACCAACACGGAAATGGCGGCCGTACCGAAGGAAGACACCAGGACCTTCCCGTTCAGACCGACGAAGCCAAACATATTTTGCAGAGCGGGGATATAAATGACCAATCCCAAGAACAAAAAAGCGGCGGCGATAACCGGCCAGAGGACTTTATTCTTTTTGAAAAAGGATTGGAAAAAACCCAGCGACCAAGAGCGGTTGGCCAGGACCAGCAACAAGTTGGCAAAAATCAAAGTGGCGAAAGTAACCGTCCGTGCGGCACTCTCCGTCCAACCGGCCGTCAAAACGTATTTATAAACGAGGACGGTAATGGCCAAAACCGTTGCTCCCTGAATTCCCGCCACCAATAAGGTATGCTTGTTCAAAATAGACTGCCCGATGCGGCGTGGCGGACGCTTCATGATATTTTTGTCGGCCCCCTCGGCTTCAAACACCACGGAACAAATCGGATCGAAAATCAATTCCATGAACATGATATGAACCGGAAAAAATAAAATCGGCCAGCCCAAGAGTAAAGGAATAAAAACCATGCCGGCGATCGGAATATGGATGGCCACCAGATAAACCGCCACCCGTTTCAAATTATCAAAAATGCGGCGGCCCTCTTTAATGCCTTTGACCAAGGAAGGAAAATCATCGTTCATCAAAACGATGTCGGAAGTTTCGCGCGCCACATCCGTACCGCGCTTGCCCATGGCCACGCCGATATCGGCCGCCTTCAAAGCCGGACCGTCATTGACGCCGTCGCCGGTCATGGCCACCAATTCACCGGCACTTTTCAAGGCCCGAATAATTTGCAATTTATTTTCCGGAATCATGCGCGCAAACACGTCAATCCGCTTGATTTCTTCCGGCAAAGAAGCGACCGCCAAGCGCTCCAAATCAAAACCGGTCAAAGCTTCTTGAGAATTTCTCAAACCGACTTGTTGGGCGATATTCAAACCGGTCTCCTGATAATCGCCGGTAATGACCTTAACGGCGATGCCGGCGTCATAACATTCCTGAATGGCCTCGGCGACGCCGGGACGAACCGGATCGTGAAAACCCAACAAGCCGACAAACTTCCATTTAAAGTCTCGGATGTTCTCCGGCAAAGCGCCGGAAAATTCCACCTGAGCCAAGCCCAAAAGACGCAAACCTCGGCCGGCCATTTGTTTCGTTTGTTCCTCCAAATCATGTTTGGCTTTTTCCGACAAATGGCATAATTCCGCCATCGCTTCCGGCGCACCCTTGGAATAGGCGACCGAACGGCCATCCTTCTTCTCCCAAGCGTGAGCGACGGCAAACAAGCCGGCGGACAAAGGATACTCCTGACGATAAGTCAAACCGCGATAAATATTTTCGCCGCGACAAAATTTTCTTCTCATTTTTCTGATGGCCTTTTCCAAAGGATCGAAAGTTTCCCGCCGCGAGGCCCAGGCGGCCATTTTTATTAAAGAACGAATCTTATCGCCGGCCTGTTTTGTCGCCGCGGCCAGCGTAATCGTTTCTTCTTTGAACGGCATAATCTCTTGAATTTCCATTTCGTTCATGGTCAAAGTACCGGTCTTGTCGACGCAAAGTACCGTGGCCGCTCCCAAATTTTCTACGGCGCTCAAATGACGCACCAAGATCTTTCTTTTGGACAAACGCCACGCGCCGATGGAAGTGAAAATTGCCAAGACCACCGGAAACTCTTCCGGCAAGATGGCCATCGCCAGAGTCAAGCCGGCCAGAAAACCGGCCAACCAATTTCCGGAAGACAAGCCGGTCAACACCAAGGCCGACAAACAAAGAAATAAACTGATGTAAAAAATAACTTTAACCGCTCTGGTAAAATCTTTTTGCAAAGGCGTCTTCTCTTCTTCTATCCCTCCCAGCAAACCACCGATCCGCCCCATTTCCGTAGACAACCCGGTTGTTTTGACGAAAAATACCGCCTGACCGGAAATCACCAAAGTGCCGGAATAAACAAAGGCGCTTTCCCTGCCGCCCGGTTTGTCCAAGGCGTCTTTCGCTTGTCCGGTAATTTTCTTGACGGCCAAAGATTCGCCGGTCAAAAGCGATTCGTCGACCATCAAATTATTATTTTCCAGTACGACCCCGTCGGCCGGCACCCGATCGCCTTCGTTAAGGAGAATAATGTCGCCGCGAACCACTTCCCGTCCCGGAATCTTTTGATACTGACTGTCGCGCCAAACTAAAGCGCGCGGACTGGAAAGACTTTTCAGGGCCGCTAACGCTTTCTCGGTCTTATTTTCCTGAAAAATGGTGATGGCAATAATCAACAGAATGGAACCCAACAATACTAAAGCTTCTTGCCGATCGCCCAAAACCAAATAAATTGATACGCAGGCCAACAACAAGGCCAGCATCGGTTCCTTAACCACGCTTTTGGCAACCGATAAAAAGCCTTGCCGTTTTTCTTGCGGCAATTCATTATAACCTTCGGCCGCCAACCTCCCTCGCGCTTGTTCGGCCGTCAATCCGGCTAAACCGTTTGTTTTGAGAAAATCCATAATTTAAACGATTATTTTATTTGAAAACTGGCGGCGATTTGATAAAATAAATCCCTATTGTCATCCCAAGCGGTACGCCTGCGGCCAAGTTTGTTTTAAACTATCTTACGTAATCGCTCGATAAGCCGACAAACTTTTTTCCCGTCAACCGATTGTAGTATTATTATAGCAAAATAACCGAAAAAATCCGAACCGGCTTGTTAAAAAATTCAAATATCCATATAATAAACGCATGCAAGTCCCCACCAGAAAATCGGAGCAACATAATAAAAAAAGTCCTTTTGACCCTTATCTGACCGAGGAAAAATTTGCGCTACTCCGAAACAAATTAAAAAAAATGCAAGAACGCCGACCGGTGGCGGCTCAAGAAGTCAAACGTTTGGCGGAGATGGGCGATTTTTCGGAAAATGCCGGCTATCAACTAGCCAAAGGACGCTTACGCGGACTCAACCAAAGAATTTTGGATTTGGAATATCAATTGAAAAACGCTTTAATCATCAAGCCGAATAAAAATACCCGAACAATCGAGCTCGGTCATCGCGTCACTTTAAGAAGCCGGGGACAAGAAAAAACTTATCTGATTCTCGGATCGACGGAAACCGACCCGACCGCCGGCGTCATTTCCCACCATTCCCCGCTCGGTCAAGCCTTGATCGGCAAATGTGTCGGCGAAATTGTGACCGTTCAATTGCCGGACAAAGAATTGACTTATAAAATTCTCAAAATCGCTTGATATCGGTTTAATCATCTGTTGTCGGTTTAATCGTCTTAATCGCCTTATTCCGACCTAATCGCTTAGCTTTAATCCAACAAAAAACGCCGCTCGGGCGATTTTTTAATATTATCCGGCGAACCGGTAAAACAACAGATTTAAGCGCCGTTAAACAACGGCGACGTTTCTAAAATAATTTGAGAAGCAATGAAAGTCAAATAAATGGCCATCAACACCAGCCCCTCCGCTCTTTTCAGGGCACGGCCACTGCGATAGAAAATAAACAGCAGAGACAAAAGCAGCGCCAAACCGACAATCAACAGATAATAGGAGGCGTCGATATTGATTTTAAAAGGGCGCGTCGCCGAAAATATTCCTATCAGTAAAATATTGCTGAGGCCGGACCCCAAAAGATTGCTGATTGATAATTCATTGACGCGATGCTTCCAAGATCTGACGGCAATGGTAATTTCCGGAAAATTCGTTCCGACGGCAAAAATAACGATACCGATCACGAATTTGCTCAAAGGCAGTTTATATAAAAGACCGGTCGCGAAATCAATCGTCAAACTGGCTATCAACAGCACCAAAACCATGCCCAACAAAGATAAGAAGGCGTGCTTGATCAAATTTCTTCGGCTCGTCAAACGGGGAACGTCAACCAAGGACCGTTGTTGGCGATATAACACGAACAACAAAGCAAAATAACCGATAATCATAATCAGGCCGTCCAATAAGCCCAGATTTCCGTCCAAGCCCAGCAAGACGGGAAAAAACAAAAATAACAAAATCAAACCGAATTGCCAATTGGCCTGCTTAGATTCAATATTCCTCTGCCAAAAGACGCTCGCGCCCAAAATCAAACCGAACAAAACCATGATGCCGCCGAATAAATTGCCCAAGGAAATATTGGGAACACCGTCGATAATAGCGTTGACGCCGATAGCCATTTCGGGAAAAGAAGTAAAAATCCCCATCAGCAAACCGAGAAAAAAAAGACTGACGCCCATTTTTTCTCCGATGGCGCGCAAATTGCGAATCACCAAATCGGCCGCCTCTCCCAATAGATAAAACAAGGCTAATAAAACTACTACGGTAACTGTGACAAACAGCATAATTTAATCGCTAAAAATAAAATTCGTTCGTTTAAACACGATATCTTAATATCTTATTTATATTATATCTTAAAAACGTAAAATTTAGAAATAATGAAAAACCCGCCGTAACGGGTTTCGTCGGACGGGTTAAATTCGCTTGACGATTTTATAAGCCAAGCAAAGCGCTTCCAATTTCTTTTTTTCTTCATCTTCTTCTTCCTCGTTGCCCCCATTTTTATTTCCGTGATCGGAAATTTCCCGAAGATGGGAAATCTCCGGTAGTTTCCCCTGGGCATAAGGATAAGATTGCCGAAAATTATTGCCGAAATAATTAATCAGCGCCGTAATTCTGTTTTCACAGCTGATTAAAGATAAGGAGTACTCCGGCCCGTACTCTTCCAAGGGCACGGTAATCTCTATACTGTACAGAGGCGGATAACCGAATAAGCGGCTGATTTTTTGCGGAACAATCAACAGCGGTTCGCTATTCCATTCCTCTTGCACGATAATTTGCACCCGGACCAATTTTTCCGGATGACAAATCAATTCTCTTTCCAGACGGGAAAATTCATAAGCTTGCTTAGTTTCCGTTGTCCAGTTCTTATAACACGCGGTCAAACTTATCGCCGCGGCCATAAACAGAATAAAAATACGACTTTTTTTCATTTCTGCGATGTTTTAAACGATTTAAAGAACAAAACGCTGAATTTTCTTAAAAAACAAGCGAGTAAAGGTAATGCCGCTGGTTGGTGAAAGCCGGCAAACGACCCCGATAAAAATCAATGTTCAAACATATCTCCGGAATCGTTTTCTTGAAAATATCGGCCAGCACCGCCACCCCCACCAAAACATTTTCATCGGACTGCAATCCGGCTACGGAAACTTGTATAACAACGTCGTCAAATCTGGCCATGACGTTATCTCGAAGTTCCATGGCTTTGATGCTAGCGTTATTTTTAGAATAATCGCTTATCAAACGACGCGCCACGACGGCCTGCTCTATGGCCTCCACTTGGTCGTCCAATGACGGATTACGAATTTGCACAATGGCAAAATTGGCGACATCGACTCCTCGGGCAAAAATTTGCAAACCGGTTCGCGATTTGGTGTCTTGTCGCACTTCGACGGGCAAAGCGATTATTTTATCAAACCACTTTTGTCCGGCGTTGGTAATATCGGTGATTTTCTGATCTAAATGTATTACGTCCATAATGAACCCTCCTGTTTTTAGTGAATAATTAGTTTTTAAGGTAGAAAAAAAATGATAACACAATTGCTGATTTTTATCAAGAATAAAAAACGCCGGCGATTAAACTGGCGTTTCAAACGTTACTGAAGCTTCGGAACATTGTCCGAACAATCGATCGGCAGATCAATATAATCTTCAACCGAAAAGTACGATTAACCATAGAATGATGGCGGCCAAAGTCCAAGCGACGGTTGATACTTTGAGCTTGAGAGTAATATTGGCATATATCCCGACCATAGTCAGAATAAGGGCAATGATTTTCGCCGCTGTCAGAATAATCCCGGTCAAAATAATGTCTGTCACGATACACCTCCTTTTTTTGCAAGATTTACATTTTTACACGGAATATCAAACAAAATTATTGCGGCCGAATCAGCTATCTTGCCGGTGAATTTTTGTTTAACCGACTTAATAACCGACTCTCCATTATCGGAGGCCGCAATCATCGCCAGAGCATTACTGCAAATCAAGCGATAGCTGAAAGACCAAACGCATTGCGCGCGCGGTCCAACCCCTTGCATCACATCCGGATATTCTCCTTGAATCAGGCACTTCACGCCATTGATTACATAAGTGATATCGAGCGAGCCGCCTGTGGTCAATAATTCGACACGTGCACCGTCGCCCAAAAAATAATTAATGAAAACTTTTCGTCCGGGAATACTGAAAAGCAAT
This sequence comes from Candidatus Falkowbacteria bacterium GW2011_GWF2_43_32, assembly GCA_000999715.1. GTDB lineage: Bacteria > Patescibacteriota > Patescibacteriia > Patescibacteriales > UBA12465 > UBA12465. Next base: position 28,278 of record LCGL01000002.1, on the reverse strand, counting down.
TCCCCGTGAAAATTGGTGTCCCAAATGGTCTTGACTGAGAATGTTAAATCCATGATTTCAATTATTTGATTTAAAGTACGATTTTTAGAACTGTCAAAATAACATATCATTTATAAACCGCTTTTGTCAACGACGGCAATTCGGTTATTGATTCTGCAAAAGCGCCAGGCAATGTTTCCAAATCTGAAACATCGCCAAAGTATCCAATTCGCAATAATCCAATAAGTCGCGGATATTTTTGGTTTTTTCTTGATCGGTGCCGTCACCGGTCACCGTCTTATTCCACGTTTCGCAGGCCGTGCCGCCTTCCCTGATATTCAAAGCGCTATAAGAAAATCCCGGACAAAGAGTGGGCAAAACGTATTTAATGGAGGTTTTGCCGTGAAATCCGGGATGAACATAAAATTGTTTCTTGAACGGATCTTCCAAATCGACAATCCGGCCATTCACTTGCGCGATAAAAGACTCAAAAGCTTCATTTCTTTTGGCCAACTGTTCGTTAATGCCGCTTTCAAATGTTTTGTTCCAGACTATCACAGAACCCTTGTCGGGCAACATTTTTTGCAAGGCTGCCAAGAAAGCCGAATCAGGTTTGGTATTTTGAGCATGAAGAAACTCGTAATGTCGCAATTCCGCCGCCGGCGTTTCCAAAACATGCAGAGAAAATTGAAAAGGAATATGGACATAAGGGCGATAACCGGCAAATCGCGGTACGGCCGCCGGAAAAGTTTCATAATCCAAAAAAGATATCGGATATTTGACGGTGTCCAAAAATTCCGCCAGTCCGGGCAAATCTAAATGTATTTTTTGCGATTGCGCGGCGTCCACTTGATTTCTTTGAATCTCGGTCAATTCAAATTCCTCGGGCACGTCATCCAAGGAATAAATCCGGCTGTCCACCAATTCCGCCAGTTTTTTCGGCGAAGCGCCGATTCTGACGATATCATGCACGCCATAGGCCGGCACTTCCGGATTTAAATGGCGAAAAGAAGTGCAATGCGCACTTCGGCCCTTGGTCAAACAAGAACAGCCGCGCGGCTTATTTTCCGGCTTGAGCAAGTCATAGGCATTATCCATTTCCGCCCGGACGTCAGTCAATAAATCCGTCACCCGGTCGGTAAAGTCTTCAATCGAAAACAGTTCTTTGATATTCAACTTGTCGGCCCGGACATATTCGGAATTGAGCCGGACGATATAATATTTATTCACGGGAATCGCCAATTGTTTTAAAACATTGATCTGAAAAGCCAAATCATGACTGTAAAGGTCGTTATTTTTTTTCTTGTTCCGACCTTCGCTTTCGCTATTGGTGGATTTGGCTTCATAAACGTCATAAGCGTTTTTTTCTTTATTCCAAACGATAATATCGGCGATGGTTTCAAATTTGTCGGTCCAAAAAACCGGTTGATAAATAATCTCTTGTCGCTCGTTAATCAACTTCTTCGTCAGCGCGTCGTCTCGCCGATTTTGTACCAAAACGCCGCCGGGAAATAATTGCCTGGCCAATTCGTCGACTTCACTGCCGGTGGACATAATCATTTGATCAAAAGCCGACAACGGTTGAGCATGATAAATATCGGGCGCAAAAATCTTGACCCAGGTATTTTGCGGGCATTCCCGATATAAAAGATAGTTGGTTTTGGTCAGTAACATAATACAAATGATATATTGCGAATATTTAAATTCTTCATGATTTTATATAACAAAAATAGCACAAAAAGCGCTATTTTGTCTATTTGTTTCGGGGTAAAGTCCGAATATTGCCAAAATGTTTGATTTATGATTAAATAAACAGTCAACCGATAATAAATTCTTTAACAACAAATAAAACAAGAAAGGACATAAATCATGGAAAAAAACTTTAACATCATGTTCTACAGCGGTAACGGTAATCATCCCTTGGGCGCCAGAATCATTCAACATGCCAAGGAATACTTAGGTCCGCACATTAATTTCAGCCATATTGATTTTGACGAATTTCCGGATGAAGAATCCGACGCGCGCATTCCCCTGGGCGCCGAAATCAAAGGTAAAACCATCGTCTTCTATCAAAGCATCTTCAACCAAAGTTTGTTTGAAGAAGCCCTGGAGCTGATTTGGGCCATCAAAAAACAATACGGCGCCGCTTATTTGATCGCCATTATTCCCTTCCTGATTTTCCGACGCCAAGATCATGAAGAAAAAATGGAAGAAATTTGTCGCTTAAAAATGGCTATTGACCGCTTAAAGCATGCCGGCGTAGATGAACTAATTACGGTCTCGCCGCATTCGCCGCAGATCGGAAAATTGTGCGCCGATTTAAAGGTGATTCTCCGGGAAGTTGATCCGGCGCCACTTTTTGCCGCCACGATCAAAACATATTTACCCGACAATCCTCTCATCTATTCCCCCGACCGCGGTTCGATTCCTCGTGCTCTGAAGTTGGCCGCATTAATCGGCAGTCAAGTAATTTTCAGTCTTAAACATCGCGGTTTCAACAACGAAGTGAATATCCAGACCGAGGAAAAAACGGAAATCTCCAAAATTATCGCCGCCCACGAATCAGAACAATCTCCGAAAATTCATTACGCCGACGCGGAGCATGTTCACGGACGATCCATTGTCATCGTGGAAGACGAAGTGAGTACCGGCACGACGGCCAACAAAACCGGCCGACGTCTACGAGCCTTAGGCGCCAAAAAAATTATTTTCTTGGCTGTTCACCCGGTTTTGGTCCGAGACTGGCGACGCAAGCTCTTGGATGAAAATCCCTTTGATAAAATAATCTTGGGAGACACCATTCCGCGTAATTACGGAAAAATGACCGGAGGAAAAATCCACGACATTTCCGTCGCGGAATTAGTCGCCCAAACTCTTTATCAAAGTCTTCAGCCTTTTCTCTGATCATTGATCAATTTTAATCATTGATCAAAACCCAAGCCCGACCTCCATCGGGCTTTTTCATATGAAATAATAAAAAACCTGTCAGAACAGGTTCTCTGTTGACAGGTTTATTGAGCGTAATAACGCGGCGCATCTTTACTTCTGTTCTTTTTTACAAAAATGGAATCACCGGCGGAAACATTATAGTAAACCAGATTTGAAACCAGCACACAAATAGTATCATTGCCTCTGGTCAAAACCTGACACTTAACACCGTCTCCATCTATAAATTTTCCCAACACTCTTTGATACCCCACTACCCCTCGTTCAATCCTGACATTAAGAAAGAAGGCATCAAATCTGTCTTGGCCGACCAAATAACTATCTCCTTCTTTAATGTTGAGATAATTTTCTTCCGAGGAAACGAAGACCCTGACGGTATCGTCATATTGCGACGACAAAGTTACAAAACCATAATCCTGATCAGGATTAGTTTTTTGCTTACTTATTACCCGAAAGCTTCCGATTAAACGTCCCGAATCGTGTCCGCAGGAAATCAGAGCAAATACCGCGAACAACATAACTGAAAAGAAAAAATACTTTTTCATGTTTATTTATTTTAAAGGTGCAACATCATTTTAAACTGACATAATTATATCATAAATAAACTATTTTGTCAATAATCAAATAAAAATATACTAAAATTAGCCTATTTTACTCTTTAAAAAAGCCCTAATAAAGTATTAGGGCTTCGCTTTTCAGGTCAATCGACGACCCTTAAGCTTTATGATGCTTCATGAATTTGATGGCAAATAAAACTCCCAAAAATGCTATCGAATTACCGAGCAGAACAACCAAGCAAAGCTTGACGCTTTGGCCGGAATAAAGAGCTTGAATGAATAAAGTAAATAAGCCGATTCCCAGCAACGCCGGCAATAAGATGTCCCGGTTTTTTTGCACTCTACCGGGTCGATGCTGTAATTCGTAAATAACCAGCCCCAAAAATGCGGGACCGACAATCGGCACGATAGCCGAAACCATCGCCAGAGCGATAACGATCATCCAAACCAAGATCGCTTGGGACAAGATAATTTCTTCCGTAATTTTCATGATTTACAATTTTAAAGTTCGACAAATATTTATTGGATATTGGAGAAGTATATGACATCAAAACACGGCTGTCAAGACAATTGAATTATCGACCGCCGATGTTCTCGCCTAAGACTGCTTTTCCTTGCCGGCGACCGACAAATGATTATTTTTTTATTTCGCTTAAAGCGTAATACATGACTACGCCGGCGGCAATCATCACGTTTAAAGATTTGTTGATGCCGTACATCGGTATTTCCACGACAGCATCAACCGATTTTTGCGTTTTCTTTTCCAAGCCGTAAGTTTCATTGCCCAAAACAAAGGTCAAAGGAGTTTGATAGGCAAAACGACGATAATCAACGGAAGCGCGACTCTGTTCTATGGCCACAATTTTCATGTTTTTTATTTTTTTCAACTCTTCCATGGCTTCTCGGACCGTATTCTTGTGCTCCCAAAGAATGAATTTATAAGTTCCCACCGACGATCGCTTGATCTTAACGTCGGGCGGAGTGCCGGTCGCTCCGCATAAATATATTTTCTTCGCCCCGATGGCGTCGGCTAACCTGAAAAATCCGCCCACATTATAAGTATCCAACACATTTTCCAACACCAAATAAATATCCGCTCTCTTGATTTTTTTGCTCATTCTCAGAGCTTTTTCCGGAGAAATCGTTCTTAATTTTTTAGAGTTCAACTTCATATATAAATTTTATAAATGTTAAATTAAATTGTAATATAGCATACTATGGAGGGATTGAAGAAGTCAATATTACAACTTTAAACACAAAGTTGAAAGTAAACTCATTTTAACAATATAAAAAAGGCTTTCCGTAACCATCAAGATATTAATTTTATCAAAACGTGTTCGGAACCACACGCAAAATTCAAATCAAAATTATTTATATAAATAAAAAATACCTGACACTCTATTAGCTCCAGGTATTATTTTAAAATATATTTATCTATTTGTTATAATAGGCCCCCTCTTGTTTTATTATAAACAAAAAGTTAACAAATGTCCCGGCCGGATTGATGTTAATTGATCTTTGCTCCAAAAGCAAGTGATACTGATCACGGGCTGGTTTAAAGGGACAAGTTAAAACATAACCGTTAGGAATTTCGCTTATAGAATACTCGAGCATCCCCAGTTCAATAGTGCCTTTAGAGTAATCAGAGATTTGTTCGTTTTGTAAACGCTTAAAAAGATATTTATGAGTAGCATCCGAGACGCAATAACCATGTCCACTTTCTAAGCCGTTAATTACAAAACCTAATTCTTGTTCTTTTTTTTGAGTATCAATTTCACTTTTATTTCCCATCGAGAGAACCATAAATGCAAAAGCCAGACAAAAAATTAAAACCAACAAATAACCAAAATAACTGTTTTTCATTTTCTTTCTTTTTTAATGTTCGACAATCAATTTAACTAAAGGGATTTTATCATAAATGTTAATATATGTCAAGAGATGTTCGAACCACTTTGTATCTACGGTAAAACTTAGCTTAGATAAATTAAAAAGGATTGTCGTGTTTGGCAATCCTTTGTGAGAAGCTAATCTTAATTTACCTATTCAAATAAAAATTTAAAATAGCCCCTTCTGTCTTTATCGTCATACCAGTAGGGTAATCTGCCACCGTAACTATTAACGTTGTCGCAAATCTCAACGAATGAGTTACCGGTAACTTTAGCAAGAACAGCCGCGCTAACAGCGGCATCTTCTTCTTCTGCTGTTAAACCAGATGTTGATGCTCTTAAAAGCCCCTCCTCATCTTCATGCCCCGATAATTCATCAAGAAATATTGAAAGACTGCCCGGGAATTCCATAGTGGAAGGATGCGCGGAGTCTGCTGATGACATATTAGAAAGAATATGGGATCTTACTGCCTTCTCAATCGCAAAAAATCTGGCGGCCTCTGACGGCTCCTTAATGGAAACCATGACCAAATTTCTTGTTCCCGGCTCCCAAACGAGAACCTGTATACCCGTTCTTTCTTTGTCGTCTGGCCGAACACTTTTCGGCATGCTTACAAACTTTTCAAAAACTTCTGTAGCAACAGCAATAATATCTTGCCTTTTTTCATTCAAATCAATCATTTTTCGATCTCCTATTTTTAGTTAAACAAATTGTTAATGTATACAAAAAATATAACATATAGCTATATTTTTGTCAATACTAGCTTCCGAGGTCATGGACGAAGTTCGAACTAAAGTTATATTAAATTAAAAACCCTGAAACTTTTTAGTCTCAGGGTTTATTCTCTTACTGCAATTTTTTAATTTGAGAAAATACTTCAGAAGGATAATAAAAAACTTTTTTAGGCTCTGTAATCTTTAGATTAGGAATATAAACTATTAAATCTTTTTTATCATCAGAAAGTTCACAGCGCTCATCACCATGTTTAAATTTTATATTAAACTCAGGCTCAATTGGCTTATCATTTTGAAGCTTATCAACAATTTTAGCAATGGTAAATTTAATATCAGGAGATAAATTCAAGTTTTGAATTGCTTCTAAGTCGGCAATAGCAGTCTTTTTTATCTCTTCTATATTATCACTTTTAACAAAAATGATATTTATGCCCTTGAATCCAAAATTCTCATCAATTGACATTGATGTATAAACTTCCATGTCCCAAGATTTATCTTCAAAATAATCTGGAATAAATACAAAATACTTGTCATCTAAATGCTTCATATTATTTAATTTTTAAGGTTCAACATACAATTTAATTATCAAAAAAATATACTATAAGTATGCTTTTTTGTCAAGCTCAAGAGAACGGGCGATGTTCGAGCCAAAATTGTTGTAAATAAATAAAAACCCTGATTTTTTAATTTCAGGGCTTTGTTAATTTATGGCCTTCCTTCTATTTTAATTTTATCGCGAGGCCAACCTAATTGATCAAAAGCAGAAAAAATAACTTTCTCTATTAATTCAAACTGGGAGAAATCATAAATTACAATTTCATCACCTGGCGTAAGAAATCGGAGGGCGGATGAGATTCCGCTTGCCCCACGTGAAAATACAACATAATGGTTTTTGCCTTTTTTGCATTCTATTTCCAAATTGGATAATGAGCATTGCCATTTATCTCCCTCTTCTAAATCAAAAGAGAGAGATAGCATTAAACCGCAGGTTAAAGGCTCACCGATACAAATGGGTAAAGCGAAAATGTTTACACTAGTAATAGTATAATTTCTTGATGGATAGAACCTATGATAATCCTCGGCCTTAATTTCCGGGGTTGTCTGGCTGAACAAAACTATACTGCCTTGTGAATTATATTTTTCAACAATAGAGTTTAGCTCCTTCTTCTTTTTCTCAATAATTTGATGTTTCTTGCGAATTATTTCTGATGTCTTAGTAGCATCATTTAGTAAATTACTAAATATCTCTGCCCGTGCTTTATTTGTCATTTATGCAATCTCCTATTTTTAGTTAAACAAATTATTAAATTGTTAAGGTAATAAAAAATAATACCATAGAGATATTGTTTTTGTCAATCTGCTCGGGCTCATGGATAAAGTCCAGACTAAAATAAAAAAGGCCCCACTTTGATAGACGGGCCCTTCGATGTCTTCTTATTTCTTCTGAACAATAGCTTGCTTTTGACCATCGTTCAGAGAGTAAATAGTGATCCTTTCTACCGAACAAGGTTGAGCTAGCTCAACTCCACGTTTTGCAAACTCTAATTTTACATCCCACTGAAACATAGGGGAGTCGTTCCATTCTTCCTTCTCAGCAATCACTACATGAGTAGGAGTTATTGATTGAGTCCTAATAATTAAATCTATCAACTTACCTTCATTTTCGTTAGCTGTAAGCTGAATTTCATTTAAACCCAACTCAATATCCCAAAGAAAAATTTTATGATTTTTTTCTCTATTGGCAATTCCGACCATGTAGGCTAAGTATTCTCGCCCAAGATCAATAGGTTTTTTTGAAATAGTGATTACTCTGGGATATATTCTCACAATACCCTGTTTTTCGTCAACCGAAAAAGAAAAAATCTTCTTCTTTGTAAAGAGATGCGATAATGCATCCCTCCCGATTCCTGCGAAAGTTTTCATTTTTAATGTATTTTACCGCAACGTGCGATGCCGAGATTATTTTTTTGCTTTGTGCCATTCGGCGAGTTGCTCTTTTCTCGCTATATCTATTTAATAAAAACAGATTTAAATATCAAAAAAGTATACTATAAGTATACTTTTTTGTCAACTTGCTCGGAGTTTGAGATATACTCGGAACGGTTTTAACAACAAAACATTTATACCTTTAGTATCCGCTCATATTTTTAACGTCTGTTGACAAAAATCTAATATTATTATAATATATAAAACTGAGCAAATATCGTTGAACATTTAAAAATAAAAGGTCATGAGTGATAAAAAACAAATTCAAAAGGTAATTTTAAATCATTTTCAGAAAAAAAACGAAGATGAGAAAAAAATAAAAGACTCCGAAGCTTTCAGAGAAGGCGCGATGAGTTTAAACAACACGCTTGCCGCTGAACAAAAAGCTTATGATGATTGGCGATGGCAACAGTCTATGAAATCATAAATTTGTAAAACTGCTAACATAACCAAAAACACCCCAATGGGTGTTTTTAATTATATTTAAAAAATAGGGACTCGGATTAGAACCAAGATAGACCAATAAAATTAAGGATTTTCTGAAAAATGTAATACATATCCAGAAAATGTTCGAACCGCTTTGTAAATAAAATGTATCTAATATTAAAACAAAATCAGGCTTTTAAGTCCTGATTTCGTGTTTTGTTCGGGGTCATGGACGATGTTCGAACTGAAATTAATTTAAATCTATTTTAAAACTAGTTTTTTCAATTTGCCTAGCTACAGGCAAAAAATTATCTACCAGAAATAAGGTGTAACTTTCCGGAACATATTTTAAAGGAATATGATACAGATCAACCCAAATGTGGCTATAAATAGCATAAAGAATAGCTTTCTTTAAGTATCTTGTCTCATCGCTATTAAGCTTTCTGGATGATAAATAACCTTTTATAAAATACCTGGTCAGATTAATATCAATCTTCCTGTCAAAACAACAATTCCACATAATACATTTCCCCACATCAACCATTTGCGGTCCCAAATAAAAATTACCAAAATCAATAATACCTGTTAATTTTTCCCCTTGAAAGAGCTCATTTTTAGAATAAGGATCAACATGAATAGGCCCTACGAGTAATTTTTTAGATGGACGGTTATTAATAACGCCCCGCTCAACTTCTGCAACCACTTTTTTTAATATCGGATTTTCTTGGTTATAAGCAAAAGGCCTCATTTTATCCATCACCACTGGACTCAAATCATAATATCTTCTTCTGGAAACTAATTTTGTTTGAAATTTAGCACTTTTTTTATGGAAGCTACCAAAAAACCCTCCTAATTGATACGCCATTTTTTTAGTAATATTTTTTGGTGGCTTACCAGGAATAAAAAAATAGACACTCACCCAAGCATCTTTGAACTTTTCAACAAAATTATTATTTTTTGATTTAATAAAATGAGGGACCGACAAGTCTTTGACTGTTTGCAACATCTCTATTTCATATTGCAAAGACTTTTTGGTTTTACCAACTATGCCCTTGCCCCTAGATATTAAATTTTTAGAGATAACAAATTTACCTTTACCGGTTAAAACAGAAACTTTAGCTGAACCACCGTAACCTATATGTAATTTCTCAATTTTTCTCATTATACCCAAATCATACAAAAAAGCTATTTTTTGATATTCTTTTCGTGTATAATATTTAATCATTTTTGGTTTGATATTTTTTTCTAAACAAAGCTATCTGAGGTTCACCAACAGCATCCTCTGTTACCTTACTAGAATCTAATACTTCTACATTTATATTTTTCAAATCTTTATTCTCTGCTATTTTAAGTCTATCGTCCTCCAAATTACCATCTGATATTAAAACACCGGCCACCTCAAAATCATTATGCCTATTTTGAAAAGCGGCCCCTGGGCCAATATCACCATTGAGAGAATCACCAACCACTATTAACTTTTCAGGAATAGGAACATTTTTTTCTTTTATTTTATCCAATAAAACTTCCATGGCCCTATCTTTACCACCACCCTCAAAATCTTGTTGATAGGCTAAAGTGATAAAAGAATCAGATAAATTTAAGCATTTGCAAATTGACTCTGCAAATGGCTTGTCATTAGCTGTCATCACGGTCATAGGTATTCCCATTCTTTTATACAGTTTCACTAGCTTAAAAACAGGAACTATTTTTGCTTTCTCAAAATAGCTAGGATCTTTTTGGTATAAATTCTCTGCCATCCCCGCTGCTAACTGACTATGTTTAAAAGAATATGCAGAAGCCTTTTCATGAGCACCCCCTTCTTTGTCAATTTCTGACACATGCTCAGAAAACCATTTCATATACCTATCCACATCCTTAAACTCCTCTAAACCATCATCAAATATTTTAATCAAACGATCATGCACTCTATAGGTAGTCCCCAAGGATTGACCTTTAAAAAATTCTTGAGCCACCTCCTCTGGATCATGATTTGGATATAGTTCTTGAATGGCCTTACCATGAATATCTTTGAAATTTCCTAAAGTTGAATCTATATCAAAAAACGCCAAAGCTTTTGGCTTGCCATCAGGTTCAAGAGTTATTTCAATCTCCTTTTTCTCGTTCTCGAACGATGGCACATCAGATTCTATTCTTCTATATTTTTCCTCTTTTTGTTCAAAAGTAGGGTCTTTTAGCATATTAATATAAATATTATATCATAAAGTTATCCATACCTCAACAAGAATGCGAACCAAAATATACACAAAAATGCCCATATAATAAGACGTTTTTGAAATTTGTTCCGAGGGCGGACATACTTGGAGCTTTCTTGTAATAAAAAAATCCTCAAGATTACTCGGGGATTTTAAAATTACTATATAGCTTTTCTCCGTTTTTTTCTAAAAATGGTTCGAGGCTACGACTGCCATAATCTACCATTTTTAAATGCCCGTTGTCTAAGCAAAAATTATCTGTTTCTGATAGCGTATGCCCATCGCAGAAAGGTTGATGATGGTTCTGACTATTATCATGTATATAATACCAAACATCTATACTGTCCCAAAAATCTATTTGTTCTCCTCTTTTTTGAATATTAAGGAATCCGAACAAAGAAAAATATGTCGGCATGACAAAAACATTTTTTGTTTTTTTATAAAATTGCCGTTCTTGCAGGTTGGCCATAATTCCGCTCAATAAACACATGGCGGTTGTGTCATAACATTCATAGATTTTAGTAATCGGGATGTCCATTTGCATTTCTTTTTCTTTTTTAATCTTGTCAAATTCATATTGCTTTCTATCCTCGATATGCCTCAGATTAATTTCTTTTTTGCGACGAAAATATTCCTTTATCCCGTCGTTTTTCATAATCTTCAATTTAAAATATAGAAAATATATTTCATTTCTTAATGCTGCATATAAATAAATCATAGCAACCTTAATAACAATATTTTTAAATATAAAGACTAAACGAGTTCTTCCTTTTTTTATTTTCATGTCTACGTCCTCCAAATTATTAAAGTTCTATTGCCCGTCCCGGAGCCAGAATTATTCAATTAAATAACTAAAAAGTATACTATAAGTATACTTTTTGTCAATCTGCTCGGAATTTGAGATATACTCGGAACGGTATTAAGTAAATAAAAAGCCAGTATTTTATAAGGAAATACCGGCTTAGTAATTTAGATCTCTTTTAGTTTGAGTTATTTTGGTTTTTTGATTAGTAGAAAATTAAATTCTTTTTAAAGTTTCTAAAATATATGAACCAATTTTTGAAGCTCTGATGCCTTCAAACTCTTTATCCATAAAAATGGATAATCCTTTTTCCCTTGCCTCAGCAATAAATGCTCCATTCCCCGAACAAACAATAGTTTTTTGAAGTTGTTCGGGCGTCAAGATATTCAATACATCCCCGCCATAACCACCAAAGCCTAAATCTCCGTCAAGCAATAATATGTCGAAATCTTTATCAGAAAAAGAAATCGCCTCAACAGCCTTTTTAGCTTCATCAAATATAATGACCTTACTCTCTGGAAAATTTTCATTTATTACCATTTTTACAATATTTTTGAAGTCATTGTTATCTTCAACAATTAAAATTTTTTTCATTATTTTTCTCTCCTGTATTTTGTTAATGTAAATGTAACAAAAAAAATATACCACATTGATATATTTTTGTCAACTGCTCGAAAATGGGGATTCCCGCCCTCACTCGGCGCCGGCAAACGCCTCGTTCACTTGTCCAAACCGACCGATAGTTTGAATCCCTGCTTAAAGGGACAACTTACGAACTTCAATAGCTAATATAACGAAAATCTAGACACCAATTGATTGAAACCATTGCTCTCATTGACAAATAAGTTATTTTATGATACCATAGTCTCAAGGTTATTCTATTTCCTTAATTAATAGATATCGGGTGAATAAAGAAACTCCCTGAATGCCAAGCGGAAAAAAATAATTTCGGTCTCGCCCGTAGCGATAAAATCCTTTAACAAATGAATAGTATTAACAAAATCGGTGTCATGGCTTTAACAAGAATTTTTGAAAGAAAGCCTTTCGTTTCTAACGACCAAACTTACGTCTCAGAGGTTATCTTCTCTGAACAAGAAATTAACTTTGCCGTTTTCTCCAGAGAAGATTATAATAAATCATATAAGATCTGGTCAATTGAACTTGGCATAATTGACGTGCCACTTAAAGCAAATCAGAGTGTTTATCATGCTGTTTTAAAAACTTTGAAGAAACTGCAAAAAAACGATGTTCCATCACACTTAATCGTTAATAAATCGGTAAAAGAAAGTAATCAAGTTATTACAACTTATACTATCTACCGTTTAACTGAAGAACAAGAGCTGGCAATGTATCTTAAGATCTTATGCCCTCAATCTATAAAAGAGAGAAAGGGCTACTAATGAAGGCAGAAAAAGAACATGAACAATACTTAGCTTGGTGTAAAGAGTCTGAAGAATCTTTAAAAGATTGATATTCAAACTAAAAAGATAATTGACCAGGGGTATAATACTTCTGGTCTTTTTATTTATATATTTTAAAATAATTTAATAACTTCTTCTAAAGATATCCATTTTACCTCAAAACCGCTATCTATTTCGTCTTTAGTAAAATTAGGGTTCCCTTTTTCGCCGACAACATTAGCTAAATAACAATATGAGTGTTCCTCTAAGGACCATTTGTCTCTATATTCAACTTATTTCCCTATCCAATGAACTTTCTTGGTTTCTAGCAAAACATAGATCTTATTAACACTATAACCAATAATTCCGATTAAAATAATAACGGCATACATTGAACTGATTTCAAAAGTTAAATGGTAATCCACTACTCGACGACCTAAACCGTATTCCGTACTTACCAGCATTTCAATAACTATCACAATTATTAAGGAGAAAGAGATAGATTGCCTTAATCCTGAAGAAATGTGCGGCAATGCTTCAGGGAAGATAACTTTAGAGAAAGTTTGCCAAGTATTAAGTAATAAATTTTTAGCGACCATTAATCTAATATTATTTATATTTTTAATTCCATAGATAGTATTAATACTCATAATCAAAGTAACGCTAAAGATGACTAATGTGATTTTTGAAATTTCGCCCAAGCCCAATAACAATAAAAAAATCGGCAGTAACGCGGCGGCCGGAATGGATCGCAAAAAATCTATCCAAAAAATTAGACCGCTTCTACCTTTAGACTTAAGAGTGCTAAGTCCTATTAAAATCCCCAACAGACTCCCGATGCCCAATCCGATGAACAAACGCATAAAAGTGGCTCCGATGTCCGACAGTATCGTTCCGCCGACAAAGAGATGCCAAAAAGCAGAAATAATTTTTTGTGGCGGTGGAAATAACAAAACCGGCAATATTTCTGATTCCGCCAATAAAAACCACACCCAAGCAATGATTAATATAATTATTAATTGTTTTTTCCAATTACTCATATTAAGAATGATTGGGCTATGGAAATTATTTTCTGGCGGATTCTTTGAGATAGATCACCGCCCAATTGCTCTAAACTTCGTGGTCGCGGAATATTGTTAGATATAATATCTAAAATTTTTGCCGGTAAACCGGAAAAAATAATAATTTGATCGGCCAAAAGAATGGCCTCGTCAATAGAATGTGTGACAATAATTGTCGATTTCTTATCTTTTTCCCATAGAGCTAAGAACTGCTGCTGTAGCTTCAGAGCGCTTTGATAATCTAAGGCGGAAAATGGTTCGTCAAATAAATATATATCAGGATTAAGTGCCAAAGCCCGACCAAAGGCACTTAGTTGCGATAGTCCGCCAGAAACTTGATAGGGATATTTATACTGATGCTTGCCAAGATTTAACCGATTAATAATTTGATTGACTTTCTCTTCTCTCTCTGGCTTGCTTTTCACTCTAGAAATTAAGGCTAGCTCAATATTTCCGCGGATAGTCATCCAAGGTAACAAAGAAAAACGATGATCCTGAAACACTAGACCGGCGCTCAAATCGCTATCATCGCTTTTGTTCAATTGCTTTATTTCACCGCTATCTTGCTTGTCTAAACCGGCAATAATTTTCAATAAGGTTGTCTTGCCGCAACCATTCGGCCCGAATAAAGCAACAATTTGTCCATCCGAAATATCAAAAGAGATGTTCTGTAGTATGGCCGCCGTGCCATAACTTTTATTTATCCCAATTACTTTAATCATATTCTAAAAACATAGAGCCACTGATAACTGGTTTTTTAATTTCTCCGATACTTAATAACAAATCGGACAACTCTTGAACTTTATTCTTATCCATTCCAGCAAACTTTTGATATGGAGCAACCGCCATTGAAGCGGCAACCGCTTTATCAAGCGGGGTGTATTTAGACAAAATAGCCTTAACTTCATCTGGATGTTTATCAATAAAATCCAGCGCCAAATCATGAGCTGAAACCAATCGTCTAACAAGATCAGGATACTTTTTAACGAAGCTACTGGAAACAACGCTGGCCGCAAAAGGAATATCTTTCATAAAATATTTATCAAATAAAGCTTGCTCCAAAGGTCGACTAATATTTTTATATGTTCCGGTCGTAGCAAGCGGTTCCAGAACAATAGCGGCATCAACTTGACCTGCTTCTAAAGACGACAATTCTAGTTTTGGTTCCATTTGAACTAGCTCTGTTCCACTAATCTGGTTCTGTTCTATAAACCGCCGATACATTGCACTAACACTAGAACCTAAATAGGAAGCAATTTTTTTATTTTGCAAATCCTTAATACTCAAAGTAGAGCTAGCGGAAACTATCATAAACGAAGCCGGGCGCTCTTGGTTCTCAAGAGATAAAGAAAATATTTTGAAATACCCCGGATCCTTTTCTTCAATAGTAAATAATAAAAAGGTATTAACTCCGCCCAGAGCCGCATCAATACGGTCGGCGATTAAAGCTTCCATTAATTGATTGGTTGATTGAAACTCAACGGCCTCGACTCTCAACCCTTCTGCACTAAAAATATCTTTTTCCAGACCGACAAAAAGGGGGGCATACATGCTATGCGCCCGGTAGCCAATTCTAATTATGGGTAATTCTATGACGTCATTATTTCTGTTTCTAATAACGACAAAACCGAGTGCGCCAATTGCTAAAACAATCAGCACGCCAATCAAACATTTTTTGTAATGTTGTTTAAACATAGAATTAATTGATTAAGTCCTAATTAAGGGATTAGTGTAATTTTCCGTAAAATTCATTAATATATCAATACTTCCGACAATATTTTTATTTAATATTGACAAAATAGCTAAAATAAGCTAATATATTGTTACAAAAAAGCCGTCGGTTTTGCCGACAGAATAAGTATCTAGAATATGAAAATAGAAAAAATTCTTCAAGACTTCGGTTTAAGCGAAAAAGAATCAAAAGTTTATCTTGCGCTTCTTCAGGTTGGACCGGCCCCGGTGCAAAAAATTGCCGATAAATCATCACTAGCTAGATCAACTATTTATGAAATCTTGGGCGCTCTAATAAAACGCGGCCTAGTTAATACTTACTTAAAAAAGAAAGTTAAATATTTCAATCCTGAAGAGCCTGAAAAATTAGTTAAACAGGCACAAAGGCAAGTGGATGCTATAAAAAGTTCCCTGCCAGAACTGGAGGCTATTACCGGCCTGTCCCGCCGCAAACCGACCGTAAGATTCTACCAAGGCAAAGAACAAATGAAATTAATTCTAGAAGAAATTTTAGAAGAAGCTCAGGAAATACATAGTTTCGCCGTAGCCGAAGATTTATTAACTGTTTTAGGCGATCATCATAAGTGGTTCCTATCTCAAAGATTAAAGAAAAAAATACCGATTAAGCTAATTTTAAAGGACTCCGTCACTGCTAAAGAACGTCAAGAATTGGGGCCGAAACAGTTACGGCAAGTCAAAATTGTTCCAAATAAATATAACTTTCATGGCTTAACTTACATCTGGAAAAATAAAACAGCCATGTTCTCTCTAAGCAATGATTTTACGACCATAGTGATTGATAGCCAGGAGCTAACTAATATCCAAAGAGCACAATTTTTATATTTATGGGACTCGCTATAAATTATATATTTTCTTAACTGTTTAATATCTTCCCTGCTATGAAAATTAGTCTAAACAAATTAAAAACCCTGAGACTTGTTAACCTCAGGGTTTTGTTTTTTAAAAGTAATCTAGTTATTTATAGGGCCAAAATAATGAATAAATTGGCTCCTTTCCTAAATAACTTTTCCCTTGTACAAAATCGTGATATATCGGAAAATCAAATGCTTTTCCTTCGGCAGTTTCGCCTTTTACGTCCCAGCCGGTTCCATCCTTTCGCAAAGATACTAGATCAATAATCGGACATTTTAGCGTTTCTCCTCCGATAGGCTTTTCATTTGGGAATAAATGCAAGCCATCATATCCAGAGGCATTTATATCCTTAATAATAAGGCGATCGCGTAACCATAAGACAATCAGCTGGATTTCTCTATTTCTATCAATTCCCACAGATCCACGTTTATAGGTCACTTTAGGCGCAATAAATAAAATCATGATTTTTCCTCCTATTTTTTAGTGAAACAAATTGTTAAGGTAATAAAAAATATATCACACTAGATATATTTTTGTCAATGCTAGCTCCCAAGGTCATGGACGATGTTCGAACTAAAATTGTTTTGAATAAATAAAAAAGCATACATCTAAAGATATATGCTCGATTCTCTCAATATAATGCCAAAAGTTAATTATGAGAACAGATTTCAATTTCTTTAACAAGAAACAGTTTTTTATATTCCTGTCTATTTGTTAAATCTTTAACCTTCCAATAGGCATCCTCTTTAGATCTAAAAGCATTATCACACATATAAAGCTCGCCGTCTTTTTTATACAAAAAAGATGAATGGGCTGCTCCTTTCCAAAACAGAAAAAAGAATGGTGACAAAGGCTTTGCTTGTATAAAATACAAATCAGAATCCAAAATTCTTTCTTTAATAATCCTATACCTACAAACTCCATAAATACTTTCATCATAGCACTCATCACCGAGGAATAATCCTATTACTATAAAATACAAATATCCAGCAGCAAATGGGGCGGCAATTATGATTGGCCAACTTTCTTTAATTATAATTACAAGCAAGATGATTGCCGTTATTACAACCGACTGAATAATTGAGTTAAACAATGGCGTTAGCTTAATTAGCTTTTTTGTTTTCATGATATAATTTTTTAATGTTCAACAATTTTAACTATCAAAAAAGTATACTATAAGTATACTTTTTTGTCAAGATTTGCTCGCATACCGGGACAGCTTCCGAACTTTTTTGCTCAAAACAAAATAAAAACTGCAACCTCTATTTAGGCTGCAGTAATTTGGTAAGGACGTCTACACAAATTCATAAGTTTCTCCTTCTTCCGGAAAATGAGCACGTGATGAAAGATATTTATATATCTCTGCATCATACTCTGAAAGAGTTTTAAACGTCATTTTCCATGCAATAAATCTTATGTAAGCGTCTGTTTTTCCTTGATTGTTTTCTAAATAATTTACGAAGCCTGAATACCACTCTGGTGAAGCCAATGTCATTACACGGTGCCAATTTTTAGCAGCCGCACGTAATGTAGAAGGTCCACCAACATCAATATTTCCCCTAGCCTCTTCAATCGTTACACTCTCTTTTTCTACTACCTTAGAAAATGGGTAGAGATTCATAACAACTAAGTCGATGGGGACGGCGCCTTCTCTTTTCATATCTTCCTGATGTGCCTCACAAAATGTTTCCGTGAGATAGCCAAGGAATAATTTGTGATGAAGTGTCTTCACTAAACCACCTTCGGTTTCAGGTTGTCCAGTATATTCCGATACTTCTTTCAAGTGTTTTCCAGATTCCTCTGAGCCCAATAAATCCTGAATGAATTTAAATGTCCCTCCAGTTGAATATATCATCACATCTGGACAATTCTTAATTAATCCTGGGACCAGGATATCTAATCCAATTTTATCAAAAACTGAGATGATAACATTTTTAATTGGTACCAGATTTGGCACTTTTTTTACAGATCTAATCATGTCTAATTGTTTTATAATAAATGAATACTTGTTTTTAAAGTTCTTTGATAATAGAAAAGTATACCAATATAGCATATTTTCTGTCAATAATCTATTAATAGTAATTAAAAACAAGCTGTTATCAGCCTATTTTTATGTCTACTCGGGGTCGTGGACGAAGTTCGAACCAGAATTATTCTAAAATAAATAAAAAGCAGACCAATCTTATTGATTAGTCTGCAATATGAGTAATTTCACTATTAGGCCTACTCTCTTCCTTATAAAATTGTTGCAATCAGTTTTTGCCTTAATTTTATGTCTGTATATATACAAACATTACAAAGTTTCGGTTTTGGGGATAAAACGCGTATTTTATTTAGGTCAAGATTAAAATAAACGTTTTTCTCCTTAAGATCGAATACCAATTTTGATGTATCTTCGTCAAAATCAGATGATGTTATACTAATTGATTCATACGTCTCTTTTACTTTAGATGATATATCAAAAGTAAAACATTCACCATTCATACTAACCGTCAGTCTTCCTTCTATGTTCATTTTTATAAAATTTTGAATGTTCAATAATACAGTTTTAATTATCAAAAAAGCATATCACTTAGATATACTTTTGTCAAGGGCTCGGGGTCGTGGACGAAGTTTGAACAAGAATTATTTTCAATAAATAAAAAATTCCACTTTTAAATTTAGCGGGATTAATTTTTGCCAGTTATGTAAATTAGCTAGGCCATACCATCGCCCATAACAGATTCGTCATCTCTGCTTCCGTCAAAAAACAAATAATAATCTGATGGCCTTTAAACTTTTACAGATTTTTTTTCTTTTTTCATTTGTTTTGTTTCTATTTTTTTTGCCGAGTTTGCTGTATCACTCTTGGCTGCTAGAACTAAACCGCTAATCGCCTTCCAGTGTTTTTTTAAATCCTGCGCCAACTCTCTTATTTCTTTGGGACTAGATTTTAGCTCTTTTTCATATTTAGCGGCTACGGCATCAATTATTCCCTGATAAATCGGTTCGCTGATATTACGAGCTGATTTGAGTTTTTCTATAATATCACCTTTCATTTTAATTGCCCAAGACTTAACTTGTGTTTGCTTTTTTTTACCTTTTGATTCCATTAAAAAATAAGCGGCGGCGGCTAAACCAGCCAAACCGGCGCCGATTTTAAATAATTCCATTGCGCCTGAACTGCTTTTTGTTTTCTTTTTCATAATTTTAAAAATTAGTTTATTTAAAATTTAATTTTTTTATTAAAATATTCATATATGTTAAGTATACTCTATATCTTTTAAATTTTAAAGACGAAAAAATAGGCAAAGGGATTCGAACTAATATCAACCGATAGAATCTGTCTATTTGCTAAAATGCCTAAAATATAGCAAAAATGATCGAACCAATTTAACGTAATAAAAACAGGCATTTCTGCTCGTTTTTATATCGTAGCTCGGGGATAGGGATAAAATTGGAACTTTTTTGCAAGAAAAAAGCCACCGATGATTTGGTGGCCATAAAAGGGTTCTTTGCGTTACCTTTTGTGTCTGGTTAATCTTAACGCCAAACAGAATCTTTGAACTTTATTAAGACTCTTAGAGTCAAGAATTTGAGCCAGAATATCAAGTGGGTGACGTTTTGCCTGCTTCCCTTCATAGGAAATAGATGGGGCAATTGTTCCTGCCCAAATTTTTTTCTGAAGTTCAACCATGTCTGGCAAGCTATCTAAACTGTCTGCTTCAATTTTCAGACGTTGGTTATCTTTTACAATTAGTAGTTCAGCTTTCACCTTGCCATAAATGTAAATACCATTCATACGATGTTCCAAAAATTTTGGAAATGTAATAATAACAGCTTTTAGAAAAAACTTCTGCAAACATTCATTCTGCATGATTGATTCTATCTCGGTGTCTTTCGTGACGTCTGCGTAAGGATAGGTTTTGCTGCAATAAACATTTACCTTGCTAGCACCTTCTGTTAAGAAATCTACTTCGGCATTGTTTGTTAATGCCGACTGCATTTCATGCGAATTTTTTAAATAAACGTACATATATCATCACTCTTCGGTCAAAAGCAGAATTATTTCCACGATTTGCCATTGATGTGAAGTAAATACAATATATCATATTTATAAATAATTGTCAATAATATAACAAAAATAGGCTAATTTTAGCCTATTTTTATGTTTGCTCCCGGGGTCAGAGATTTTGATATATGATTTAATACTAGCAAAATTTTACTATTATTAGAGAATATTTCAACTTTTTTGATTCATCTGTTTTAATCCGAAATATCACGATTTTACCACTTTTCAGTCACAATAGCGTCACAACTTTTTGTTTCGCTGGCAATACAAGAGGAGGTGGTAGAATCTATTTAAGTTTAATAATAATTGCTTTATCAAGTTTTTTATGGACAAGTGATACCAATGTTAATAAATCAAATGCTTCTTCAGCCAAAATTGGCCATTCAATTTTAGCCGCATGAGCTGTTATATTGCGAAACATACCAAAAACTCCTTTTAATAAATTAGAGAAGCCGGATTGTTCGGATTTTTCAGTATCTGTTCGGAAAGAATTGATGATTATATAAGGATTAGATATTTTTAATGCTTCCTCGATGAGCTCTGATCCGTCCGATGTTAACCCAGTCATTTCTCGCATACGACCAGCGATACCTTTCACTGCCTCTAGCACGGCGTGGAAATAGTTCTCCTGCAGAAGCTCCGGTTTGCAATATTTAAGAACTTCATTATGTACTTTACGGTTTTGTAATTCAGCTGTTAATTTATCAGCTCGATTTTGAGCGTCATCAAGATTTTTTACACTATCTACTAGCTTAAACTCGCCATTTTTATTTAATTCATAACCTGCAAACAGAAGTACCCTATTTATTCCTTGACGGCGAAATTCAAATAGCTCTGGATTTTTTACATAATTTACCGGAGACATGACTTTTATCAAAAAGTTAAAAATATTATTAGAGCAATTATCATTATTTTGTTTAACTTTAAGGGCTTCAAATAGGCGATCTCTTTTTGTTGCGCCGGGAAAGGGATCATTAATATTAGCTGCGGCAAGATATTTTCCAATTTGGCCTCCAGTTATTCCATCATTAGTGTCTGCAACAACAGAACACAAATTTTGTAAAAGTTCTTCATTTAATTTTTGATAGATTGGCATATTTTAATGATTTCTTGTTCTATCTTCTTGGTCACATTCTAACGATCTAGTGAAGGAAAAGAAAATTATTATTCAATAATAAAATTAAATATTAAGAAAAGAGCCATTTAAATAAAAATCTATTAATCCGGACTTTACATTAATTATCCGCTTTCCTTCTTTTGTTTCTTCAATCCCGAAGGAATCCCAATATGTGTTTATAAAAAATGACAATGAGCTAACAATAAATTTAAAATCACTAATTTGTTTTATTACTACATCATTATGTATCAACTTGGCAGTAGCTGTCACTTTTTTAATTTTACCAGCAAAAAGATTGTCAGGTGTTTCAAATATTTCCGCATTTATGTGGCCATGCATTAATTTATTTCTTACCTCGGCGAAGCTTTTTAATTTACTTATAGCACTTCTATTTTGTTCTATAACTTCTGAAGATATAACACCGGAGGAATATGGTAAATAAAAAAACATTGTTATCTTATCTATGAAACTAACTTGATCTATACAATCTGTCTTAAACCCGCCAAATCTACGAACCAATATCAATGCTCTAAAAAAAGAATTAATACCAACCTCTAAAACAATATGCAAAGAAAGCAAAAACTGCATTATATCTTCTTTATTATTAAGGCCTTTATTTATTAACTCGCGGCACTTATCTCTATTATAAACTAAAAATGAATCATCAGTTTTTAAAATAGGCATAAATTATAAACTAACTCATAAGATAATCTAGGACACCCTTTTCAATCATATCTAAACTAAAAATATAATCATTATGATTAAAAGTTTCTCTTAGTGGTCTAGAAGTTGATTTCCATCCATTACCGTCAGTAATCCAAACGAATTTATATTGGCTATTTAAAACATTAAATAAATCCCTGTATTCACCGGCTGTTGATTTTAACTTTGAGCCACCACCGCCATAAAAATTAGTTTCAAAAATCACTATATCTTTGCCGGTATTTATAACATAGTCATAACGTCTGGAAGATTTATCAACCGGAACGTCAAAACCCCATTCACTTTTTATTTTTTCCGAAGTCGCCTCTTTTAAGTATTTAAAACCTCTGGTTTTACAAATATCAGCGATAAAGAAACCAACAATATCTTCCATAGAATGACCGCCTCTATTTTTACGGCCATTACTATCGAGTCCGGCCTCTACACCAATTATATAATCAACCAGGTTTTTAATTTTTTGAGAAGTAATTAAATCTTTAAGCCCGGTCTCCTTGATAAATAGTAAATATTTTTCAATATCTTTGTCTGTTACCGCTTCTTTAGAAAAAAGAGATTTTGATATATGATTTAATACTAGCAAAATTTTACTATTATTAGAGAATATTTCAACTTTTTTGATTCATCTGTTTTAATCCGAAATATCACGACTTTACCACTTTTCAGTCACAATAGCGTCACAACTTTTTGTGGGGCTAGCAATATAAGGGGGTTGGTAAGGTTGTTATATTATATATTTCTTTTCATCCAATCGGTAACATTGTCAGGTATACCACTACAAATCCAATCGTTAGTGACTTCTATAATAAGAACTTTATCATTATAATCACAGACATTCCTAATGATTGCGTGTACTTGCTGCCTAGTTCTGTTTGTTTTAACAATCCAAACTGATTTTAAGACTTTTGCGTAACCGACATGACTCTTAATAGCTCCAAAAATTTTATTATAATCTAATATAGTTTCAGGAGAGCCCAAGTCATAAGATATTAAATAAGTTTTCATATTATTTTGTTATTAATCATTTTTGTTCCTCTTCACGCGTTAAAGAGACACTTGGCTCAGCTTCCATCTTTGTGGGTTCTATTTCTTCCACGGGTTCTTTAAATGAAACTTCTTTAATTTCTGGTTTGTCAATAATTTCAGATGGCTCTGCTGATAATATAGGTATAAATTCGGCTGAGTCACTGACGGACACTTGTTCTGAAAGATTAATTTCTAAATTCCTTCCTTTCTCTTTTACCTCTGTAATTACAGCCAGATCGAACCCACTTATAGTTTCTAAGAATCTATCCATTTTATAAAAAATTATATTTTGATTAGCCAAATCTTTAAATTCTTTTATTAACTCTGGTCTAGGGCATACTATCCTTTTGGTATGTGGGTCGTCAAATAGCCACCAATCTTCTTTTATATCATCAATAATAAATACAACATCTTTTCCTCGAGTCTGAGCTTGATTGATTATTTCTTTCCAACCAATAAAATCCCCGAATCTGTCGTTGCCTTTTTTATCCTTGTAATCCATGTAGCCTGGTGGAATTTTATTTTTTCCCCTTTCTTCTCCTTCTTTTAGAACATCCTCGATCTTAATATCAGAGATTTTACCAATTTTACCATTATAAAATTCTGTAATCTTGTCCATTATGAAATCGTCCCTAAACCAAACTGGATGATCTTTTTTATATTGGTCTAACTGTTGTTTTATTTTTTTTACATTTTTGTTAATAGACCGAAAAGCTTTATCGTCTACATCCAAAAAAGGATGAACGCAGGATTTGCTAATGAGATTTCCTAATTGATTTTCTAAATTTTGAACCGAACTTTCATAGGCTTTACTCTGTACCCGTATTTCCTTCAGTCTATTTTTATGATATTCTTTGGCAAATTGATGCGGTAGCCATAGCCTTTCTTTATTGCCTTCCAATACATTCAAGAGAGAATTTATTGTATTCTGAGAATATTGATATAAGTTTAATAGAGAGCTTGCGTCAAAAATAAGAATACCTTCTCTTAAAATTCTGCTTCTTTCTGCTTCATCTAAGTTATAATATTCAAAAAAACTGCTTTTCATATCAATTTGAATTTTGACTAATTTCTTAACTTATATTACAATTTTAGCACAAATAATTAAATATAGTAATAAAGCCTAAACCTCATTTTGAGACATGGTTTAAAGCCCTAGATAGCAGAGATGGTCTTCTGACCGATTTTCGCTATCTAGGCGTATATTCGAAAGAGTATATTAATCGTGTCGGGAGACCTTTTTTGTTTCTCCCGGATACCAAGAGTATGGCCGACCCGGATTTAGCCAAAGCATTTTTAACCATATCGTCAGAATTGCTATCAATATCAATTCTTATTTTAGCTATTGTTGCAATATTTACGTTACTGACGTATTTACTGGATAAGCAAGGAAGATATCCAAAAAAAGCGAATAAATATATCCCCTATAAAATTAGTGACACAAAGGAATATGATAAACAATTGCAAAATAAACCGGATGGAGCGGTAGAAATTAATTATCAACCGTATATGAAAAAAGATAATTTTTTATCACCGTCAGAATTAAAATTTTATAATTTTTTAAAAGGAATTCTGGGCAATAAATACGAGATTTCTACTAAGGTTAGAATTCCTGATATTATTCAGGTTAAGTTTGGAGATAGTAATTATTCCTCGTTTAACAGGATTAAGGCTAAACACGTTGATTTTCTTATTTGTCGTAATGGTACTATGGAGCCAAAAATGGCCGTTGAATTGGATGGCAGTTCTCATGATCTTTTATCAAGGCAAAAACGTGATAAATTTGTCGATGAGGCATTCGCTAATGCCGGGATTCCGATTGCTCATATTAAAGTCAGTAAAGAATACGACGGGGAAGAGATAATAAAACAACTACGGAGAGCCGACAAAACTAAATACGTGGTAAAACAAAAAGAGGATTAAATTCTTTTTTAAAATTTAATTTAAACGTTATTGGCATAAAAGTAGATTATGGGTTTGAAGATATTTTAAAAAAGTGCTATAATTATCCACAGGTAAAAGTCATATTAGTTATATGAAATTCTCTTCCGTGAAATTATAAATCAATAACCAAATTTTTTTGTACCCTTGACTTTATTTATGATTCGTAATAAGATATATTTTCAAAATAAAAAGCAAAAACCCCTAGGTACCTAGAGGTTTTGCTCTCAGTTTTTTCGACTAAATAATAGGTTCACACACCTATTATTTTTTTATCTTCCAATTGGCCAGGCCTTATAACCATAGTCATAAGCATCCATTAGTTCATCGGAACCACGACGACGTCGAAATCGTCGAAAACATACGGTGCCTCCCTTAGCGGTAGGCTTTGCGATTACATTCATATAGAATGTTGTCCTGTACAGGAGTATTTAACGTTGCTAGCACCGTTTTGAACAACAAAAAAATTGCGTCCAAATTTCCAGCGTAGACGA
Organism: Candidatus Falkowbacteria bacterium GW2011_GWF2_43_32; assembly: GCA_000999715.1. Lineage (GTDB taxonomy): Bacteria > Patescibacteriota > Patescibacteriia > Patescibacteriales > UBA12465 > UBA12465. The sequence goes on along the minus strand of LCGL01000002.1, from coordinate 2,334 downwards.
GCAAACCTTACAGTTTGTTTTGCCTTGCGGCGTTGATCCTTTTAGATCTACGCCAGAAATTTTAACACAAGTTTATTGTGTTGGTTGCTCTTAAAGAGGGATCAGCTCTATTTATTAATGTCATTATGATAATAACAAATTTTATTATACGGGTCAATAGTATATATTTTAACTAATATTAAACAATCTGATTATCGCATAGTGTATAAAAAAAAATTCAGCAACTAAATATTGACTCTTAATCTTAAATTTGCTATATTAAATATATTCGAGGTGACGACCCCGCTTATTTTTATAGTAGGTGGGGTTTTTAAAAAGGATTTATGGAACAAATAGGCCAAACAATCAAAGCTTCTCCAAGACGACAAGGAAACTATGGGCGATCCACCATGAAGAACTTTACTATAGCGCCTAATTGGCTTTTAAAAAGCCCAAAATATACTCGTAATGAAAGAATCATAGCCATTGCTCTAAATTCTTTTGCTTTTGGGAAGAAAGAATGCTGGCCCAGCCAAGAAACTATAGCGGAGCGTGCTAAATTATGTCTTACCTCGACCAAGGAAACAATCAAATCATTAGTTAAGAAGGGATTGATAGAAAAAATGAGAGACGGAAAGCATAGAAGCATCTGCTATAAATTAAACTATTAGTCGTTTAGCGACCTTAAAACTGGTCGTCTAGTGACTATGTAAGTAGACGCCAAACGACCACTAATAAGATTAATTTAAAAAGAAAAAATGAATAAGATATCAAAGGCCTCCGGCTCCGGCTACCACCGATCAGCCGGTCGGCCATTTGATTACTGCCAATAATTCATGATAGAGTAATACTCGACTGGCACGAACCCCCGTGTCCTTGTATTGCTCCTTAATAATTTAATGCTAATTGATTTGAATACAACTGAATTTCTAACCACCGAACAACTAGCGGAATTATTAAGTTTGTCTAAAACTTCTATCTATCGCTTAATAAGTCATCGGCTAATTCCCTTTTATAAACTTGGCCATAATGTCCGTTTTAAAAGGGCTGACGTTTTAGAATACCTAGAAAGGAATTGTATTAGGTCAATTACCTAAATATGAATTATGAGTGCAATCAAGCGTGCAAAAAAATGGTGGGTAGATTTCAGCTTTCGAGCTCAAAGATACCGCCTACCTAGCCCTGATAACTCCCGCACCGGAGCCAAAGCTTTTGAATCCGTGCTTAGACAAAGGTTAACTAGAGGTGAAGATTTAATTCCGAAAGAAAAAAAGAAATGTTTAACCTTTAAAGAATTCGCGGCCAAGTGGCTGGAATCATACGTTAAGGTTAATAACAAACCTTCAGAAATAAAGAACAAAACAACCTATTTAAGATCGTGCCTCTTGCCGGCTTTCGGCCGAAAGAAATTAAACGAAATTTACAGTTTGGATATTGAAGAATTTAAAGCTAACCAGCTAAAAAAAATAAAACCCAAAACCATTAATAACCAATTAGGCACATTAGCTAAGTGCCTAAAAACGGCTGTTGAATGGGGCGAACTAGATAAAATACCGATAATTCGGCCTCTACGCTGTGATCCGGAAGAATTTGACTATTTAACCGAGACAGAGGCCGATCGACTTTTAGCCACGGCTTCTGGATCATATTACACGGCAATTCTACTAGCCCTGCATACCGGAATGCGTATCGGCGAATTAATGGCCTTAAATTGGGCTAACGTTGATTTCGAAAAAAGACAAATTATCGTTAAAGATAATTTCTCGGTCGGAGTTTTGGGCTCGACTAAAAGCAACCGCATTCGCTATGTTCCTATGACGCAAGATTTATACGGACACTTGCTCGTTCTTAATCCTAAAACCGGATTTGTTTTAAAAGGCCCGGACGGATTAAGATTCCGGCCGGAATGTTCCCGGACAAGTATTCATGAAATATGCGATCAGGCAAAACTGCGTCAAATTGGTTGGCATAAGCTCAGACATACTTTTGCCTCCCGATTAGCCGAGAAAGGGGTTTCTATGACCGCTATCAAAGAGTTAATGGGACACTCCGACATTAGAACGACCATGCGTTATGCGCATTTAGGACAACACACTTTAAGAGACGCAATAAAAGTGTTGGAAACGCCACAAGTTATAAACTTACGGCACAATAGCGTCACAATCGAGAATTTGGGGGTTCAAAATTCCGATTGGTCAAAACGAGAAATACGCCCGTAAACAAAAGAAAAAACGAGATTTTACTCTCGTCTTTTCTATGCTCAGGAGAATAGATGATGTTCGAACCAGAATTATTATACATAATAGCTATTGCAAAAAATTGATCCAGTAATTATTCAGCAATTCTTGCTCAATT
>LCGL01000001.1 GCA_000999715.1 Candidatus Falkowbacteria bacterium GW2011_GWF2_43_32 | reverse complement strand
TTCAAAAACCGAAGTCGGTATATCTAAAAAGCAATCGCCGCTATCATCAACGCAACGGCCTTTTTTATAAGTATCCTGCGGACAACAAATTTGAGTGCCGCATTCAGCGTCGAGAGAACATTCACCAACCGTAAAATTAACTTCATTCCCCCATTCGCTCTTATTGATTACATAAACCGGTCCGGTAATCGCTCCGACCGGAACGGAAGTTTCAATCATGTCGGCCCGACCGTCCGAGGCAATCGTACCGGCGGCATTTTTGTCAAAATTAAATTTAATCTCCCCACAGCGTTACCGGCGAAGCCACCGGTCCTTTTTTCGGTTCAATTTTACAAATACTTGATTGCAAAGTTAAGTCCTGGTCAATTTGAAAAGCGCCGGGATTCAAAGCCTGAGTATCGATAATCGTTCCTCCCAAATCGATTCTAATGGCATATTGACCGTCGCTCAAACCGTTCGGCACTTTAACCATAATTTGATCGTCTCCCCAAACCGTATCGGCGCAAGGCTCCGGAAAATCATAAACGGCTTCTGTATCATTAAAATACACTCGCGATAAACCGCGCGTGCCGCCAAAATCACGGCCGCGAATCGTTACATATTGGCCGCTCGGTCCGGCCGAAGGACTAAAAGCGGAAATAAACGGTCCCGCCCCCGGTTCTTTTTCTTTGGTAAATAACAAATAATTGCTTTTTTCCAAATTACCGCCAAGATTCTTTTGCACAAAACTGCCGGAATCGCCGGATTTGATATTGGGGATCAACGCCGAACCGCTCAAACCAGCTTGATCGACAAAAGCCGATTCTAACGCCAAAACATTGCTTTGATAATTTCCAAAATAAGCGTCGCCGGCATAAAGATTTACTCCTTGATAGTCCACTTCGGAACTGAGCGCACCGCGAACGGGGCTGAGAGCGCATAACCCGGGACGAACAATATTGTTTGCTTGAAAATCGGCAATTATCGGACCAATAACATCATTCGTGCTGTCGCGGGAGCCGCTTTGATCCACCACTGCAATCGGACCGGTAACCACTCCGGACGGAACGGCAATGACAATTTGATTGTCGCTCCAAAAATCAACGCAAGCCGCATTAAGCTCTGCCGGCGGAATGCCGTCGCGAGCCAGATTCCCCGCCGGTCCTCCTTGAAAAATTACCCGGCTGTTTCCCGCCACATAATCGCCGAAATTCCGGCCGAAAATCGTAATTAAATTACCCGCTGAGCCGTTGGGAGTCGATTGATCGCAAGTACCGGCGCAATCGCTGTCTTCAAAACAAGATTGACCGCCGTCCAAACAGAAACCGCCAACCGGACTGATACCGGTAATAACCGGCGCGCCCTGACAAAGGCAGGTTTCCGGATTACAAATTGAATAAGCGCCGCAACGAGTATCGTCGGCTTGACAAGTGGCCTGGCTCGGATCGGCATTGCAAGAATCTCCGGAAGACACCTTATCTTTACAAAGACAATCATTATGATCGCAATAATCGTTGGGGGCGCAAATTTGATCAACCGGACTGCAAATTTCCAAATTGGCACTGCAACCGATCGGTTCATCGCCGCCGCCGACCAAACTGCAGTTCGATCCGACGCAAGCACTCCAAGAGCCGTCGGAACAAATTGTTGTTCCTCCGCAACCGCAAGAAATAACCTGCCCCGTCGTACAAGACCCGAAGTCGGTACCGCCCACCGCGCCGCTCAAACGAGAAATTATAAAAGTGGCGATTCCCCAAGAAGCTAAAATGATAATCAAACCGATGACGGCATTCTTGAGAATGTTTTTCGCTTTGATAATATTTTCTTCATTGCCGCCGGAAGTCATCCAAATAAAACCGGCGTAAATGATAAACCCGACCGCAATCACGCCCAGAAAACCTAAAGCGATATTAATGATGCGGCCGACAATGGTGCGCGGGTCGGCGTCGCTTAAAGACCCGGCCAAACCGGAGTTTACCGCCTCCACGCCAAAATCGGCGGCCAAGGCCAAGCGCATCGCCAACAGGCCGGCGGCGAGCAGAATAAAAATCAATAAATTTTTGGCGATTTTTTTAAACACAAAATTAATTTCAAGTTATTTTAAAATTATTGACAACTGCCGTCCGCTCCCAAGGTGTCGGTGGCGACGCCAAAACAACAAGAAGGTTGTTCGGCCGTCACCAGACAACCCGGACCGGCGCTGGGCTTATAACAATTCTGATAAATATCCTTAACCCCCGAACCGACCTGCGCCTGATAAGTAACGGACTCCTGGAAAGGAGAATGAAAAATACTCATCACCGTTAAATCCGGTTCGCCGTCCAAAGGCGGAGTGTCTTGATTATCGGCCGAAATCCAATAGCCCAAAGGATTGGGAGAGGTGCTGCGCAAATTAACCGCTTGATGCGCGACGGTAGACGTGCCGCTGGGAACCGAAATGCGCCCGGTTCTTAAACTGCTATTCATCATCAAGGTGTTAAAACTGACTTTAATCGGCTCGGCCAAACTCAAGCCGGCTTGGCCTTGCGCCGGCATCACGACAGTGATTTGCGGCGGGGTCAACCTGATTTGATCGCTGACATAAAAAGACCAGCGATATTTATCTTTCAATCCGATATTCGCCTGCGGCTCATAATTATCATTATAAAAATCAAGCGGACCGTCGGCATAAGCGTCCCGATTGCCGTCAAAAGAATTAACGGCCGCATCGACGATTCCGTCCAATAAACTCAAATTGGCCACCGGATAATTCTTGCCGATTTCATTCTGACAAGTTTTATAATTGAACCCCGTCGCGGAACAAATTTTAAACGGACTGAAAGCCAAACAGTCTTCGCTGGTTTCGCAAGTCTGCAAATTGGCCGGCACGACCTCTATCGCCAAATGACTATTCGCCGGCAAACAGTATATTTCCTCACCGCAACCGTTGACGCCGCATTTCACATCGGAAATAAATTCAACCGTCCGATAATTGTTGCTGACCACAAATTTGCCGCCCACATGATTGCCGACGCACTGACCGTTCTCGCATTTATACGATTGACATTGCGCATTAGCGGTGCAAGCCGTTCCGGCCGAATAACTATCAACGGCATTAACGACGCGAATACGATCAAACACGTCTGCCGCCAAACCGGAAACCGTCGCCGGATTAATCGCTTCATTAAAATTAAGTTGAATGGCGGAATTCATCGGCCGATCTTTTTTATCGTTGGTCTGACTGGATTCTTGACGATCCACGCCGCCGCTCAAGGGCTTGATTGTCAAAGCCGTATTATTGGAAGTAGTGACAAGTAAACTATTGCCGGCCGCTCCAGCCACTTTTGCTTGCATATTGATAATCCGGCCAGCCGCGACCGCTTGTATTTCCAGGCCATTAATCTTAGCGGCGATATAAGCGGCCTGTTTGTCGGCCGCAAAAGGAGCGGGAACTCTGATAAAATTATTTTCCGCCGTCGCGGCGAAAGTATATACGGTGTTATTGACGGTCAAAGTGTCGGCCAACACTTCCGGTTTGATGTTCACTTGCCATAAACTGCCGGCCGGATGATCAATCGCTTTAAAAGTGAAATAATTTTCAAAAACCGCGACGCCTTCGGCATCGAACTCTGCCAGGCCCAACAGGTTGTCGGCTTCGTCAAACAATTGAATTTTGTTCGGCGCATCGGCGGGGACCGTTAACTTAAAGGCGGCAATTGAACCGTGATAATCCAAAACCAGCTCTGCCGCCAATCCCGCCGGCAAACTGGTAATCTTCTGTACGGCGGCGGCGGAATAAATTCGCGGCGCGACATTTACCGTAATGGCACCGGTGGCCGCTTGCGCCGGCGTAATTGCTTGATATAAATCTTTCTCGTTGTCGGGCAAAGGGAAAATTCCGGCAGGAACAATCAAAGGCGGCGTCAAATCCAGCCGACTGCTGACCACAAATCGCCAAGCGACCAAATCGGCGGCACAATTTTTAAACATTGACGATCCGTCCAATTTTTTAACGGCATCGGTAAATTTTACAGAATACCCTATTTTATCCGTAGGCGAACCCAACAAATCAACCGGGGTTAAAATCAAAACCCGATCGTCGCCGGTCACGGTAACTGATACTGCGGTGATATTGCCGTTAATTTCCGGACAAACGGAAGTGCAGGCGTCGCCCAAATCAGTTTTATAAAGACGAATCGCCGCCGGATTAATTTTGTTGCAATCCGACTGATCGCAGGCACAAGCCGTTCCCGCACTATTAACGCACACCGAATTCAATTGTATTTTTTCTTTAAAAGTGGTCATGATGGAGGTGTTGCGCGGCACATCGTCCTGACCGTCGGACGGATAAACGCTTTCTACCGAACAAGCACCGATTGCCCCCAGGCCCGGATAAACCGAACCGACACCGGCCGTATTACTGCCGTCAAACTGACCACTGCCGGTAGCCGCTCCCAACCGGGACAAAATAAAAGTGGCTATTCCCCAAGAAGACAAAATTATAATCAAGCCGATAACAGCATTCTTCAAAATATTTTTTGCCCGAGAAACTTTTTCTTCTTCGCCGTTGGAAGTCATCCATAAAAACCCGGCATACATGATAATGACAACCGCAATCACGCCCAAAAAGCTTAAAATGATTTGAATGATGCGACCGACAATGATGCGCGGATCGGCGTCGCTTAAAGACCCGGCCAAACCGGAGTTTACCGCCTCCACGCCAAAATCGGCGGCCAGCGCAAAACCGGCAACCGTCAACATGGCCAAAAAACCGATAATTGAAATGATTAACCTGATTTTTTTACTCATCAAAGTAAAAAATAACGACTTCTAAATTACCACCTTTCATGCTATAATATTGTAGCTTTATTGTACGCTAATTATATCATAAAAAGATAAAAAATAAAAAGTCCGAACCGAATCACGGGACGGTTTTCAAAAACTTCATTGCCGGTCTTTATGACTATCGAAAGAATAATCAAAAAATTTCAAGAAAATCATCCTCATGACGACGTCGCCGTGCTCGTCAAAGCTTTTAAATTTGCCGAAACCGCTCATCAAGGACAAATGCGTAAAAATGGCGAACCGTATATTCAACATCCTCTGCACACGGCCTACATGTTGGCGGAAATAAAAGCCGATTTGGCGACGGTCGCCGCCGGCCTTCTGCACGATGTGCCGGAAGACACCGATCATGATTTGGAAGAAATTCAACATCGCTTCGGCACGGAAATCACCACTCTGGTAGCCGGCATCACCAAGCTCGGAAAAATAAAATATCGCGGCATTGAGCGTTATCGGGAAAATCTAAAAAAAATGTTTTTGGCCATGACCAGCGATTTGCGCGTAATTTTCATTAAATTTTGCGATCGGCTCAATAATTTGCGTACGCTGGAAGGACTGCCCGCGGAAAAACGCAAGCGCATCGCTCAAGAAACAATGGAAATCTATGTGCCTATCGCCGGCTTATTGGGAGTCAGTCGCCTGAAATGGCAAATGGAAGATATCTGTTTTAAATTTCTATACCCCGATCAATTTCATGAATTGGAATACCAATATGAAGTGGAAAAAAAAGTGGAACGCAATCGTTTTTTCCAAAAAATCAAGAGCATTCTCATTCCCAAACTGGACGAGGCCGGCCTGCAATATAAAATAGAAATCCGCTTCAAACATTTATACAGCATTTGGCGAAAAATGCAGGAAAAAGGCAAAAGATTCGATGAAATTTACGATGTGTTCGCTTTACGCGTAATCGTGCCGACTATCGATGATTGCTATAAAACTTTGGGAATAATCCATACGATTTGGAAACCGAAGCCTAACCGTTTTAAAGATTACATTGCGGTACCCAAGCCGAACGGTTATCAATCGCTCCATACGACTATTTTCGGTCCCGAAAGCAAAGCGGCGGAATTTCAAATTCGCACTTCGGAGATGCATGAAGAAAGCATCTACGGTTTGGCGGCTCATTGGTATTATAAAAACCAACATCGTCCCGCCGATTACCGAACGCCGGGCTGGGTAAAAGAAATCATTGAAATCCAAAAGGAAATACTCAGCACCGACGAATTGATAAAAAACATAAAATTGGATATTTTTCGGGATCGCATTTTCGTTTTTTCTCCCCAAGGAGATGTCTTTGAATTGCCGGAAGGCGCCACACCGGTTGATTTCGCTTATGCGGTCCACACCAACATCGGCAATAAAGCCAGCGGCGCAATTATCAACGACAAATTGGGCAAACTGGATCAAGAATTGAAAAACGGCGACTTGGTAGAAATCATTACGGAAAAAAATCGTCCTCATCCCAATCGCGATTGGTTGAAATTCGTCAAAACGAAACACGCTCGCGATCGAATCAAACAGCATGCACGACGATCACCCTTGGACAACATCAAAAGATTCTTGCCGAGAATCAACAAATAAAAATACTCACGGACAACCTCGGAAAAGGAGAATCATGAAAATTCTTATTCGACGACAACCCGACAACCGGACCAATGAAAACAAAAAACCCTTCGATTAAGAAGGGTTTTTATCATTAAATATATCGAAATATATTAAGAGCGCATGGTACTTTCCGGCAATTTGCCGGTCTTACGCAAATACTCGTTCTTCTTGCTCAATTCCAAACTCGTTAAAGCGTATTTTTTCTGCGCTTGTTTCGTTTTTTTAGGTTTGAGGTGTTGTTGGGCACGCGCTTTTTCCAAACGTTTACCGTTCTTCAAGCCTTTCTTGAATTTCCGCAAAAAGCTCTCAAAACTTTCCCCCGGTTTTCTTTTAAAATCAGCCATATAATCCCCCCTCCTTTCTATTGATAACTCTTTTTTCAATTAATTTATCTTTTCTGGCCAAACGTTCTTTAATCTTTTTAAAAACTACGGTTTCTTGAGCGCCGGAATCCATATCGCGCATCAAAATAGTGCCGTCTATGATTTCCTTTTTCCCCAAAATCAAAGCGGTCTTGGCCTGCATGGTTGTCGCTTCTTCCAATTGCATTTTCAAACTTTCGGAAGCGAACGATTGGCGAACATTAAATCCGGCTTGTCGCAAATCTTCAAATAATTGCATCGCTTTCAATTTTGCCTGATCGCCCAACTGAGCGACAAAAACGACATCATTCTCCGGTTTGCCCAGCAACAAATGACGATCCTTGAGGCGCGACATCGTTCTTTCAATGCCGACGGCCAACCCGATGGCCGGAGTAGCTGTTCCGCCTAAAGTTTCCACCAAAGAATCATAACGTCCGCCGCCGGCTAAAGCCACTTTACCGGACAAGGCACCCTCTTCATTAATCGGCCAAAATTCAAATACCGTATCGTTATAATAATTCAAACCGCGAACCAAATAAGGATTAAAATTATAATTGATATTAAGCTCATCCAAGAACTCCAAAGTCTTGGCAAAATGTTCGCGACTTTCATCCGATAAATAATCGGCAATTTGCGGCGCTTCTTCCCGCAATTTGGTGCAACATTCTTCCCGACAATCCAACAAGCTTAAACAATTTTTACCCAAATTCTTCTTGCAATAATGACAAAGTTTGGAGCGTCGGCCCCTTTCTTTATAAAACGCCAATAATTTATTGCCATATTCCCGTCGGCACTCGGAAGCGCCCAGACTATTAATTTGTACTTGGACCTTAATTCCCAGTTCCGCAAAAAAATTATGAGCCACCGTAATCAACAAAGCTTCGGCCAAAGGTTTTTTTTCGCCGATGATTTCCAAATTGGCTTGAGTGGATTCGCGATAACGCCCGGTCTGTAATTTCTCATGACGAAAAATCGGCCCCAACGAAAATAATCGCACCGGCAAACCGTTTTCCGCCAAATTATTTTCCAAATAAGCGCGAATGACTCCCTGGGTTATTTCCGGACGCAAAACGACGCGTTCGCTTTTTTCGCCTTCCACAAAATAAAACTCCCGGTCGGTATTGCGGCGGGTTGATTTCTTGTATAAATCAAAGGTCTCCAAAATCGGCGTCTTAATGGTCGTAAAACCGTAAAGCTTGGCCAAATTCCAGACTTTATTCATCACCACGTCAAAACCAAGATATTCCGTGCCGACCAAATCTTTCATGCCCAATAAACGATGAGAGATTTTTTCATATTTGACGGCCGGTTTTTTGCTTGTTTCCGGCAGATTTTTTTTGCGTCTGGGCATACTGATTGAACTTTTAACTTCTTAAATAAGTCTTAAGCAAGCGACGGCCGATTAATTATATTGCGCCCAATAGCTTTGATCAAAAACCGTAATTTTATCCAAGGGCCAACCGCGAAATAAGACCTTGCCGGTAATAAAACTTTTATTAAGCGGTCCGAAATCGCGAGAATCTTTGGAGGCGTTTCGATTATCGCCCAAAACAAAATATTCGTCCGCGGCCAATTCAATTCGAGCTTCGCTTTGATTGTTCGTGATAAGATCGGCCGATAAATATTTTTCTTCCAAAGTCATTCCTTCCGGATAATTATCATTAAAAACAACTACCGTACCATCCTTGATTTGAATTTCTTCCCCCGGCAAACCGACAATTCGCTTGATAAAATATTCCTGCGGATTGCGTGGATATCGGAAGACCACCACTTGCCCGCGTATCGGCAAGGAAAACCGATAGCTCAATTCATCAATAATCAAATATTCATGATCGTGAAAATTCGGCTCCATGGAAGCTCCTTTGACATAAAACGGTTGGATCAAGAAATAACGCACCGGCAAAATAATGGCCAAAGAAATCGCCACTACCTTGGTAATTTCCCAAATAAATATTAAAAACTTCTTCATAGTAATAAAAATTATGATTAAAACCGCCGAAATCGATATTAGAAGCAATAATCAACCTTTACTATATCAGAAAATCTGAAAAAAATCAAACGGTTGAAATTAGCTAATATTTAATAAATAAACATCGCATCGCCATAACTGAAAAAGCGATATTGTCGCCGTACCGCCTCGCGATAAGCCTTGTCAACCGCTTTTTTACCGGCCAGAGCGCTCACAAGCATCAAAAGAGTGGATTTAGGCAAATGAAAATTAGTGATTAAAGCATCCACCGCCTGAAACTTATGACCGGGATAAATAAAAATATCCGTCCAAAAAGCCTGTTTTTTGACCGCCGACTTTTTCCGACCGTCAATCTTGAGCTCCCGGAAATTCAGCGCTTCCAAGGTTCGGCAACTCGTTGTACCGACAGCGATAACTCGACCACCCGCTTTTTTCGCCGCCAAAATATCCCGAATGGTTGACGCGCTTATTTCCGCCCGTTCGCTATGCATCTTGTGTTCCTTAATTTTTTCCGTTTTGACCGGCGCAAACGTACCCAACCCGACATGTAAAGTTACATACACTATTTTTACGCCGCGCGCCTTAATTTTCTTCAATAGGCTCTTGGTAAAATGCAAACCGGCTGTCGGCGCGGCCACGGAACCGACTTTAGCGTCGTCGGCATAGACCGTCTGATAATTATTTTTATCGCTCGTATTTTTTTGACCGCGTTTGATATACGGCGGCAAAGGCACCAAACCGATTTTATTGACGGTTGCCCAAAATTTCTCGTCCCGAAAATTAAAGCCGACCCGCCAAGTACCATCATTATTATTTTTAATCACTTCCGCCCGCAAACCGCAAGAAAAATCAATATTCAATCCTTCTCTAATCCGTCCGCCGAGCAAACACTCCCAAAGATTACCGGACGGCGCCTGATCCGAAGTTGTGCTATCAATCGCTTGCCGACTAGCCAATTTTTTATGTAAAAAAACTTCTATCAGGCCGCCCGTTTCCGCTTTGTGCCCGATAAGGCGCGCCGGAAAAACTTTGGAATTGTTTAACACCAATAAATCACCGGGCTTTAAATAATCGACCAAATCATGAAAACATTTATGTTCCATCGCGCCGGTTTTCTTGTTCAATAATAAAAGCCGCGAATAATCTCGCGGTTTTTGAGGTTGCTGAGCGATTAATTCCGCCGGCAAATGATAATCGAAATCCTGTACTTTATACATAATCAAAGCAATTTCCCCGTCTCCGGTTCTGGCAGTCCCAAATGCCGATACCCGAGCGTCGTAACGATTCGTCCGCGCGGCGAACGATCCAAAAATCCGAGTTGCATCAAATACGGTTCGTAAATATTTTCAATCGTATCCATTTCTTCGCCGGTTGAGGCCGCCAAAGTATTCAAACCGACCGGACCGCCCTTGAATTTATCGATAATCGTTTCTAAAATCCGACGATCGATCAAATCCAACCCGAGCTCATCAACTTCCAGCATCCGAAAAGCGTCCCAACTGTCTTTGAGAGAAACCCGCCCGTCGCCTTTAACCTCACAATAATCGCGAACCCGTTTCAATAAACGGTTAGCGATACGCGGCGTACGGCGACTACGTTTGGCGATTTCCTGTTGAGCGTCTCCATCCATGGCCACTCCTAAAATACCGGCGCTTCTCTTGATGATTTTTTCGACATCATTGGTTTCGTAAAAATTCAAATGATGGGTGACGCCAAATCGGTCGCGCAACGGCGAAGACAACAAGCTCGCTAAAGTTGTCGCGCCGATAATCGTAAATTTCGGTAAATCCAAGCGCAAAGTTCGTGCAGTCGGCCCTTTGCCCATGATAATATCCAAAGCATAATCTTCCATGGCCGGATATAAAATTTCTTCTACGGTTTTGTTCAAACGATGAATCTCGTCAATAAATAAAATATCGCCCTCTTCCAAATTTGTCAGAATCGCCGCCAAATCACCGCTTTTTTCAATTGCCGGTCCGGAAGTGACCCGAATATTGGCGCCAATCTCATTGGCAATGACATGCGCCAAGGTCGTTTTTCCGAGCCCGGGGGCGCCGTACAATAAAACATGTTCAATCGGCTCACCCCGCTTTTTGGCGGCCGCAATCGTAATTCCCAAATTCTCCTTGATTTTCTCTTGTCCGATATATTCGCCCAAAGTTTTCGGACGCAAAGAAAGATCCAGGGCGTCGTCGCCTTGGCGTTCAATCGGACTGATTAAGCGATCGTTATTTTTGGACATATATATATAGTAGCTAACCCTCCCGAAATTCGCAAATGAAGCTAAAATCTTAAAATCTTTTTTAATTTCTCTTCTGGCGCCGCGCCGATTAAGGCCAAATTCAAACCGCGGTTAACAAAAATTTTCCGGGCCGTAACCTGCAAATCTTTAGCCGTAATTTTCTTGATTCGCGCCAAGAAATCCGCCGGCGTCAATATTCGACCGCGCAAAACCGCTTGCCGGGCATACCAATTCGCCAAATTGTCCGAGGCCTCCATTTGCAACAACATCTTGCCTTGCAACATATCCTTGGCTCGTTTCAACTCAGCGGCGGTCACCAATTCCTCCTTAATTCGTCGATATTCCTCTAAAATTATCTTAACCGCCTCCGCCGTTCGCGCAATCGGCGCGCCGGCTTGCGTCGTCAAATAACCGGAATCCGAATAAAATTCCGACATCGTTCGCACATAATAAGCCAAACTGCTTTTCTCGCGCAAATTAATGAACAGGCGCGAACTCATGGAGCCGCCCAAAATAATCGCCAACAATCTGACCTTAAATTCTTCCGGATGACCGAGCGGATAAGCGCGTACGCCCAAAGACAAATTAACCTGGTCGTTCTTCTTGTAAACCGCCCGCACTCGCGGCACGCTTTGTCGTTCTTTAACCGGCAATTTATCTTGCCATTTATTTTTCTTAAAGACTGCAAACATCTTGGCCGCCATTTTTTTATCCGCTTCTTTGATTCCGCCGGCTAAAACCACATAGATACTGTTCGCGCCATATTGCGCTTCCAAATATTTAATAAAGTCCTCGCGTTTAAAGCGCCGGATATTGTCTTTCGTACCGATAGTTTCCCAACCGGCCGGAGTATCGCCGTAAAGACAGGTTTCAAACACATCTTCCACGTGCATCAGCGGATTATCTTCATACATGTTCAACTCCTCAATAATTACGCCTTTCTCCCGTTCAAGTCCGACCGCGTCAAATTGCGAATTCAACAACATGTCGCTGACGATGTCCAGGGCCTGCCCGACTTTTGAATTGGCGACCTTGACCCAATAGCCGGTAAATTCTTTAGCCGTAAATGCGTTATATTCGCCGCCGAGAGCATCCAATTCGCTGGATAAAGCTAAAGTACTGGGTCGACGAATCGTCCCTTTAAAAAACAGGTGCTCCAAAAAATGTGAAATCCCGTTATTACGACGAGTTTCATATTTAGAACCCGTTTTTATCATGATCAAAGCTGTCACGGTCGGCGCGTTTTTGATCGGAATCGTTATTAAGCGCACCTTATTTGACAAAACATTTATTTTATATTTATTCATATTATTTGATTTATCGTGAGCGAATTATTTAAATCTCGTGTTTTAAATTTATCACATCTCTGATATAATTTAAAGTAAGCGAAATAATTTCGGCTTATTTAATTTTAACTCTATGCCTTATAAGATCAGCGATCGCAATTTCGTTTTAAATCACGGCAAGCAATATAAAATTTTGCGAGTGCGGGATATGGCCAATGATGAGAAGCCGCGCGAGAAAATAATCAAAGACGGCGTCGGCGCTTTAAGCTCGGCCGAACTTTTGGCCGTAATTCTGAGCGTCGGCACGAAAAAAGAAGAAGTTTTTTCCATGTCCAGTCGTTTACTGCGCGAATACGGCGAAAAAGGCATCGCCTATCAAAAAGATCCAACCGTGATTGAAAAAGATCTAAAAATTCCCATCGTTAAAGCTTGCCAAATAGTCGCCTGTTTCGAACTGGGACGTCGTTTTTATCAAAAAAAACCCGGCGGGTCCATCACCCTGCGCACCGCCAAACAAGCTTTTGAACATTTGAAAGAAATGGGGAATTTGAATAAAGAACAATTCCGCGGTTTGTATTTAAATACTCATTATCAACTAATTCATGACGAAGTTATTTCCATCGGCACTTTGGACGCCTCTTTGGTTCAACCGCGCGAAGTATTTAGGCCGGCCTTGGAATATTCCGCCGCGGCCGTAATTATCGCTCACAATCATCCTTCCGGCGTCTTGAAAGCCACCAAAGCCGATGTAGAAATCACCAATAAACTGATCGAGGCCGGCAATATTTTGGGCATAGAAGTGTTAGACCATCTCATTATCGGAAAAAATAAATTTGCGAGCATTATTTAGAAGAATTATCAAAACTCTAAGGTAGTGTTTTTAGAACGCCTGTCATTTCGTAAAGAAAAAACGAGTGCTAACGAATTTTTTCCACAGAAATGACCGAAGCGGAAAAAATTTTACCTTAGAGTTTTGAATATGTATGCTTAAGAAATATAAAATCACCCCTCTCCTCTGGCTGGTAAAAGACGAGGCCAGCGTCAGATTCCATATCAAAAGCGACGACTATTTCGGCACCATGGCCACGGTTTTAGGTTTATTAAAACAACAAATCAAAAATAGCGACGTTAAAAATGTCGCTATCTTGAAAAAAACTTTAGATAATTTGGAAAAAGATTTAATGTTTCTGCAAAAAAATTACCGTATAAACTGTCGCCGCCGGCTTTCAAAAACCGTTTATAGCAACCCCAAAATCAAGAACAAAAACAAGACTCCAAAAGGCAAGCTCAACAGCCAATGATCCAACAACATCAACACGGCCAGTGCACCGAGAATCGCCAGCGGAAAAGTCCGTCGACGATTTTTTTTTATCGTCAATGAAAGTAAAAAGATCAGAAATCCGGCTAAAGCGAAAACGCCGCTCTGCGCCCACAACAACAAGAAAACGTCATGAACCGGCTGATAATTCCAAGGCTCTTGAGCCTGCCCGTCTCCCTTCTCCAAGACCGCCACATAATTTCCGACACCGACGCCAAACAACAAATTTTCTTGAATCATATCCCGCGCCTGAAATAATTGTTCTTTTCTTTCATTTAAAGATTTCTGCTCCAAACGCATCTCGCCGTTAATTCGCGCTTGCAATAAATCTTGATAAGGAATGGCGACAATCAAAATCATGATGATCGAGAAAAACATCAACACCAGAAACCGACCGATAGCCCACCGATCCCGCTGAAAAATAAATATTGCCAACAAAATCAATAAGCCGACGCCATAAGCCAACCAGGCGGCACGAGAAAAAGAGAAAAACAAGGCGAAAAGAGAAACAAAATAAAAAATGAAAATCAGAATTGACTCGGTAATTTCCCGATTCTTGGTAATCATTTTCTTTCGCGCCAACAAATAGGCCGCCAAGATCAAAGAAATAGCCAACACTCCGCCGAAAATATTCGGATGATCAAAGCCGCCGTAAGCGCGCAACCAACGACCGGAAGCGGCTTCCGCCACGGCCGTTCCCAAAGCGCCGGGATCATGTCGTGCCAAGCCCAAATATTTGCAAGCGAAAGAGCTTTGCGTTAAAAATTGATAAATTCCCAGTACCGCTTGCAAAAAAATACCAGCCAAGAAACTGAAAATAATTTTGGTTTTATTCAGTAAGCATCCGTAACCGTCGATCACGCACACCTCTTCCCGCAACAAACAGAATAGACCGATACCTAACAGAAAAAGAAAATAATGATAAAAAGACAGCACTTGATCAGAGGAAAAAAAGAAAGAAACAAGAATAAAAATGCTGGTGCCGAGCAAGGCTAACCAAGTTAAAGTAATTTTCTCTTTGGATTCCTTCTTTTTTAATTTATAAACGAAAAACAAAATCAAGATCGCCAGCAGCAACAAGTGGCTGACATAAAGACCGACTTCTTTAAAATTAACGGCCGCCGGACGCAAAATTAACTTGGTTTGCCAAGGCAATAAAAAGATAAACAAATACAATCCCCACTCAACAATTTTCTTTAAAAATTTCTCTAATTTTACAATCATATTTTTCAGCGTATTGACGGCGCCGATCGCGAATATACAATTTTAATATCTGATCGTTAATCACGACGCCATCGGAATTATTATTGGCCGCTTTCAAAAGCGGCGGCATTATTTTTAATTGCCAGGTTTTGGAAATTTTCTCCAAATAATCCAACCAAGGATTTCTGCCGAAAACCGGCGTCGAGACTGACTCCTCTTCTAAGCCGTTGGCGGCCAAAAATCTCTCGTAAGTTCTGTCTTTATTATACAACAAAACCAGATTGCGCCGCCAGTAGATAAAATACGGATCTTGATCCGCCAGCTTCAGGTCTTCCAAATTTAAACGCTCTTCGGACACATAAAAGCTCAAACAAAGCTTGTCTTTTTTATCCGTCGCGGTCGGTCGACGATTTAAAACTTTGGCCAAACCGGCACAATAGAGGCGAACGAGCCAAAGACGGCGCGGCGCGGTGACAATAAAAAA
Source organism: Candidatus Falkowbacteria bacterium GW2011_GWF2_43_32 (assembly GCA_000999715.1). GTDB lineage: Bacteria > Patescibacteriota > Patescibacteriia > Patescibacteriales > UBA12465 > UBA12465. The sequence goes on along the minus strand of LCGL01000001.1, from coordinate 457,699 downwards.
ATCTAGGTCGCTCTCGTCGCGCAGATTCCCGTCGCCGATAACGTTAGCCAAGGCGACCGCACGAACAAAGGGAAAAAAACCGAACAAACGCGCAAAACGTCGAGCTATCTTGATTTTACGATAATAATAATTATACCGCACTTGTCGTAAATCGATTATTGCCGCGCGACCGTTTAAAAAATAAAATCCGTTTTTCCGCTCAATATTTTTTTCTGCCACCAATTCCGGATCGGTTTCTTGGTCTAAAACGGCGATAATTTCGCCCAACTTTGCCGGCAATAATAAATTTTTTTGGATCTCCCAGGCGGTCAAAGGATAATCGAACAAATCAAAGAAAGCAATCGTTTTCAAGATTGCTTCTCTAATCTCCGGTACTGTTTTTTGTATAGACATACCTTGCGCCGCCCACTTAGGCGTTATTGTCTTTCGGCCGTTCAATCTTTAAAATTTCAATTTTGCTTTCCTTATCGGTAATCTTCGTCACGTCCTTGTCGATTTTTTTAAACTCGGCGTAAGCGTTATTATAATGATTGACGGTGGCAGACATCGACAAGCCCAGCTTCCTCATAAACTCATCGTAACTGCCCATATGCCGCTGCAATTTTTCAATATTCGCTCGAATTTCCTTGGCTTTTTCTTCAATTTGCATGGCTTTCAAGCCTTGCAAAACCGTTTGCAAATAGGCAAAAAATGAAGTCGGAGAAACAATAATGACCTTCTTGTCGCGAAAAGCATATTCAATCAAATCGCGGGTGTTAACTTTACCGGCACCAACCTTATTAACCAACAAATCATAATAAATCGCTTCCGAAGGAATAAACATAAAAGCGAATTCCAAAGTTTTTTCCGCCGGCTTTACGTATTTGGCCGTTTCGTCAATGCGATTTTTCAAATCTTGTTTAAACTGCTGTTCCAGTTTTTCGCGCTGTTCGGCGTCGCGACTGTTCAAAATTTTCTCGTAAGTCTCCAAAGAAAACTTTGCGTCAATCGGAATGATTTTGTCTTTGACGAATACCACCGCGTCCACAATCGTTCCGTCTTTAAAAGGATACTGCATTTGATAAGATTTCGGCGGCAAAACATTTTTTAAAGTTTCCTCCAAAAAATACTCGCCGAGAATACCGCGTTGCTTGGGATTTTTCAAAATATCCTGAAGATTCTGCAATTGAGCCGAAAAATTAACCACTTGTTTATTGGTTTCATCCAATTTCGTCAATTTTTCCGTCACCTCGGCAATCAATTTTGCCGACTGAGAAGTGATATCCTGCACGATTTTGGCATTTTGACCAAACTGCACTTGATTGGTCCGATGCGTTTCCGACAATTTACGATCCAATTCCTGACGCAACTCGCTATTTTGCCGCGCCAATTGAGATAATTTTTCCGACTGCTGAATGGAACGTTCGGCGACCTCGCTATTTTGTTTTTCCAACCGCTCAATCAAACCGCTCATTCCGCCGCCCGCCTGCTTGCGCACCAACAAAAAAATCACGACCAGCAAGCCGAAAGTTAAAAAAATCAATAAAAAATAAATCAAAGAGTTGTTCATATAGAAATTATATCTCAATTCCGACTTTTTTTATAGAGTTGACAAAAAGAAAAAACCCTTTCAATTTCCCAGTGTTTAAAATCTGGTCATTGAAAGGGTTATGGATTGTAATTTCCGAAAACTAAGCGGCAAGATTGCGAGAAATAATCATGCATCCGGCCGGACGTTTACGCGCTTTTTTGGCGGAAAGTCCGTATAGATGCCAACCGCGCTTTCTCCAGCAAACATCCACGGCCCGCAAAATTCCTTGGGCGTCAGGGATGTAAAATACATGAAAATCATGTTTATCAAGTTGTTCGTTCTTCATGAGAAAATATAATTCTCTCAGGGTGACCGAAGCGCGATTTTTGCTTAAACCGTTAATGATTGAACGATCAATCAGCGGCTTGAGCAAAACACTCAAATCAAGAGTAAAATTCGGAGAAAGCGGTTTTTCAATTTTGTCGAGAAACCAGTCTCTGAAAGCTTTTCCGATATACTCAATCTGAACCGCGGCCTCGTCGGTGACGTCAACCACAAATTTATCTTGCACGATAAATTCATCGTCGGAATAAGGGGTCACAATCGTTTGACGGTGTTTTAAAAAATCAGAAATTCTGTTTCTGTTTTTAATCGCCGTAATACATAATCGCGCCGCTTCATTCGGATCTTGATAAATAAACACTTTGTCTTCGGCAGACAATCCTTCTGCCAAAAATTTTCTTTGAAATTCCGCTAATTCGGCAGAAATTACCAGAATTTCTTGAATGGCTTTTTCTTCTAGCATTTTTTGGGTTTTTTGTTAAATTATTTTTTGTTAAATTACTTTTTTGTCTGTCTCTCCTCGGACAAAATAGGAATGCTGATTATTGAGACGATCGGCACTAAAACAGTATACTATGAAATATAAAATTGGTCAATACCAAGCAAAAACAGCCCCGAAATGAAATTTCAGGGCTGTTGGTATCTGATTTAAAATTAGCTAAAAAATGTCTAATAAAAGCTAAACCCAGGTCACACCCGCGACTTGATCGCCCTCCTCCTTAAAGCGCATCACGCGCACGCCCTGCGTATCGCGACCCAAAACGCTCACCGATTTGAACGGTGTTCTGATTACCTGTCCTTTCTCCGAAACCACCACCAAATCCCGATCGATCATATTGTCGGCGTTGACCAAGAAAGCGTTGGTAATGTCGCCGGTCTTGGCGGTGACTTTGGCGGTTTTAATGCCGCTCCCGCCTCGTCCTTGAACTTTATAAGCGTTAAAATCCGTGCGCTTGCCGAAACCGTTCGCCATGATAGTCAATATCTGATAATTACGTTTCTTTTCCTTGTCGGTCTTGGCGATTCCCATGCCGATAATCAGATCGTCTTTATGAAGTCTGATTCCGTGAACACCGGCCGCCCCACGACCCATATCGCGAACGTCCGTTTCCTTAAATCTGATTGCCTGACCTTTGGCGGTAATGATCTGAATATGATCACTGCCGGAAGTCGGTTTGACCCAAATCAATTTATCGTCGTCCCTAATTTTAATCGCGATCAAACCGTTGCGGCGGACATTGGCAAAAGCGCCCAATTCCACTTTCTTAACCAAGCCCTTGGCAGTCGCAAAAAATAAATATTTGCTGAAAACCGCTTTATCCAAAGGTAAGATTGAAGAGACCTGCTCGCCGCCGATAAGCTGCAAAAAATTGACTACCGGCGTGCCTTTGGCCACGCGGGAAGCCTGCGGAATTTCATAAACTTTCAATTGAAAAACGCGCCCCTTGGTCGTAAAAAATAAAACATCGTTATGGGTCTGCGAAGAAAACATAAATTCCACCGTATCTTCTTCTTTGGTGGTCAGGCCCATTACCCCTTTGCCGCCGCGCGCTTGAACTTTAAAAGTATCCGGCTCCAATCTTTTAATATAGCCGTCGCGCGTCATCATCACCACCGTTTCTTCGTTCGGCACCAAGTCTTCCATATTGAATTCTTTGACGCCATGCGCAACAACCGTCGTTCGACGCTCATCGCCATACTTCTCAGCCAATTCCTGCAATTCATCCTTAACGATTCCCCTAATCTTCGCCACCGATTTTAAGATAGCCTCCAATTCCTTAATCAAACGCATTTTTTCTTTCAATTCCTGTTCAATCTTCAATTGCTCCAAATTCGCCAAATTCTGCAAGCGCATTTCCAAAATCGCCACTGCCTGCCGTTCCGACAATTTAAACTTCTTCATTAAATTGACTCGAGCGACCTCCTTGTCTTTGGACGCTTTGATTGTTTTGATTACCTCGTCAATATGTTTCAGAGCGATCATCAAGCCTTCCAAAATATGAGCGCGGTCTTTCGCTTTAGTCAAATCAAATTGCGTACGTCGACGGACGATTTGTTCGCGATGTTTGATATATTCCTCCAAAATCATTTTCAAAGTCAAAACTTTCGGCTGAATGCCGTCCACGAGCGCCAACATGTTCAAATGAAAAGTCGTTTGTAAAGAAGTATGTTTATATAAACTGTTTAAAATTTTCTTGGGATAGGAATCTCTTTTTAATTCCACGACGATGCGCACACCATCCTTATCCGATTCGTCGCGCAAACCCTTGATGCCTTCGATTTTTTTATCTTTAACCAGTTCGGCGATTTTCTCCACGAGATCGGCTTTATTGACCTGATAAGGAATTTCCGAAACGATAATCCGGAAGCCGCCGGATTTTTCTTCTTCAATCTCGGCTCGACCCCTTAAAACGATTCCGCCTTTTCCGGTGGAATAAGCGGCCAAAATTTCCTGTTTGTCATAAATAATGCCGCCGGTCGGGAAGTCCGGTCCTTTCACGAATTGCGTCAAATCTTCCACGCTCGCTTCCGGATTGACGATTAAATGATCGATTGCCGCGGCCAATTCTTTCAAATTATGCGGCGGGATGTTCGTAGACATGCCGACGGCAATGCCCATGGTACCGTTCAACAACAAATTCGGTAATTTGGACGGCAACAATCGCGGCTCTTTATGACTACCGTCATAATTCGGAATAAAATCTACCGTATCTTTTTCAATATCAAAAAGCATTTCTTCGGAGATGGCCGAAAGCTTGGCCTCGGTATAACGCATCGCCGCCGCATTGTCGCCATCCATGGAGCCGAAGTTTCCCTGACCGCGCACCAAAGGATAACGCATGGAGAAATCCTGCGCCATTCTGACCATGGACTCATAAACCGCCGAATCGCCGTGCGGATGATATTTACCCAAAACTTCACCGACGACTGTCGCCGATTTGCGGAATTTGGCGCCCGCTCTCAACCCGATACTCCACATCGCATATAAAATACGACGATGTACCGGCTTCAAGCCGTCGCGTACATCAGGCAAGGCACGGGAAACAATAACGCTCATGGCATATTCCAGATACGCTCGTTGCATTTCCTCCACAATCGGTTGCTCTTCCACGATGCCGTAAGCGGTTTTCTTGCGTAAATTAACCAAAGCGTCTCCGGATCCCTCCGTTGATTCCTTTTTCGCGTTTTCTTTTTTTTCTTTAGCTGGTTTAGACATATAAACAAAGGGGATTAATAAGCGATTACCGTAATATCCTCGCATCCCGGCGGAATATTGCAGGGTCGCGGCTCGGTTCCGACAGTCGGCATACAATTTATATATTCCGGACAATTCGTTGGAGCCGGCTTGGAAGGTTCTAAAATAATCGTGTCAGCTGGGCTTTCCGAAATCGGAATTGCCTCTTCTCTCTCCATTTCAAGTGGCGTGCTTGTCGATTCCGGTTGGAACGTTTCCAAATTTTCGCCGATTCCTTCGGTCGCCTGTCGCCATTCCATTTTAAATTTTTGCCATTCCGAATCGTCAACATCGACAATCGCTCCCGTATTGGCCCGCCAAATATTCTTTAAATTAAAAAACCACACCGCCAAAATCAGCACCGTCAAACCAATCACGACAACCCACATTAACAAATTTTTTTTCTGATGATCGTCTGCCATAACCTTTTTTTCAATGACAATATTACTCCTTGATGCCGTTCAAATCAACATCATAAAGAATCTGTTCCGCTACCAAGCGATATTTAAGAATTTCCTCGGGCGTAAACCACAAAGGGATTTCTCTTTCGGCGTCGGCCACCGGGTCGGAACAATGAACCAAATTACGAACGGCCCGCTCGTCTATGCTCGACAACTCATAAGAATCTAAAGTATAATCGCCGCGAATCGTCCCGCTGTCGGAAGACAAGGGTTCGGTTGAACCGATAATTTTTTTCACGATACCGACCGCTTGATTGCCCTCCCAGACCATCGGCACCACCGGACCGGCGGTCATGAATTTAACCAATAAACGAACGATGTCTTTACCATATTCCAACGCCTCTTTGTCAACCGGCATGCCGGCCGCTTGACGATCTTCTATAATGCGGTTTCCCTTTTTTAGAAACCACTCTTCATCTTTGGCGTAATGTTTCCATAATTGATCTTCGGTGGCCATGGTCACTTTCAAAGCGACCAATTTTAAACCGGTATTTTCAATTCTTTTGATAATTTCTCCGACCAAACCGCGTTGCACGGCATCCGGCTTGAGAATAACCAGGGTTTTTTCTTTTTTCGGGTGAATCATATACATTGTAAGCTATCCTGCGGCCAAACCGCAGAATTAATCTGTTTATTTAAATTCTTAAAAACTTAATATCACCAACTCCATGTCTTCCGCCGGCAAATCTTTTTTGGAAATTTTTAACTTCTCTTCATAAGTCGGCGTCAAGCCGAGTTCTTTGATAAATTTATCTACGCCCTCAATATCCAATTTAGAATCTTTGCCTTTATAATGCATCGGAATCACGATTCGCGGTTCAATCTGCGAAATCACTTCCACCGCTTTTTTCGCGTCCAAAGTATATTTACCGCCGACCGGAATCAGCAGGACGTCGGTCCCGACCAGTTTCTCCAACTGAGTATTATCCAAAACATGACCGAGATCGCCGAGATGCGCCACGGAGATATCGTCAATTTCTATCCGATACATAATATTGATGCCGCGCTCCGCGCCGTTCTTTTCATCATGATAAGAATCGATCCCTTCAATCAAAACGCCTTTAAAATCATATTCGCCGGCGCAATCAATCACAAAGGGCACGCCGCGCAAAGCGCCCGCGTTGTTATGATCATGATGTTGATGAGAAACCGTGACGATGTCCGATTCAAAATTCGGAACTTTCAAATTGGCCTTAGTGGCCAAATCTTTATCAAAGGGATCGGTCGTGACCGTCACGCCATCCGGTCCGATTTTATCTTGAATTTTAAAGCAGGAATGTCCTTGCCAGGTAATAATCATATATTCTTAAACAATAAAAAAGGCTTAGAAACCTTAAAACTATTATAACAAATCCGTCTCGCTTGGTCAACTTGAAAAAACGCCTAAAAATAATGAAAATACTCTGTTTTTTATCAACTTTTTCCTTATTCCGACCGATTGAAAATTTTAAGGCTGCCGAGTTCGTCGGTGCGTTTAACGCTAATTCCCAAATCGACGGCTCGCTCCAAAATCAAGGGATGAGGATGTCCAAACCGATTATCCTCTCCCACGGAAATAACCAATAAATTCGGATTGACGGCTCGTAAAAATTCTTCACTGTTAGCGGTTTTGGATCCGTGATGCGAAGCCTTCAACACCTCGGCTGACAGCGGCCAGCCGGAAACCAATAAAGCTTTTTCCGCCTTGGCGCTATTGTCGCCGGTAAACAGAACGCTTTGCTTATCGCAAACAAATCTCGCATACAAAGAATTATTATCGTCTGCCGTGATGCCCAGAGAATTCGGATTCAACAAATCTAAAGTGCAATCCGGAGTAAAACTAAGACGGATCATATTCTCTACCGGCAACATCTCCACTCGACGTTCCGCCGCGGTCTCCCAAAGAGCTTCCAAAATCGGCGACTCTCTTTCCGGAGGCGCAAAAATCAATTTTCCTACCCGATATCTTTGCAAAACCTCAACCAAGCCGGTGATGTGGTCGTCGTGATAATGACTGAAAATGACAAAATCAAGCCGGCGACGATAAAACGGCAAACTATCTCCCAAACGACGAAGAACAGAATTATCCGGGCCGCCATCCAATAAAACGGTCTGTCCGTCGGGAGCTTTGATTAGGGCCGCATCCCCTTGTCCGATGTCAAAAAAATGAACTTCCGGTCCATGCGTCGATAATCGAACGACATTAAACGCCGACTTGGCAATAAAAAACAGTAATATCGCGACAACCGTCAAAAAAACCGGCCGCCATTTGCGCCGCCGTCGTCTGATTTTCTGTCTTGGTTCTTTTTCGACCATTAAGGCTTTTCCGTCAGTCATTTCCCCACTATACAATAATAGAAATGAAGAAAAAATAAAGTCAGAGAACCGTCCCTCTTTCGTCCCGTCATACTATTGACATAATTAATAAAAGGTGATATAATAATTCATTCGTTAACAATCAAATAATCTAACTTTTAAAAGCCCTGGAGGAGCTCAGAAATGAAAGAACAACAATGTACAGAAACAACCCGGCAAGCGATTGCCGACCGAATCGCTATCGGCACAGAACTGGCCAAGGAAAAAGACTTGATTTGCGGACAATCTACGGTAACACGTCTTTTGACGGTCATTAATGTTTTAATGAAGGTGCCTAAAGAAACGGACAAATTCTTAAAGCTGGTACCGGCCAATAAATTTTATGTTCCGGAAAATGAAGGCATCGACGGGTTAACAATCCTCAAGATTCCTAAACATTACCGCCGCGGTGATTTTTATCAAGGCCGAATGGTTACCAGAAATTTTTATGTTTCTGAAGAGTCATTGGGAAAAACCATCTTAAGCTCATTAGCCATTAAGTTGAAGAAACATTTATTGACCGGAAAAGAAACAATTACTATTGATATTTTTTTGGTCAAATCTCCCGACGCCGTACCGCAACACGTCGTTAAAATAGGAGCCGACAGCACCGCGCGCGCCCGGAACGGAGAAAAAATAATTTCCGACGGCCGCAGAAAATTAGTGGTAATCCCGGGAACGACAAAATTTATCAGCGTGGAAAAAATTTCCGCACCGTCTTCACCCCGTCATTAAAAACCGACAAAAAAAATCGAACCAACCGGCCGCTTGAGCAATCAAGCGGTTTTTTTATACAAAAACCGCCCCCTCGTATAATGAGAACGGGGACGGCTTCTGTATAATTTTCAAATTAATAAAACTTATTAATTTAAATAATAAATTTTAAAAATTATTTCTTTCTTTTGGCGGTCTTTTTCTTGGCTACCTTTTTCTTAGCCGGTTTCTTAGCCACCTTTTTCTTGGCTACCTTTTTCTTAGCCACTTTTTTTACCACCTTTTTTTTGGCTTTCTTTTTCATAATAGTCACCTCCTTTCTAAAAATTTAATGTTTTTAAAATTTTTTTTGAAGAAAAATAAAAAATTAATCTTCTGCTTATATTATACAACTAACTAAAATAAGTAGCAATAGTTTTTCGCGATTTTTTCCGATGGCGCCGTTTAAAAAAAAATCCTTCGCTCGATTCCGAGAGCGAAGGATTTTTATTTTACCGATCAATCACTAAATCTTTTTCCGAAAAAAATTTTCCAGTTCCGCTATATCAACTCTTTCCTGTTTCATAGTGTCGCGATCTCTGACGGTCGCCGCGCCGTCCTCCAAAGAATCAAAATCAATCGTCAAACAATACGGCGTACCGATTTCATCCTGACGGCGATAGCGCTTGCCGATATTTCCGTTGTCGTCAAACTCACAGCGCCAATTCAATTTTAAAACATCATAAATAGCTCGCGCTTTCTTCACCAGCTCCGGCTTGTTCTTCAATAAGGGAAAAACCGCAATCTTAATCGGTGCCAATTTCGGGGCTAATTTTAAAACAATTCTTGTTTCTCCGGCCAATTCTTCCTCCCGATAAGCTTCCGTCAAAACCGCCAACAAAGTCCGACCGACACCGGCGGAAGTCTCTATGACGTGCGGCACGTATCTTTCATTGGTCGCCGGGTCCAAATAACTCAACTCCTGTCCGGAAGATTTGCCGTGCTGAACAAGATCATAATCGCCGCGGGCGTGGACTCCTTCCAATTCCTTAAAGCCGAAAGGAAAATTATATTCTATATCATACGCTTCTTTCGCGTAAAAAACCAGATTTTCATGCTTATGCCATTTTAAATTTTTTTCGCTCAAACCCAAATCAAGATAAAATTTCCAACGCGTCGCCTTCCATTCCTCGTAATACTTCTGATCGTCTCCCGGCTTAACGAAATACTGCATTTCCATCTGCTCAAATTCTCGCGTCCGAAAAATAAATTGTCGGGCCGTAATTTCGTTGCGAAAGGCTTTACCGATCTGCGCGACACCGAAAGGAATTTTTACGCGCGCCGTGTCCATGACGTTTTTAAAATTAACATAGATGCCCTGACAAGTTTCGCCGCGCAAATATGTCGGCGCCTTTGTCCAATCATTGGTAAAATTGCCCAAATTAGACTGTACGAGCAAATTAAATTTCTTGCCGGGCGTGAAATCGGCCGCACCGCAAGTCGGACATTTTATTTTTTTGATGTTCTTGTTAAAAATTTGATTGATTTCCTCTTCGCTCATTTTTTCATCGGCAAAAATTCCCGCTTCTTCCAACAAAGCGTCCAAGCGCAAGCGCGTATGACATTTTTTGCACTCCGTCAAAGGATCGGAAAACCCCTTAACGTGTCCCGAGGCTTCCCAGATTTTCGGACTCATAAAAATCGCCGCATCCAATCCCACGATATCGTCGCGATATTGAGTCATCGTCTTCCACCAAGCTTGTTTGATATTGTTCGCCAATTCCACGCCGTAAGGACCGAAATCATAAACGGCGGTAAAGCCGTCGTAAATTTCCGAAGACGGAAAAACAAAGCCGCGCCGCTTGCACAGCGAAACGATTTTGTCCAACAGGTTCTCCGATTCTTTATGTGACATATATTTGATAAAAAATTTATTGCCTTTACATTCCCGCCGATTCTTTGATGCCCAAAATTCCGAAACCGTTTTTCAACACCTGGGCGATTGCCTTGACTAGTGTCAAACGGGCGCGACGTACCGCCGTCGCCGCTTTCAAAATATTAACCTCATGATAATAATCGCTAAACAGCTGAACTAATTCAAATAAATATTTGGTCAATTCGCTCGGATTATATCCGGCGCCGGCCTGAGCGATAACTTCCGGATAGCGGGCAATTTTCATCAGTAATGCTTTTTCTTTGCCGTCGGTCAGCTTGCTCAAATCCGGTCGACCGACAAATAAACTAAACCCCGCTTTCCGAACGATGCTTTGCAAACGCACATATCCGTATTGTAGATAACAAGCGGTGTAGCCGTCAAATTTTAAAGCTTCCTCGACATTGAACGTGATTATTTTCTCCGCACCGACTTTCAACATTTCAAATTTCATGGTAGAGATCGCCAGATTCAAAGCCACGTCAGTCACGCGATCGACGGACCAATCCGGATGTCGTTGTGTTATTTCCGTCATTAACTTTTCCAACAGCTTGGCTTTCAATTCCCGATAAGTGATAACGTTGCCGGTGCGCGAGGCCATCATGCCTTCCGGCAAAGTGACAAAATCGTAAGTCAGGTGACGCAAAGATTTCCGATAGCCCATCAAGTCCAAAATTTTGAATAGTTGTTTGAAATACAAGCTCTGTCTCACATCGACAATATAAATGGATTCGTCCAATCCGTATTTCTTGAATTTTTCCGAAGCGAGCGCCAAATCGGCCACCGGATACAGCGCCGTGCCGTCGGAACGAATAATCGGCAAAATGCCGAGTCCGTATTTTTCCAAATCGGCAATCAAAGCGCCTTCGCTCTTCCGCAAAATCCCTTGGGTCGTCAATTCGGCCACCAATTTCAAACCGGCGTCCAACAATTCGCTTTCATAAAAAATTTTCCGAAAACTGACGTTTAATTCTTGATAAATGGAAAAAAAATAATCAATGCTCCACTGTCGCGACTGCCGCCATAATTTATAATTGGCGCCATAACGACTTTCTATCTCCGTCATAATCCGGCCCACTTCTTCTTTATACTCCGGATGTTCGGCCAACTCCCGACTGGCTTCGGCATAACATTTACCCAAGAGATAACCTTTCGGCTCCGGTCTCTCGGCATAGCTGGAGCGGCGTTGCCAATTCCAAATGGTTTTTGCCACATGAATGCCGAAATCATTGATATAAGAAACCGGAATCGCCCGATAACCGTTAGCCGCCAATAAACGATAAATCGCGTCGCCATAAGAAATATTGCGTAAATGTCCGATATGATGCTCCTTATGCGTATTGCCGTTGGAATACTCAATCATCACTTTCTTGGCGCCGCCCTTTTTATTGTCTCCGTATCGGGCGCCGGCGGTTTTTATGTCGCCGATCGTGCCGGCCGCCAGATATGCCACCGCAATAAAAAAATTCAAATACGGTCCGACAGCCTTGATATCGGTAAAATATTTTTTCAATCCTTGATCGACTGTTAATTTTTCCGCCAACTCGCGGGCCAACTCGGCCGGATTTTTTTGTTGCGTTTTGGCCAATTCAAAACAAGCCAGACTCAAGTCGCCCAACTCCGAATTAGGCGGATAAGAAAAAACCAGCTCGCCGGAAAACGGCCGGATAATTTCCAAAGACGCTTTTATTTTTAATTTTAACTCTTCTAAAAACATACTTTAGTTAATAATCCTACCAAATAATTTTTCTAAACTGCAATTTCCCGCGCTGTATAAAAGATACATTCTTAATATTTGCTTTCATTTTAAAATCATCGACAACCTTTAATTCCTGAGCTTTCCCCATTATTTTTATCGCTTTTTGTTCTATTAATCGCCGCGCCTCGCTATTACTAAAAGCCAGACCACTAACCACCACTAATTCTCCAATATCATACTCGTCCTTTTTCGCTTTCCAAGTCGGCATCTCTGTCGGCATCTCTTTCTTTTGAACCGTCTTGACGAAATTTGCCTGCGCTTCGTCCGCCGCCAGCGATCCGTGATTCATGGTCGTAATTTCCCGAGCCAATTTCATTTTTAAATCTCGCGGATTAACTTTTTCCTTTTTCAACTCCGCCGCCATCGTCACCAGGTCTGCCGTCGCGACATTCGTGCACAATTCAAAGGCGGGAATAATCACCCCATCCGGCCAAGACATGATTTGTCCGTACATATCATGCGGTTTTTCGTCCAGAAATACCGCGTTACCTTCACTCTTGCCCATTTTATGACCGTTCTCGTCGGCCAACAGTTTCAAAGTCATCACAAATTTTTCTTTTTTCTTGACCGCCCGCAACAAATCCCGTCCGCACAACATATTGAACATCTGATCATTGCCGCCGATTTCCAAATCGACCTCCATGGCCACGCTATCGTAACCTTGCGTCAGCGGATATAAAAACTCGTGAAGATAAATCGGTTTTTCTTCTTTTATCCGTTCCTGGAACATATCGCGCTGAATCATCTGCTGAACCGTAAAATTGGCAGCCAATTCAACCACGTCTGCGAAGTTAAGCTTGCCGTTCCAAGCGCTATTGTACATTATTTTCGCCGGATTATCGCCGTCAAATTTCAAATAAGCCGAGGCCTGTTTCTGATAGTCGCGGGCGTTCGCCAAAACTTCTTCGCGCGTCATTTTTCGACGAGCCGCTTTTTTATCGGTCGGATCGCCGATCAGGCCCGTAAAATCGCCGATTAGAAAAATGACTTCGTGACCGAGCGCCTGAAATTGCCCTAATTTATTGATAGAAATGGCGTTGCCGATGTGCAAAGCCGCCGCCGTCGGATCGTAACCGCAATACAAACGGATTTTTTCGCCGCTTAACAGCTTTTTCTCCAAAGCTTCGCGATTCGGATAAATTCTTTCCACGCCTCGCGTCAAAAGTTCCGCCACCCTTTTTTTATCCGTAATAACTTTAGTCATATAGATGCTGTTGATTTGGTATTAATTATAAAATTATGTTATAATATTAACAGACTTTCGGAAATTTTTCAATCAATTTTTAATTAATTTTAAGTAAATAATTAACTAAGCTAAATTAAAACTAGCTTTTTAATCTTATGTTTTCTTACCGCTCTTTATTAAAACAATCTCTGAATATCGCTTGGAAACACAAATATTTATGGTTTTTCGGGTTATTTGCCTCTTTAACCGCCGCCGGCGGCTCCTGGGAATACCATCTTTTGTTCGGGAATCTCAATCGTAATTTGGTCAACAACCTTTATTCTCGTTTGGGAGACATTTTGGCTTTCGGCGATTTCTTAAAAAACTTATGGCAAGGAATAATCAGTCTTTTCCAATATGATTTTTGGACGATTCTGAATGTCTTGTCCGTGCTGATCGTCACGGCCGTCCTGATTCTCTTTATCGTTTGGCTGGCCGTTTCTTCCCAGGCTTCATTGGTGGATAGCGTCAAAAAGATTTTGAATCTCAAGAAAAAAATATTGCCGCTGTCCGTCCGCGACGGTTTAACCGTCGGGCACCGTCATTTCTGGCCGGTTTTGTGTTTGAACATCTTAACCAAAGCGATTATTGTCGGCCTTTTATTCATCGTTTGTCTGCCTCTGCTGTTAATGGTTATACAAGGCGGCACAATTTTAACGATCGTTTATATCGTTTTATTCGTGATTTTCGTACCCTTGGCCGCCGGCCTGTCTTTAATGGTAAAATATGCCATCGCTTATCAAGTTTTGGACGATTATTCTTTCGTGGCCTCGCTGGAAAAGGGTTGGAAATTATTTAAAAAACATTGGTTGGTCAGTCTGGAAACGGCAGTCATTCTTTTCCTGGTCAATTTTCTGGTCGGCCTTGCTCTGCTTCTGTTAATCGGCGTCTTTCTTTTGCCGTTATTGCTCTTGGGTATTTTGTTTGAACTGGGCGGCCTGGTGATTTTAACCATGTTTCTGGCGATTGTTCTCATCATTTTCATCGGCTCATTCCTGACCACTTTTCAAATCAGCGCCTGGACGGGGCTATTCTTGCAATTGAGCGAGACGAACGTTCTGGCAAAATTGGAACGACTTTTTAGACGACGACAATAAACACTATGAGCGATCTCTCTTCCATTGAAAACCTCATCAATCCGACCGGCGATGAAGAAAGCACCACCGGTCTTTTTGCTAAAAAGCAAGGTGAGATAAAAATCAAAGAAGTTGAAAAACAGACCAAAAAAGAAGCGGAACAAATGGGCGTGGACTATGTCAACCTGTCCGGTTTTCCGATTAGCCAAGAAGCTTTAATCTTGATTCAAGAAGAACGCGCCCGAGAACTCCGGGCCGTTTGTTTTTATTACGACGGCAAAAATATTCGGATTGCCTGTTTGGAGCCTACCGCCGCCGTTAAAGATGAAATGACCCGTTTGAGCGACCAATATTTTTCCGAAGTTAAGTTATATTTGATTTCCCAAAACAGCCTGGACATCGCTTTTAACGCTTACAAAGCTCTGCCGCCGACCAAAAAATATGAAAGCGGCGTAGAAATCAGCGAAGCCAATTTGGAAAAATTCGCGGCGGATATCGCCAATTACAAAAGCCTGGACAAAAAAATAAACGATGTCACCATCACCGATGTTATCACTTTATTGCTGGCCACGGCCATTAAGGTTGAAGCGAGCGACATTCACGTTGAAGCGGAAGAGAGCGGCGTGGCTATTCGGATGCGCCTGGACGGCGTTTTGCAAGATGCGGCGACAATCAGTCGGGAGAAATGGGATAAAATAATTTCTCGTTTGAAAATCTTGGCGCGCGTTAAAATTAACATCGCCAATAAACCTCAAGACGGTCGCTATACCATTTACTTAAAAAACAAAAAAATCGATGTCCGCTGTTCTTTCTTGCCGACCGCTTACGGCGAAAGCGTGGTGATGCGTATTTTGGATTCCGCCACCACCGTGCTGGAATTGGAAAAACTGGGCGTTCGCCCGGAAATCATGCCTATTCTAAACAGAGAAATTTCCAAACCCAACGGCCTGATTTTGACTACCGGTCCGACCGGCGGCGGAAAAACCACCACTTTGTATGCGATTTTAAGCAAACTGAATCAACCGGGAGCCAAAATCATTACTCTGGAAGACCCGGTGGAATATCAATTGCCGGGCATTAATCAAAGCCAAGTGGACGCCAAACGCGGCTACACTTTTTCCGAAGGTCTGCGCTCGGTTCTGCGTCAAGATCCCAATATCGTGATGATCGGCGAGATCCGCGATTTGGAAACCGCGGAAATAGCCATTCAAGCTTCTCTGACCGGCCATTTGGTATTATCCACTCTGCATGCCAACAGCGCCGCCGATGCCATTCCCAGTCTGATTGACATCGGCGTTAAACCATATTTTTTGGTGCCGGCAATCAATGCCGTCATCGGTCAACGCTTGGTGCGCAAACTCTGTCCGCACTGTCGCGCCGAACATGTGCCGACTGAAAGCGAAACCGAACAAATCAATAAAATTTTGTCGGTTATTTCTCCCAAAGCCGGCATCGATATTCCGGCCAATTTACCGAAACTATATCAAGCAGGCACCGGTTGCGAGCATTGTAATTTCACCGGCTATAAAGGGCGTACCGGAATTTTTGAAGTCTTTACCATGGACGATAAGATCAAGCAGTTAACCATTGATCAAGCGCCTTCTTTTAAAATTCTCCAACAAGCCATTGAAGACGGCATGATTACCATGTTGCAAGACGGGGTATTAAAAGCTTTGGACGGCGAAACTTCCTTGGAAGAAGTTTATCGTGTTATCGGCAACTTTGATTACGTCAACGAATTATACGATATCGTCATTTCGCAAACTATCGGCCGCGGCATCAAAATCAAAGCAGAGCGAGTCAAACAAGCGGAAGAACTGAGCCGCGATTTACCGAAAATCGCCGCAACGGTAAAAGAAATCCCCACCGGCGAACTGATCAATTTAATCGCCGCCTTGGCGGTGGTCGCCGATGCCGGCGATGTTCATATTGAACCGACGGACATCGATGTGAAGGTTCGTTTCCGCATAGACGGCGTTTTACACGATGTGCTCAGTTTGCCGAAAACCAGCTATCTGCCGCTATTGTCGGAAATAAAAATATTGGCCGGTGCGCCGACCAATGTCAGGCGAGCCACTTTTGACGGCCGCTTTACCATTTACTTGCCCGATCGGAAAATTGATTGTCGTTTGTCCATTATTGCCGGCGGTTACGGCGAAACCATCGTTATCCGCTTGCTGTCCACTTCCGCCGCCAATTTAGATATGGAAAAATTGGGCATCACTTCCGTTTCCTTTGATTCTCTGCAACAGGCCATGAAAAAAACCCGAGGCATTATTCTGACCACCGGTCCGACCGGCTCCGGCAAAACCACCACTCTATACAGCGTGTTAAACAAATTAAACAAACCGGACGTCAAAATCATCACCGTGGAGGATCCGATTGAATATCAATTGGCGGGCGTGATGCAAACTCAAATTGACGAAGAACGCGGTTATACTTTTGCGGCGGCGATGCGTTCGTTGTTGCGTCAAAATCCGAACATCATGATGATCGGCGAAATTCGCGATCAGGAAACCGCCAAAATCGCCGTGGAAGCCGCGATGACCGGACACTTGGTTTTATCCACCATTCACGCCAACAGCGCCGCCGGCGCAATTTCTCGTTTTACCGGCTTGGGATTAGATCGTCAGACCCTAGCGAATGCCATTGAATTTACTATCGGCCAACGCTTGGTGCGCAAACTCTGTCCACACTGCAAGCAAGAAGCCAAAATTTCTCCGGAAGATTTAAAACGAGCGCAAGAAGCCTTGAGTAAAATTAAAAACCCTCAAATCAAAATTCCGGACAAGCTAGTTTTCTACACCAGCCACGGTTGCGACCAATGCAATAAAATCGGTTATAAAGGCCGATTGGGATTATATGAAACCATTGCCATGACGCCCGATATTCAAAAATTAATTCAAACTACCAACGTCACCGATTTTGAAATTGAAACCGCCGCGGCCGCCGACGGGATGATCAATATACTGCAAGACGGCATTTTAAAAGCACTGGCCGGAGAAACCAGTCTGGAAGAAGTGTTCCGGGTAATTTAATCAAATTTTATGATCGAGACCGAATTTTTAGAAAAATTAAAAAAAGACTACCAAGCCAACGAATCGCAACGCCGACAAATCATCAGCGCCGCCAATAATATTTTATTTGAAGCCAAAAAAACCATCTTCGCTCTGCAACGCCAAGATTTTAAATCGGCCGTCGTCAAACTCAACGACGCGGAAAAAGCTTTAAAAGATTTGCAAGCCCGTTTCGGCGCGGCGCGCCTGAATCGCGAAGGGGCCTATAAAGCCGCCGTGGAAGAATATTTGGAAGCCAGTACTTTTCACGCGACGATCAAAGGCAAAAAAATCTCCGCCATATCAAGTTTGGATTTGGATTACGAGGGTTATCTGGGCGGCATCTGCGACCTGATCGGCGAACTGGTCCGCTACGCCACTAACCGCGCCGCCGCCGGAAAATTCAACGACGTCGCCAAAATAAAAAAAATTGCCGATGACATTATGGCCCAGCTGGTTGATTTTGATTTAACCGGTTATCTTCGCACCAAATACGATCAAGCGCGCGGCCATCTCAGAAAATTGGAACAAATGGCTTATGAAATAAAGTTGCGCGGTAAAAAATAAACGTTCGACAATATGTTCATCGCCATCATTTCCGACATCCATGACAATCTCGCCAATTTGGACAAATGCCTGTCTTGGTGCCGTAATCACAAAATAGAAAAAATTCTCTGTTGCGGCGATATGACTACCGGAGAAACCGCCGCTTGGCTCGCCGCTAATTTCAACGGCGAGATTTTTGTAATTCGTGGAAATATCGAATTATACCGCGAAAACGATCTGGATAAATGTAAAAATATCCGCTACTGCGGAGAGCTCGGCATCATCGAGTTGGGCGGCTTGCACATCGGCCTCTGCCACGAACCGGAAAAAATTTCCGAACTGTCGGAAATAGCGCCGCAAGATTTAAATTTTATTTTTTACGGTCACACTCACAAACCCTGGCTCTCCAAACGCGGTTCCGCCATCGTCGTTAATCCCGGCAATATCGCCGGAACTTTTCATCAAGCGACCTTCGCCACCCTGGACACGGCCACGGAAAAACTGGAATTAAAACTTGTGGCCGATTTATAAAAAAAATGATATCAGAAACCAAAAAGACCCGGATCATCGGGTCTTTTAAAATTTTAATCAATAATATTTATAACACTTCCTTCAAATACCGTCCCGTGTGACTTTTAACGGTCTTCGCCACCGTCGGCGGCGTGCCGGCAGCCACCAAATAACCGCCTTCGTCTCCGCCGTCCGGCCCCAAATCAATTACCCAATCCACCGATTTAATGACATCCAAATTATGTTCAATAATCAAAACGGTATTACCTTGATCAACCAACATATTCAATACTTTTAACAAGCGATCGATATCGGCAAAATGCAAACCGGTCGTCGGCTCGTCTAAAATATACAAAGTTTTTCCGGTCGCCCGACGCGACAACTCCGTCGCCAATTTGATGCGCTGGGCTTCTCCGCCGGAAAAGGTCGTAGCGCTCTGACCGAGCTTGATATAACCCAACCCCACTTCTTCCAAAGTGTTTAATTTCTGGCTCAAAGCCGAATGACCGTGAAAAAATTCTCGCGCCTCGGCCACGGTCATATCCAATATCTCGGCGATGTTCTTTCCTTGATATAAAACATCCAAGACCTTCGGCGTGAACTTGCGTCCGCCGCAAACTTCACAAGTCAAATATACATCGGATAAAAATTGCATCTCCACTTTAATCACGCCGTCACCGGAACAATTTTCACAACGCCCGCCCGGAACATTGAAAGAAAAATGTCCCGCCCCCAAGCCTTTCACCCGAGCTTCGGGCAAATCGGCAAACAAATCGCGAATATAGGTAAACAGACCGGTATAAGTCGCCGGATTGGAGCGCGGCGTCCGACCGATGGGCGATTGATCAATATCAATCACTTTATCAATAAATTCCAGGCCGACGAGAGATCGGTGCGCCCCCGGTTCCGTTTTGGCGCGATAAAATTTACGATTAAGCGCGTTGGCCAGAATATCGTTCATCAAAGTGGATTTGCCCGATCCGGAAACGCCGGTAATCGCCACCAGTTTTCCCAAAGGAATCTCCACATCAATATTTTTTAAGTTGTGCTCGGTCGCACCGATGATTTTCAACGCTTGACCGTTACCGGCCCGAAATTTCTCGGGAATTCTGATTTGTTTTTTACCGGACAAATAAGCTCCGGTCAAAGAACCGGCGCATTTTTTAATATTGTCCGGTGTTCCGGTAAACAACACCTCTCCGCCGAGATCACCGGCACCCGGCCCGATATCCACCAACCAATCGGCCGCCAAGATAGTCGCGGCGTCATGTTCCACCACAATAACCGTACTGCCGTTATCGCGTAAATTTTTCAACGTCGCGATTAATTTATCGTTATCTCTCTGATGCAAACCGACCGAGGGTTCGTCTAAAACATATAAGACGCCGCTCAAAGTTGAGCTGACCTGAGAAGCCAGCCTAATCCGTTGCGCCTCGCCGCCCGACAAAGTGACGGCACTGCGGCTTAAAGACAAATAATCCAATCCGACATCGCTTAAAAATCCCAGATTCTTCACCATTTCTTTGATTATCGGTTCGCCGATTTTAGCGCCACCATTCAAAACGGCGGGCTTTTTCAACCAACCGTCAAACAATATCAACAATTCTTTAATGCTTTTATTGCTGATTTCCGCAATGGACAAGCCGTTGACTTTTACCGTCAACGATTCCGTTTTAAGACGAGCACCGTGGCAAGCCGGACACAAAGACACGCGCATCACTTTCTCTATCTCTTGTTTGACGAAATTGGATTTGGTGCCGTCATATTTTTCTTCCAAATAAGCCAACAATCCCGGAAATTGTCCGTCGCCTTTCAAAATTAATTTATATTTCTCCGGCGCCAAATCTTTAACGGCCACGCGCAAACTGAAATTATGACGCGTCGCCAATTCATTCAAATCCAAAAATAGACCGTTACCGTTGGAGTTCGTATGGGCCAAAGGTTTGATCGCTCCTTCCAAAATACTGAGATTATGATTAAACAACAATTCCGGATCAATTTCCGCCTTGGTTCCCAGACCGCCGCAAACCAAACAAGCGCCACTGGCGGAATTAAAAGAAAAATCGCGCGGCTCCAATTCCGGACGGCGATAATCGCAAGACGGACAATAAAAAAATCTCTCCAGCTTGGTAGATTTAATGTCCCGACCGCGAATGTTCTTGACGGTTTTTTTCTCTTCCGCCGCTTTCTTCAATTTCAAATCGCAATGCGGACAATAAGGCGTTCCGGAACGAGCATATAATAAACGCAAATAATCGTAAATTTCCGTAATCGTGCCGACCGTAGACCGGGGATTATGCATGGCGGCGCGTTGATCGATAGAAATCGCCGGCGACAACCCTTCAATCAAATCCACTTCCGGCTTGTCCATCAAACCCGCAAATTGCCGCGCGTAAGAAGATAATGATTCCAAATAACGCCGCTGTCCTTCGGCATAAACGGTATCAAAAGCCAAAGAAGATTTGCCCGAACCCGACAAACCGGTAATGACCACCAGCTTGTCGCGGGGAATGTCCAGGCTGATATTTTTTAAATTATTGGTTCTCGCCCCCTTGATCTTAATAAAACTATCGGCCATGGAAGTTAAATTTAAAAATTAATGTTGCCGCTATTATAGCGGAAACCGGCACAAAAGACAAGTCTTAAAATATCGGATAAAAAATTTTTAAGATCCGGATTAAAATTTTATCAAACCATTTTATCTTATCCGGCGTGCTTGTTAAAAGCGTCGCTTCTTTTTTCCATTCCGTCACGAGATGTTGCAAATCGTTAACCAAATCTTTTTGCCGAAAAAAGACGCCCGCCTCGACATTCAACCGAAAAGACAAAATATCAATATTCTGCGAACCGATTACACCCTCTTCCTGATCAATCAACATTATTTTGGCATGATTCATGGACGGCATCAAATAAATTTCCGCCCCGTAATCGGCCAACCGACAGGCGTTCCAATAATTAATCTTGTTTAAAGGTTTGACGTCCGTATCCCGCGGAATAAGAACTTCTACTTTAACCCCGCGGCGACAAGCGTCGTCCAACAAAGCAATCAACCAACGCGGCGGCAACAAATAAGGCGTCACTATCAAGATGGATGTCTGCGCGGCAATAATTTTTTTTCGATAATACCCGCTCAAATGATAAGTTTTATCGGCGTCCGTCAAATTATCCGTAATCCAGGATTTGATTTTTTTAATCAAAGGCAAGCGACGGTATTGCAAAATATTTTCCTTTTTGCCGCCCGCCATTTCATAAGTATAGGCGAAGGACTTCAACAACGGTCTGACAATCCGGCCTTGCAATCTGATTTGCAAATCGCGCCAATGCCGAATTTTTTCTTCAATGTTCACTCCGCCGATAAAGGCCACCGCGTTATCAACGATTAAAATTTTGCGATGCGTATGTCGCAACCAGTGACTGAAAAAAATGAATTCCGCACCGGCCGAACGTAGTTCGTCCACCGCGCTGTTTCGCAAGGAAGCGCTGCCATAAGCGTCGGCAATAATTACAACTTCCAAACCGGCGCGCGCCTTGTCTTTCAACAACCCTAAAAAATCATGCGTTATCTGCGTATCATCCGCAAAAATGTACATTTCAATAAAAATGGATTGTTGCGCCGCCGCCATCGCTTCAAACATCCCGTCCCAAGCTTTTTGCGAAGTTGTATAAAATTTATATTTCATAAACAGCTTATTTCCCTTCGGCCAGCGCCCGTTCAATCGCCGGCCAGGCTCGCTCCGCCGCTTCTTCGCCGATCGTAATCAAAGCCGCAATCACTTCGGTCGTAAAATATTTTCCCCAGCCTTCTTTTTTGATGAACGGCGAACAATCCGGCTCAATAACCGCTGCCGCTTCCTTAATATCCACTTTCGCCAAATTGTGAATAACGATACGCATGCTTCTTAGAGCAATTTTGGACATCGTAAATTTACGATTGACGAACTCGTTTCTGTGATAAAGATTGACGGCGATAACCGACTTCGCGCCCATTTCTTTCAACGCGCCGACCGGCACCGGATTGCTTAGTGCTCCGTCAACCAACAACTTATTCTGATACGATTCCGGCCGGAAAACCAAAGGAACGGACGTGCTGGCCCGAACCGCTTTGGCCACGTCGCCTTCTTTAAAAATAAACGGAAGACCGCTGATCAAGTCCGTGGCCACAATCCGCAAAGGAATTTTTAAAGAAGAAAAACTGTGCCGCCCCAAACTTTTTTCCAAATAACTGTTTAATTTGCGCCCGCCGATAAATCCGCCGATCAAACTGGGGTCGATAAAAGCGGCCAAACCGCCTTTGGGGTCGGCCAACAAATCATTTTCCAAGCGCCGAATGTCTTGAAAAACGGCATAATAAGCCGCAATCCAAGCGCCGATACTGGAACCGGCAATATAATCGATGGCGACGCCTTTCTTTTCCAAAACTTTTATCACGCCAATATGCGCAAAACCGCGAAAAGCGCCGGAACCGAGAGCCAAGCCGACGGATTGAGGATGTTTCATAAAATTAATAAATATCTCCCATTATAACATAAATACCGGAACCCGACAGGCGATCGTCTGGACTTTAAGAATAGACCGAGTTAAAATTAAATAACCGATATTTATTTATTACTTAAACTAACATATGGAAAATAATCACAAATTACCGCGTAATGTTTGGGCGATGGGCTTAGTAAGCCTCTTTAACGACATCGCCTCGGAAATGATTTATCCGATTATACCGATTTTTTTAAAGGTTGTTCTGGGCGCGCCGGCGTCAGTCATCGGCTTAATCGAAGGCGTAGCCGAATCAACGGCCAGCCTATTAAAACTGGTATCCGGCTGGATTTCCGATCACCTGAAAAAAAGAAAAATTTTTGTCACCATCGGTTATTCTTTATCCGGCGTTTCCAAGCTGTTATTGGGTTTTGCCCATGTTTGGCCCTTTGTACTTTTTGCCCGCTTTATCGACCGCTTCGGCAAAGGAACGCGAGTGGCGGCGCGAGACGCCCTGATTTTAGAAAGCGTTCCGCCGGAAAAACGCGGACGCGCTTTCGGATTGCATCGCTCCTTGGACAGTCTGGGAGCGGTCGTCGGCACCATATTGTCTCTGGCATTAATTGCCGTCTTCCAAGACAATTATTCCACCATTTTCTTCTTGGCCTTCATTCCCTCGGTCATCGGCGTTCTGGTGCTGATTATTTTTGTCAGAGAAAAAAAGAAACCGATTGTTACGGTCGTTAACGAGGCCGCCGCGCCCAAAAAATTAAATTTGAAATTTAAATGGAAAGAATTAGACAAGAATTTAAAATTTTTTCTGATCGTCAGTTTAATTTTCGCTATCGGCAACAGTTCCGATGCTTTCTTAATCTTGCGCGCACAAGATTTGGGCTTGACGATTACCTTAACGGTCGCCGCTTATGTCCTTTATAACATCAGCTACTCGATTTTCTCCTATCCCATCGGCGTGCTCAGCGATAAAATCGGCCCAAAAAGAATTTTGGCCGCCAGCTTTTGGATGTTCGCCTTGATATACTTGGGATTGGGGTTAACTCAAAATAACTTTTGGATTTGGGTTTTGTTCCCGTTTTACGGACTCTACATGGCCTTGAATGACGGTATCAGTCGCGCCTATATCGGTCGAACGATAGACCCGAGCAAATCCGGCGCCGCTTTCGGCGCTTATCAAATGATTACCGGTCTTTGCGTATTGGGCGCATCAGTCATCGCCGGCGCTTTATGGAGTTATATCAATCCTCAGGCCCCCTTCTTCTTCGGAGCCGGCACGGCTCTCGTCGCCGCTCTATTATTCAGCTTTAAAAAAGACGCCGTCGGAAAACCGAACGGCGAAAAAATCGGCCAGATATAAATCCGCCAGACATGGTTCTATTTAATAATTTTTATCGCTTTACCATTGATAAGCGCATCGGCAATTTTTTGACCGGCCGAATAAAAAATGCGTTGATAAGTGCTGACCGAGGTGGCCATTTTTTTAGCCGCCGTTCGTTGGTCAAAACCGTTGGTATGACGCAAACGATAGGCTTCCATCTCTTCATAAGTCAATTCCACCACTTCAAGCTTCCTCAAAGGAACGCCCTGAGGTTTAAAATAAGTAATCGCGGGATTGAATACTACTCGACGGCACAGTCGCGGTCTGGGCATAAATATTGAGATAATACTGTTATTAACGGTTATTCACTAAAACAGGTTTTCCCGGCCCCTTATTTTCAAGAGGCCGGCCTCAAACCTTCTTTTACTTCTGATTTTCCAAAGTCGCCTGCTCGGCTTTAATCGCCGCCAATTCTTCCAGTAACGCTTTTTCTTCGTCTTGCAGGGCTTTAAGCTGATCTTGAGGGGATAAAGACACCCGAAAACCTCCACCCATCATCCTTTGTCCTCGTCCCATCATCCTGGCTCCGGTAGCACATCGGCCCAAGCCTCGTCCGGTCATCGGACCCTGACCCATCGGACCCGTTCCATTCATTCTTGGCATATGTTTATTATAACATTATTTTTTAGAGCGGCAATTCGACCTTTGCTCATTGCCTATTATGAGTATATACCCATAATTAAATAATGTCAATACCGTTGTTTCATCTAATTTCATTTGCCGCCAACAGGGCGACGAAAACACAAAATCATTCAATCAATCATTTATTCAATTAATCATTATGAACATTTTTTACCCTTTAGAATTAACGGCCGATTACTTATCTTATGGCCTTTTCAATTTAATTAAGGGCTCTCATTTAGGCGACTCGGTTAATTTTTTTATTTACGATTCTTTAAAAATATTATTACTGCTCTTGGCGATTAACTATTTAATGGCCATTATTCGCCATTACTTGCCGATAGAAAAATTGCGCGACTTTTTGGCTTCGCGCAAATGGTATGGTCTGGATTATTTATTGGCCGCCGTATTCGGCACAATCACTCCTTTTTGTTCTTGTTCTTCCATCCCTTTGTTCATCGGATTTCTGGAGGCCGGCATTCCTTTGGGCGTTACCTTGTCTTTTTTAATCGTATCGCCATTGGTTAATCAAGTAGCGGTAGTTTTGTTTGCCGGCTTATTCGGCTGGAAAGTGACGGTTCTTTATGTCGTCGCCGCCGTTTCATTGGGCGTGGTGGGCGGCTTTATTTTAAGCAAATTAAAATTGGAAAAATACGTGACCGATTATGTTCGGAAAATAAAAAACGACAAATTGGAAATAAAAACGGAAAAATTGTCTCGCAAAAAATTATTGTTTAAATTTTGGCGAGAAGGTTTAGCCATGACAAAAAAAATCACCCCTTACGTGTTAATCGGTATTGCCGTCGGCGCCGCCATCCACGGTTTCGTGCCGGCCGGTTTTTTTGAAAATTATATCACCGCCGAAAATCTTTTAGCCGTACCGGTGGCGACTATCGTCGCCGTGCCGATGTATGCCAATGCCGTGGGCGTAATTCCGATTATGCAATCTTTGGTGGAAAAAGGAATCCCCTTAGGGACGGCGATGGCTTTCATGTTGGCGATAGTCGGCCTGTCTTTGCCGGAAGCTCTTATTCTAAAAAGAGTGATGAAGGTAAAACTCCTTATTTACTTCTTTGGAGTTACTACAATCAATATAATGATTATCGGTTATTTATTTAACGCTTTCGTTAACTTGAACTAACCGATTCAATGTTAATTTATCAAATTTATATCTCCATTTAACAAAATCGGCTTCATTCCGTAAATCTCTTGCTTATAAGAAAGCTCCGAAGAAACGGGGTTTAAAATATAAATCTTCTTTTTTAAAAAGAAGGCAACGCCAATTTCAATTAAAGTATTCCCACCGATGTATCCGGCAATACCTTTTTTTTCATGATTAGAAACAAGAATCGCATCGCACCATTCAATTTTATCATAATGATCGCGAATCGCTTTTTCTTTCAAACCCCAAAGTTCATGATCGGGCGGGAAAGCATCCATACCCCCGTTATCTTCAATATATTTATCGAAATATATTTTTTTCCCTCCGCCCATTTCCGCCGGCGCTTCATTGCTGAGCAAGGGAACAAAAACTTCATGCCCCTTAGCCTCTAGCGAATCCTTGAGTTGCTCCATCTCTTGATAAAAAGCAATACTGCCGCAAATTGTGATTTTCATATTGTTTATTCTATATTTTTAAGTTTAATAAATAAAAACCGGAAAAGCAAATTAAGCAATATCCGGTAAATATTGGATCTTTTTAGTTAGTAGTCCTAGGTTTTGAAGTTTCTCAAAATTTTGAGAAAATTGTTAGGGAAATCGAGAAGTGAGTGGAAATTCTGACATTGGCTGATAAATCTTACTTAAAATAAAAAGTCTATACCTTATCTCATGGATATAGACTTTATTTGTTAAGAGCTGAGACTTTTACCACCTTGCTTGAACGTCGCGGAGATTTTTAGGAATTTCGCAATCTTCATAAAACTCTTTACCATGATATTCTATCACATCCGAATGATCTTTTCGTAGCTTTACAACTTTAACTTCTGCGGGCTTGAATTCAATCAGATAAACTTCTTTTTGATAAAACTCGTCAGCCAGCCAAATTGTATAACCAAGAAGGTCTACCGGGACATGTCTCTGATGTTCACTGTCCCAACCAGTTTCAAGTTCAATTAGATCATCACTAATTTTCTTTGCCACTCCACAATGAGAAACAAAACGTTTTGAAATCCTCATTAAAGAAAAGAGGTCATCTATCCTGATTGGCAATCTCATGTCATGAAGAGCAATGCCAACTTCCTGAGCCCATTTATACTCATCGCTTTTCCTAGAAGGTGATGAGATGGACATGGCAATATTGGATTGCAAATAATTACTTTGGCGTAAAAACCAAATAATCGCTTTTTTGGCCCTGACAGTGGCTTCCAATGAATTAGAAATAAAAATTTCGAGAATTTCTAAATCACGCTGAGTTACTTCGTCTTTTTGCGGCTCATCGTTTGTTTCCATTTTTATAAATTTTTGTTAATGACCAATAGTTTATGATATTTATGTTTCAAAAAAGAATATCTCTTTTATGCAAAATTGTCAACAGGGAAAAATAAATTATCAAAATAATAAAAATACTCCAAAAAGTTGGAGTATTTTTATTATGTAGTCCTAAAGTCTGAAATTTGCCAAAATTCTGAGGGGATTATTGGGGAAATTGAGAAGTGGGGGGAAGTTTTGGGATAATTTAACCCTTCTCTTGATAAATGTGTAATTATTTACTAATGTTAGCCACCATATACAAAGTATGTACAATTGTACATAAATAGTGTATAATATAATCAAGAATAATTGAAATAAAAATTATCAAACATACTATGCTAAATTTCTTGAAAAAGGGCGGTGGAGAAATCATCGAGCTATTTTTTAAAAACCCAGAAAAGGAATACTATTTTAGAGAAATTGCCAAAAACTTAAAGAAAGAACCGAGTCATTATCAAAAATATTTGGATAATTTAGTGGAAGATAGGATATTATTAGATGAGCGTCGCGGAAATATGCGTTTTTTTAAATTAAATAAAGCTCACCCGCTTTACGAGGAAATAAAAAGTATTATTTCAAAAACATTCGGCTTAGAAAATGAATTAAAAAAGTTAGTCGATAAACTTGATAATGTTGAATGTGCTTTTGTTTTCGGATCAATCGCCAAAGGAACAGAAAATAATAATAGCGATATTGATTTAATGTTAATTGGGGACATAAACCAAAATGCCCTTATTACCATGATAAGTTCTATAGAAAGAAAAATTGCCAGAGAAATAAATTATCATATTTACAGCAGTCAAGAAATTGTTAAAAAGATAAAAGAAAAAAATAATTTTATATCTAATATATTTCTATCGCCAATAATTAAATTAAAAGGAGACCCATATGATTTTACCAGAGATTCAAACACTGTTGAATAATAATTCTATTGAGCCTTTTTTGCTTAACTTAAAAGGGGTTGAAATAAAAATTGAGAAGGCAGACAGGTTATATAATTATGCAAATAAAAATTTGTCCGGATTAGGCACTGGAGACGAGGATATTGTGTATAACAACATCTATGATTCTATAAGATTGTGCTGTGAAGCCATATTGTTAATTAACGGATATAGAGCAAAAACAAGTGGAGAGGGGCATCATTATATCGTAATTAATGCCGCCGCTACCTTGCTTAACGGTGAGCTCAGTAATGAATTTCAAAGATTCCAACAAATGAGAAAGAAAAGAAATAGAATTGAATATGGTGATTTTATCGGAATCTCGGAAGCAGAATTAAGTCAAGCCCATACAGATGCTAGAGTCTTATTGATAAAAGTTAAAGAGCTGCACTCGATATTGAATAGGCAGGATGTATTAAAAATTTAAAAAATAAAAAATCTTTATGCTTAAAAAAATTCAGTTCAAATTGATAAAAATAAAATATACGGGCAAATCAATTGGTAACGACATCCGTATTGACATAGAGCTACTGGATCAGGTCTTGCGTGTCGATAAAAGGATGCGGGCTAGAAAAACCGCCGAGCTCAATCAATCGATAGGTACTTTTCCTTCTGACCAAAAAACATTTTCTGCTAACGTAAAAATTACCGTTACCGAAAAAGATATATTATTTAATGATATTGGGAAGACAGAAAAGACAATTAAAGTCGACACGGGTGATATTAAACCGCAAAATTTCACCTATAATATTGAGCTTCGGGAAAATCGTTTTGGCAAGACCTGGGGCAAGTCCATTGCTATTTTTGAAGTCACCATTGAAGCATTAGTCATAAATACAATAAAATATACACCCGATATAGATAACGGCTGGCTTAAAGTTAAAATCGTAGATGGTGATGCGGTCTCTCTCCCCGCCTTCCTAAAAATACAATCAGATTATATTGAAGGCGGGCGCGAATATTTTACAATTTTAGAAGGAATATATCGTGGACAAAAAGGGTCGGTTAGTTTGGACGAAAATAAGGAGTCACGTTTTCTGTCAAAAATTGAACATGAGCCGCTAATCCATTTACAATACTCTATTTCCCAAAAAGCATTGATCATCGATAATAAAAAATATCAGACCACGGATTATACCGGTTCGCCATGGAAAAAGGGTTGGCATGACATTGAGTTGCCGGATTATCCGCACAAAGACCCAAGCAGTTATGTTAATATATCATCTAGATTTAAAACTTGGTTTAGGATTGGGCATTCAGGTGAAAAATATTTGCATACAGGCAGAGCTTCGCTTGGCTGCATCACAGTAATCGAAATTGAAAAATGGAATGAGATATACGACAAATTAATCAAAGCGCGTAAAGGAGATTTTATAAGCGTAGGCGTGCTTGAAATTATTGATTAAATATGAAATTAATAAAAAATCATATTTATAAATTTGGTATTTTAAGCCTTTTAGCGGCACTGGTTATTTGTATAAGCATATTTTTTGTATTAAAAAATAGAGAGCGAAGTAAAAAAATGGAAGAGCTTTTATCAAGGGTTGATTACCGTATATTTGCGTGTGGCGAAGAAATATTTTTAAAAATAGACAAAGAAGATCTCAAAACTAAAAGAAATGGTCTGTTTACACGGAGTGAATCCGGCAAGGTTATTGCTGATGGTTTTGTTACAAGTGATGATAATGTTTTATTAAGTTCATTTTTTAAAGCAGTTGGCAGCATTATTGAATATACGGTAGATCATGAATCCAATCTTTATTTACCAACTGAACTTGGCGTACGCGAGTTTCATTCTGGCGATTTGTGTAATGGGAAGAAAGCCATGCTTCACGTAATACATCATCGTGTTGAAACCGGAACAGACCCGTGGTCTATTTATTCACGAATTATCTGGAAAGAGAAAGACCATATTTTAACAAACAACTATGGCAAAGTCCCTCCCGGAGATTGCTTTATATTTATTTTTGATTCAGAGGATGTTTTAGAGCGACCATGGCCGCGCTGCGCTTCCCATGAAGAAGCGTTAGCTACCGGAGAATTGATTTTAGAGAAATAATATTTTAATTTGTTCGATTCTTCCGCCTACGGCGTCATAAAAAAAATAACGTGCAAATTGCACGTTATTTTTTTTATGTAGTCCTAAAGTCTAAAATTTGCCAAAATTTTGACGGGATTATTGGGGAAATTGAGAGATGGGCGGAAATTTTAGTAATTTAAAATTAGTTTGTCAAAACTAAATCTTGTATTAAATTCCAGCGCAAAGGGAGTTTAAGAATTTCTTCTTTAGTTAACCATTTTAAATCCAAGGCTTGATCATCAATTTTAAATTCACCGCCAATAATATTTCCTTCAAAAATAGCTAATTCAACCTCATTAGTATCACCCCTAGAGCCTTTATATTCTGAGTTAAGCATTAATGATTTGTATATTATTTTTCCCAAGCTGATCCGATAACCGCTTTCTTCTAGGGCCTCTCTAATGGCCGCCTGTTCAAAAGTTTCTCCAACATCGACGTGCCCGCCGGGGAAACACCACAAACCCATGGCTAGCCGCCCGCCTTCTTTTAATAGCAAAATTTTATTGTCCCGCTGAAGATAGACAAAAGCCACCTTAGTTAAATTATTTTTCATCGTTGGCAAAAATCATAATAAAATATATTATAAATATAACAGGGTTAGCCTAAAAAATCAAAATACTCCAACTTTGTTGGAGTATTTTTATTATGTAGTCCCTAGGGGAATTCCGCCTCGTTCGCTCACCTCCGCCAGCTGGCGGAGCTCGCTCTCTCGTTGTCCTGGGCGGCGCCAAAAGCTACGCTAGCTCGCTTTTGTCGGCGCTCACTGCGATATTTGCCTACTGGCAAATATCTAGTTCGCTGCCGCCCGTCCGATTCCCCTCGGCTAACGCCGTCTAATTAAAAAATGCCCAGCTAACGCTGAGCACTTTTTAATTAGTAGTCCCTAGGGGAATCGAACCCCTGTTACCAGGATGAAAACCTGATGTCCTAACCACTAGACGAAGGGACCGTACATATTTTCCCAAATTGGCGAAAAATAAAAATCTAAATATTTAGATTTAACTTCATTTTACAGACAAGCCCGGCTTCTGTCAACACGGCATCGGTCAAATCGATCCCGGTCCAAATCGCTTAAATTTGTCTTTTTCCTAAAATGCCCTACAATAATAGATATGTATATATTAGGGATAGAAACCAGTTGCGATGAAACTGCCGCCGCCGTTATTAAAGCCGATTCTCAAACCGGCCGTCTTCGGGTTTTATCCAATATTATTTCCTCGCAAATAGATATCCACAAAAAATATGGCGGCGTCGTTCCGGAGGTCGCGGCGCGCGAACATGTTTTGAATATTCTTCCGGTCGTACATGAGGCACTAAGCCGGGCAAAAATTACACCGCAAAAAATCCGGGTCATCGGCGTCACCAAAGGACCGGGATTAATTACTTCCCTGATTACCGGCACGGAAACGGTTCGTGCCTTAGCTTATGCCTGGCAGAAACCCATCATGGATATCAATCATATTGAGGGCCATATTTACGCCAATTTTATCAATCCGTCCGCATCGATTAAATTCCCCGCTCTGATTTTGACCGTTTCCGGCGGACATACGATCTTATTGACCATGAACAAAACCGGAAAAATCAAAATCCTGGGAGAAACCAGGGATGATGCGGCCGGAGAAGCTTTTGATAAAGCGGCCAAAATGTTGAATATCGGTTACCCAGGCGGACCGATTATCTCCCGCTATGCTGAAAAGTATAAAAAATCAACCGACAAAAATAATCAATATCTCCCCATCAATCTACCGCGACCGATGATTAATTCCGCAAATTTTGATTTTTCTTTTTCCGGTTTAAAAACTTCCCTGCTTTATCAGTTGCAAAAAGATCCCCATTGGAAACGACGAATTCCCGAATACTGCCATGAAATCCAGCAAGCGATTATCTCTGTTTTAATAAGCAAGACTATTCAGGCCGCTCAAAAAACCAAAGTTCGCACTATTATGCTTTCCGGCGGCGTCAGCGCCAATACTGAATTACGCGCACAATTGGCGAAAACGATTAAAAATAAACTGACGAAAACCGAGTTTCTGGTTCCGGAGCTGGCGTATACGACCGACAATGCCGCTATGATTGCCGCCGCCGCCTTTTATAAGCTAAAACAACGCCAACCAATTTCTTTTAGTAAACTAAAGGTAGATGCCGGTTTACAACTGAAATAAGATGGGTTAAAATTCAGATATTGAATTCGAGTTTTTATCGATTAAAAATTATCGGCTTGGTGGCGAAGTGGTCTAACGCTGCAGTTTGCAAAACTGCCATTCGTGGGTTCGACTCCCACCCAAGCCTCTAACAAAACAAGGTGCCAACCGGCGCTTTGTTTTGTTACTGATGAACGACGATCAAACGAAACTTAAACGTCAATAAGCTAAAATCTGTGGATAACTTGTGTTTTCTGTGTACAAAACTCGGTTTTAAGTCTAAAGTAGCGTGGACTTAAACCCTAAATACCTTAATAAAACAGCATAAACTTATCTAATATTAAACAAATATACCCTAATCTACAGTTTTAAGTCCACAATAGTTGACCCTTATATTTAGAAGTGCTATAATATAGATAAGTTCTTTGACTAGCTCTCGTTTCATTGTCAACACTGACGTGACAAAGAATTATATCTAGAGCAAATTAATCTCGTGCTAATTCAAAGTTATAAAATTTGATAAAAGTCAAAAAAGAAATTTTTATTAGATCTTATTAAAAATTAGCAAAAATAATAAAAACATTAATTAATTTGCTAGGAGCTGGTAAGAATATGCTCTTTAAGTCAGTAAAGTGCTTCATATCCCCGATAAAACGGACATAAATCGATCTATTGGGGATGAGGCTCAGACATGGCCCATAAATTATTATTTTATTTTATAATAAAAGCGGCCCGTTCTGGGCCTCTTTTTATTTGGGAAAATTAGCAAAATTTGGCAAAAATTCATTTCTTAGCTATACTCAATCATATTTATAATATATGTCACTATCAATCGGTATTGTCGGTCTTCCCAATGTCGGAAAATCTACTTTATTCAACATCTTAACTAAAAAAGGAGTAGAAGCGGCCAATTATCCCTTCTGTACGATTGATCCCAATATCGGGGTAGTCAAGGTGCCTGATTTTCGTTTGGATAAACTGGCCGCGATATCAAAACCGGAAAAAATCATCAATACAACCATTGAATTCGTGGATATTGCCGGATTAGTGGCCGGCGCCAGTAAAGGCGAAGGACTTGGCAATCAATTTTTGGCTCATATTAGAGAATGTGACGCTATCTGTGAAGTTATTAGAGATTTTAAGGATGAAAATGTTATTCATGTAGAGGGGCGCGTTAATCCGACCAGCGATCAAGAAACAATTAATACTGAGTTAATATTAGCCGATTTATCTACAATAGAGAAAAAATTGGACAAAGCTCGTCGAGAAGCTAAAAGCGGCGATAAAGAAATAATCGGTAATCAACTAATATTAGAGAAAATATACACAGGCTTGGCAGACGGACAACCGACGCGCAGTCTGGCATTTGAAGAAGAAGAATTATTGTTTGTAAAAACTTTAAACCTGCTGACCATCAAACCGATTATTTACTTGTTGAATATTGATGAAAAGCACGGCGGCGATGTTCTGCCGGGAACAAAAGATGAAATTTTGAAAATTAATGTAAAGTTAGAGGAAGAAATTGCTAATCTGCCCGAAGAAGAACAGGCCGAATATGTTAAAGAGTTGGGCTTGGAACAAAGCGGGCTAGACAAACTGATTCAAAGCGCTTATCAAGTGCTCGGACTGGATACTTTTTTCACTACCGGATCGGATGAAACACGCGCCTGGACCATAAAGAAAGAAACTAAGGCGCCGCAAGCCGCCGGAGTTATCCATACCGATTTCATCAAAGGGTTTGTCCGTGCCGAAGTGATCAACTGGCTGAAATTCGTAGAATGCGGCGGAGAAGCGAAGGCTAAAGAGCTTGGTTTAATTCGCACCGAAGGAAAAGAATATATTGTTCAAGACGGTGATGTTTGCAATTTCTTGATCAACAGATAACTCAAGCAAAAATAAAAAGAGCCGAGAATACCCGGGCTCTTTTTTAATTGACTGTTTATATCTTTTCCATCACCACCACTTCCCGATAAACTTTTTGTCCCAACCGACCGTACACGATTGTTTCGCGACCGGTTTTTTTGATGAATTCGCTTTTTCTCAACTCTTCCGGCACCGGATTGATTATTTTAAATCCTGTGTAGTCGGGCGTAATCGGTTTCTGTCCATAAAACAACGGCCAAATCATTATCAACCGCCCCTGCGGTTTTAAAACTTTGGCGAATTCCTTAATGGCGGACGAATACAGCTCCTCCAAATTCTTAATCACCGACGCGAAAGAAATCATCCCTCTCTGCGGCCCCAAATATGGCTCGGTAACAATCGCGTCCGCCGAACCGCTCTTGATGAATTTAGATAAATCCACCGCGTTTTTAACCAATAACTTCAATTTAAAATCATTTATTTTATATAATTCCTTGGTCCAACTGATATTTTTTCGCGTGTCTTGAATCGCCTTCAAAGAAATATCCGAACCGAACAAATTCTTGTAACCCATAATAATCGCCTCGCTTAGAATCGTGCCCGAACCGCAGAAAGGATCGATAATCACGGCATTATTATCATTTATTTGCGCCAAATTAATCATGATTTGCGCCAATTTCGGCGGCAACATGCCGGATAAATCATCGCGCGCCGGCCGGCCGTAATCCCGCAAAGACAAATCTTTAAACGGCTGAACGCCTAAAGTTTCGCCGATTAAAACATTATCGCCGTCGGCGGCCAGAATAATTTCCACGCCATTTTTTAGCAATTTATTTTGTGTGACCACGACGCTGGATAAAGTTTTCTCCCGGCTGATAACGAAGCGAGAACTGATTTTCTCGTCGCTAAAATATTTTTTCAATTTCAAACCCAAATCCTTTTTATTAAAAGCGCGGCGACCGTAATCCGACAAACCGAAATTGAACTTGCCGCCGGTATTTTTTAATTGTTTGGCTTCGGCGACCTGTTTAACCGCTTCACTCAAGCGTAAATCATTTCCTGATTTTATTTCCGCCGCCACTCTCCCGATTTTAATCATGCCACCCAAACCCTTCATCAAATCGGCCACATTTAACTCCCGTTCTGTTTCCGCTGTCAAAAAATCGACGGCTAAAAGCCGAAAATTTTGTAAATTCAAAACCGCGGCCAATTCGGCGACCGATAAAGTGGCATTTGTACCCAAAACAAAGAAATATTTCATATGATTTTATCTTATACTAATCCCGGCTAACTGACAATCGCCTCAATTAAAGTCTTCTTGTCAACCGCCAAATCGCCAGCCTTGCAATTACCGGAGCTTTATGTTAGACTAAACACACAAATTAATATATCAATATCTTTCCCATATTCCACAGCGACGCCTCTTATGGCTCCGACTGTCGGGATAATTCCGCCCTATAAAGCGAAATTAAAGGTATTCTCTGACCCCAAAGTCTTGGAATACTTGGGGATTTTATTTAATCGGGGGTCTTTAGAAATTATTTAGAAAAAATTTAAATAATTTTTAGGGCCTGTCATCTATAATAATTATGTCAAAAACCAAGACCGCCGGAATCACCCATTACGAAATTTTATTCATCGTCCCCAACAAATTCACGGACGACGAGGCTAAAACCGTTATCGGCCAGATTGAAAAAATCATCACCGACAACGAAGGCCAAATCACTCATCGGGAATACTGGGGAAAGAAGCGCTTAGCTTACGAAATAAAACATAACGCTTTCGGGTATTACGGTTTATTTGAATTTGATCTAGAAGGGAAAAATCTGGCTACAATCGATCAGGCTTTGCGCCTCTCAACCGATGTTTTGCGCCATCAAATTGTCGTTAAAAAAGCGAAAACGGAAGAAGAGGTTGCGCAAGAAACAAAAATCCGAGCTAAAATCGATTCCAAAAAAGCCGCCGCCGAGAAAAAGCAGGAAGAAAAGGCAAAAATTTTGTCCTCCTCTCCGGCTGTTTCCAAGAGCAAAGAAAAAACCGACAAAAGAGTGGACTTAAAAGATTTGGATGAAAAATTGGAGGGCATTCTCAATGCCAAAGATTTAATTTAATTTAACATCTGTCCGTCGTCGCACTTGGCGGTTACGGACCAGTCCAAAAATATGAATCTCAACAAAGCCATGATCATCGGCAATGTCACTCGCGATCCGGAATTGAAAAATACTCCCTCCGGACAAAGTGTCGTCTCTTTCGCGGTCGCAACCAATTTAGTTTGGACCGATAAAACCGGCCAACAACAAAAAAAGGCCGAGTTTCACAACATCATCGCTTGGCGCAAGCTGGCGGAAATCTGCTCCAAATACTTACGTAAAGGATCAAAAGTCTATATCGAGGGCCGTTTACAAACTACCGATTGGACCGGACAAGACGGCGTTAAACGCTATCGCACGGAAATCGTCGCCGACAACATGATTATGCTGGACAGCAAAGGCACCGGCGGAAATTTCGGCAACGGAGCCGGCAACTCCGGCGTCTCATCCGGCGAACCGATCATTGAAATCCCGGAAGAACCGACCGGCGACGAAGAAATTCGCGTAGAAAATATTCCCTTTTAATAAACAATAAAATTATGACCAACAAAAAAACCAAAGAATGCTATTTTTGCGTTAACAACTTGGACGTGGATTACAAAGATACGCGCACTCTGCGCCGCTTCATCAATTTCTATATGAAGATATTGCCGGCGGCCAGAACCGGCGTCTGCGCCTGGCATCAACGAAAATTGACGGCCGCGATTAAACGTTCTCGCATTATGGCTCTCTTATCCGCCACTCATAAATAATTAACGTCGATCCTATGCTGAATTTCAACGAAATCAAAACCGGCAAAGTCATTAAGATCAACGACGAGCCGTTCATCATCATCAAAACCGATCATCATAAAATGGGCCGCGGCGGTGCCGTGCTTAAAGTGAAATGCCGTAATTTAATCAACGGCAATATTCAGGAACGAACTTACCAAGGCTCAGAAAAAGCGGAAGAGGCGGAAACGGCCACCAAAAAAGCGAATTTCTTATATAAAGACAAAGACGAAATTCATTTCATGGATAATGTCAGCTTTGAACAATTCAGCTTGCCGGCCGAAGAAGTCGGCGAGCAAGCGCGTTTTCTTAAAGAGGGTGTGGATATCGATGTCTTATATTTTGAAAATCGTCCGGTGACTATCAGTCTGCCGATAAAAATGGAATTTAAGGTCATTAGCGCTCCGCCGGGCGTCAAAGGCAATTCCGCCGGCAATGTCAACAAACTGGTGGAAATTGAAACCGGCACTCAAATCGGCGCACCGATGTTTATTAATGAAGGAGATATGATTAGAGTCAATACCGATACCGGAGAATACGTGGAAAGAGTAAATTAGATTAAAATATCACAAAGAACCGTCTTAATAACAATGGCGGTTTTTTGTTTATACCGTCTTTGTTTGTTTGGATAAGCAATGATATAATGCAGTTAAGATAACCACTAATCGTTATGCCCGTTTGGATTATTATTTTAAGCGTTTTATTTCTGGTCCTGGCCATCTTTCGCCTGGATTTGGCGCTTTTATTGTTAATCGCCGCCCTGCCGTCATACTTGATCCGTTTTCAACTGGCCGGACTGCCCTTCACTTTTCTGGAAGTCATGATTCTAATCAGTTTCATCGTCTGGTTCGGAAAGTTTTTTGTGCCGAACCTAAAAAATTTATGGAAAAATCGTCCGTCAAGAATTCCCTATCCTTTTTCCTGGGAAATAGCCCTGGCGGTTATCATCGCCTTCGTCTCCGTCGGCGTGGCCGGTTTCAGCACGGAAGCTCTGGGAATTTGGAAGGCCTATTTCTTTGAGCCGGCTCTGCTCTTTATTCTCCTATTTAATATTTTTAAAACCAAACGGGAGTGGTTAAAAATTTTCTGGGCGCTCTTGCTGTCTGCCGTCGTTGTCTCCCTGTTCGCTCTTGTACAAAAAATAACCGGAAATTTTATCGCCAATCCTTTCTGGGCGGCAGAGGCGCAACGGCGCACCGTGTCCTTCTTCGGCTATCCCAACGCCGTCGGCTTATACTTGGCGCCCATTGTCGCCTTGTTGACCGGCTGGCTGTTTTATAAAAAGGAAAAAAATTCCCTGTTAAAAACGGCGCTTATTCTGACGTCAATCATCCTGGCCGTTTTAGCCGTCTGGTTTGCGCGTTCGGAAGGCGCTTTAATAGGACTAGCGGCCGCTTTATTCGTTTTCGGTCTTTTAGCCAATAAAATCAGTCGTTTGACGACAATAATTATTTTAATTTTCGGTGCCGCCATCATTTTTTCTTCACCGGTCTTAAAAACCGTCTTGCTGGAAAAAGTTGCTCTCAGAGATTTGTCGGGAGAAATCCGTCGCCAGCAATGGCGGGAAACCGGACAAATGTTGAGTGGCTCGCGCTTCTGGCTGGGTGCCGGCTTAAGCAACTATCAAGCCGCCGTCAGCCCCTACCACCAAGAAGGCATTTTCTTTAACCGCGACAAGATTGAAAATTTTCATGCCCAGGCCTGGGTCAGCGCAGAACTACGAGAAAAATATTGGCAACCGGTGGAAATATATTTATATCCGCATAATATCATCCTGAATTTCTGGAGTGAACTCGGCCTGGCCGGAGCCCTGTTGTTTCTTTGGATAATAATTAAACATCTGTACATTTCTCTCAGACTGACCGTTGCTTATAGTCGCGACAAAAGATCGGAGAAATACCTGGCTTTAGGATTGTTGATGGCGATGGTAACCATTGTTGTCCACGGTTTGGTGGACGTTCCTTATTTTAAAAATGATTTGGCCGCAATGTTCTGGCTTTTGATTGCTTTTGCCGGCGCTTGGCACTTGGATTACCGGCGCGATCAAGAACTTAAAAATTAATATGTTAATAATCTTACAAAAAGCCATCGCCGCCAGCGGATATTGTTCACGCCGCAAGGCGGAAGAATTGATCAGAAACGACCGAGTGAAAATTAACGGCCAAGCGGCCACCCTCGGTGCCAAAGCCGATCCGGAAAAAGATAAAATTACCATTAACAATCGTCTGATTTCTCGAGCGGCCGACAAGATATATCTCAAGCTCAACAAACCGATCGGCTATACCTGCACGAATCGCCACTTTCCGGGCGAAAAGAATATTTTTGATTTGGTAAATCTGTCGGAACGATTATTTGCGGTCGGACGATTGGATAAAGACAGCCGCGGATTGATACTTTTAACCAACGACGGCGATTTGGCTCAACATCTGACCCACCCTAAATTTGAACAAGAAAAAAATTATGAAGTAAAAATCGCCGGCCAAATCGATAATCCCGATTTCATCATTAAAAAATTAATCGGCGGTTTGGATATCGGCGAAGGCGACGGTTTGGCGCGAGCCAAGAACGCCAAATATTTACAAAATGGTCTTTTTGTAATAACCTTAAACGAAGGTAAGAAACGACAAATCAGACGCATGTTCCAATCCCTGGGAATAAAAGTGAGGGACCTGAAGCGCACCACCTTGGGCGGCTTGTCCCTCGGCACTTTATCCGAAGGACGTTGGGAGTATTTGCCGCAGGAAGAAATTATGAGATTAAAAAATAATAAAATATAAATAACTATTTTATGAAAAATTCTCAACTGGCAATCAGAGCCATCTTAAATTCCGTGGGAGTAACCGTTTATATCTTCCTGATATCTTTAATCATGAACAACGGCGATAAGCTTTTCGGCGCATCGGACAATAACGCTATTGCGCCAATCGCCTTTCTGTTATTATTCATCTTTTCCGCTCTGGTCACCGGAGGACTGATTTTGGCCAAACCGATTATGCTTTATCTGGACGGACAAAAAAGAGAGAGTTTAAAACTGTTGTTTTACACCGGCGCCAGCCTATTCGTCTTATTATTAATTTTTCTGACCGTTTTATTTCTGATTAAATAATCATCGCTAGAGACAAAGGAGAGGTCGCATAGTTGGTCTAGTGCGCTGGTCTCGAAAACCGGTATGCCCGAAAGGGCATCGAGGGTTCGAATCCCTCCCTCTCCGCATACAAAAATACAGCCCTTCTGGGTTGTATTTTTGTATGCGTAAAAGACGAAAGGGATGCGAACAGGTCAGAAGCGAAACAAATCCGAGCCGCTTTTCCGAGCGGCGAGGATGCGGTTGAGCGTCTGACCCGGGACAAGTGAGCGACGCGGAAGCGGAGCGAGGGCGGAAATCCCTCCCTCTCCGCAGTTCGCCAAAAATAAGGTTTATAGCCTTATTTTTTGGTGTCAAAAAGTTCCAAAACTAAATAAGGAATAAGCAAAAATATTGTTATATAATGTTATATTTTAGCTAATATTAATATAAATAGTGTTAGTTTAAGTGGGTCATTTTATCCATCAATTGACATATTTAATAAAATATGCTATAATATTGTTATTAAATTGAACATTAAAAAAATAAAATCATGAAAAAAGAAACCAAAATCGACGAAATCTGCCGTAAAGAAAACAAGGTGCAATTAACAAAAGAATGGCTAAGGATATTATTTTTTGTAACGGCTGCTATTGTGGCCATTATATATTGCAAAGCCTTATCAACACCTATAATCGATCATGGCGAAACCGCAGCAATAACAATTACTGTTACACTCTCTGCATTTGCCGCTCTGCTTATATCTGGTTATTTCTATAACGGGTTTTTGTCAAAAAAATTGGACAGACTTTGGGAACAAAAAAAATTGTTGTTCTAAAATGCTGTGCCTGGTTTTAAAAGGAAGGCTAAAACATCAGACTTCCTTTTTTATTTATCTAAAATCATTCCAACTACCCCCCCCTCTCCGCAGTAAGAAACAGTCCTAATGTTAGGGCTATTTTTTGATATGAAGTTTATTGTTTTGGAACGATATGATATTCTTATATTAACAAAAAATAATAAGTAAATATGATAAAAAATATTATATTTGATTGGTCTGGTGTAATTAAAGATTCTGTGGAGGACCATCTTTTTGCTGTTAATA
Source organism: Candidatus Falkowbacteria bacterium GW2011_GWF2_43_32 (assembly GCA_000999715.1). Lineage (GTDB taxonomy): Bacteria > Patescibacteriota > Patescibacteriia > Patescibacteriales > UBA12465 > UBA12465. The sequence goes on along the minus strand of LCGL01000001.1, from coordinate 416,006 downwards.
AAGTATTTCAGTTCTTTGGTGTTAGACAAATGAGCTTAAAAGAACTAAAAGAAGAATGGATTCAGCCCCATATGATGTTTTATAACAAATACTTACCAGCCCTCTCCAGCAAACAGCAAACAGTGGTTTATAAGAAAGCGATTATGGAACGTGTCCCCAAGGCTTATCAAAATATTGCCGTGTTAATTAAAGAATTACAAGCTAATAACATTAAGATGGTTGTCATTAGCTCTGATTTGGTTGAGACGATAACTTCAGAACTTGTTATCTTCGGTCTAAATGGAGTATTTTTAGAAGTTATTTCCAATGTTCATGATAAGGTTGAGTCGGTAAAAAGTTTAATTAATAAATATAACTTTAATAAAACAGAAACAGTAATAATTGGAGACACAAATCATGAAATAGAGGTAGGCAAACTAGTTGGTATTAGCACCGTAGCAGTAACTTGGGGATTTACTTCTGAAACCAGGCTAGCCCTTAACAGCCCAAATTTTATAATACATAATTTAAGAGAATTAAAGAATTTACTCATTGTTTAGTCAAAACCGTTCCAACTACGTCCCGTCCTCTCCGCAGTAAGGGACGAAGTAGCTCTAAAAGCTCACTTCGTCTTTTGTTTTTGAGGATTTTTATTAGTTCGAACCCATTTCAAATTCAATTTTTCAATCTTGATTTTATCACTATTTATGCTATAATTGTCTTAATATAGGTAATAAAAAATAAATTTTTGTATATTTAATAAAGAATAATATACATCATAGAAGAATATAGAATTAACAGTTTTTTGTTGTTTTTAAGATTAATTATCCACAGATGTTTTCCTGACATCAGAAAAACATAAAAATTCTAATAAAAATATGAATTTTTTTCATAATAATATCGGTGATGAAATTAATCTCACAGCCGAACATAATCAGAATAAGGTAGAATCCGCTGCTATTAAAAAGGGGGTTGATTTTGTTTTTGAGAAAAATCCAGAGTTAGCTTCTATTGGCAGCCAAGAGCAATACTCTCAGTATCTGGATGTTGTGTTTCCTCAAAGTAAAATAAAAAATATTCTTTATCATGAAGGAAATGAAGGAATAGAAAAATTCGATAATACAAAATACAATAAAAAATTAGGTAGGGATGAATTGAAAATGAGGTATGGTTTAGGCCACTATTTTACTAGCGATATTGAATATGCCAGTGGGTTTGGAGAGCAAATGTATAGCGTGTTGTTAAAAATGACATCCCCCAAAAGTGTAAAGATAGGTGTGGGCGATAATAGTTATAGAAATGTGGCCAATATTCAGCAGGCCGATCTTGATCAATTAAAAAAAGATGGCTATGACAGCATAATTGGCGTTGCTGATGAGAGTATAGATGATAGGTCTGTTTATCCCGATGAATATGTTGTCTTTGAGCCAGAACAAGTTCGTATACTAGGTTCCGAGGAAGATATTGAGGAGTTTAAAAAGTTTACAGAAAATTGCTAATTGTTGGTATTTTTAAACATCCCAGTTCTAACAACGTCCACGACACCCCGCATACAAAAATATAACCCTTCTGGGTTGTATTTTTGTATGCGTAAAAGACGAAAGGGATCCGAACAGTCCGCCGGCTGGCGGAAGAAGCAAAACAAATCCGAGCCGCTTTTCCGAGCGGCGAGGATGCGATTGAGCTGACCCGGGACAAGTGAGCGACGCGGAAGCGGAGCGAGGGCGGAAATCCCTCCCTCTCCGCAGTTCGCCAAAAATAAGGTTTATAGCCTTATTTTTTGTTTTATATAAGCAAAAATATCGAGTTACAAAATAGTTATAATTGACTGAAGGTGTCAGGGACGGTTATTATAAAAACAACATTATTAAATCTAATATTAGATAAAATTATTTAGTTCGAATGCTTGTTTTTTTGCGCTAAATTAAGCTTAAGTTCAGAATGTGGGAACCGATGATTGACAAAATGTTATTAATTTATTATAATTTTTTGTTATATAAATATGAACTTTAATAATTAAAAGGAGGAAATCATCATGAATGCTGTAACAAAAAAGAAAGAAAATTTTTTGTTTAATTATTTTTACAGAAAATTATCAGATTCAATGTTTATCTATTTTTTTACTTCAATATTGCTGATAGGTTTTTTCTATGCCTGACTGCAATTAGAACTGGAATTAAACTGGTTCAATGGTTTGGTTTTATTATTTTTTTCTTTAGGTGTCAGTGAATTTATGTGCCGCACAATTGCTCACTTCATCATGGTCAATATAGTAAGCACATTGTCCGGAAGTGATATGTATATTATTGAAAAAAGAAAATCAGCAAAATTGGGCAAGTTAAAGCAAGAAAAAGAAAGTCTGGAAAAAGTATTATCAGAAAGGAAGTACGAGCCTGGTATAAATACTTTAAGAAAGAAACTTGTCAGAATTAATGCAAAAATTTGTATAGAAGAAACAGAATTAAAACTGTTCTTATACTAATTGTGAAAAACACAAGGAGTCAATCAATGACTCCTTTTTTAACAAAAACTAAACTACATATTTACCTAATGTTATGAATAATCCATCAAAAAAGTTCAGATAGCGTCCCTAACACCCCGCTGATTGACAAAAGTATACCAGTATGGTATATTTTTTTGTTAGTTTAGAACTTTAAAAAATAAGGTTAAATTTGATTAATTACTAAGATTGTCTGAAAACAGGCGGATTTAGTAATTAATCAAATTATTATTAATCTTAAAAAGGTAGAATCATGAAAAAAGTATTTATTCTTTTAAGTATCGTTGCTTTGGGATTGTTGATTAACACTTCATTAAAAGCACAACTTATGATGTTGAATATTCCTGGAACCTGCAAAAACTGGTCAGAGGAAATTTACAAAACTGTTTCAGAAAAGAATCCGGACAGCAACATTTCAATAGCTATTAGTTATTACGACTATAATTCAGGATCAAAGAATGAAAATGTCAAGATTTCTTGGAACGAAAAAACTTTTATAGTTGACGATGTATCATTCAATTTGACGTCCACAGAGTTTGTAAAAGACGGAAAGATCTTTGAAGTAGACAATTCCTACTTCAAGAAACTTGAAGCTATCCGAAACTATATCTATAAAGCATATAAAAAAGGAATTTATAACCCGGATTTTAAAGGATGAGCTTAGTAAAAGATTAAAGGAAAATTTAGAGGAAGTCTAACAATAGTCTTCCTTTTTTATTTGTTCCAGACCATAACATCAATAACTTTATTGTTAACACGCATTCCAATATAATCCCTCCCTCTCCGCAGTAAGAAACAGTTCTAATATTAGAGCTATTTTTTGATAGGGAGTTTATTGCTTTGGAACGCTATGATATAATAAAACCGTTAAAAGAATGTTTAAAAGATTTTGTTATTAATTTTATGGTTAAGAAAAAACAGCCAAAAATGGGAGTAATAGGATTTTCTCAAAAAGCTTTTGTATTTGGTCTGAATGGGAAATTTTTAACTATGCGACGTACGAAAACCGCTCCTTCGAACCCTTTATACTGGGATCTTCCTGGGGGTGATGTTAAATTTGGTGAAGAACCTCTAAAGTCTATAATTCGAGAAGTTAAAGAAGAGACTGGTTTGGTTGTTAATAATATAAGTCTTTTTGGTGTTGATGCTCACACTACCTTATCAGGTGATTATTGGGTAACTTTGGCATTTAGAGGTTTTATTTCTAGGGGGAAATTGTTGATAAGTTGGGAGCATGACTTATACAAATGGGTTAGTATAGATGAGTTCTTAAAATTAAAAATTCCGAATAAATTAAGAAAACTCACTAGAGATTTAAAGAAGATAGAAACTAATTAAAAGTTATAACCGTTCCAACTACGTCCCACCCTCTCCGCAGATTGTAAATAGCCCTAATATTGGGGCTATTTTTTGCTAGGGAGTTTATCACTTTGGAACGTCGTGATATAATTAATATATATGAACTTGATTGAATCCACAAAAAAAAATCTAGATGTTAAACAAATAGAATCTCTTCGCGATTCGGTTGGTTGGCACAGACATCGTGGTCCAGAAAAATGGAAAGAGATTCTGGAAAAATCTTCTTTTGTTTATAGCGTCTGGGATGGAAATTTAATGGTTGGCATGGGAAGAATTCTAGAAGACGGAATAATGTGCATGCTGTACGATATTGTCGTTCACAAAGATTATCAAGGCAAAGGAATCGGAAAAATGATCATGAATAGTTTAATTAGTCAGGTTAACGATAAAGGTTATACCTCTATTGGTGTATTTGCGTCTCCGGAAAATAAAGAATTTTTGATTCCTTTCTATAAAAAATTCGGTTTTAAATTGTCAGGCACGGGCATGGAAATTAAGCGATAACCATTCCCAGTGCGCCCCCTCTCCGCCGATAAAAATAAGGTCAAATGCCTTATTTTTTGATGCCCAAAAGTTCCAAAGCTAGGGAGGGAGTAAGCAAAATAATAGTAAATAATTATATATTTTAGCTAATTTTTATATAAATATCATTTATTCCAAAGTAAGTAATTATATCTACTAAATAAAGCCTACTTGATTAATCTGCTATTTACTGCTATAATCTGCTATATAGTATATATCATTAATTATAAACAATTTTATGAACGATAATACTCTAAAATTTGATAATCGTATTAAGAGCCCGGAACCACACATTGTGGCTCTTTTGGCTGAAATTGACGGTATTAGGGGAGAATTTAAGTCGGGTTTACGGATGACGCCTCAAGCGATTACTAATCTTAAAAAATCGACCCTGATCACTTCGGCCGGTGCTTCAACTCGTATTGAAGGCTCGAGGCTAAATGATGAAGAAGTTAAGAAGATTATGCAAGGTTTGGCGATTTCTAAATTTGCTGATCGAGATTCACAAGAAGTGCAAGGATATCTTGAGACCTTACAAAACATTTTCGATAATTATCAAGCTTTACCGCTTAGGGAAAGCATTATTCAATCATTGCATAACGAACTTCTTAAATATTCTAGTAAAGATGAGCGACAGCGAGGCCAGTATAAAAAAATAGAAAATGCCGTCGGCGTAATGGGGCCTGACGGGCGGGTAGCTAAAATTATATTTGAGACGACTCCGGCCTATCTGACGCCGATAGAAATGCAGGCACTGGTGGAATGGACGGCGGAAGCGTTTGAAAAGAATCGTTTTCATCCGCTACTTATTATTGCTAATTTTGTTATTGAATTTTTAAAGATTCACCCGTTTGAAGATGGTAACGGACGTCTTTCTCGCGTGCTGACCAATCTTCTTTTGCTCCGTCACGGCTACCAGTTTATTCAATATGTTTCACATGAACAATTAGTCGAAAAACGGAAAGACGAATATTATATTGCTCTGCGTAAATCACAAGAAACTTTTAAGACCGACCAAGCCACTATTTCGCCTTGGCTTAACTTTTTTCTCGTCGTTATCAAAGAACAGGCGACTGCGGCTTTAGTTTATCTTGAAGAAGAAAAAGTTGAAGATACCCTCTCGCCTAAGCAATATGAAGTCTGGCATTATATTTCCGGCGTACTTGAGGCCAGTCCGAGCGATATTATGAAAGCGACCGGCGTACTGATGCCGACCGTACGTCAAGCGTTAGCTCGCTTAATAGCACTGAAAAAAATAAAAGCAATTGGCCGAGGACGGGGAACAAGGTATGTAAAGATCTAGCTTATACAATAAAATTATGGATTTTACTGATAATCAAAATTTATACATAGGAATATCAGAAAAAAAAGATGGTCCAATGAAAAGTTCTCGGAAAAGTCTTATAATGTTGCTATATAGGGGGACTTACCCCGAGTACACCGCCGATAAAAATAAGGTCAAATGCCTTATTTTTTGTTATAATAAAAGAAACAACTCTATGTATGAATCAAATATCTACGATGCCAATTTCTTCGCCCGACAAGCCGAGGGATCATATCAGTCGGCGAAAATCATTATTCCCCTAGTATTAGAATTGATAAAACCGCACAGCGTGGTTGATGTCGGCTGCGGACTGGGAACTTGGTTGAAAGCTTTTGCCGAACAAGGCGCAAAAGAAATCTTGGGAATAGACGGAGACTATATTGATATAAAAAAACTATATATTCCCGCCGCCTCTTTTTTGGCGCATGATTTATCGGCACCCCTAATCTTGAACAAAAAATTTGACTTGGCGATTAGCCTGGAAGTGGCCGAACATTTACCGGCCGATAAAGCGGAACTGTTTATTCGCAATTTAACGACTGCCGCCGACATCATTCTTTTCAGTGCCGCCATTCCCGGCCAAGGCGACATTGGCATCGGTCACGTGAACGAACAATGGCCGGAATATTGGCAGAATCTTTTTCGTCGACACGGCTATGAACTGCTGGATCCTTTTCGCGCCAAGCTGGCTCATAATCAACAAGTTGACTGGTGGTACCGGCAAAACATTATGCTGGCGGTCAAAACGGAATTATTGAAAAAACTGCCTTTTAAAACTCTGCCCATCTACCGCTCTGAACATCGACAAACACCATTAAAACCGATTGAAAATCCCGGCAAATCATGCTAATATAGTACTAATCCGATTATAAAATAAAACATATGTCTCAACTCATTATCGCTTCCGGACCGGTGATAATTGAAAACGGCCAAGTCTTGCTGAACAAGCACGGCGAAGACGATTTTTGGAAATTCTGCGGCGGCCGCGTAGCCGAAGACGAATTTGATCTTGAAGAAGCGGCCAAACGAGAAGTGCGGGAAGAAATGGGTTTGGAGATAGAAATTCTGAATCATGAGCCGTATTTTTTCCATACCAAAAAAGAAAAAGACGGCCGGGCGGTCAGCGTGATTCTGGTTCATTTTTTGGCGGCCAGACACGGTGAAATCAAGCCGGGAAAAGATATCCGAGAATGGCGCTGGATAAAATTGGAGGATTTGGACAAAGAAAATTTGGCTCCGAACATCAAACCAGCTCTGGATTATTTTAAAATATGAAAAAAATCAGCCAACTGCTCGTCATAATATTGTTGACCATTTTTTTATGGCCGCCTTTATCCCGAGCAGAAACACCAAACCAGTCTCCCGCAATCTTCAAAGCGGTCGTCATGGAAATTTTGCAAGTTGAACAAAAAACACGGGAAGACGGGTCTGTTTTCGCACAACAAAATCTGAAACTTCTCGGACTGGAGGGCGAATGGAAAAATCGCGAAGTAATTTATCAGGGCCTGGACGATGTTGAAGTGGCCAATATCGGCCTCTATAAAGTCGGCGACCGAGTTTTCATGGATGCTTATACCGACGAAAGCGGCGCCACAATTTTTTATATCACCGACTTTGTCCGAAGCGGACAGCTCTTTCTTTTATTTACATTATTTATCTTGACCGCTCTGCTCATCGGTCGATATAAAGGTTTCAAGGCCTTAATCAGCCTGGCCATCAGCTTCGTTATCATCATCAAATTCATTCTGCCGCAAATACTGAACGGCCGCGATCCTTTTCTGATCAGCCTCGTCGGCGGGCTGGTAATTTTGGCGGTCGTAATCTATCTCACGGAAGGCGTTCAAAAAAAATCACATCTGGCCGTCGCTTCCGTGCTGATTTCCCTGTCTATAACCTTAATCTTGTCGTTAATCTTCACAAACTTAACTAAACTATCGGGACTAGCCCAGGAAGAAGCGGCTTTTTTAATCGGCCTGGGAAATACCACCATCAATTTCCAAGGATTATTGCTGGCCGGATTCATCATCGGCGCCATCGGCGTCTTGGATGATATTATCATCGGCCAAATAGAAACGGTTGAACAAATTAAAGCGGCCAATCCCTCTTTGCCGCCGAAAAAAATTTTTACTTTGGCCTATAAAGTCGGCAATACTCATCTGGGCGCGATTATCAACACCCTTTTTCTGGCCTATGCCGGCGCCGCCCTGCCTCTCTTGTTATTATTCATCTTAAATCAAGAATCCGGTCTGACTTTCGGTCGACTGGTAAACACCGAAATAGTCAGTACGGAAATAGTCAGAACTTTAGTGGGCGGCATCGGGGTTATGCTGTCTATGCCGGTGGCTACTTTTCTGGCGACGGTTAAACTGAGAAAAAAATCCGGCTGATTTCCTGCCCGACGGCTTTCCGAAAACTTCGGACTTTCTGGCGGAAGGCCCGCTCTTTATGCTATAATCAAAGAATAATTTATTAACTAATTTGAAAACTATGAAAAAAATAAGTTTTCTCATAATTCTGGCGGTTTTTACTTTGTCTTTCGCGGTCATCGCGCCGTTGCAAGCCGAAGAAACTGACCAGTCCGCGACAACCGCGGTGACCGCTACGGCAACGGCAAACGCCGCGTCCGTTGACGGTTTAGAAAAAATCCCTTCGCCCGATCAAATTAAAAATTTTCGGGTGATGAAGAAAATCGGCAACGCCTTATACGGAGTTCGCCGAGAACAATCGCAGACGAATAGTTCCTCCGTTAACGCCACCTCCACCAAGGCCACTTCGACCAACGCCGGCGTTAATTCGACCGATAAAAATCTGGAAAAAATCGCCGCTCCGGCCTTCATAAATCTTTATGAAAAGATCCGCAAAGTCGGCAACGCTTTGTGGGGAATAAAAAAAGAAACCCCTCGCCAACCGTTGACGGTCACGGCCGATATTTCCGCTTGTGTTATCGCGGCGATTGACGTCAAAGACAAAGCCTTGGTAGAAAAAGTTAATACCGTCGCCGTTGATTTCGGCGCCGCTATCACCGCCCGCAGCGTTTGCCAACAAGCGGCCGTTCAATCCGCCGATGATCAGAAAAAAAATCTGGACGCTTGCGTGAATACTTTTCGTACGGAAAGCAAGAGGATAAATACGGCCGCCAAAGCCAAACAAAAAGAAATCTGGGGCGCTTACCGAACCGGCCTGAAAGAGTGTGCCAAAAACATGATTGGCACCTCTTCCTCCAGCGAAGCCGTTGCCGGCGAACTGGAGATTGAAGACGGCGGAGAAGCAGTCGTAGATTCCCTGATGGATTCCAGCACAGAATAAAATAACCCTCTTTGAAATAATCAGTCAAAAAACCGCTTTTCGGCGGTTTTTTGTAATCTTGTTTTACAACTTGTTTTATATTAAAGTGAACTGGCCAAATTTATCATCATTAAATCGCGTCTCCATAGCTCAGCGGATGGAATGTGAGATTCCGGATCTCAAGATGAGAGTTCAACTCCCCCTGGAGACTTCTAAACTAAATAAAGAAATCGCTTATAAAAACTCTATTTTTTAGTGAAAATAGCTATAAAATAGGTTAAATTCACTAAGTATTGACATTTTTTAGTGAATGGTATATAATTGCAATATATTATATGGCCATAACCAAACCGATAAAAACCCGGCTTACCGCCCTGAAAAACGAATTTGATACTCTTCGCCAAGGCAGAGAGTCGCTTTTGACTATACTTGACGAAGCAGAAGTTCCGGAAAGCGTCTATAACTCCAATGCCATTGAAAATTCCACTCTGACTCTCAAAGAAACCGAGAAAATTCTTCTGGACATGGAAATTTCCAGAGACGTTTCTCTGCGCGAAGCCTATGAGGCAAAAAATTTAGCCCGAGTCATCGGTTATATCCGAAACAAAGGCCGAGAGACGGAAATCAACGAAGAATTAATTTTACTTTTACATCAGATGTTGATCGGTGGCATAGATGATGAAATCGCCGGCCGTTTTAGGAATACCGGCGAATATGTTCGAGTCGGGACATACGTCGCTCCGGCTCCGGAACAGGCTAAATTGATGATTAAAACTATAATTCTTGAATATACCGGCGACCTGTCAAATTATTTCTTGGACAAAGTAGCTAAATTTCATTTGGATTTTGAAAATATCCATCCCTTTAACGACGGCAACGGCCGGATTGGCCGGATTCTTATTTGTTTTCAACTTCAACAGCTCGGTTTTCCGGTAGTTACCATCCGTGACCGAGAGAAAAAAGAATATTACAAAGCGTTTGAGGTTTATCGGGACAAAAAGAACACTAAAACAATGGAAAAAGTTATTTCTTTGGCTTTGACCGAATCATTGCATAAAAGAATCACTTATCTTAAAAATCAAAAAATTATTACTTTGTCTGAATACACAAAAATTCATAGCTTATCTGCGCCGGCTATGCTTAATGCCGCTCGACGTCAAAATATCCCGGCTTTTCGGGAAAAAGGTGTTTGGAAAATCAACGAAGACTTTGTGTATAATAGCCGCAAAACAAACAATTAATCATATATGCTCATCTTCGATCGCGCTTACGGGCAAATAAATATCACGGAACCGATTATTTTGGAGCTACTCGCTTCGCCGTTTTTACGCCGCTTGGCCGGCGTGGATCAGGGCGGCCACACCAAACCTTATTGGCGAACGGATCAAATTATCAATCGCTTGGAACATTCCATTGGCGTTTACTGGCTGTTAAAAAAGTACGACGCGCCACTGGCCGAACAAGTTTCCGGGCTGATTCATGACGTTTCCCACTCGGCTTTTTCACATAGTATCGACTACATTTTAGAAGGCGGCGACGGCAAAGAACAGAATCATCAGGATAATATTTTCGCGGAGTTCGTGCGGAACTCCGATTTACCGGCGATTCTTAAGAAATATGATTTAGATCCGGATTATATTTTAGATGATAAAAATTTCCCCTTGAAAGAAAAGCCTCTGCCGGATTTGTGCGCCGACCGAATAGACTATTCTTTGCGTACGGCTATCGCTTATGAGGATATTTCGACCGATAACCTTCAAGAAATTTTAAATAATTTAATCGTCAAAGATAATTTCTGGATTTTTAAAAACTTGGCAACGGCCAAAAAATATGCCGAACTTTTTCGACTGCTAAACACTAACTATTATACCGCGCCTCATGCCGGCGCCATGCATCAAGCGGTCGGCGAATATTTGCGCCACGCTTTGGAGCGCGGTTATCTGGAGAAAGCTGATTTATATACGACCGATCGGGAAGTTTTGGACAAACTGGCCGTCTTTCATGATAGCGATCCGGAATTGTCCCGTTTGTTTACTCGCATTGATAATAAAATAAAATTTAAGGATAGCCAGAAGAATTATGATAAAATAATCCATCTGAAATCCCGATTGGTTGATCCGCTATTTTTGGACAAAAATAAAATCAACCGATTGTCCGAAGTCGTGCCGGAATGGAAAGAAATCTTAAAAAATGAATTAGGCCATAAAACTATTTATTTGAAATTCATCGACTAAAAAATCTACGACTCACGGCTTCGCGCCATCGCTTGATTTTTCGGCGCATTTGCTTAATAATCAAAGAAGCACGCAATAAAGAATCCTATGATAAAAGGGGTTCTAAACAAACTAACAAGGTCTCCATAGTTCAACGGATAGAACGTGAGATTCCGGATCTCAAGATGAGGGTTCGATTCCCCCTGGAGACACCAAAAAATAGCCGGAAAACTTTTGACAAAACCGAAACGCTTTGCTACTATTTTTTTACAATGCGATTTCAACAACGGTCAAATATTGGAGTGGTAGCTCAGCTGGTTAGAGCGTCTGCCTGTCACGCAGAAGGTCGCGGGTTCGAACCCCGTCCATTCCGCCGATAAAAAGAACCCGAATTATCCGGGTTCTTTTTTCATTATCCGCCAATCTGGTCATGAAATTTTTATTTAATACCCATCCGAACGCCCCTAAAAGCAAAAATGTGCAAACCTTGCCAAAAATAGGCTCCTGCGCTATAATTTAAATATTAAAATCGCTATATCTAACACTTTTCTCACATCAATATGGACAATTCCTTAGACCCCAAAACCATCAAAGAAATTGAAAATCAACTTTTAACTCAACAAAAACAAATCTTGGACGATCTGCAGGATTTATCGCGTCAAGACGATCACGAAGCTGATAATAAAACGGCCAAATTTCCGGAATACGGCAATAAGCCGGACGAAAACGCTCAAGAAATCAGCGATTATTCTACCGATATCATGACGGAAAAAGTGTTGGAAAAAAGCCTGGAAGATATTAATAAAGCTTTAGATCGCATTAAAAAGGGCGATTACGGAATTTGTAAATATTGCGCCAAGCCCATTGCCAAAAAACGTCTTTTAGCGCGTCCGACCGCCAGTTCCTGCATCAGCTGTAAGACGGAATTGCAAGAAAATGAATAAATTAACCGCGAAAATATCTCTAAAAAACATAGCTATTGCGTCGGTAATGGCTATGTTTTTTATAAGCGATCGCTATTTGAAGTCTTTGGCTCTAATTTTCTCCGATCGTCCGCCTCTCAAATTAATCGGTGATTTTTTTTCTTTCAATTTTACGGCGAACTATAATTTGGCTTTTTCTCTACCCCTGAAAGAACCGCTCCTAAGCGTCCTGGTAATTTCCGTCATTCTTTGTCTAGGCTTCTGCGTGTTGTATTTAATCAACAAAAAAACGGAACAAACGATCATCATTTTTCTGACATTAATCTTATTGGGCGCTCTCAGTAATATTTTTGATCGTTTGACTTATGGTTACGTGATTGACTATTGGGAGCTCAAATATTTTACCGTCTTTAATCTGGCGGATATAATGATAACCGGCGGAGCGGGCGTGTTGATTATTAAAAACCTAAAACACAAATAATATGTCACGATGGGAAACGTTTGAAAAAATTTCCAAAGGTTGTTCGGCTCATGAAAATACCGGCTCCAGATTGGAAGAAGAGTTTATCGGCGGCGTTAACAATCATAAGTACAAAGAATTGGCCTATCAATTCATTCATCAAAAAGAAACTCCGGAGCATCTGGATGCCGAAAAAAAATACCAATGGATATTAAAAACCAAAGAAAAAGCGCAAAAAGAACTTCAGGAAACATCCGCCTTGTTTGCTCGAGAAAACTATATTAATTTTAAAGATTCCATGGAGTTGGTCGAAAAATGCCAGATTGGCAATCCCGAAAAACCGAGCAAATTCTTTAGTCGCGCGCTGTACAACAAGATAAAAAATCGTTTTCAAGATAAATATCTCCTGAAATTTTTTACGGCTACCGGCGGCACACATTTGGATGTTGTTCACGGAATAGATTGTTTCTTCAAACTATATGATAAAGAAAGCGGCCAAGAGCTGACCTCGGCCACTATTGATTTTACCAAACGCCCGGGAAAAGATTCGGCAAAAGCGGATTTGATATTTTTTATCGACGACAACGACCAAACAAAATACGATCCCAGTCCGGAGAACCAAGATTTTGATAAAAATGCTTTTGACCGAAAAATAGAGGAATTTTCCGAACAAACCGTAGAAACGCTGATAGAAAATTATAAAAAAATAAGTCTCAAACAATAATCACTTGCCGACATTTTTGATCAAGGGACTTTAAACCGATAATTTGCGTACGTAGCGGCAAAATGCCGACCGCTTTTTCTCCCCATTCTATTGCCGTAACCGTATCCGGCGAAACAAAAATTTCTTCCACGCCCAGCGCCTGCAAATCTCGTTCGGATTGCAAACGATAAGCGTCAATATGACAAAACGTCCTCACCGGCGTTTTTTTCGTTTTAGATTGATCAATCTTATAAACCTTGAGAATATTAAAAGTCGGGCTGTTGACCCGACCGGTGACTCCCAATCCCGCGGCTATCCCTTGAGCTAATTTTGTCTTGCCCGCACCCAACTCACCACAAAGCGCAAAAACCTCCCCGCCGCGGCACTGCCGGCCGAGCTTCAATCCCCAGGCGAAAGTTTCCTTCTCGGTTGTCGTAATTATTTTCTTCATGCCGGTGGGCGCACAAGGATTCGAACCCTGGACCCCTTCGGTGTAAACGAAGTGCTCTAACCAGCTGAGCTATGCGCCCGATATGACAAAAATAGTTGTAAAACGAGTGGGCGAGAGAGGACTTGAACCTCCACAGCCTTGCGGCTACAAGCACCTCAAGCTTGCGTGTATACCAATTTCACCACTCGCCCCGATATCATCATCTACAAAAAGCCGCCAGTTAATGACGGCCTTTCGTTATTTTATCACTTTTTCCTTTAGCTTCTTTTTATAACCGTCGCGTAAATAATAAAGTTTGGCTCGCTTCACTTTAGCCTGCTTCTTGATTTCAATTTTAGTGATCGTCGGCAAATTAAGCGGGAAAATCTTTTCTACGCCGATACCTTCCGAAGTTTTTCGCACGGTAATCGTGGCGCCGATTTCTTTATTATGCTTACGCGCAATAATAATGCCTTCAAAATATTGAATTCTTTCCTTTTCTTCGCCTTTGGAATTCAATTCCTTGATTTTTTGGTGAACTCTGACGGTCAATCCGGGTTTTAATTCTAATTTAGTCTCAACCATATGTTTTAAAAATTTTTTAAACGAGATTGCCAGAATCTCGTTTTGAAAGCTTGTTTAATTTAAATCAAATCTTGTCTAATATTATAATCAATTTTTCTTATTGTCAAGATTGGCGTTGATAATTTCATAAACTGACTGAAAAACTTGCTCCGGTGTCAAATCGGTGGTATCCAGATAACAATCGTAATTCTTACGATTATAAACGTCTATCTTATAATATTTGCGATAACGCCGGTCATCGCTGGCGATACGCTCTTTATTATTAGCCAAAACATCCTGCCAGCTGGTCAAATTATCGGCCTCGTTACGGTTATTTTTTCGCTGTAAACTGCCAAAAATGCGCTTTGCTCCGACTTCTTGATCAACATCCAAATATATTTTGAAAGATTGCGGGATAAAATGCCAACAGGTTCTTCCTTCAATCACAAAATTGTCTGTTTCCCGACCCAATTGTTGGGCATAATCATCGGCTTCGCGGTCGGTAGCCGGATCGCTTTCTCCCAGCCGATTATACTCTGCCAGGGTCAAACCGCGTTTTTTAGCCGCCTCCCGACGCAAACCGCCGATATAATACCGCGGCCAAGCCAACTTATCGGCCAACATTTGCGCGATAGTGCTTTTTCCCGAGCCGGGCGCGCCGCTGAAAGAAATAATCATAAATTTAGTTGTCTTTTTAGTAAAAAAAGTTTATTATACTACTATAATTATATACTAAAGAACTTAAATAAAAAAGGACTGATTTATGTTTTTAGAGAAATTGGAAATCCAGGGTTTCAAATCTTTTGCCAATAAAAATAAGCTCATCTTCTCCGGATTGCTTAACGATCATAAACGAGGACTGACGGCCATCGTCGGTCCGAACGGATCCGGCAAATCCAATGTCGCCGACTCTATTCGCTGGGCTTTGGGTGAACAGAGTCTGAAAACTCTGCGCGGCAAAAAAAGCGAAGACGTTATTTTCTCCGGTTCCGACCAAAAACATCAGCTGGGAATGGCTGAGGTTTCTTTATATTTGAATAACACTGCGGCCGTCAAAGATAAAACGTCCTCAATAAAAACCAAGGAAGGCGAATCGGGAGTTTCTCCGGAAACGGAAAACGATTTGGACCGATTGCTTGCCTCTTGTCCGGAAATTTCCATTACTCGCCGGCTCTATCGCAACGGCGACAGCGAATATTTGCTAAACGGCAATCGCGTTCGTCTGGCCGATACTCAAATGTTTTTGGCCAAAGCCAATTTCGGTCAAAAAACCTACAGCGTTATCGGCCAAGGCATGGTGGAAAATTTTCTCAGCACCACGGCCGCGGAACGCAAAGATTTTTTTGATGAAGCGACCGGCGTCAAACAATTTCAAATCAAACGCGATTCGGCTTTGAACAAATTGGAAAACAGCTACGAGAATCTGCAACAGGTGGATATGCTCTTGGCGGAAATCAAGCCGCGTTTAAAAAGCTTGACTCGCCAAGTGGAAAAACTCAACAAGCGCAGTCAGCTGGAAAACGAACTCAAAGCCGAACAGCTGGATTATTATCATCGTCTTTGGCAAGAAATCAACGATAAGCTAAACGATTACAACGCCCGCTATTTGGAGAAAGAAAAAATAAAAATTGAGCGGACGAAAAAAATCGGCCGCTTGAACGAAGAGCTCGGCAAAATCAAAGCCACCGACAATAACCGGGAAATCAACGAACTGCAGGCGCAACTGCAAGAATTATTCGGCGTCAAAAATAAATTTCATAAACAATTGGCAAAACTCCAGGCGGAAGTTGAGGTCGGTCTGGAAGCGCAAGGCCAATTTGACCTGTCTTGGTTGAACGCCAAACAAGCGGACTTGGAAGCGGAATTGGAAAAAATCACTAAAGAATTGGCCCTATCGGATAAAACCCGCGATCATCAAAAAGAACAAGAACTCGCCGATGACTTGGCGCGAATAAATCGTCAACTGGAAATCGCCAATAATCGCTTAAAATCCGCCAGCACCGTTTTACCGGCCGGCCAACGTCCGGAACAAACGCGCGCGGAAATCAATCAAATCATCACCGCTTTCCTGAAACGCTTGGAAGAAATCAGCGAGGCGGAAGATTTGACGACAGTCAAAAAATCTTTACAGTCCGCCCGGCAAGATTTTGAAGAAAAAATTCGCGGCTTTTTGGAAGCCAGCGACACCGACAAACTGCGGGAAATCAAAGAAATTCAAGAACAAATCATTGCCCACAACGAAGAAAAACAGAAAATCAGCGCCGCTTTAAACGATTATCGACATTCCTCGTCTTTAAACCAAGAACGTCGCCAACTGTGGCTGGAAAAGAAAAATGAAATTGAAGGAGATTTGGCGGACGTAAAAAACAAAATTTCCAAACAAGCTCGGCCGACAACCGGAGCCGAAACTATCCGAGAAAAAAAAGAGATAGAGGAAAAAATCGCGGCTCTCAACCATCAAATTAAAGAACGAGAAGAAAAATTGGAAATTTTAAATGCCGCCGAATATCAAGAAAAAACCCAAATTTTTACTTGCCAACGCGATCTGCAAAATTTGCAAACCGAACTTGACGCTCTCAACAACGAATTAAACGAGATAAAAATAAACGCGACCCGTCAAGAAACGCGTTCGGAAGATTTGGAACTTAATATTCGCAACGACAATTTAAACTTGTCGGAAATAACCGCTCACCGACCGACCGAAAAAGCGGTCGCCGATCCGGAGCGAAGCAATAAAAAAATCAACGAACTTAAAAGTCAATTGGAACAAATCGGCGGCCTGGATCCGGAAACCGAAAAAGAATATCAAGAAACTAAAGAGCGCTATGATTTTCTCAGCGGTCAAACGCAAGACCTTGATAAAGCCATCCGATCTCTGGAGGAAATTATTGCCGAACTGGATACCAACATTAAAAATCGTTTTGACGCCGAATTCAAAATCATTTCCGAAAAATTCAACGATTATTTTAAAATACTCTTCAACGGCGGCACCGCCAAGATTTCCAAAGTCTTGATTCAAGATTTGGAAAAAGAAGAAGCCAAAAACAATCAAACGGCCAAAAATGGCACGGAAACGATTGATTTAACCGAAGGATTGACAGATACGGAGAAAAAAATAAAAGACGAAGCCGATTCCAAGCTTGATAAAATAAAATTCCTGCGGAAACATAATGCCGTCGGTTTGGCGGGAATCGAAGTCCAGGCGACGCCGCCCGGCAAAAAAATCCAAGCGGTCGCGATGCTGTCCGGCGGAGAACGGGCTTTAACGGCCATCGCCTTGATTTGCGCCATCATCAGCGCCAATCCTTCTCCCTTCGTCGTTTTGGACGAAGTGGATGCCGCTCTGGACGAAGCCAATTCCGAACGTCTGGCCAAAATCTTGGACGACTTATCGCATAAAACACAATTTATCGTCATCACTCATAACCGCGCTTCCATGCGCCAAGCCAGCATCCTCTATGGCGTCACCATGGAATCGGACGGAGTCAGCAAACTGTTAAGCGTCAAACTGGACGATCTGAAAAAATAAAGAACTTCTTTAGAAAAAATTTAAATTTTATTTACCGGTCATCCTTTATAATAAAACCGCTTGTTAAACAAGCGGTTTTTTGGTAATGAAAAATTTTGCTTAAAAAAATTTCACCCCGCCCGAAAATATGTCCACAAAAATTCTTACCGCCGCCCTAAACGGCTTGGAGGCGGCCATCGTTACCGTCGAGGCCGATGCCGGCGGCGGCGATTTTGGGCAAATTGCCATTGTCGGCCTGCCGGATACCGCCGTTTCCGAGGCTAAAGAACGGGTCCGTAGCGCCCTGCGCAATTGCGGTCGGCCTTTTCCGCAACGTAAAATTACCGTTAATTTGGCGCCGGCCGATTTAAAAAAACACGGACCGGCTTACGATCTGCCGATTGCCGTCAGTATTTTGGCGCTTAAAAATAAACTACCCGCCGATCCGGCTCTCAGTCTGTTTGTCGGCGAACTTTCTTTGAGCGGCGAAGTTCGACCGGTCAACGGCCTCCTGTCCATGGCCATGGCTGCCGAACAGGCCGGACTGAAAAACTTGTTCGTACCGACAGCCAATATCCGCGAAGCCAAGTTAAGCAAAAAATTGACGGTTTTTCCGGTCCGAACTTTAAAACAACTGATTGATCATCTGCAGAATAAAATATTGATACCGGCGGCAAGCGAATTTCCGGATCAACGGGTAAAATTCCAAAATCTCACGGATTTGGCGGATATCAACGGTCAAGAAAAAGCTAAACGCGCTTTAGAAATCGCGGCGGCCGGCGGACACAACCTCTTATTCTTCGGACCGCCGGGTGCCGGAAAAACCTTATTGGCCAAAGCTTTGCCCGGCATCCTGCCGCCACTTTCCCGAACGGAAAAATTGGAAATAACCAAAATTTACAGCGCCGCCGGAAAATTGAAAAATAACTTTTCCCTGGCTTTTGCCCGGCCTTTCCGCGCGCCGCACCACAACGCTTCGGGAACGGCTTTAATCGGCGGCGGAACCTGGCCGCACCCGGGAGAAATTTCTTTGGCACACCGCGGCGTGTTATTTTTGGATGAATTTCCCGAATTTTCTCGCACCGCTTTGGAAAATTTACGTCAACCGCTGGAAGAAGGTTTAATCAATATTTCCCGAGCCGCGGCTTGTTTGAAATTTCCCGCTAAATTTATGCTCATTGCGGCCATGAATCCTTGTCCTTGCGGTTATTTCGGCGATCAGACCAAAAATTGCCATTGTACTCCGAAACAAATAGCCAATTATCGCCGTCGTCTATCCGGACCAATCATTGATCGAATTGACTTACACGTGGCGGTGCCTCAAATCAACTGGCAAGAATCAAATTGGCAAAAACCGAATGAGTCGTCGAATCAAGTAAAAAAAAGAATTGAATCGGCGCGCCGACGACAACAAAACCGTTTTCGTCGCCACCCTTTCTTGACCAATGCCGATATGACCGGCGGCGCCATCAAAGCCTTTTGTCCTTTAACGACCGAATCAAACCGCCTCTTGTCTACCGCCGCGGAAAAACTGGCCTTGTCGGCTCGTTCTTATTTCCGAATCTTAAAATTGGCGCGAACTATTGCCGACCTGAATCAAGCAGAAAATATTTCCGCCGACCATATCGCGGAAGCTTTGCAATATCGCCCTAAACTATAGCCCGGATTTTTCTTTGAATAAAAAAGCCTATTTTGCTATAATGAAGGCGAGATTAAAAAATAAAAATATGTCGAAAAAAATCACGATTTTATTCCTCTTGGCCGTGTTCCTGTTGAGCTCCGGATTTGGCTGTAAATTGGCGGATAAAGAAACCCAGGCCGCCATGACTCCCATCACGCTCACCTATTGGCGCGTTTATGACGACGCCGACGCTTTCCAAGACATTATTGCCAAGTACAAATCCCTGCATCCCTTTATCACCATTGAATATCGAAAACTGCGCTATAGCGAATACGAAGCGGAGCTTTTAAACGCTTTGGCCGAGGATCGCGGACCGGACATCTTCTCTCTTCACAATACCTGGCTGAAAAAATATCAATCAAAATTAGTCCCGATGCCGGCCACGATTACCATGGCCTATCCGGTTGTCCAAGGAACTCTCAAAAAAGAAGTGGTGCCGCAATTGCGAACCGCCAACAGTTTGACCCTAAAAGAAATTAAAGATAATTTTGTGGATGTCGTCGGCCACGATGTCATTCTTGATGACGGCTTGGTTTACGGCCTGCCACTTTCCGTGGACACCCTGGCGATGTTTTATAACAAAGATTTGTTCAACAACGCCGGCATCAGCCAAGCGCCGCAATATTGGAATAAAGAGTTTTTGCAAGACATCAAAAAATTAACGCAACAAAACGCTCAACATGAGCTCGTCCAATCGGGCATCGCGCTGGGCGCCGCCGCCAACATTAACCGCTTCAGCGATATTCTGACAATTTTGATGATGCAAAACGGCGCGGTCATGATGAACGATGCCGGACAAGTGATGTTCAACGCTATTCCGCCCACCGGCGTCAATAGCGATTACAATCCCGGTATTGAAGCTCTGCGCTTCTACACCGATTTTGCCAACCAGGGCAAAGAATCTTATACTTGGAGCAGTGACCTGCCCAATTCGCTGGAAATGTTTATCAGCGGCAATCTGGGAATAATGTTCAGTTACGCTTACGACATTCCCACCATTAAAGCTCGGGCGCCGAAACTGAATTTTTCCATCGCCAAACTGCCGCAAATTGAAGGTACGCCGCCGACCAACGTTAACTTTGCCAATTACTGGGTGGAGGTTGTATCCAAAAAAAGCGCTTACCAAAACGAGGCTTGGGATTTTATTCAATTCATCACCAAAGAAGAGCAAGCAAAAAGCTATCTGGCCAAAACCAATAAACCGACCGCTTTGCGCTCTCTGGTCGCCGCTCAAAGAACAGATGACGAAATCGGTGTTTTCGCCGATCAGGTCTTAACGGCCAGAAGTTGGTATAAAGGCCGAAATTCTCAAGCGGCCGAAGACGCCATCAAAGAAATGATTGAAACGACGCTTAACAATTCCGAAGAAAAATTACAAAATATAATCAATAACGCCGCGGCTAAAATTCAACAAACGATAAATTAAGGCCGGCCGCTCCGATCAAACATATGTTTAAAAAATACGTCATCTTCAGTTTATTCTTGATTATCGGTTTTGGCCTGCTCGGCGCTATCGCCAAAGCGCAGGGCAATATTCTCCCACCCGCAACCGGAGACATTAACGTCTACAATGATAAGGGAGACCCAATCGGCAATAGTTGCCCCGGCGGCGATGCCACCTACTGCGGAATTTATACCGTCAACGATTTTATGGTGATGGCCATCAATATTTCCAAATGGATTTTGGGGATTGTCGGCTCTTTGTCTTTAATAATGTTCATTTACGGCGGCTTCACGTTTCTGATTTCCGCCGGCTCCAGCGAGGCCATCAGCAAGGCCAAAAAAATAATCGTCGCCTCGGTGATCGGTTTGATTATCGTATTTTCCAGCTACCTGATCATAAAATTCGTCATGGGTTCACTGGGAATAGCTTGGAGCGGCGGCACCAGCAATCAATGCGCCGCCACTTATGGCAGTCAGGGCTACAGTTGCATGGATAACGCCATCGGTCAAAATTGTCGCACCGGTCTGTGTCCGGGAGCAAGCAACATCCAATGCTGTCAGCCGAAACCTTAAAACGATGAACCATTTTATTCCCAAAAAACTGCCCCTGGAAGAAACCACGGGCGAAAGATTGCGCCAGGCGCGCCAGCAAAGGAATTTAAAAATTGAAGATATCTCCAAGAAAATAAATATCCGAACCGAATATCTGATCGCCCTGGAAGAAGAACGCTTTGAAAATCTGCCGGCCGGATTGTACGGTAAAAATTTTTTAAGGGAATACGCGTCTTTTCTCAAGCTTGATTCCGCGATGCTCTTAGAAAATTGGTCCGCCGGACAAACCGATTCTTTGGCCGATCCCTTTTCTCAAAAAATAGTGAAAAGACATAAATTTCTGATTTTTCCGAAAATTGTCCGAAACGCTTTGATGATTATGGCCGTCTTGATATGTTTTCTCTATTTGATTTTCTATTTTAAAAAAATCGTTTCTCCGCCCGTTCTCGTTATTAGCCATCCGGAAACCAGTTTGCTGACCGCCGATACTTCCCTGATCGTTACCGGCAATACCGAAGCGGAGGCGGAAGTAAAAATCAACGGCGTTCTCGTATTGAACAACGATAACGGGTATTTTTCCCAAACGGTGAATTTAAAAAAGGGCACGAATAATTTAGTGATCACGGCCAAGAAAAAATATAGCCGGGAAGAAACTGTCACCAGACAAATTTTAGTGAAATAATAAACATATGCCAGAAATAAAAAAAACCGCCTTATTTGATATTCAAGCGATCTTAAAAAAAACGGGCATCGGCGAAAGACAGCAAACGGCGGAACTGGGTTGCGGCAATTTCGGATTTTTTGTTTTTCCTCTCGCCCGTCTGGTCGGTCGACAAGGAAAGGTTTATGCCGTCGATATTCTCAAACCAACTTTGGATGAAATTAAAAGTAAGGCCGCCAAAGAAAACTTGCCGCAAATCGTACCGATTTGGAGCAACTTGGAAATTTTTAAAGCCACTAAAATAGAAACCAGCAGTTTGGATTGCGCGCTCTTGATCAATACTCTTCACCAATCGGAGAAAAAAATAGAAATATTGCGCGAGGCGATTCGTTTATTGAAAAAAGGCGGAAAACTGTTGATTGTCGAATGGAAAAACATTGACCTGCCTTTCGGACCCGTCAGGGAAAGACGCGTTCAAACCGACAGCTTGAAAACCGCCGCCCCGAAACTCGGCTTGGACATCAGCGAAGAGTTTGAGGCCGGACCCTATCACTATGGCTTAATTCTAATTAAATTATAAATCAACCCTTTATGCAAAACTTGCTCACTTTGGACTACTGGTTCAACCTGCGCCCGGAGACGCTTACCCCGTTGGCGCAAAAATTATTTATCGGCCTGCTCATCGGTTTGGCAATTCTCGCCATCATTATCGCTTTTCTTAAAAAATGGGGCGGTCTTTACCGCGGTTTCCTGAAACGCTTGTATAATTTTTGTTTGGCCAACGCCGTCATCGGTTTACTCTTATTCTTCTTCAATTACGAGGTCATCCCCTTCTTATCGGCGCGCTTTTGGCTGGGTATCTGGGCAATCAGTCTGATTGTCTGGCTGATTTTCGTCTTAAAAAGTTTGGCGCGAATTCCGCGAATCAAGAAAGAACACGAACAAAATGAAGAACTAAAAAAATATATTCCTTAAACACGGAAACGCGAAAATATTGATAAAAATCTCCGGACCCCTGTTAACAGGGGTCTTTTAAAACCGTCACTATGACCGTCAAACAAAATTTAGGCCGACAAGGAGAACTCCTGGCCAAGGATTATCTGTTGAAACGCGGCTATAAATTAATCGCGGTCAACTGTCGGCTGGGTCGCCGAGAAATAGATTTGATTGTCCGACAAGGACGACAACCGGTCTTTATTGAAGTAAAAACACGCCTGCAAACTCCCGACAGTTTATCGGAAAATCCTTTAACTTCGCGCCAAACGCTTAACCTGAAACGAGCGATTATCGCCTATTGTTTTAAAAACCGCCTCAATCCGGAGACGGCTCGTTTGGATTTGATTGTTATTCTGGTTGATCGCGCTAAAAAGCTGGCCCGACTGAAACATTATCGCAATATTTTTTAAGAAATCACCGAGGTCCGGACAAATTCGACCGACCTTAAACACTTTAAGCATAAACTTGGCTAAAAACAGCCAGAATTTACTACTTTATCGTTTAAGTAATTTATTTGTCTTGTTTTAAATAATATGCTAAAATTAGAGATGTAAAATTAAAAATATCTAAAAACTAGAAAGGTGGTGAAATTATGAAAAAATTTTCCAAACACTTAATCTCTTTGGCTATCATCGCCTTATTGGCGGTACCCATGCTAACCTTGCCGGCTTTGGCGCAGAATGACAACGCTTTCGGCATTGACGAAGTTGAAACGGGTTTAAACAACAGCTTGGCGCAAGGCGATCCGAGAGAAATCATCGGTCGGATCATCAATATCGCCTTAGGATTCTTGGGTGTGATTGCGGTCTGCATCATTTTATTGGGCGGCTTCAAATGGATGACGGCCATGGGTAATGAAGAAAAAACCAGCGAAGCTAAAAAATTATTGGGCGCCGGCGTTATCGGCTTGGTAATTATCTTGGCCTCCTGGGCGATAGCGACTTTTGTTATCAATTCACTCAGCAGCGGTATAGCAGGATAACTAAAAAAATAAGTGATGTTCATCTTTATGATGGACGTCACTGCTCCGGACGGGAAATTTTTTCCTGTTCGGAGCAGTGAATAACTTCGTTATAATCTGCCGGCCCGCCAATTAACCGGCCATTATTTATGAAAAAAACTATTTTTATCTCTCTATTCTCCGCCGTCTTCGCCTTTTTCTCCGTTTTCAATGTCATTCAGGCGCAAACGGCTCTGGACACTACGTTGGAGGGTCTAAACAGCACCGCTTCCCGCGTGGACGCTTTCCGCAGTCAAACCAACGAAACTTTCGGGCCCGGATTCCTGACCACCAAAGTCGGACAAGTCGTCGGCGTCGTACTGGCCTTTGTCGGCGTGCTTTTCTTTGTCTTAATGATTTACGCCGGCGTCACTTGGATGACGGCGCGCGGCAATGAACAAGAAATTTCCAAAGCCAAAACCATGATCACCAATGCCGTCATCGGCATAGTGATTGTTTTCGCCGCTTATGCGCTGACTTATTTCATCGGTCGACAAATTTTAGAATAACAATGAAAAGAAAATCATTTAAAAAACTGATACTGGCCATGGCAGTTTTGCTTATCTGCTTATCATTTTCCGGCCCTCTGTTGGCGCAAGAATCCGGAACTTATTCTTTTTCCGAAGACAGCGGCCTGAACGCCGCCGCTAACCGAGCCGGTTATGACGTCGCCGAAGCTTCTACCGTAGAAGATATCATCGGCATCGTAATTTATCTTTTCCTGGGACTTTTGGGAGTAATCTTTTTCGTTCTAGTTCTTTACGGCGGCTTCACCTGGATGATTGCCCAGGGCAATGAAGAAAAAGTCAAAAAATCCACGGCCGTTATTATGGACGCCCTGCTGGGATTGATTGTCGTTTTGGCCGCTTACGCTCTCAGCTATTTCTTAATTAACGCTTTTTGGAAATAATCGGGAATATGAAAAAAATCCTTATCTCAACTGTTTTGGCCTTATCCGCTTTTCTGATTTTAAATATTTCCGTCGCGCAGGCGGCTATTTTTCAAGATTATAAGAACACGGAATTTTATCAAAGAGTAAATGAGGCCGCCACCGCGGGCGACGCCGAATACCAAGAAAACAGCTTGGAAAATATCATCAGCACCGGCATTCGCGTTTTTCTCTCCATCTTGGGGACAATTTTCATCGTACTGATGTTTGTCGCCGGCAATAATTGGATGCAGGCCGCCGGCAATGAAGAAAAAATCAAAAAATCCAAGGCCACTATCCAAAATCTGTTAATCGGTTTAAGCTTGGTACTGGTTGCCTATGCTCTAGCCTCCGGCTTAGGCGGTTTATTGGCTCGCATTATAGTCGCTAAATAAATTTTATATGAAAAAAATAAACACCGTCATTTTTCTTTCTCTCCTGCTGTTCGGACTGTTAATTTCCCCCTTTCTGGTGCGTGCGCAAGAAAACTCGGACAGCGCCGGCTCTCCCCGCATTCTGCAGACCTTGCAAAATGTCGGTCAAGGCGGCGGCTATCAAACCGATTCTTCTATCGCTTCCACTCCGATTATCGCCGGCACGATTGTCGGCGCCTTTATCGGTTTTGCCGGCATTACTTTCATCGTTCTGATGGTCATCGCCGGTTACGGCTGGATGACGGCCAGCGGCAATGAAGAAAAAATCAAAAAAGCCCAAAGCACGATAAAGAGCGCCTTGATCGGTTTGATTGTCTCCATTTCCGCCTGGAGTCTTTGGACCTTTGTTTTACGCCGATTAATATTAATGGGACAATAATATGAAAAAAATTCTCAGCTTATTCATCTTAACGGCTTTATCGGTTTTATTCGTGCAAAGCGCTTCCGCCCAACTGTTGACGGATACCGACGCTTTGGAAGAAATGACCAATCTGACCGCCACTACGGCCAATCTGGGCGATATGGATATCGGGGTTTTGGTTGCCGGAATAATTAAAGTGGCTTTGGGACTCCTGGGAATCATTTTCATCATTTTGATTATCGTTTCCGGATTCAGATGGATGATGGCCGGGGGCAATGAAGAACAAATCAAAAAAGCGCAAACCATCATCACAAATGCGGTCGTCGGTTTAATTATCGTCATGGCCGCTTATGCCATCACTTATTTCGTCTTCAAATATATTCCTTTCGGCGGAGGAAGCACCATGGGTTCGACGATTTAATCTTTCAATGAACAAATATAAAAGGGATGTTTTAAACATCCCTTTTTTTAATTTTTTAACAAAGTAGCCTTATAATCATAGGCTTGACCGTCATCATCATAATATACATGAGAAATGCCGGCAGTTTTTACAATACTGCGCCTCTGAGTATCAAATACAAAAGTTGTTGTATATCTACCGGGAGACGGGAGACTGAAAACCGCTTGGCCGTCTTTGGCTCTCAAGGAAAATTCCCTGTAAAAATTTCCCGGACCGGTTACGATGGCGGTGACCGGATAATGCCACTTATTCACCAACAGTCCCGTCAATTGCGCTACCGAGTCTCTCCGGTCGGCTTGTTCGGCATAAGCGATTATCACATAAGCGGTTGCGACATCTTCCGCTTTACCCCGCAATTTACAAATCTTTTGATTATCCTTGCCGGCAGCCACGGAAATGAATTCATCCGTTTGCTGTTCCAAATAGTTGATTTTTTGATCATACTCGGCAATCAAAGAATCATTGTAACGAATTTGTTGGGCATAACGTTTTACATAATCGTTATCTTCGGAACGTTGAAAGAGTTGCCACAAATTTTTATTAGTCGAGCGCAACTCGTCAATTTTTAACTGATAACCGGCGATTTGCTGGTGAAAAATTTGTACCGACGCTTCAATGTTTTTGGAGTTTTTGTCTCCATAATCAATTTTTGATCTTTGTCCGTAAACATTGCCGGACACCGTGACCACCAAGGCGGCCATTAAAATAAAAACTAAACTTTTTCCTGCTTTTTTCATGATTTCTCGGTTTTTATGTTTTTTATTGTTATTTTATTGTTAAAGAACGGCTCACCCGCTCTTTTTTGTTTTTAATTATCACTGAATTACTCTGGTGAAGTATATCACATTTATTAATTTATGTCAATAACTTGTCTACAGGCATCCTGGCTTTAGCCTTGACTTTTTTTTCAACATGTGATAAAGTAATTAGTCAAGAAAATTCCTGCTCTATTGTCATTATATTATGATATGGTAGGAATTTTTAATTTGGCTAATATTAAACAATATGACTATATTACGAAAATTAAGCGAAGAAATCGTGCCTTTAAGCGGAAAGCAGGGTTTGGTTTTATTGGTAGTTATTGCTTGCATCTTCCAATTTACCCTGTTTTTCTCGCCGGCCTTGGCCGATGAAGCGGTCAATAAAGCCAAAGTAACGGCCGCGTCCGCTCTGGAAGAGCTGATTATCAACGATTCTTTGTTAAAAGAAGCGGTGATGGATCAAGAGGCCGCTAAATTAATGAATTCCGATCCGACGGTTACCGAGACGGAACAAGTGCTTCCCGCTCCGGTGATCAAAATTATCCGTACCAGTACGCACACGATTACCGCTTACAACTCCGAAGCCGCTCAAACCGACGATACTCCTTGTATCACGGCCAACGGTTTTGACGTCTGCGCGCATAATGAAGAAGATACCATTGCCGCCAATTTCTTGAAATTCGGCACTAAAGTTCAAATTCCGGAATTATTCGGCGACCGTATTTTTATCGTTCGCGATCGCATGAACAAAAGATACAGCGACCGGGTTGACGTTTGGATGAAAGAAAAAAGCGATGCTCGGCAGTTCGGCGTTAAAGTCGCCAAAATCCAAGTAATCGTCATTGAAGAAACGCCGATCGTCATTGAACAACCGACAATTGTTCCCGAAGCGGTCCCGGCAAAAGAAATCGCCAAAAAATAAATAATTTTCAAATTAAAATAAAAAACACCCGCGCCTGTCTACGTACCAGGAGCGGGTGTTTTTATTGGCAGCACATCCAAAAAATTTATCTTCAATAAAACTGCTTTAAAAAAATAAACTCAATATTCCTTTACTGCGCCGAATCAATTTTTCTCGTTGCGCAATCGTCAAAGTGGTGGAAATAACCGTATCGGGATTCAAAGAAATACTATCAATGCCCTCTTCCACCAAAAATTCCGCGAAGTCGGGGAAATCGCTCGGTCCTTGGCCGCAAATACCGACTTTACGACGATATTTTTTGGCTGTTTTTATCAATTGTCTGATCAATTCCTTGACCGCTTCATTCTTCTCGTTGTTGACGCCGGCGACTTCCAAGGTTCCTCCCGAATCGCGATCTATTCCCAAGGTCAACTGAGTCAAATCGTTGGAACCGATGGAAAAGCCGTCAAAAATGTGACAAAATTTCTCGGCCAAAATAATATTAGCGGGAATTTCCGCCATTACATAAATTTCCAAGCCGTCTTGACCGCGTTTCAAACCGTTATCGGCCATCACTTGCTGAACCTTCCGACCTTCTTCCACGGTACGGCAAAAAGGAATCATGACTTTCAAATTTTTCAATCCCATGGCGACCCGCACTTTCTTGATAGCTTCGCATTCCAACTTAAAGGCCGGCAAAAATAACGGGGAATAATAACGACTGGCACCGCGAAAACCGATCATCGGATTGGATTCCACCGGCTCGTATTCGCGACCGCCGATTAAGTTGGCGTATTCATTGGTTTTGAAATCGCTTAAACGAACGATGACGTCTTTAGGATAATAAGCCGCGGTGATTAAGGCGATGCCTTGCGCCAAACGATCAATAAAATATTGTTTCTTGTCCCGATAACCGACCGTCAGCTTATCAATCTGTTTCTTGACGGCGCGATCTTTCAAACGGCTGTAATTTACCAAAGCTAAAGGATGAATCTTAATGTAATTATTGATAATGAATTCCAGGCGCGCCAACCCGACGCCGTCATTGGGAATAAAAGAATTGGTCAAAGCCAAATCCGGCTCGGCGACATTCATCATGATTTTGGTTCGCGGCCGCGGAAAATTTTTAATGTTGGTCTTCTCTATTTTAAACGGCAATTTGCCCTCATAAACTTCTCCCTCGTCCCCTTCGGCGCAACTGACGGTAATCTCGCGACCGGATTTAATCTTCGTGGAAGCATTTTGCGTTCCGACAACGCAGGGAATCCCCAATTCGCGAGAAACAATGGCGGCATGACAGGTCCGACCGCCTTTATCGGCCACAATGGCGGAAGCGATTTTCATAATCGGCTCCCAATCCGGATCCGTCATATCGGTGACCAACACTTGACCGGGCTTGAACGTGTCGATATCTTTAACGCCCATAATACGATTGGCCGTTCCGGCACCGATCTTACTGCCGACGCTTTGACCGGAAACGATGATTTTTCCTTTTTTCATTAAGCGATAGCGCTCGATTATTTTCCAGTCTTTAATACTCTGAACCGTCTCCGGACGAGCTTGAATGATATATAATTCATTGGTTCGCCCGTCTACGGCGAATTCAATATCCATCGGTTTCCGATAATGCTTTTCGATAATCATCGCCCAGCGAGCCAATTGCAAAACATGCTTATCGCTGAGAGCCGGTTTTATTTGCTCAGCCGGCGACAAGGCGATATTTTTGACCGGACGCAGACCGCGCGAATTATAAACCATTTTAATCTGCTTTTTAGCGATAGTTTTAGAAATAATTTTTCCGGTCGGCTTAAAAACATAATATTCGTCCGGATTAACGTGCCCCTGAACGATATTTTCGCCCAGTCCGAAAATAGAATTGATTAAAACGATGTCTTTAAAACCGGACTCCGTGTCAATCGTAAAGGCGACGCCGGAAGAACCGAGATCGGCGCGTACCATTCTCTGAACGCCCACCGAAAGAGCGATGGAAAAATGATCGAATTTTTTGTCGACGCGATAAGAAATGGCGCGATTGGTAAACAGCGAGGCAATACATTTTTTAACGGCCAGCAACAAGTCTTTCTCGCCGCTGATATTTAAAAAAGTTTCCTGCTGTCCGGCGAAAGAAGCGTCAGGCAAATCTTCGGCGGTCGCGCTGGAACGAACGGCCACGTCCACATTTTTAGCTTTATAACCGGCCGACAATTTTCTATAAGCTGTCGTAATTTCTTTGGTAAAATCCGTCGGAAAACTGGCGGCAACGATTAATTTTCTGATTTCCGCACCGCGTTTTCCCAAATCGTTAACGTCATGAGTATTCAAGCCGGTCAAAATTTCCTTGATTTTTTTCTTCAAGCCGGTCGCTTCCAAAAAATGATCATAAGCATAGGCGGTGGTGGCAAAACCGTTAGGCACTCTAATCCCGTATTTAGCCAGATGCCTGTACATTTCTCCCAGGGAAGCATTTTTTCCGCCGACTCGCGGCACATCTTTAATGGAGAGCTCGCTGAAAAACTGAATGAATTTATTCTTGGACATAAATTTATAAAAATATGAAAATTTATTACAACAATTTTAATCATTCTCATTATAACACAAACTTTACTTTATAAGAATAATTGTTTAAGATAAAAATGGACGCTTGATGAGCGTCGCTTGGCGGACGTGGCGAAATTGGTAGACGCACTTGGCTTAGGACCAAACGGGGCAACCCTTGAGAGTTCGAGTCTCTCCGTCCGCACCGAATTTATGTTTAATTTTCTTCATTATTTTTCTCCCCAACCGATTTTATTTTCTTTCGGCCCGCTAACCGTTTACTGGTACGGGTTTTTTGTTGTCCTGGGCATGATAGTCGCTTTATCGTTAACTTTCCATTTGGCCAAATATTATCACCTAAGAAGAGAAACGATTTTTGATTTGTCTTTTTGGTTGATTATCGGCGGACTGCTGGGCGCACGCTTATACGACATCGGCTTAAATTTACCCTACTACTTTCAGCATCCTTGGCAAACTCTGGCGATTTGGAAAGGCGGGCTGGCCATTCACGGCGGCATCATCGCCGGTTTGCTAATCATTTATTTTTTCTCCCGTCGCCAAAAAATAAATTTCTGGAAACTGAGCGCTCTGATTGTTCCCGGCTTAGCCTTCGCTCAAGCCATCGGCCGCTGGGGAAATTATTTTAACCAGGAATTATTCGGCCGTCCCACAAATCTTCCCTGGGGCATTCCCGTCAATCCGCTTAACCGTCCGGCGGAATATATTGCCAATCGTTTTTTCCACCCCACCTTTTTATACGAAAGCCTCGGCTGTTTGGCGATCGGCTCAATCTTGCTGGCGGCCAACGTTTATCTGATTCGTCGTCAAAAATTAAACGAGCGCCGCTATGTTTGGTTAACGGCTCTTTATATGATATTATATTCCATATTAAGATTCTCTTTGGAATTTATCAGAATCGACGCCACGCCCTCTTGGCTTGGGTTGCGCTGGCCGCAAATCATCAGTTTGGCCATAATTATTTTTTCTGTCGCCATAATTTTTAATCCTCATGTTTTCTACAAAAAAAACTAAAAAACGAAACCAACGACGTCTGGCTATTCTGTATCTTTTGGGCTGTCTGCTGGCTGTTTCCACGGCTCTGCCCGCTTATACTCAATCCAATTTTTTGGGCCAGTTCGTCAACATCAAATCCGTCAGCCTATTTTTCATGACCGCCAATTTGGCGGCGGCCATAGCCATTTGGTTTTTCCCGAAACTTATCAAACGACTGACCAATTATTCTTTAACGAAAATAGTTCTTGTCTTTTACGCTTTGGCTCTCCTGGGACTAGCCGTTTCCACCGGGCCCTGGGCCGCTCTCCTGGCCATCATTCTCTTTACCGTCAGCGTCAATTTGCTTTGGATAAATATGGACATCGCCGTAGAAAGTTTCTCGGACAACGCTTCCACCGGGCGCACTCGGGCGGTTTATTTCACTTTTATCAATCTCGGTTGGATCTTGGCACCGGTAGCGGCCACTTCCTTGATCGGTTATAGCGATTATTCGTTGCCATTTTTAATTGCCGCCGCATTGGTTATCCCCGTTTTTCTGATTTTCGCTTATCAAAAAAAGAACCTGAAAGACAAAAATAAATATCGCCAAGAAAAAATCGGCGTCGTGATCCGAAAAATGTGGCATAACAAAAATTTACGCGGCATTTTCTTTATTTCTTTGCTCCTGCAATTATTTTACAGTTCGGCCGTAGTGTATATTCCTCTTTATCTTCATCAAAATCTAAACATGAGCTGGAGCGTTTTGGGCCCGATGTTTTCTATCATGCTGATTCCTTTCATTATTTTTGAAATTCCCGCCGGCATCATCGCCGATAAATACCTGGGAGAAAAAGAGATTTTGACTGTCGGTTTTGTTATTTTAATCGTGGCACTGTTTCTTTTTTCCTATCTCAGCATACCGCTGGTTTGGCTTTGGACGCTATTGTTGTTTTTCAGTCGTATCGGTGCTTCTTTGATAGAGGCGATGCGCGAAAGTTATTTTTTTAAATTAGTAGATGCCGAAAATATCAATCAAATCAATCTTTTTCGTTTGGCCGTACCCTTAAGTTACATTCTCGGCCCGGGAATCGCTTTTTTGATTCTATCCTTTTGGCCTTTAAATTATCTTTTCTTGTTTGTGGCCATTATCATGTTAAGCGGTCTCGCTTTCACTTTCTCCTTAAAAGACAGCAAATAATTGACTTTCGGGGTTTAATTTTATAATATTAGTCATAATCCGAAATAATTAACTAAAAATAGGCGGGTATCGTATAGTGGTTATTACCTAAGGTTTCCAACCTTATGAGAGGGGTCCGATTCCCCTTACCCGCTCTTATAAAATGAAACGGCCTCGTCAGGGGCTGTTTTATTTTATAAGAGTCGAGCCGGGAATCGGACAGGTAGCGAGCGAGATATGAGGAGGAGCGGAAGCGACGACGAATAATCGAGCACGCTATTCCCCTTACCCGCTCTAAATAAAAAAGAGGCTGGTTTAAGGCCTCTTAAATACCTTTGAGACTTCAATTTTATTACCAGAGTAAATTTTGAGCTATTTGATCTTCTCTGTTATTGCAATAGCTGCCCGGCGAACAATTACAAATACTGAATAACAAAATAAAGAAGCTAGTATGGAGACAAAAGATGCCCACCAACTTCCGGTAATGGCACCAATTGACATCAAGGCAATAGACAGGTTCACGGTTTGGAAAACAATATATTTATTTTTATTCCACTTTGTTGTAAACATTGAAACAACAAAAAATATACCTGCTACGCTCATGAGAACTCCAACAAATATTTGTGATTCTGGATTATGAAAAGAACCAAAAAAACTAACTAATAAACAAATGGAATAACCCAGCCACGGAAGAAGAAAAACGAGTCCAAATTCCGGCTTTTCAATATCTTTGTCAGAACAATCACCGGTCTCTGTTAAAAATATTGATAATACCAAAATAATGGCCAGGAACAAAATTACTATAATTTCAACAGACACAGAGGAATCTGATGACACCGTAGTTGCGACAGTTTGTCTAATCTCTTTTTTGGCTTTATCAAATTTAGCAATTTTATACTCCATATTATAATATCGAGTTAGCCAAAAATGATTAGCATTATAATTGCTCGACACTCTACTGGTGTCGTAAAAGGCGATGCCTTCTTCATAAGCTTCAATTCGTTTGATGCCAGGAATAGCTTGATCGATAAAAAATAAAGTATCTGCATCTTCAATTTCAATTTTAATTTTAGATACATAGTAAATGTCTTTACCGGAACGATTTTTTTCATAATCAATTTTATATTGCTGGCCGAAGCACTGACAAACTAAAATAACTGACATTACGAGCAATACACTAATTTTTTTCATGATTTATCAATTTTATAAAGGTTTAAGAATAATTAGATTAACTACAAATTCGCCTGAACAGGTGGATTTGATAATTAATCCAATTTAACCCTATTTTTGAAAGAACGGTTTTAATGTTATAAATTAACATACATCATAAAAAATGTCAATGATTCTGGTCTTTTTTAACTTTTTAATAAACTGCCGCTATGGATAAGCTACCTATATAATTAAACCGTCGCTTAAATAACCTTTCGCACCTTTTTATATGTCCAAATAAAAGCTGGTTTAACAATGATAGAACTTAAAGCTGACGAAAAATGACAAAAGAACGAAGAAACGAAAACGTATAATCCTTGACTTAATTATAATTATATGCCATAATTAATCTATTAAATTAAGATTCGAATCTTCGTCATATATTAAGTGACCTTGAATAATCGGGTCACTTATTTTTATTATGAAACACACTATTAACACTAGCCGGGTTGACCGGACAAGCTTGGCTCAACCTTTAAAACAATTTTCCGATTTGGGCATCAGTCAATCAATTTTAGAGGCCTTGACCAAACTGAATCTCAAAACACCGACGCCTATTCAAGAAAAAACCATCCCCGTGGCCATAAGCGGTCAGGATTTGATTGGCGTGGCACAAACCGGCACCGGCAAGACTTTTGCTTTCGGCATCCCCATGTTACAACGCTTGGGCTTAAACAAAGGGCAGGGACTGGTTATCGCGCCCACCCGTGAATTGGCTTTACAGGTTGAAGAAAGCTTGAAAAAACTGGGTCAATCTTTAGGGCTTCGCACGGCCAGTTTAATCGGCGGAGAATCCCTGGACCGCCAGCTTTTTTGTTTGCGCAAAAAACCTCATATTGTCGTGGCCACTCCGGGAAGACTGTTGGATCATTTAAAACGCCGGACTTTCAAATTGGATCAAATAACTATTTTGGTGTTGGATGAAGCGGATATGATGTTGGATTTAGGTTTTGCTCCCCAGATTAAGGAAATCCTCAATCAAACACCGGCAGAACGTCAAACCATGTTATTCTCGGCGACGATGCCGGCGGCAATTGTTAAAATCGCCACCGAATATATGAAACTGCCGGTCAGTATTGAAGTCGCGCCACCGGGAACGACGGCCGCTCAAGTCGATCAAGAAATATTTATCATTAACGGCGAAGAACGGCTCAGCCATCTGGAAAAAATTCTGGCTCGTTATGCCGGCTCGGTTCTGGTGTTTGTCAGAACCAAGCACGGCGTAAAAGCTTTAACTCTAAAATTACAGGCAGGCGGACATCGAGCCACGGAAATTCATTCCAATCTGTCTTTAAATCGTCGCCGCGCGGCACTTAATGATTTTAAATCCGGAAAAAAGCGCATTCTGGTGGCGACGGATGTGGCGGCGCGCGGCCTGGACATCAATAATATTGAATTGGTGGTGAACTATAATATGCCGGACAATTCCGAAGACTATGTTCATCGCATCGGTCGCACGGGACGCGCCGACAAAGCGGGAAAAGCCATTACTTTTGCCACCGCCAATCAAGCGCGAGAAATCAAAGAAATTGAACGGTTGATCAATAAAAATATCAAGCGAACGGAATTTGTCAGCTTGTCCAAAAAATCGGAACCTAATGTCGCTCGTCCGAAAACGAAACGGACATTCAACCGAAGGCGCCGGACATTCAAATAAAAACGTTTTTTATCTTCTCAAACCGCCTGACTCCGGGTTTGCTTTTTGAACCGATTATTACTATAATAAAAGCGAATTTACCGCAATAAATTTCAGCGCTCCTTATGAAATACTTCTTCTTCATTCAAGGCGAAGGACGCGGCCATATGACCCAAGCCCTGGCTTTAAAGGAAAAACTGGAAAACCGAGGTCATGCGGTCGTGGCGGTCGTCGTCGGTTCCGCTTCCCGCGACGAACTGCCGACTTTCTTCAAAGAACAAATCAAAAGCCCTCTCTTCACTGTCGACAGTCCTCGTTTTATAGTCGATGCCGGCAAAAAAGGAATAAAAATCTTTGCCAGCGCACGGCAAGCGTTTTGGCGTCTCCCGAATTATCTGGCGTCAATTAAAAAAATAAAAAAAATCGTGACCGAATTTCCGCCGGATATTTTTGTCAATTTCTATGAACCTTTGGCCGGCAATTACTACCGATTTTCCCGTGATCGACGACCGATGTTTTGTATCGGACATCAGCATTTTATCGCTCATCCTGCTTTCCGTTTCCCGCCGCTTCACTGGCTGACCAAGCTTTCCTTTCGTTTATATAACCGTTTGACCGCGCCGCGCCGGACCATAAAAATCGCTCTGTCTTTCACGGCGGAAAATGACTGCCCGGAAAAAAATCTGTTTGTTTGTCCGCCGCTGATTCGTCAGGCCATAAAACAAACCGTCCCCGTGACTGGAAACTTTCTTTTGGTTTATCTGTTGAATTCCGGATATAGCGAAGAAATAATTTCCTGGGCGAAAGCCAATCCGACAAGCTCCGTCCGCGCTTTTTGGAACAATCCCGGAGAAGAGAAAACGATCTTCGGTCCTAATTTAGTTTTTTATCAGCTCAGCGGCCAACAATTTATTGATAATTTATCTTCTTGCCGCGCTTACGTCGCGACCGCCGGTTTTGACTCTATCGCCGAGGCCGCTTATTTGCAAAAACCGATTTTAATGATTCCGACCATCAACCATTTTGAACAGAAAAGCAACGCCTTTGACGCCGAGCGAGCCGGATTGGCCATAACGGCGACGAATTTTAATCTCTCTTTGATAA
Source organism: Candidatus Falkowbacteria bacterium GW2011_GWF2_43_32 (assembly GCA_000999715.1). Classification (GTDB taxonomy): domain Bacteria; phylum Patescibacteriota; class Patescibacteriia; order Patescibacteriales; family UBA12465; genus UBA12465. The sequence goes on along the minus strand of LCGL01000001.1, from coordinate 379,404 downwards.
CCGACCATCAAAAAACCCCTTCTCCGGAAGCGCGTCGCGCTTTCAAAGAATGGGTTGATAAAAACGACAATAAAATATTGTCTTTATTGGAAAAATAATTTAATCTGCAAACAAGCTCGCGGCGATCCGCCAATATTCTGGATTGCCGTATTTTTTTTGCCAATACCACCACTCCGTTCCCCAAAAATAAGCGCGTCGGAAATCCAAATCAACCGCATATTGAATGTTATTCTTGAATTGTTGAATACTCATCGTTCTGTTGATTTCACTGTCGGACAAATAAATCATTTTCCCTTGCGGCACCCAAGGCTCGGCTTGCAATTCCAAAACCATTAATCGTTCCGGAGTCAACCCGGCCATTTTCGCTTTAGTTTCATAAAACCAAGTGGAAAAAGGGTATCGGATATGACCGACAACTTTATTGTGGATAGAGCGATATAACGTACTGCCAAAAATGTCACCGACGGCGGCCTCTTTTTTCCACGAGCTTAACTCTCCCGAGCCGGTGATGATAAGTTGACGATCGTCCAATGAGCGCGCCAACGCGAACTCTTGTTGCAAGAACTCCTCATCTAAGGGCGGGCAAACGCCGAAGGTTCCCAAAAACGGTTCATTCTCTATCTGCCAATATTCGATGCTGGCGCGATCGCGATAACGTTCAATAACCGTCGCAATCATCTTCAACGTCGCCGCCTGCGCTTCAGTTTCGCTTTGACGATTAAGCCAAGCCGGGCTATGACATTCCGGCCAACGCGGAATACGACGACCGATGCTCAAAATAAATTTGACATCATTTTTTTCTCCGGTGTCCAAAAGATAATCGTAATCGGAAAAATCATACACGCCCTCTTCTCTTTCAATCTCGTCCCAATAAACCGGAATTCTAATGTATTTCACCTGCAATTCGTCCAATATCGCCCGATAAGTCTCTTTCCAACCCAAGCCGAGTTCGTCGCAGAATTTTGTAGAAAAAGTGATGCCAAAAAAATCCGCCCGATGTTCCAGTCCCTCTTTTTCCGGACGATATTCGGCGATTTTAAAAATATAAAGAAGCCCGATTAAAATAAGAACAAAAATCGCCATCGCCACTCTGAACCAGGTGCCTCGGCGAGGCGATGAACCGTTAATATTTATTTGAGAAGATTTAACGACGGGCATATTTTAAAGCATGATACGTTCTAAAGAGTGACAAAATAAAATCCCAACACAATCACCAAAACCGCGGCCGCTTTTTGAATCGTAATTCGCCAAGAAAAATTTTCCTTCAATAACTTCGGCGCAAACAGAGCCAAGCCGGTACTGACAATCAAAAGAAAGGCATATTGCACGCCTTGCAAGGCGTTGACCAAAACCACCGAACCCAAAAAAACCGCATAATTTTGCAAAATGAATCCGGTAGAGCCCATCAGTTGATTAAAAAGCACCAAAAATTTATTTTTTCCTGGGCTGGATTTGGAAAAAGTCGCCGTAATCGCCAAACGATCGACACGTTTGATTAAAAACAATAAAACGAATAATCCCGCCCCCAAACGAGTCCAAATAAAAGCGCTCGCGAAAGACTGCCCGGTATAAGCGTATTTTGTGCCTAAAAAATAAACGGAATAAGCCAAGGCGCAAAATAAGGCCGCCCCCAAACCGCCCCGCCGCGCCTCTTGCGTCAATCTCAATTTTTTAAAAACCCGTTTCAAAAAACTGCGTTGCACCGGCAAAAGAGCGACGATGAAAACTCCGGAAAGCAAGGCGACTATTCCCGCCCATTGGCTAAGGGAAAATTGTTCCTTAAAGAATAAAATAGAAAAAATCAGGGAAAAAACCGGGGTAACTCCACCGATAAAAACCAGGATTCGCGCCGCCTCGCCGCGTCGCAAAGCTTCATATAACAACCACAAGGCAATGGCAAAAATCACTCCGTTGACGATATTAAAAAGAAACAGGAACCAGCCCGGCCATTCCAAAAGCCAGGGAGCGGCCAAAAAAACCGCCAAGCCGAGGGTGCACACGATAAAAGCATAAGCTTTACTGCTTTTTAAAACATTATCCACCAAAAATTTATCCAATAAATTGACGATGGCTAACAACAAGTAAGCGGCCAGGGCCACAAAAACCCAAGACATAAATTATAAAATTAATTACCGACCGTTAAAATTATTTTTCTAACAGCAACTTTTCAACATTATAGGCTCCCGATTGTTCGGCATTCAAAAATCCGTCTATCGCCGCTCGCGCCAATCGTCCCGACTCTAATAAATCCGGCAACCATTCGTCAATATATTGCGGCTCCAAACTGTCAATGCCGGCGCCAATCGTCAACAACCATTCTCGATTAAAATTTTCTTGACTGCCGACCGGCACGGACATGATGATCGGCAAGCCCAAGGCGCAATAAAAAGACAATTCCGAAGGCTTGGTCCAAAGAATATCGGTTTGATTCAAGCATTGATTGAATTTTTTAAAGTATTCAACTTTATCCGCATCAAAAATTATCTGAATACCGGCCACCGCCTCCAATTTAAGCCGGCGGATTTCTTCAATAAAATAATCCTTGACTTCCGGACGATTGCCGGCGATTAAATTTAAATTTATTTTCTTTTGCTTAATGGCCTCCGCCAGTTTAGTCATGATAGCCGAGCCGATTTCCGCCTGCGCGCCGGCACCGCCGACCGCAAAAGTAATTGTCAACGGATGAGCCATTTCCAAAACGGCTTCTTGCGCAAAATCGGGCAAAATTTCTTTTAATAAGGCCTGATACTGCTGACGATAAACTCCTTGCGGATCAAGCGCCGCCAAGCGGCGAGCAATGGCCGTCTTTAATATCTTTTTGTCGGCACCAATATTTTCTTTCGGCAAAGGGAATCCGGAAACAAAAATATTTTCCGCTTTAACGCCATACATCAAAAATCTTTCTCTGACTTTGGCGTTCGGCACTAAAAATTTAGTACGGCTGTTTCCGGGATTAAGCGGCGCCCAAGCGCGCGAAGCATCGGTATCACAAATAATACAATAGATATCGCCCTGATAATCGTAGTATTCCGCGATATAAGCGGCCACGAAAAAAGTCGTGACAAACGGCAAGCCGCTGGGATTTAATTTTTTAATCAAGGCTTTTCCCAAGCCTTTTTTGATAAACTTAAAAAAATATTTTTGTTGAACGGTCGGCCGCGATAAGTCGCGAAACGGATAAAACGGTTTGATTTTTTGAAAAGCGTCCATAATTTCAAAAACCAAACCGCCCAAAAATGGAATTTTTTTAAAGCGAGAAATCCGTTCGTAAGAACGCAAGCTCTTAACCCAATATTCTTTTTCCCAATCGGGAATTCCCGGATAATTATTGATGGTGATAACTTCTCCCCCGCTCAAATCCATTAAAGGATAAGCGGCTCGCTGATGACCGTATCCCATGTCGGCGGCCACAAGATTTATTTTTTTTGAGTCCATACTTTAAAAATGTTTCTTCTGCCTCTATTATACCAAAATAACCGCCAAGATGCCAAAATAACCGCCGAATACTAATAATCTTTGGCGACAAAAGTCCCGCCTTGTTTTGACTGCAAATACTGATAGGCGCTTAAAGCCGCCGTAGTTGCCTCTCCCATGGCGATAGGAATTTGTTTAAATTCGCAATTAGTGACATCGCCGGCGGCAAACAATCCGGGGGTCTTTGTTTCTCCTTTGTTGGTTATAATAATTTGTTGTTTGGCGTCACGCTCCACCAAGCCGGCAACCAATTCCGTACTGGCCAAACGGCCGACTTCCACAAAAACGCCGTCCAAAACAATATCTTTTTCTTCGCTTGTCTGTTTGTCCATGATTTTTATTTTTTCCACCTTCCCTTCTCCCCCAATTGATTTAACTTCCGTATTCATCAAAATTTTTATATTAGGACGATTTTTTACTTCATCTACCAGTACATCAAAAGCCTTGAAACTATCGCTACGATGAATCAAGTAAACTTCTTTGGCGATTTTAGACATCATTTCTGCGGCGTCTAAAGCGGAGTTTCCGCCACCGACAACCGCAATGGTTTTACCGCGAAATAGTGGTCCGTCGCAATTCGCGCAATAAGAAACGCCTCGGCCATTAAGCTCGGTCTCTCCCGGAATCGATAAACGTCGCGGCGATAAACCCATGGCAATAACCACGGTCTTGGCCTCAAATTTTTCCCGACCGGTATAAACCAAAAAACTGTTATATTCGGTCTTTTGGATTTTTTGCACTTCATCTTCTTTCAGCTCAACTCCGAAAGTTGTAGCCTGCTCTTTCATTTTATTAATCAAATCCAAACTGTCTATTGTAAGAAACCCGGGATAATTTTCAATTTCACTGGCCCAGACTAACTGTCCTCCGACCTCTCGACCGATAATCAGAGTTTTCATTTCCCGCCTGGTGGCAAAAATACCGGCAGTCATGCCGGCCGGACCGGCACCAATGATGATTAAATCATACATAAATATAATAAAATTAATTTTAATAGCTTAATTATAATTTCTTTTTTTATTAAAAGCAAATCAACGAAATTTAAAAAAAATTATTGATCTTTAAATTGATGTCTATTTAATTTTAGCGAAAAATTTACTAGATAATAACAACTTTTCCACAATTTGTCTAAACGTGTTATTTATTTAATATTAGCTAAATAAAAAAGAAAAGTCTACATTATTGTAGACTAATCTTAGCGGCATGTGCATTACATTATTTATATCAATATTTATATCAATTCCCTCTCTTGCTAATCTCTAATACGGCTTCTAAAACAAACGGCAATTCAGTAATACCAGCACCACTGTTGAAATGCCCCTTATTATGTTCAACCACTATTTTGGATTCCAGATAATCTATATACTCTTCTTGGTTATCTAATGGAACATACGGATCGTTGTCGGAAAAAATAGCAACACTATTTTTTAAATGAGTTTTAACTTTTTTTAAATCTAAGGAAGAGACTAACCATTCTTTCGCAACACTGTTAGTTACATCGTCATCCTCAAGATTCGTTAGACGTTTAAAAAATCCAGCCACAAAAATCGCTCCACCAACAATAATGTTATTTGGTAATCTTTCTAAAAAACGAGCTACCGCTTGGCAACCCATACTATGACCAATGAAATAAGTGTTAATGTCCGGATTAATAACAATTTTTTCTAAAAAGGGAATCCAATTACTGATCCGTGGCTCTTCCGGTTTAGGAAGTTGAGGCACAATTACCTCAAAGTTTCTAACTTCTAATTCCCTTTTTAACCATGGAAACCAATTCTCTTGCGGAGACCCATCCCAACCATGTATTATAAAAACTCTTTTTTTCATATTAATTAAATTAGTACACCTAAATAATATACTATAATAGCCATCCGTTCAAGTCCCTTATTTTTATCTTTAATGAAAACAACCCAAAGCAGTTCGGGTTGTTTTCATTAGTGGACCATAAGGGACTTGGTCACGGTCGCTAAGCCTCGCTCGCTTGCTTCGCAAGTCTCACTCGCTAAGCGCCCCGACCCGGCCTCGGCGGCGCACAAGTGCGCATCGCCTCCGGCTTTCAAGTCCCTTATGCTTTCAATCTTAAAAAAAGAACCCCACGCAGGTGGGGTTCTTTTTTTTAGTGGACCATAAGGGACTTGAACCCTTGACCTCTTCCATGCCATGGAAGCGCTCTAGCCAACTGAGCTAATGGCCCTTAAACACATTGAGGCGCTCTAGCCTCCGCCTTCGTCAATTAATGAACGGGAAGCGAGGGAAGAGCTAATAACCCAAAATTGTTCCTCAAGGAACAATTGCTATTTTATAGCCAAAACTACTATAAAAACTATCTATATCATACTAGAATAAAAATAAAAGTCAAGAGGGAACCAATGTAATAATTATGGAATTCTGTCAAATACTTGACAATAAACCAAATTTATTATGATAATACTAAAACTGGTGTCCCCGCCAGGAATTGAACCTGGATTTAGAACTTAGGAGATTCTCGTTCTATCCGTTGAACTACGAGGACATTTACAAAATATTGGATAACCAGCTTTAATTCTATAATAATTAAATAACTTTTACAATTAAAATTAATGTTTTTGAAGACAATTCGGCTTTTGACAAGCGGCTAAGATTAAACTAAGATAAGAATATAATCCTGCCTTTTTATTTATCCGCTATTTATAAGAATTTAGCCTAATAATTAAATTAACCATATGTTTAATAAAGACAATCAATTGGAAAAGTTTAAGGATGCGGAAACGATTATTGGCGCCTCCATCAAGGTCAAAGGAAATTTCCAGGGACAGGGAAGCATTATCATTGAAGGCTCGTTAGAAGGCTCTTTAAAGACCGATGCCAATCTGTTTATCGGCGATCGGGCGAAAGTAACCGCCAACATAGAATCGAAGGATGCCATTGTCAACGGGGAGGTCCGCGGCAATATTAAATCTAAAAATTATTTGGCCATCGGCGGAACGGCCAAAATCTTCGGCGATATCCAATATGGAGAAATCTCTGTGGCCAAAGGTGCGATCATTAACGGTCAACTCATGATGTTGAGCGAAGAACATAAACGCAACGATAAATTAAAACCGGAAGAAAAGGCGGTAGCGACAGATAAATAAACGGGCGCAACCCTATGCACGTCTACATTTACGACGACTATTTAAATAAAAGCAAATATAATAAAACGATTAACCGAATAGAAATTCGGCTGACTGATTTGGGATTGAACGGTAAAATTATTCGTTTAGGCGGTATTAAGAATATCAAGGGAACTATCCAAAACGAAATAAAACTGGGCGCAAAAACGATCGTCGCCGTGGGCAACAACCAAACGATCAATAAAATAATCGGAGCGGTTATTGATACGGATATCTATAGCGATTTCCAAAAGAAAACTATTTTAGGCATCATTCCGGTCGGCGGAGACAATTCCATTGCCGCTTCTTTCGGCATTAAAAATGAAGAAGAGGCCTGCAATATCCTGCTGGCGCGCCGCGTGGAAAAAATAGATTTGGGGATAGTCGGGCAATATTATTTTTTAAACCAAGCCACCATTCAAAGCCTGGGAACGATTTTGGAAATTGACGATTATTCTTTGGAGATTATCAAAAGAGGGGAAGTAAGTATTATTAATTTGCTCAGCGACAAAAATCAAAGCATCAAATCCAATCCGCATGACGGCAAATTGGATATTTACATCAAAACCAAAAGAAAAGACCAAACTTATTTGAGCGCCAAAAAATTATTGATAACCAATCCGAATAACAAATTACTGGTTGACGGCGTTATCGAGATGGCCACGCCGATTGAAGTGGGTATCAGCAAAGATCGCGTTAACGTAATCGTCGGTAAAGACAGAATGTTTGAATAAGATAAAATAAATATTTTCTATAAAAAAAGACCGACTTAAACGGGTAGGCAAGAAAATTTCTTCTAGGCACTTTCGAGCGCGGAGCCAGAAAAACCTACAAGAAAATCCCCATGCTTGTCGTGCCTGACCCGTTTAAAGCGGTCTTTTCTAAAGATGTCTTTTATGTATTTTTAAACGACTTATTACTATAGCATATAAAACATTGCTTGTCAATACTTTCCACATACTTTTATCCACAATTTAACCACAAGCAAAAAGACCAACTTATTATTGGTCTTTTTTAAATGAATATTAGCTAAATATCAAGATAATCTCTTTATCAATACCGACCTTAAACCTTAATCACCACCGGCAAAACCATCGGGCGTCGTTTGGTGGCGTTAAATAAAAATTGTCCGATATCATTTCTGATTTTATTCTTGATATAATCGTCATCCGCCGGAGTCATCGGATTTTTATCTTTAACGATCTTCTTAACTTTCATTCTGGTTTTCTCAATCAAATCACGATTGCCTTTCATGTAGACAAACCCCCGAGAAATCAAATCGGGATTACCGATGATGGTACCGGTTTTATTATCAATGGTGGCAATAATGACAATCATGCCGTCATCGGCCATCATGCGCCGATCACGCAGAACGATTTCCGAAACGTCGCCGACACCCAAACCGTCAACCATGACATAAGCGGAGGGGATTTTTTCTTTCGTCAACGTACCGACAATTTTATTGTCGACGGCTTTATGGAAAGAAACTACTTGACCGTTATCGGCCACAAAAATATGATCTTTCGGAATACCCACGATTTCGGCCAAATCGGCATGAGCCTTCAACATATAATGATTGCCTTCAATGGGCATAAAATATTCCGGTTTAATCAAGCGCATCATTAATTTCAAGTCTTCTTCTTTCGCGTGACCGCCGGCATGAATGTCCAACATTCTGTAATTGATAATCTTGGCACCCTGTCTAACCAACATATCCATGATATTTTGAACACTGCGCTCATTGCCGGGAATAATGGAAGAAGAAAAGAGCACCGTATCTCCTTGTTTTAACGATACGGTACGGTGTTCGTTATTGACGACTCTATTCAGAAAGGCGTTTGCTTCTCCTTGAGCGCCGGTACCGATAATAATGACTTTATTGTCGGACAGTCGATTTAAATCTTTATCTTCCACCAAAATGCGCGGATCAAATTTAAGATAACCGATCTGATGAGCGACCTCAACGTTGGAATTCATGCTTCGCCCCTGAAGATTGACGCGACGACCGTATTTTTCGGCCAACTCAAAAATCTTCTGAACACGACTTAACTGCGAAGCGAAAGTGCCGATAATTATGCGTCCTTCGATTTTATCAAACAATTTTCCCAACTCTTCGCCGATGGCCGATTCGGAAATCTGATAACCGGGATGAGTGGAGTCGGTGGAATCGGACATAAGCATCAAAACGCCTTGAGCGCCCAATTGAGCGATTCTGTTCAAATCGGCCGGCTTATCGTTCACCGGAGAAAAATCTATTTTGAAATCGCCGGTATGAATAATTGTTCCCAAAGCGGTTTTCACGATAATGGCGAAACAATCGGGAATAGAATGGTTAACCCGTAAAAAATCAATCTGAAAAGACGAGCCCAGTTTAACCGAACTTGTTTCGTCTATTTCTTTGATTTTCAAAGCGGGCGCGGTTTTATATTCTTGATGACGTTTTCTGACCAAACCGGCGGTCATTTTACCCATGAACATCGGCGGATTGCCTATTTCTCCCATAATATGAGGAATGCCGCCGATATGATCATAATGACCATGCGTGATAATCACGCCTTTAACCCAGTCTTTCTTGTCTTTCAAGTAAGTAACGTCAGGAATGATATAATCGATGCCCGGCATATCTTCTTCCGGGAACTGCAAACCCATATCAATGATGATGATTTCTTTGCGATACTCGATAATCGTCATATTCCGCCCGACTTCTTCCAAACCGCCGACCACCATGACCTTCAGGGGATTGGTGGCCGGGCCGAATTCTTTTTTATCGACACGAACTGGACTATACGAAGCTTCCCGGCCGCGGCCGGAAAAGCTTTTCCGAGGCGTTGGCGTCGGAGTGTGTTGTTTTGCAAACATTTTATTTAATTATTAATGTATCGGGCGAGTCTATTTTAAGGACACGGACACCGATAATTCGAGGTTCCCCTCGATGAGTTATATGAATGGGTAAGCTCTCTCGGCCGAAGCTTAACGAGAACTTACCAAGTTAATTTTTTCTTAGTCTTTAAATACCAGCCGCCGACGCCGCTAAATCGATCGCCGGGATCAACAATCGCCGTTCCGGAAAACCCCTTAAGTTTATTGCTCTGTACATAAGTATAACTCGGAGAGTATAAAAATATGGCCGGCAAATCCGCGACGACTATTTCTTGAAATTTTTTATATCGACTGATGCGCTCGGCCTGATCTGTGCTTACTCTGGCTTCCGCCAATAATTTATCCGCTTCCGGATTGTTATACCCGGTCAAGTTAAAACCTCTTTCACCAGCTTGACTGGAGTGCCAAAAAACAAAAACGTCCGGATCGCCACCGATAAATTCACCGTATAACAAGATTTCAAAATTACGATTTTTGACAATTTCGGCCGCCTGATCACCCGAAACGATATTCAAACTAATTTGTCCGCCGGCCTTCGTCCAATAGTCTTTAACCTTTTCCGCTACCGCCACGTTGTTTCCGGAATCAATAACGGTTAAAATCGCGGTTACCGGCTTAGTTTTAATCGTCTCGGCGGCTGTGGCCGGAGCATAATCATATTTTTTAATTTCTTCGTTATAAGCGAAGCTTTCTTTTAAAATCGGTCCGTCCGCCGGAGAATGAATACCGGCAAAAACTTCTTGAATGATTTGATTTTTATCCAAGGCCGTCGCCAAAGCCACCCGAACGTCTTTGTCGGCCAAAGTTTTATTTTTGACACTGTTGAAAAAAAGAGAAATAATCTGCGGTTGAGCCAATTCCCGAAATTTCACGGAATTCTGGGCCAAAATTTCTTGGCGTAAAGTAAAGGGCAAATAATTCAAACCCATGATTTGATTATCATTGAAAGCCTTGATGGCCTCAATGTAATCTACGAAAAAAATAAAAGTAATATTTTTCAAATACGCTTGGCCGCCGTAATAATCGGCATTGGCCTCCAGGCGATATTCTTTCAAGTCGCCGGTTTTACTTTTAACCAGAGATTTGAATTTATATGGACCGGAGCCGACGGGCTTCAAATTTAAATCGGCCAAAACCGCCGCATTCGGGGCGATGTTTTTCCAAAGATTGGCCGGTAAAATGCCAAAGGTCAAAAGATCCGGAAACGGAGCATATGGCTCGGCCAAAACAAATTTAAGAGTCAGATCATCAATTTTTTCCACCGTAATATTGGTAAAAGCGGAACGGAGCGGGGAATTGTATTCGGCGCTTTTAATAAGATTAACGGTAAAAACAATATCTTCGGCAGTCAAATTGCCGCCGGTATGCCAGCTAACGCCTTCTTTGATTTTAATGATATATTCTTTGTTCTCGCCGCCGATTTCCATCGTCTCGACCAAGTCATGACTTAAACGCCCGTGAATATCATATTTAAATAAGCTGGAATAAATCAAGCGACTCAGATCGCTATCTATATCGCGATTAACCGCGTAAAGCGGATTGATTGTTTTCGGGGAGCCCACCACTCCTTCAATGTATTCACCGCCGATTACCGGCAGATACTGCAAATGTTTTTTTAGAAAAACCGTTCCCAAATAAACACCGTTCACCAAAACGATTAAAATACATATTTTAATAAGCAAAAATTCCCGAGGATTCAAAAATTTATTCAAATGCTTGATTTGCTCCCCATTCGGAATCTTCCGGGGCGACAATGCATAAATAAGTTTTCTGTCCGCGCTTTCCTGACTGAAAGAATCGCTCTTTAACCAATTAGAAAATAGTCGAGCGTTTCTCAACTTTCGCCAAAAAGAAATAATTTTATTCTGAAGTGAAGACACAAAAAATCTTAACGCGCCCTAACAACGCTTAATCTTTATATAAGGAAAACGAATAAAGATAAAAGGATGAAAATCACGGCTAACACGATAGTCGCGACAAAAAGTTTTTTTTCTAATCCGCGTTTGGTGAGATATACTCCGCCGGAACCGCCAAAAACGCCGCCCAAACCCGAACCGCGATTTTGCATTAAAATCGAGAGCATCAAAAGCACCGCCACCGCAATTTGCCCGATTTTAATCCAAAAAATCATATTATTTCTGATGAAGTTTAGTAATCAACGCCGTCAATACTTCCTTATCGTTAACCGCCAAATCGGCCAAAATTTTCCGGTCAACCTCAACCTTGTTCTTTTTTAAAATATCGATGAATTTGGAGTACGACAAACCGTGCTCGCGAACAAAAGCGTTAATTTTCATTTGCCATAAACCGCGCATCGTTCTTTTTTTCTTGCGACGATCAATATAAGCATGCGCTCCGGCATGAGTCCGAGCGGTTTTAGCCAGTCTAATCAATTTTTTACGACCCCACTTATAACCTTTAACGGCTTTAAGCAATTTTCGTCTCTTTTTAACATGGGTCGTACCGCGTTTTACTCTAGGCATATGATAAAATTATGATCCGTATTAAACCGAATTAATATAATCTTTAAATTAATTATAAGGAGTCAGCATTTTGATGGTTTTCTCCAAAGTCTTATGAGTGGAAATATCCAAACGTTTCTTGCGAGTCGCGTTTCCGGTATCGCGGGAATTAAAATGATCCTGCCCGGCTTTCCGTTGTTTTAACTTCTTGGTAGCCGTTCTGGTAAAGCGCTTGCCGGTGGCCTTATGAGTCTTGATCTTGGGCATAATTTTACCGATTAAAAAACAGGTGAACACCTGAATTTAACGATATTACTTTTTATTAATCAATATAATAGTAAATCTTCCGCCCTGATTTGTCAAGGCCTGTTCAGCTTCTATGACTAATTCCGAATTGGCTTTCAACTTGGCCACAAAATTATTAACGATTTCCGCGGCCTTCTGGGGATATTGTCTCTCTCGTCCGCGTAAAATCAGCTCTACTTTGATTTTATTGTCTTTAGACAAAAATTTCTCGGCCTGAGAAACACGCATGCCCAAATCATGTTCGCTGATGCGGAAAGACAGACGAATATTTTTGGTATCAATTTTCTTCTGTTGCATTTTTTGCTTATGCGCCTGCTTCTCCCGTTCATACTTCAATTGACCCAAATTCACGATTTTAACTACCGGCGGATTGGCTTTAGGATTAACCTCCACTAAATCCAAATCGCTTTCCTGAGCTTTGGCAATCGCCTCGGCCGTCGACATCTTGCCGATCGCTTCATTGTTTTCATCTATTAAAAATACTTCCGGTACTCGTATCTGAGTATTGGCTCTAAAAATCGGCACTTCTTTTTTTCTTTCTAAACGATGGAATTTAATCCGCATGGTTTTTATAATAAGTATTTCAATAACCGAACCCGCAACCGCTTAATGATGATTTTTTTTACAATAACTAGCTTAAATATATTTATATCTTAAAAATACCGAAAAGTCAATTTAAAACGAAAGATCTGCGCCTCTTGACAGCTCTTTTTAATTAATATAAAATAAGGTTATTAAAAATAAACGGAATATTTCAATAAAAACAAGATATATTTTATATCTCTGTTTTTTTCTGTCTATTTGGAACCTTAAAAATTCTATAACAAACAATCATGGTGATGGTTTAATTTTGATGCTAATCGGCATCAATTCGGTAAGAATAAATTTTGTCCGTTTCTAAAAACGGAATCTATATAGAAAGCGTAAGCTTTCAAACAGAGTCAATCAAATTTAGAGAGTTTGATCCTGGCTCAGGATGAACGCTGGCGGCGTGTCTAAGGCATGCAAGTCGAATGTCTGTAGCAATACAGGCATGGCAAACGGGAGAGTAACACATTGGCAATCTACCTCTAAGACGAGGATAACCTTGCGAAAGCGAGAGTAATACTCGATAGTATTAAAAAGCATAAGCTTTTTAATTAAAGCTCCGGCGCTTAGAGAGGAGCCTATGGCCTATCAGCTAGTTGGCGAGATAATAGCTCACCAAGGCTACGACGGGTATGGGGTGCGAGAGCATGGACCCACTCACTGGGACTGAGACACTGCCCAGACTCCTACGGGAGGCTGCAGTCAAGAATCTTCCCCAATGGGCGAAAGCCTGAGGGAGCGACGCCGCGTGTATGAAGAAGCTCATGACGGTACCTGATGAATAAGGGGCTGCTAACCTCGTGCCAGCAGCAGCGGTAATACGAGGGCCCCAAGCGTTATCCGGATTTATTGGGCGTAAAGCGTCCGTAGGTGGTTTATCGCATCTCCTGTTAAATCTCGAGGCTCAACCTCGAGTCAGCGGGAGAGATGGATAAACTGGAGACTGGAAGAGGCAAACGGAATTGCTGGTGTAGGGGTTAAATCCATTAATATCAGCAAGAACACCAAATGCGAAGGCAGTTTGCTAGGACAGTTCTGACACTCAGTGGACGAAAGCGTGGGGAGCGAATGGGATTAGATACCCCAGTAGTCCACGCCGTAAACGATGGATACTAAGCATTGGCAGTATCGACCCTGCCAGCGCTTACGGCCGCAAGGCTAAAACTCAAAGGAATAGACGGGGACCCGCACAAGCGGTGGAGCATGTGGTTTAATTCGATGATAAGCGAGGAACCTCACCAAGGCTTGACATCTAGCTGCAAGGTCTGGAAACAGATCCGCCTTCGAGGGTGCTAGACAGATGCTGCATGGTTGTCGTCAGCTCGTGTCGTGAGATGTACCGTTAAGTCGGGAAACGAGCGCAACCCTTTTCCTATGTTTTATATGTCATGGGAGACTGCCCGTTTTAAATGGGAGGAAGGCGGGATGACGTCAAATCAGCATGGTTCTTACGCCTTGGGCAACACACGTGCTACAATGGGGAATACAAAGGGACGCCAAACCGTAAGGTGGAGCCAATCCCTAAAAATTCTTCTCAGTTCGGATTGAGGGCTGAAATTCGCCCTCATGAAGCTGGAATCGCTAGTAATCGTGGATCAGCTATGCCACGGTGAATACGTTCTCGGGTCTTGTACTCACCGCCCGTCACGTCAAGGGAGTTGGTAGTGCCCGAAGGCTCGCATTAGCGGGACGAAGGCAAGACTGGCGACAGGGACGAAGTCGTAACAAGGCATCCGTAGCGGAAGCTGTGGATGGATCACCTCCTTTCTAGGGAGAAAAATTCTTCTTTTCCACGTGGAAAGAAGAATCAGTCGCCTCTGACTTAGCTGTCGGAGTGGTTGTCGCAAGACAACAACGAATTGGTGCCGATTAGACTCAAAATTCATTTCATGATTGACTATACAAAAAACCGCTTATTTTAGCGGTTTTTTGATTATCTTATACTAATTGATTATCTCACCCCAATTAATTTTCTAACTTGTTCCAATTTTACTTGCGCAATCTCTTCCGCTCTCTGACGCCCGTTTTCTAAAATCGTTTTAACATCATTATCGGAAATCTTATTATATTTCTTCTGAAAATCTTCTAAAAATTTAACAACCACATCGGCCAAGTCTTTTTTAAAATCACCATATCCTCGTCCGGAATTATCTTTCACCAATCTTTTTATTTCGCGATTGCCCAGCTGAGCATAAATCGTCAAGAGATTCGCTAACGCCGGTTTATTCTTAAGATCATAACTGATTTCCGAGCCGGAATCGGTCACGGCGCGCATAATTTTCTTCCTGGCAACTTCCGGCGCATCCAATAAGGCAAGGCAATTATTCTGATTAACATCGCTCTTGCTCATTTTCTTAGCCGGATCAAGCAAAGACATAATTCGCGCGCCTTCTTTACGTATTACCGATTGCGGTATTTTAAAAGTTTCGCCGAATTCATTATTGAAACGACGAGCGATATCGCGAGCCAATTCCACGTGTTGAACTTGATCTTCTCCGACCGGAACAATATCGGTATCGTATAACAAGATGTCGGCGGCCATCAACACGGGGTAGTCGTAAAGACCGACACTAACCGATTCTTGATTTTTGCCGGACTTATCCTTAAACTGCGTCATCTTATTCAAATCGGCGATATGCGTTCCGTAACAATTAAAAATCCAAGCCAACTCGGTATGAGCCGGGATGGCGGATTGCTGAAAAATAACAGATTTTTCCGGATCAATTCCGGCGGCCAAATAAATTTTAGTGACTTCAATAATTCTTTTTCTTAATTCCTCGGGATCCTGTTTGACGGTAATGGCGTGATAATCGACCACGGAAAAAATGCAATTATAATTTTTTTGCATTTCCACCCATTGAGAAATCGCTCCGATGTAGTTGCCGATATTAAGACGGCCACTAGGCTGGATACCGGAAAAAATGATTTTTTGCGCTGGCATATAATTTTATTTTATATCAATATTGTAATTTAATCGGCCGTTTTTAGCAAATTAATAAAAAGGCCCGCTTTTGATATAAGCGGGCCCTGATTTAGATGAAAGAACAAAAATGTGGGGCGAACCGGAAGAGATTCGAACCCTCCAACCTTTCTTGACTGTGCTGTTCCTTTTCGTCGATACGGCCAAAGACTGGTACGGTCCGGGATGTTGCCGACTTATCAACAATAGAAACGATTATACTAAACGGAGCACCGAGGTCGCTAGCCTCAGAAATTCACAAATATAATCACATCAGTCAGACTATTCTTTTGCAGTAGAACTAACTAGCTTTTTAAGGCTTGAACATTAAAGTTCTGCACGTATCTACTGAACTTTAGAACTAACTCGCGCCCCACCTATGAGACATATTTACTTATCCTAATATTTTTGTCAAGATATTGTTAAAATAAGCGGTAAATCGCATTAAAAACACACCTTGAAAAATTAGAGTTTTATGTTAATATGAGATAAAGGGTCGCCAGCCTTTTTTTATTGATTCTTTTTCCTTAACCCGGGCTGTAGTATAATGGTAGTACGCGTGCATGGGGTGCATGTAGCCTCGGTTCGATTCCGGGCAGCCCGACAAATGGTCTTGATTCTCCGCCTCCGTCAGCGACAAATAACGGATAGTGGATGGGGAATGACGAATCCAGGCTAATTTAAACTCCACAAGGGCTTGTAGCTCATCTGGTAGAGCGCTGCATTCGCATTGCAGAGGTAAGGGGTTCGAGTCCCCTCAAGTCCACATCAATAAATTATTCAGGCTTTGTCTGAATAATTTATTGACTGATCGAAAGGAACTCGAACAAGCGGCGAACGAGCGCGAAAGTCCCCTCAAGTCCACTAATAAATCGGGCCGTGGTATAACGGCATTATACACGCTTCGGGTGCGTGTGACCCGGGTTCAATTCCCGGCGGCCCGACAATAAACTTTAAACGTTCTGGATGACAAGCCCAGAAACGACTCTATCATCGTTAGTATTCTTATGATTGATTTTAAAAAACAAATAGAAGAGGAGGAGCGTCATGCCAACCGAGCTTCTCTGACTTGGGAGCAACCGGAGCTCATTATTAATAATAAAAAAAGAAAAAGATTTATCACCTATACCATCGCGATTGTTGTCGTGGCGCTAATTTTTTCCGGACGAATTTTAGTATCCAGTCAAAATGCAACCAATTGGTTTCCGGAAGACACTTTCTTCGGCAAAATAAAACATCTGATTACCAGTCACGATAAACTTTTGGCCGGCGAGGACGAAGATCAAATCAATATTTTATTATTAGGCATGGGCGGAGAGGGGCACGAAGGCGCCTACTTAACCGACACGATAATCCTTGCCAGTCTGAAACCATCCACCAAACAAGTGGCCATGATATCTCTGCCGCGCGATTTGGTTTCGCCGGTCAACGGCTGGAGAAAAATAAACAGCATCAATGCTTATGCCGAACAAAAAAACCAAGGCAGTGGCGGCGAGGCAACCACTCGAGCAATAAGCGAACTATTGGAGACTCCGATTACTTATTATGTTCGAGTCGATTTCAGCGGTTTCGCCAAAATTATAGACGAACTGGGCGGCATTGAAGTCAATGTAGAAAATACTTTGGATGATTATACTTATCCGATTTTCGGCCAAGAAGATAATCCCAATTACTATGCACGCTTTGAACATCTGCATATTGATAAAGGGGTACAAAATATGGACGGCTCTTTAGCTCTGAAATATGCGCGCAGTCGTCACGCTCTCAGCTCGGAAGGTTCCGATTTCGCGCGTTCCCGTCGACAACAATTGGTACTTGAGGCGATAAAAAATAAAATTCTTTCCAGCAAAATTCTGCTCAACCCCACTATCATCGCCAAATTAATCAATGAATTCAACAAAAACATTTCCACCAATCTGAGCGCCTGGGAAATATTGCGGCTTTGGGATTTGTTCAAGGACATCAACCGCGATCAAATTATCAATAAAGTGTTAAGCGACGCTCCCGACGGTTTATTGGTGGCCGGCCAAGGCGAAGACGGCGCTTACATTCTGGTGCCCCGTTCCGGCAATTTTGCGGAAATAAAAAATCTGGTGCGTAATATTTTTTCCGCCGCGCCGCTGGAACAAAAATCTTCCGAACCGCGAGAAACTATCAACGACAACGCCAAAATTATCGTTCTCAACGGTACCTGGATTACCGGCCTGGCCACTAAAAGCGCCAGTCAACTGACTTTATCAAAATTTAATGTTGTGGAGGTTGGCAATGCTCCCTTAAGAGACTTTTCGCAAACCACTTTCTATGACCTGACCTACGGCAAGAAAAACGAATCCTTGGAAGCGTTAAAAAGAATAACCGGCGCCAATCAATCTTTCGATTCTCCGGAATGGATTCAAAATTATAAAATCAACGAAACTTATCAGGCGGATTTTCTGCTCATCCTGGGCGCCAACGCCGAATAAACGAAATAACATCAACATGACTAAAAACCTTCGGAAAAAAATAAATCAAGAATTGCCGCTGGTGGCCATTTGCGGACGAACCAACGTCGGCAAGTCCACTCTTTTTAATTGTCTGACGGAAAAAAAACAGGCGCTGATTTCCGATATCGCCGGCACGACGCGGGACAGTAACCTGGGCTTCGTGGAATGGGCGAGACAATCCTTTGAATTGGTGGATACTGCCGGATTGTTGGATTCGCAAATTCTGACCGATAAAAAAATTTCGGGCGAAGATATCGACAGCCAAACACAAAAACAAGCCCGTTCCTATCTATGGGAAGCGGCCTTGATTTTATTTATCGTGGACGCCAAAGCCGGTCTCTTGTCGGAAGACAAGAAATTGGCGGCGGAGCTAAAGAAAAATCCGAAATATCGAGAAAAGGTATTATTGGTGGCCAACAAAGTTGACAGTTTCCGGACCGCCGGAGAAGCGGCTCCTTTTCATCGCCTTGGCCTGGGCGACCCGATAATCATTTCGGCGGCCAGCGGTTTGGGTACCGGCGATCTTTTGGATTTAATTACCGAAAAACTGGCCAAAAGAAAAAACATATCAAAACCGGCCAATAAAAACACAAATTCAGATGAAGAAATAATCGTTAATCCGGATAAAGGAATTTCCGCCTGTCTGATCGGCAAACCGAATGTCGGCAAATCATCTTTATTGAATGCTATTCTCGGCTATGAGCGCGTTATTGTCAGTCCGGTGCCGCATACGACCAGAGAACCGCAAAATACGGAAATAACTTATCAAGACAAAAAAATTACTTTGGTGGATACTGCGGGCATCGCCCGACATAGCCGCAATGTCACCGGTTTTGAAAAAGACGGGATCGTCAAATCTTTAAAATCTTTGGAAAAAGCGGACATTGCTCTATTAGTGATGGATATCAGCGAGCCCTTAACTCATCAAGACGCCAAGTTGGTGCAAGAAATCGTTGATCGCCAGAAGAGCTTGATATTCATCGCCAACAAATGGGATTTGGTGGAAGGACGCGACACCAAAAAATGGGCAGCTATTTTGTATGATAAATTACCTTTCGCCACTTGGGCGCCGACTCAATTCATTTCCGCCAAAACCGGAGAAAAGGTCAATAAAATTCTGGAGTCGATTATCGCCGTGGCCACTCAACGACAATTATTATTGAGCGATTCGCAAACGGAGAAGTTTCTCAAACATGTGGTAAAAATTCATAAACCGGCCAAAGGCAAGGGATTGAAGGCTCCGCACATTTACGAATTCCGCCAAACCAAAAATAATCCGCCTTCTTTTGTTCTGCGTATCGGGCCCAACGATAATTTGCATTTTTCTTACGTGCGTTTCTTGGAAAATCGTTTACGCGAACGACACGGATTTATCGGCACACCTCTGAGCATTCGCGTCACTAAGAATAAAAAATCGCATACAACCTATAACGAGCCCTCTCGTCCCAAGAAAATAAAAAATAAAAAATAATATGCAAATCGTAGTCGGCCTGGGCAATCCCGGGGAACGATACAAAAATACGCGCCATAACGCCGGCTGGCTAGCCCTGGATAACTGGCTAGGCGACGTTAATTGGTCGGAAAACAAAAAATTCAACGCTTTACTTCATGAAAGCGGCGAGTTTTTATTCGTCAAACCGCTGACCTTCATGAATAACTCCGGCATGGCAGTACAAAAAATTCTCAACTATTACAAACTTTTACCAAAAAATTTCGGTTTGATAAAAAAGAAAAATGCCGATTTGAGCGAAACACTGATTGTCGTTCATGACGACCTGGATTTAAATTTGGGCGATTATAAGGTGGCTGTCGATTCCGCCAGCGCCGGACATCGCGGCGTCCAATCCATCATTGATTATCTGAAAACCAAAAAAATCACCCGCCTTCGCCTCGGCGTTAAAAACGAATTATTGAGAACCCACATTCCACCCGACAAATTCGTCCTCGGCGCTTTTAGCCCGGAAGAAAAAGAACGCCTGCAAAAATTACTCGCCGGACTGAACATCAAAAATCTAAAATAATCATAAAATCCCCCTAAAAATCTTAGGGGGATTTTATTTATTCAAAATATAACCGGTTAAAAATAAAAATATGACTTACGAAAATAAACATTATTATCTCGCCTTCAACTGTTTCCAAAAAATCGGCCCGATGGCGACGAAAAGATTAGAAAATTATTTTTCGGATTTAAAAAACGCTTTTACGGCCTCTAGTTTTGCTTTGGAAAAAGCCGGTTTGAATCCTAAATTAGCCGGCGAATTTATTGCCTGGCGACGAAATTGGCGGATAGAAAACGTCCTGACCGAATTGGAAAAAGAAAATATTTCTTTCATCACTTGGCACGATCCGGAATATCCGCCGTTGTTAAAAGAAATATCCGCGCCGCCGCCGGTTTTATATTATAAAGGTTGTTCCGAAGAATTTGCGGGAAAAATAAAAAATCGCTTGGCCGTCGTCGGCTCCCGACAACACAGCGCCTACGCGGAAAAAATAATTGCCGAACTGTTGCCGCCGCTGATCGCCGCCGAAATAGAAATTATCAGCGGCTTGGCTCTGGGAATAGACGCCTTGGCGCATCATAAAACTTTAGACTTGAAAGGGAAGACCTGGGCGATTCTCGGTTCCGGCTTAGATGCTAAAAATATTTATCCGTCCGCCAATTGGCGTTTGGCGGAAAATATCATCGCCAACGGCGGCCTTTTGCTGTCGGAATTCCCGCCCGGCACGCCTCCCTACAAACAAAACTTCCCGCAACGCAACCGCATTATCGCCGGCTTGGCGCAAGCGACTTTGGTCGTGGAAGCAAAAGCCAAATCCGGAGCGCTGATTACCGCCGCCTACGCCTTGGAACAAAATAGGGAAGTGTTGGCGATTCCGGGAAATATCTTCTCGGAATTTTCCGCCGGACCGAACGATTTAATCCGCTCCGGAGCAAAGACCGTCATTAATGTCGACGATATTCTGGAAGTTTTTAAATTAACGTCATCCGCGTCAACGCCCTCTAAAAAATTAAAGGCTCATTCCTCTTATCAACCGGAAAATCAAAACGAAGCGACAATCTGCAATTTATTGAAATCGGCCGAAGAGCGGGCGGAAGCACTGAGCGCGGATGAAATTATAAAAAACACCAAACTTGACACCGCGACGATAAATAGTACACTAAGTATATTGGAGATTAAAGGAGTGATAAGCTCCGCCGAATTCGGCTATAAACTAATCTAAGTTTCCGAATATATGAATTTAATCATCGTTGAATCGCCGACTAAGGCGAAAACCATCGGTAAATTCCTGGGCAAAGAATACCAGGTTGAATCTTCTTTCGGTCATATTCGCGATTTGCCGAAAAGCGAGATGGGCATAGACATTGAACACGGTTTTGAACCGAAATACATCATCCCCGCCAAGGCAAAAAAAACCGTGGCCGCTTTAAAATCGGCCGCCAAAAAGGCCACGGAAGTTATCTTGGCTTCCGACGAAGACCGCGAAGGCGAGGCGATCGCTTGGCATTTGGTGAAAGCCTTGAACTTGGATGAAAACAAAAACAAAAGAATCGTCTTCCATGAAATCACCAAAGAGGCGATTTTGGCGGCCTTAAAAACGCCGCGAAAAATTGATCTCAACTTGGTGGATGCTCAACAAACCCGACGCCTTTTGGACCGCCTGGTCGGCTATGAACTGTCTCCGTTTTTATGGAAAAAAGTGGCCAAAGGTTTGTCGGCCGGACGAGTGCAAAGCGTAGCTACCCGCTTAATCGTGGAGCGGGAACGAGAAATACAAAACTTCAAAGTTGAAGAATACTGGAGTCTGTCGGCCGATTTTACGGCCGACAAAAAAGAAACCGCTTTCACGGCCGATCTTTATAAAATAAAAAATAAAACTTTCAATAAGCTGGATATCAAAAAAGCGGAAGCCGACAGTCTAAAAAAATTGTTAACCGGCGCGGAGTACGCCGTTGATAAAATAGACAAAAAACAAATCAACAAAAATCCGGCGGCGCCGTTTACGACTTCCACCTTACAGCAATCGGCCAATCGTTATTTGGGCTTCAGCGCCAAACAAACAATGATGGTGGCGCAAAAATTATACGAGCAAGGCCACATCACCTACATGCGCACCGACTCCTTGGACCTCTCGCCGAAATTTTTGACGGAAGCGGCCGCTTGGTTAAAAACTAATCTCGGACCGGAATACGCGGCGGAAAAAGGGCGCGTCTTTAAAAACAAAAGTCGCAACGCTCAAGAAGCTCATGAAGCCATTCGACCGACCGAGGCCAATACCACTCCGGAATTGCTGGCGGGAAAACTGGATAAAAATCAAGAACGCTTATATCGTTTAATCTGGCAAAGAGCAATCGCCAGTCAAATGGCTCCCGCAAAATTGGCGGCGACAACGATTGATATCAAGGCTCAGATAAAAAAGGAAGTTTATATTTTTCGTGCCAACGGACAAATTTTGATTTTCCCGGGCTATCTGAAAATTTGGCCGGAAAAAACCAAAGAGCAAGAATTGCCGGTCTTAACCGAAAAACAAGCGCTGATTTTGTTGGACTTGCGGGCCGAACAACATGCCACCAATCCGCCGGCCCGTTATTCCGACGCCGGCTTGGTCAAAGAATTGGAAAAACACGGCATCGGCCGACCGTCCACTTACGCTCCGACCATCAATACCATTATCGTTCGCAATTACGTGGAGCGGGATGAAAATAAAAAATTGAAGCCGACCAGCATCGCCTTTGTCGTGACCGATTTATTGATTAATCATTTTCCCAAAATAGTTAATTATGAATTTACGGCCAAATTGGAAGACGATCTGGATCTTATCGCCGCGGGAAAAAAAGAATGGCAACCGGTGATGGGCGAGTTTTATAAAGAATTTCACGATAATTTACAAATCAAATACGAAGAAATTAATAAAAAAGATATTATGCCTGAAGAAAAATCCAGCGAAATCTGCGATAAATGCGGCGCGGCCATGGTTATCAAAACCGGACGTTATGGAAAATTTTTGGCCTGCAGCGCTTTTCCGGATTGCCGCAACATCAAAAAAATGCCCGGCGAAAACGGCGGTGAAAAAAAAGAGCCGGACGCCAAAACTCTGGAACTGGAAAAAAAATATGCCGGCGAAGTTTGCGATAAATGCGGTGCGCCCATGAAAGTCCGCACCGGAAAATACGGGCCTTTCCTGGCTTGCTCCGCTTACCCGAAATGTAAAAACATCAAAAATATCGCTCAACCGGGAGACGGGAAAGAAGTGGACTGTCCGGTTTGCGGCGAAGGCAAAATCGTTAAAAAATTCAGTCGTCGCGGCGCATTTTGGGCCTGCTCCGCTTATCCGAAATGCAAAAATGCCTATTGGGGGCAACCGACCGGCGATAAGTGTCCGGATTGCCAAGCCTTATTGGTCACCGATAAAAGCGGCCAAGTAAAATGCAGTAATCGGGATTGCGGTTACACGCAAAATAAATAAAACCCCCGGATTTAAAAGCGTTTGCTTTAATCCGAGGGTGGAGTGATTTAACGAGGCACGATCAGGCGCCAGGAACTTTCACCGATCCAAAAATCGTCATATTCAAACAACTGGAAAAGAACATAAAATCCGTCCGGGTCAACATAGACAAAAACTTTTGATTGTTGTTCGCTGCTTTCCACTAAAAATAAATTAACTCTTCCTCCTTGAGCCAAGGAGGCGTAATGTTTAACGCAAAAAATCTTGACCTCTTCCCAGGTTAACGTTTCCCGATTCGTCTGAGGAAGAGCGGCAAAAATATCGGCTAAATTTTGTCCGACTTTACAGTCGGCGTCGTAAACGTCAAACGTGATTTGGCAGTTTGAATGGTTAATTTTATTTTTTTCCATCGCCAGCAATCGAGGATCAATATGTTTGAACATCCTGTCGGCTTCGGCAAGAAACAATCGATCTCGCGGAATTTCTATTGTCAGCTCTTGGCCGACAGAAACGAGTTCCAAAATACTGGTTGATTTTTTATAAATATAAAGACCGGCAATAATAACGACCGCAACAAGTAACGATAAATACACTTTTTTCATGACATTTTCTATTTTAAATTAATACTAGATCTGATTATCGGACAAAACTCTAATTATTAAAGCTTTAACCGATAATCAAATCATTGATTAATTCATTGTTGTTAAAGGGCCACACCAATCGACTTTCAATTAAATCACAAAAATAACTTGCAGTCAAGCCCGGGCAAATTAACTAATATTGACTAAAAATAAACAGAATATCAATCATATCTCTCACAAAAAAGGCGCTTGATTAAACAGCGTCTTTTTTTATTGGTGTTAAATATTTTTGATAGCTTAATGAAGAACCTGGCGTAAAACCACCCTCTTTATTGAATCTGCTTAAACGATATTGTGGTCGCGCTTTGATTGGTGGTGCTGGTATTCGCCGGTATATCAATTGCCGCCGCGTTTCCGGCCGCGGCATTAACGCTTAAAAATGAATTTGGCGTCGTGGTTTGAATGATTATTCTACCGCTAACCGATCCGTCTGTGGTTTTCCCGATCATCGTATAAGGAAGCGGCAACATTGTCGGAATGGTCGAGCCAAAATATAAGACAATGCCACCGTCCGTCGGGTAGGTCATTTGATAATTTATTTCATACCGTCCGACATTGGCTAAAGTAAAAATTGTGCCGCTCGTAATAAACGGCGGATTAAATACCGCGGTTTCAAAAGTAATGCCCGGCGTGGATAAGACCTCGGTAGTATAAGTAAATGGTTGACCGGCGCCCACTGTTGCCGGCTGTGCTCCCAGCTGAACATATTGAGCGGACAAAATAACTCCAGTCGCTCCAGTCGCGCCTGTTTCGCCGGTGGCCCCGGTTTCGCCGATTGCCCCAGCCGGGCCAGCAACGCCAGCTTCACCGGCGGCGCCCTCAATACCGGTTGCACCAATCGCACCTTCTGCTCCAGCTGCTCCGACAGCGCCAGCCGCACCTTCTGCCCCAGTGTCGCCAGCAACGCCAGCAACGCCAGCCGCACCTTCTGCCCCAGCGTCGCCGACAGCACCGGCTGCACCTTCTGTCCCGGTCGCTCCAACGGAACCGGTCGCTCCTGTTTCACCGGTGGCCCCGGTTGAGCCGGAAGAACCGGACCTGCCTCGCGCTCCTGTTTCGCCAATTGCACCCGTTGTTCCGGTTTCGCCGATAGCTCCGGTCGCGCCAGTTTCGCCAACCGCTCCGGTAGTCCCAACCGCACCAGTCGCGCCTGTTTCGCCGGTGGCCCCGGTCGGACCGACTGTCCCGGTCGTTTCCTTAGCTATTAATCCATTTAATTTATCTCTAGTCAACGGACCGACAACCCCGGCAACCTCTATTTCTTCTTTAATTTGAAAACGTCGTACAGCCATTTCGGTAAGTGGACCATAATAACCGGTCACCACTCCTTCCGGATAAATTTCCGGATAAATTTTTAAAATTGTTTGCAACTGCCGAACTTCGTCACCCGTCGCCCCTATTTGTAAAGTCTTAGTAAACGAAGCTAAGGCCATTACTATCTGTTCCTGTAAACTAATTATTTCAACCTCCGATTCCGACTCCGTTTCCGTTGTTTCGACTTTAGACAATATTGGTTGGGTTATCAATTCTATTTCTCCTCCCGCTTTAAGCGCGACTAAAGGCCAAGAAAAAAGGACCGTAAATGTTAAAATACAAATTCCTAAATTTAAGCCCCGTTTATTATTTAAATTCGATTTATTATCGGCCATTCTTCTAAATAGAAGACCAAAAATTATTTTTCTTTTCATATAAAAAAATAAAAATGCAATAAATCAATTAACCGCTATTCTTTATTATTTCCTATTTTTCTTCTAATTTAATTATAACATTTTTTTAGCTTTTTGTAATCTCGCCCAAAATTTGACTAAAAATAAAAAAAATTACTAAAAAATTGTTAAGTTGTCCAGAGTGTGATATACTATATAAGCTAAATTAAAAATAACATATAGTGTTGGTCTTAAAAAATAATTTAACAAATAATTATAAATTTATGAAGCTATTTAAAGGTTTTTCAACAATCCTTTTAGCCATAACGTTCGTACTCAGTCCGCTCGGAACAATTTCCGTTTCTGCGGCCGGAGTAGCTCCGGATCTGGGCGCGGCGGCCACTTATGCGGTCTTCGGTAAAACGGGAGTGACCAATGATCTTTCGGTCACGACTCACATTTGGGGAAATGTCGGTGCCGATGCCGTTAATGTCACTAACCTTGACGACGCGACCCAAGTAGACGGAGTAATAGATGCCGGAGCCGGCGTAGAAGCGGCAATTTTAACGGCTTATGGCGCGTTAAACGCTCAAGCGGCTGACGGAGTACAAAATTTATCCGGAGTAGTTACGGTCACGCCGGGAGTCTATACCGTCGGAGCGGCCTTGTTAAACGGCACAGTAACTCTTGACGGCGCCGGTGTTTATATTTTCCGCAGCGACTCAAGCATCACCGTCGACCCGGGCGCTGAAGTCGTCATGATCAACGGAGCCGATGCTTGCAATGTCTTTTGGCAAGTGCCGACAGCCATGACTATCGGTGCCGGAGCAGAACTGGTCGGTACGATTATTACCAACACGGCCCTTATTTCATTCGGAGACAGTGCCACTCTTGAAGGTCGGGCCTTATCGCGCAACGCTCAGGTGACTTTAATCAGAAACCAAATCACCGAACCGATTTGTGCCGTCGCGAGCACGAGCGGAGGCACCACCAAATATGGAACAATCAATGTCGTTAAAACAGTAATTAATGACAACGGCGGAACTAAAACTGTCGCCGATTTTCCGCTATTTATTAACGGCGGTTTCATCGCTTCCGGCATTACTAACCGTTTCGGCACCTCCAATATCGTCACTTATGATTATACCGTAACCGAAACTACCGACCCTCAATATACTCAAACGTTTTCCGGCGATTGCGACAGCAACGGCATTGTGACCCTTAATCCGGATGAGGCTAAATTCTGCATCATTACCAATGATGATATCGGCGCTCCCACGGCCATCCCTCCGGTACCGCCGATAATTGATGTCGTTAAAGTGCCTAGCCCCTTGTCTTTACCGAACGGCCCGGGCGCGGTTACTTATACTTACACACTTCGCAACATCGGCACGGTTCCGGTAACCGATATCACGATGGTCGGCGACACCTGCAGTCCGATAAATTTAGCGACCGGCGATACAAACGGCGACGCTAAGCTTGATCTCAACGAAACCTGGGTTTATACTTGCTCTACAATTCTTTCGGAAACGCATACCAATACGATTGTCGCTACCGGCTGGGCCAACGGCATCAGCGCCACGGATATTGCCAGCGCGAGGGTGGTGGTCGGTTTACCGATCATCCCGCCATTAATCCATGTCACAAAATCTCCCAGCCCCTTAACCTTGCCGGCCGGAGGAGGCATGGTCACTTATACGGAAAAAATCACCAATCCGGGTGCGGTGGCCTTAAGCAATGTTCGCCTCACGGATGACAAATGCAGTCCGATGAAATACATTTCCGGCGATACGAATAATGACGCCAAATTAGACACTACCGAAACTTGGACATATACCTGCTCAACCAAGCTCGTTAAAACTACGACCAATACCGCTGTGGCAGTCGGTGAAGCTAACGGCCTGACCGTCAGAGATTTTGCTCTCGCCACCGTAGTCGTCGCCTCAGTCGTGCCGTCTTTACCTAACACGGGAACATCCGCCGGAGGAACCTTGCTGTGGAGCATTATTATTGCCACCGGATTTTTAGTCTTATCCTCCGTCGCCTTAACCGCCGTTCTGAGAAAAAATCAATTAAATAATTAACCCCTTAACACCAACTTTATGCTTTATATTATCGGCGGCGTGCTCGTTGTGTTGTGGTTGTTGGGATTCATCGTTTTTCCGATACTCGGCGGATTTATTCATTTTCTGTTAGCTCTGGCGATTATCCTATTTCTAATACGAATCATCAGAGGCAAATAGCCTTCCAGAGCCCCGCCAACACGGGGCTCTGAATTTATTCCGACTTCTTATTTCATCTTGACTGAAAGATGCGCAAAATTTATGTTATTGAAAAAATTATTAAAACACTCTCTTTTAATCCCCGGCCTGACAATAACCACCCTCTCTTTAACTATTGTTTTGTTTTTGTCTTTCAATCTGCCCGCTCAGGGAGCCAATCTAAAAACAACTTTCTCAACCGATAAACAACCGGCCTTGAGATTGGTCGACCGACAGCTTGATAAAAAATCTGTTGAGATTGTTCCTTTGATAGCCCCGGGCACGACGACCGATTCCGGCCTTCCGGTGCGCTTGATAATTCCGAAAATCCAAGTTAACGCCTTATTGGAATCGGTCGGCTTAACTCCGAAAGGCGCCATGGACATTCCTAAAAATCCCGCCAACGCCGCCTGGTATAATTTGGGCACGCTTCCGGGAGACGAAGGAAGCGCGGTTATCGCCGGACACTACGGTCGTTGGAAAAACGGACAAGGATCGGTCTTTGACAATCTGAACAAACTGAAAAAGGGGGATAAAATATATGTAGAAACCGCTGAGGGAGAAAGAGTTGCCTTTATAGTACGTAAAATACAAAAATATAAGGCCCAGGCGGAGGCCTCGGAGATTTTTTTCTCAACCGACGGACAAGCTCATCTCAATTTGATTACTTGCGACGGCGCTTATGATAAGCTCTCCGGAACTTTTCCTCGACGACTGATTGTGTTTGCGGATAAAGAATAAATAAAAAGAAGATCAATCATCTCTCTCACAAAAAAGGCGCCCTATCAATAGGCGCCTTTTTTAGCAAACTGTAAATATAATCTTATTTCTTTTTTCCTGTTTTCTTTTTTTTCTGCGCCCCCGCTCGCTTCGTTTGAATAAATTCTATCGCTTTTCTGGCCAGCTCGCTCAAAATCATCACGTAAGCCGAGCTATTTTTTATTTTATCTTTAACCGTGTCCACGATTTCTTCCGCCTTATCGACACCGGCCTCCACTCGCTTCACCAAACGATGAATTTTTTGCACGCTGGCGATGAAATAATAGAGCGCCCAGCAAAGAAAGAAAGCCAGAGCGATGGCACATATCGATAGCACTAAGTTTAAAACATCATAAGAAGTGGCAAACATAATATTTTATTTAAATTTAAAAATCTCTCAATTTAGCTTCAAATTTCTTCGCCAGATGCACCATTAATTCTTCCTGAATTTTATTGACTTCCGGCGCCGTCAAAGTCCGAGAATCGTCTTGATAAACCAAGTGAAAAGCCAAGCTCTTCTGTCCGTCCGGCAATTTACTGCCGCTATAAACGTCAAACAATTCTACTTTCTTGATTAAAGGATTAAATTTTAAAAATTCACTCCTTAAATCATTATACAATATTTTTTGATTTACTACAAAGGCGAGATCGCGAATAATCGGCGGGTACTTGGCCGGCTCTCGAAAATCGAAAGATGAGCGACCGAGAACAAGCTGAACCAAAAAAGTAAAATTCAATTCCGCTATGGCCGCTTCTTTTTTCAAATTAACTTTTTCCGTCGTTTCCGGGCTGATGATGGCCGCAAAACCGATTTCTTTTTCATAAATTTTGATGCTGACAGCCGCTTTTTTATTCGCCCAACCGGGGATATTTTCTAATAATGAAAATTCCGCCTCTTCTTCATAGCCCAGCAAATTCTGCAACATATTGTTAACGACGGCTTTCACGCGACCGAGCGCATTGCCGTCTTCTCCGGCCATGGCAACTCCTAAATGCTTTTCCTGATAAGGCAAAGTTTCATCACCGGCTATTTCTTTCTTGAAATTACCCGGAGCGGGCCAAAAAATACTGCCGATTTCGAAAAACCCCAAGTCGCCGGGCCGAGACTGGTTGGTTTTGATATTATTAATCAAGCCCGGAACCAGCGATTGGCGCAACATCGTTTGTAAATCCGTCAACGGATTGGCCAATTTCAAATGATTGGAAAAATCAATGTCTAATTTCTTCAATTGTTCCTCTCCCACGAAGGAATAATTATAAACTTCATTCAAAGCGTGTTTGCCGGCCAACAAAGATTTAATCTTCCTCTCTAAAACTCTTTCTTGATTGGTCTCCGGCAAGCGCATTTCTAAAATCGGCAAACGTGAAACGACATTATTGTAGCCGAATAATCGCAGAATCTCCTCGGCCAAATCTTCTCGCGTCGTGACGTCCTTGATCGCTCGCCAAGCGGGAACCGTCACCGTCAGAATGTCCCCGTCTTCATCGGCTAAAATAAAGCCCAATCTTTTTAAAATATCCGCCACCTCGGAACGAGAAATTTCTTGCCCGATTTTGACGGTCAACCAATTTAAATCTAAAACGATCTTCGTTTCTTTGTCGGCCGCATTATTGATGTCCGCCAAAGCGCTGGCAATTTTCATCTTCGGACAAATTTCTTTAAGCAGAGTCAAAAACCGCCATAAAGCAAATTCGGTTAAATTCGGTGCCAAAGATTTTTCAAAACGCACCGATGCTTCAGTGCGCAAACCGAACTTTTGCGCGGTACGACGCACCGACGAACCCAGAAAATTAGCCGACTCCAAAATCAAAGCAGTAGTGTCCGGGCCGATTTCGCTATGACGTCCCCCCATGACCCCGGCAATCGCGATCGCTTCCTTGCCGTCGGTAATCAATAAATCTTGATTGTCTAGAACCCGTTCTTTTTCGTCCAATGTTTCCAAAACCTCATTATCCTCGGCCCGTCTGACAACTATTTTTGTCACTTTGGCGGCGTCAAACGCATGCATCGGTTGACCACAGTCAAACATGACATAGTTGGTCAAATCCACAATATTATTAATCGGCCGCTGATTGATGGCCACCAGTCTTTCTTTGAGCCAGGCCGGCGATTCTTTGACTTCGATATTTTCCACTTTAAGCGCTTGATAACGCGCACAAAGTTCGGGCTCCTTAACTTTAACTTCCAGAGTGTTTTCTTTGGCCTCCGCAAAATTCCATTTTTTCTGAAAAAATTTATCATAGGGCTTAAGCGGCAAACTAAAAATAGCGGCCACCTCGCGCGCCAAGCCGTAGTGATTCAACAGGTCGGGACGATTGGACAATGACTTATTGTCTATTTCCAAAACGATGTCTTCGGCTTTCAAGTATTTGGCGAACGGCTCTCCGATTTTGGCGTCGCCATTCAAAACCATAATGCCCTCATGATCTTTTCCCAAACCCAATTCATCTTCGGCACAAATCATGCCGGCCGATTTCTCGCCGCGAATTTCCGCCGCCTTTATTTCCAAACCATTGGGCAAAATGGCGCCCACCAAAGCCACCGCCACCAGTTGACCGGGCGCGACATTGGGTGCGCCGCAAACAATATTCAATTTAGTTTTTTTCACATCCACGACGGTCAATCGCAAACGATCGGCATTGGGATGTTTGGCGACTTCCAAAACTTTTCCGACCACGACTCGATCGAACTGCTCTCCGGAATTCACAAAACCCTCGACTTCAACCGTATGCCCGGTTAATTTTTCCGCCAACACCGCCGGATTGATTTTAGCCGGTATTTTAACGAAATCTTTAAGCCAATTGAGAGAAATATACATAGATTTAAAATTGTTCTAAAAATTTGAGGTCGCCGCTATTAAACAAGCGGACGTCATTAATGCTATATTTAAGCATCGCCAAACGATTTAAACCGAAACCGAACGCCAGGCCGGAATAAACCTCCGGGTCGATGCCGCCGGCGCGCAAAACATCGGGATGAATCAATCCGGCGCCGACAATTTCCAGCCAACCGGTATTTTTACAAACGCGACAACCTTTTCCTCCGCATAAAAAACAAGAATATTCACCATTATTTCCCGGCTCCACGAAAGGAAAAAACTTGGGACGCATCCGCAGTTTAGTGTCCGGACCGAATAATTTCTGACCGACAATTTCCAAAAAACTTTTTAAATTGGCAAAATTGATATTCTTGTCGACCAAAATTCCTTCCACTTGATAAAAGGTGTGTTCATGGCGAGCGTCGGTAGATTCGTTGCGGAAACAGCGCCCGGGAATGATGGCCTTCAACGGTGCGCCATATTTTCTCATCGCCCGTATTTGCACCGGCGAGGTTTGTGTCCGCATCAACAAATCATATTGTCCGCTCTTATTTTTATAATCAATATAGAAAGTGTCTTGCATATCGCGCGCCGGATGATCCGGCGAAAGGTTCAAGGCGGTAAAATTATAATAATCGCTCTCCAATTCCGGACCGTCCAAAACCATAAAGCCCAAGGAAGTAAACAAATCTTCCAATTCGTTTTGAACCAGGGTGATCGGATTCAAGTGCCCGTTAATAATTTTTTCTCCCGGCAAACTGACGTCCGTCATCCGTTCGCCTCCGGAGCGCTTATCCAAAAGACGTCGCGCTTCCGTAAACTTATCCTGCAATTCCGTTTTGACGGCATTGGCCAATCCGCCGATATCTCTTTTCAATTCTCCGCTTAAATTTTTCAATTCATGCATTATCTCGCTAAGCTCTCCCTTGCGAGAAAGATATTTAAGCTCCAAATCGCGCAAACGCTCGCTCGTATCAACCGTCGACAATTGCCGCAAAAAATCGTCTCGCAATTTTTGCAATTTATTTTTCATAACGGTTTTTCTTATAACTAATTAAAAATAATTCAAAAATCGTAAAAATTATTATCAACAAAGACAAGTTCAACCAATTGAACAAGTGCTGTGACTTCAAAATCAAAAGAAAAATGATAAATAAGGAAAACAAGAAAGATTGGCGAAAAGCGATTTTAACCAGATTAAAGGCCAATTCCTTTTTTAAAGCCACAAAGCGAATCACGAACCCCGCCAGAGCGCCAGTTCCGCTCAAAGAAGCGAACAGGGCCAAATAAAACAACAAGAACCCCAGCCAATTGGTCGCCGTCGGATCAACCAGCCTGGCGACGAACAAGAAAATACCCCAACAAAAAGCGGTTAAAACGGCCATCACCGACAAATAACTTTTCAAAGTCATAAATTAATTTTATTTATCTTTTCCCAGGCCGCTTCATAGCCGGCCAATTTATCTTTTTCGGCGGCCACGATTTTTTCCGGGGCTCGAGACACAAAATCGCTATTGGCCAATTTATTTTTTTGACCGGCAATCAGTTTTTTTAGATTTTCTTTTTCTTTGGCCAAGCGCGCTTTTTCTTTTTCTTCATCGACGGCGCCAAGCAAATATATTTCCAAATCGTCGCTCAAGCCGACAATCGCGCCTTCGGGACCGGGGCCGTCAACCGTAATTTCTAAACCGGCGATGCCGGTGCGCAAACTTTTAATCAACAGCTCCTGCTCCTTGATCAGCGCATGCTCCCGACCCGCGCGAATAACCGCCTGCAATTTCTTTCCCGGTTCAATTTTATGTTCCGCCCGCAACTCCCTGATTTTTTGAATCAAGCGAATTACTTTTCGAAAGTCGGCCGAATTTTGTTGAATCTTTTTGGTTTTTTTTGAGCCCGTCTTTTTCGGCCAATGACTGACCATCAGCAAATGGTCTTCGGCTTCATTCCAAGAGCTCCAAATTTTTTCGGTCACGAAAGGAATAAAAGGGTGCCAGAGAATCAAAAGGTTTTTTAACAAATAAACAAGAATTTCTTCTTTATCTTTTTCAAATTTAGCGATTTCCAAATACCAATCGGCCAGCGTCTCTTTGGTGAATTGAGTCAGCTCTTCGGCGGCGAGAGAAAAATCAAAATTATCCAAAAATGCGGTCGTTCTTTCGATCAAATTGGCGAACTCTTCCAAAATCCAAATGTCCGCCGCCGTTTTACCGTCGGGCAACCGATCGGGTGCAGCCGATAAATATGTTGCATCGATATTACCGATGATAAACCGAGCGATATTCCAAAATTTATTGATAAAATTCCTTTTCGCCTCCACCCGTTCTTCGCTGAACCGAGAATCGTTTCCGGGAGTGGCCCCCATCAAAAGGGAAAGTCGCGCCGCATCGGCACCGAACTTGGCGATAATATCCAAAGGGTCCACGCCGTTACCTTTGGACTTGGACATTTTCTTGCCGTTTTCATCCAAAACCATACCATGCAAATAAACTTTTTCGAACGGAACTTCACCTAAAGCGAAAAAGGACATCATCACCATGCGCGACACCCAGAGAGTTAAAATCTCATATCCGGTTTCCAACATCTGCGTCGGATGAAATTTGCTTAAATCTCCGCTTTTTCGGCCATTTTTATAATTTTCCGGCCAACCGAGAGTGGAAAAAGTCCACATGCCGGAAGAAAACCAAGTATCCAAGGTGTCGGGATCTTGCGTCCAGCCTGCGCCGTCCGGCGCCTCCGAACCGACAAAAATTTTCTCTCCTTGATACCAAACCGGAATCTGATGTCCGAACCAAATTTGTCGGGAAATGCACCAATCGTGTAAATTGCTCATCCAATCAGAATATCTTTTCGTAAATCGGGCGGGAATTATTTTTAAATCATCCGTTCGCACGGCTTCTAGCGCTCGCTCCTTCAAGGAAAGATTGCCTAATCGTTTCAATTTTTTATCCACGGAAATAAACCATTGCCGCGAAGGCAGCGGCTCTATCGGCGTGGCACAACGATAACAAACCGATAAATTGTTATTGATGTCTTCTTCTTTTTTCAATAATCCGCGCTTAATCAATTCGGCCACTATTTTTTCCCGAGCGGCCGCGACGCTCAGACCGGAATATTGTCCGAAACCGGAATGAATCAACCCATCTTCGTTGATAACTTTAATAATCGGCAAATCGTTTTCTCGCGCCATCTGTTCGTCAATCAAAGAGTGCGCCGGCGTAACCCCCAACGCTCCCGTGCCGAAAGAGGCTTCAACGTTGCGATCGGCAATAATTTTTATCTTCAATTTTTGACCGCAAAAATCAACGTCAAGTTCTTGACCGATATATTTTTTATAACGTTCGTCTTTGGGATTAACTGCCACAGCCGTATCGCCCAATTTAGTTTCCGGGCGGGTAGTGGAAATGGCAATCGGAAAATCTTTATCATATTGAAAAGTATATAATTTCGCGGACTGTTCCTGATATTCCACTTCATCGTCGGCTAAAGTGGAATGACAACGCGGACACCAGTTGACGATTCTTTCTCCGCGATAAATAATCCCCTCGTCGTACATCTCCTTAAACATGGTTCGGACGGCCAGGCGACGCGGTTCGTCCAGAGTAAAGGCGATGCGCGACCAATCCAAAGACGCTCCCAGTTTCCGGGTTTGATGCAGAATCTTGCCTTGCGTCACTTTCAGAAAAGCCCAAACTTCTTCCAGAAATTTCTCGCGTCCCAAATCATGCCGAGTTTTGTTCCGTTCGCGCCACAGTTTTTTTTCGACAACATTTTGAGTGGCGATCGCGGCATGATCGGTGCCGGGCAACCATAAAGTTCTAAAACCGGACAAACGATGATAGCGAATCAATAAATCTTCAATCGCCACTGTGGCCGCATGGCCCATGTGCAATTTGTCGGTAATATTCGGCGGCGGCAGGACAATGGTGTAATTCGGCGCTTTCGCGGACAAATTTAAATTATCCGGGTTAAAATAGCCGGATTTTTCCCATTTTTCATAAATTTGATCCTCGTTCTCTCCGGGGTTATAAATCTTATCCAAGTCTTGTTTCATACTTTAAAATTACCAAAAAAAGACCTTTAAGTCAATGCGATTATCTTGACTTTAGCCGCGAATAACTATATATTGAAAGGTCGCCCTGATTGCCGGGGTGGACGGTTTAAAATTGAAAAAATGCTTGATTTAGAACAACAAATTTTTCGCCAACTGGAAAAATCAAAAAATATTTTGCTTGTTTTTCCGGCCGATCAGAGCGGCGACACCACCGCCTCGGCTTTGGCTTTTTTCTTATTTTTAAAAAAACTGGGGAAAGAAGTGGAAATTGTCGGCGCGAACAATAAAGGAAAAAACAAACTTTTATCTTTCTTGCCGGCCAGCACCGAAATTCGGGACGATCTTCATAATTTGCGTCGTTTCATCGTTTCTCTGAATATCAGCCAGTCCAAGGTTAATCAAATCAAATACACCGTAGACAGAGAGCAATTGAATTTTATCATTTCTCCGGCCAGCGGCTGGTTTAAATCGGAGGACGTTACGACACGCGCCGGAGAATTCAAATATGATTTAATTCTTGCTCTCGGTACCAGCGACCTGGAAGCGCTAGGAAAAATCTATGACGATAACGTGGAATTTTTTTATAAAACAACCATCGTTAATATCGATCATCGCTCCGCCAACGAAGACTTCGGACAAATAAATTTTGTGGACCTAAACGCGGTCGCTACGGCGGAAATTCTTTTTTATCTGTTAAAAAATTATAAACCGCAATTAATCGACGAGGATATCGCCTCTTGTTTGTTGGCGGGAATAATTTTAGAAACCAAAAACTTCAAAACCGCAAACTTGACGCCGCGCACCTTGCTGACCACTTCTCAGCTTATTTCTCTCGGCGCCCGACGCGAAGAAATAGTCAACCATCTATATCGTTCCCGAGATTTCGTTTCTCTGAAATTATGGGGGAAAGTGCTGTCCAATCTCAAATCGGAAAGGAACGGAGAATTTTTATGGTCCCGCTTAAGCGCGCTTGATTGCCAAGGAGTCGATACCGCCGACGATAAATTAACGGAAATCGTGGACGAATTGATCGCCAATGTTCCCAGCGCCAAAATCGTCGCCATCTTGCGGGAAGAGGCCACCGATAAAACCAAATTATTGATTTATTCTCTTAAAAACATCAATGCTCTTGATTTTATCAAAGAATATGCGGCCCGAGGCACGATAAAAATTGCTCAAGCCCTAATCAATCAAGACCTAGAAACGGCCACGGTGGAAGTTGTCGTCAATTTGCGAAACAAACTTGATAAATTAACTTCATAATGGTATAAAATAAATTGCAGTCCAACGCCGAATGCGCCTATAGCTCAGGTGGTTAGAGCACCGCTCTTATAAAGCGGGGGTCGATGGTTCAAGTCCATCTAGGCGCACAGGAAGAGGGTTCTTAGCTCAGTTGGTTAGAGCGCTACGTTGACATCGTAGAGGTCACTGGTTCGAATCCAGTAGGACCCACCCTAAAAACACGTCTTAAACCGACGTGTTTTTGTAAAGATCATTTACTTTTTGCCCGATTATTGGTAAATTATATACAGAATAAAAAAATATGTTTTTCCCTAAAAAAAATAAAAAAATCAATTTACGCGCCGAAGCCGAATCAATTCCGCCGGCGGGCTGGCTGGATCGCGATGAAATGGAAACCGAAGGACAGTTGGCAATTGACGTTTACCAGGCGGACAAAAAAATTATCATTAAATCCACCATCGCCGGCGTTAAACCGGAAGACCTAAAAATTTCCCTGCATCACGATCTTTTGACCATTAAAGGAAGCCGTTCATCCGCCAAAGAAATAAAAGAAGAGGATTATCTCTATAAAGAATGTTATTGGGGCTCTTTCTCACGCTCCATTATTCTTCCGGCGGAAGTGGATTCCAAACGCATTGAAGCGGAATTAGAAGACGGCATTCTGACCGTCACTCTTTATAAAAACAATCCCGGCCAAATTAAAGTCAAAATAAAAGACTAGGCCGGCATCAAGCAAACACTTCTATGGAAAAGAAGTCCCGAGTAATTAAAATTATCTCCTTCTTGGCGATTTTTTTATTGGCTCTTTTTTTGATTCTTAACTATTCGATTTGGAAAAATAAATATATCACTCGGATTTACCCCGGGGTAAGGGTCGGCGAAACGGAATTAAGCGGATTGACTTTGGATGAAGCCAAAATAGTGCTGACCGAAGAAATGCAAAAAATAGAAACCGTCGGCTTAGTTTTTCAGGCCGGACAAAAAACGGCCACCCTGACACCGGCCGTGGCCTCTTTTGACTCCGATCTTTCTTATCTCTCATTAGCCTTTCATCCCGCCGAAACCGCCCTGGCGGCTTTTGGAGAACCTTCCGATCGCAATTTTTTTACCTATTTATCCGCTCGTTTCCGTCCGCAAGCTTCACAAAAAATCAAAGCTCTTTACACTTTGGATGCGGAGAGAATAAACAAATTTTTAACTGATAATTTTACGGAGCTCAACATAACATCGTCGGACGCTTATTTCGCCGTAACTGACAAGCAAAACGAAGATAACGATTTCCGCTTGGAAGTTCGTCCGGAAAAATTGGGCAAAGAAATCAACTACGCGGCGATTTTAACGGAACTCTCCGCCAATTTGGAAAACCTGAAAAATGAAATCATTGCAGTTAAAACCAAAACTCAATATCCGACGGTCAGACAAGAAGATTTAATCGGCCAAGAAGAGCGCGCACAAAACATTCTTAGCGGCGGAGAACTGGTCTTACGTTTTTTTGAACCGGAAAAAGGCACTAGTACGGCCAAATATTGGAAAATAACACCGACCGAGTTGATCGGCTGGTTAGGCGCGCAAAAAAACAACGACCGAGCAACCTTGTCTTTGAATTCGGAAAAAATTAAACAATATCTGAACGACGTCGTTTCTCCCGAAGTAAATAAAGAGGCCGTCCGACCGCGCTTTGAAATGAAAAATGATCGAGTAACCAGCTGGCAGGTGGGAGAAAATGGTCGACAAATAAATCAAGAACTGACTATTACCAAAATAGCCGAAATAATTTTTACCGCCGAAAGGGAACTGGATTTACGGCCGATAATGATTTTCAAATAAAAGAAGTGGTCGGCACCGGCTCTTCGCGCTTCGCCGGCTCTCCCGCCAACCGCCGCCATAATATAAATGTCGGCGCGAAAGCTTTACACGGTTTGTTAATCAAGCCCGGTGAAGAATTTTCACTGTTAAAAGCTCTGGGAGAAATCACCGGTGAAACCGGATATTTGCCGGAGTTGGTTATCAAAGACAATAAAACCATTCCGGAATTCGGCGGCGGATTATGCCAAATCGGCACCACTCTCTTCCGTACCGTTTTAGCCTCGGGACTGCCGGTAACCGCTCGCCGCAACCATTCTTATCGCGTTTCTTACTACGAGCCGGCCGGAACAGACGCAACAATTTACGATCCCGCTCCGGATTTTCGCTTCATAAACGATACCGGTAATTACATTCTTATTCAATCGCGCATTGTTCAAGACGATTTATATTTTGATTTTTGGGGAGTACGAGACGGTCGCCTGGTAACTACCACTACTCCGGTAATTTACAATATAGTCAAACCGGAACCGACAAAAATAATTGAAACCACGGATCTGGCGCCGGGAGAAAAAAAATGCACGGAAAGCTCTCATAACGGCGCCGACGCTTATTTTGATTACACCGTGGTTTATCCGGAGGGAGCCACCACCACCTCCGTCCAAGAACGACGCTTCAGTTCTCACTACGTGCCCTGGCAGGCCGTCTGTCTGGTCGGTGTTACCGCCACCTCAACGCCCGCCACAGACAACACTGATAGTCCGGCCGACTCTGTCGCCACTTCAACCTCCCAAACAACTCCGCCCTCAGAAACGGCTGTTTCCGGAGAGACCGCTCCCGATTCTTCCTCTAACTAAAAACGACCGGAATTCCGGTCGTTTTAAAATAGCTGACTATTTATTTTATCAACTCACCCTCAATGGTGTTTTTACTCCGGTTTTCCGGAGTATTTTTTTCACGAAAAGTGAGCACTTGCTGTAAAGCGGTAAACAAAGTAAAGAAAAACCAATATAAAGTCAGGCCAGCCGGAAGAGAAAGGCCGATAAAAACGGTAATGGCCGGCATAAAATAAAGCATTTGCTTATTCATGATGGCGGCCATGCTTTCATCTTTAGATCCGGGAGTGGTCACAACCGGTTTTTTGGACATCAACATCTTTGCTTGCCAAAATTGAGCCAGCCCGGCTAAAATCGCCAAGGCAATACTGCGCTGAGATAAATCCCAGAGTCCGAAAGAAATAACATTCATCGTTTCCGGTCGAGTAATAAAAGAATAAACCAAGTCCAGTTTATTATTTACGCCATCGCGAAAAACGCGGTACACCGCCCACAAGAAAGGTAATTGAATTAACAAGGGCAAACAAGAAGAAAAAGGATTAACTTTATTTTCCTTATACAAATCCATAGTGGCCCGGCTCAACCCGGCTTTATCACCGGCATAGGTTTTTTTCAACTCCTCCAATTTCGGTTGTAAGTCTTGTAAAGCTTTTTGAGATTTAATGGATGATTTTCCCAGGGGCCAAAAAACCAATTTGATGATCGCGGTCAACAAAACAATGGATACGCCCAGGTCATGGAAAGAAACGGTATTGTATAAAAAGACCAATAAATTAAGAATCGGTTGATAAAAAATACTTGTAAAAAGGTTGTTCATACGATTATTCTCGCTTGAGTATTAAAATTATAAATTCAATAACTTGTCTATTTTACGGGATCGTGTCCACCCTTATTCCAGGGGTTGCAACGTAAAATCCGCCAACCAGCCATCAACCCTCCCTTGATTAAGCCATATTTAGTAATCGCTTCCGCCCCATAGTCGGAACAGGTGGGAGAAAAACGACAAAAACCGTGCGGATAATAAACTTTTAACGGGCCATGATCAAAGGACAGGGTTTTTTGATAAATTCTAATCAATTTAACCACCAATCTTCTGGGCCCGTGCTTTATATAATTTAACATACTGTTAATCAATTCCAATTATCCTTTATATAAGCCCAAACGCTTTAAGCCGGTTTTTATGACCGCGGTAATTTCTAAAAAATTTTTATCTATTATTGGCGGAAAAACGATAATAACCAGGTCATGTCCGGTTGTCAGCAGAGAAAATTCTTTTTTAACGATTTCTCTAATTTGCCGTTTTAAACGATTTCTGACAACAGCTTTTTTGCTAACTTTCGTATTAATAATAATTCCCAAGCGATTGCCGGGGAGAATGTTTTTAGCCGCTTTAATGCCTAAAATTTGCCCATAAAAAGATTGACCAGTCTTAAAAGTATGGTCAAAATCTTTATTAAGTCTAATTCTTTTGTTTTTAGGAAGCATGCGACGCTTGTCTAGCTTATTTGCTTATTTTTTTACGGCCTTTTTGACGACGACGTTTTAAAACCTTGCGCCCGTCCTTGGTTTCCATTCTCTTGATAAAACCATGTTTCTTTTTAGCGCGACGTTTATTGGGCTGATAAGTTCTTTTGGGCATATTAATGATTAAATGCTTTATTATTTTTATAACATAACACCTTTATTTGGCGAAGTCAACCGATTAAAACCTCGCCAAATAGTTTTCCCCCGCTTATCAACACCTTATAAACATTACTCCGACTTGTGAAGAACTTGTTTATCTAATATAATTAGACTACTATAAATTTATTAATATTTTCCGATTAAGGATTCTTATCAACTTCACGCTTATGACCAACGAACAAATATGGCAAGCCGTTTTGGGTGAAATTGAAATAGGGCTGTCTCGAGCAAATTTTGTTACCTGGTTTAAAGATACCTTTCTTTCCTCTTTTGAAAATGACCGAGTCATTATTTGCGTTCCCAACGCCTTTGTAAAAAAATGGCTGGAGGAAAAATATCATAAAAACATTCTCGGTGCGCTGGAAAACGTTTCCAAAAAACCGATCCAAGAAATTATTTATAAAATCGAGTTACGACGCGGCGGACAAGCGCCTCTCGCGACTAAAAGTGAAACAAAAATCGAGACTCCCATTCAAACGATTAAAAACGATTCTTCCGTTTCTCGGGAATCGAATGGCGGAAGCAACCGCTTCGGGCTAAATCCGCGCTATGTCTTTGAAAATTTTATTGTCGGACGCGGCAACGAGTTGGCCCATGCCGCTTGCTTGGCTGTGGCGGAAAATCTCGGTAAATCTTACAACCCTTTGTTTATTTACGGTGGTGTCGGCTTGGGAAAAACCCATCTTCTTCAGGCGATCGGCGGCGTCGTGGCCAAAACCAGTGACAAAATATTATATACCACCAGTGAAAAATTCACCAATAATTATATCCAGGCCGTAAAAACCGGAAAAGCAAAAGAATTTAAAAATCTTTATCGTAATGTTGACTTGCTTTTGGTGGACGACGTGCAATTTATGGGTGGGAAAGACGGAACTCAAGAAGAATTCTTTCATACCTTCAATGAACTGCAACAAAACGACAAGCAAATTGTTTTGACCTCCGATCGTCCGCCAAAATCCTTGCCGGCGATTGAAAAACGGCTGATTTCCCGGTTTGAATCGGGGATGGTGGCCGACATCGGCAAGCCGGACATAGAAACTAAAATTGCTATTTTAGAAAAAAAGTCATTGGAAAAAAACTTTCCTTTAGATAAAGAAATCTTATCCTACATTGCTGATCACGTTCAAAACAACATTCGAGAACTGGAAGGAGCTTTAACAAAGGTTATTGCCTCGCACCAATTTAAAGGATTGTCTCCGTCTCTTAAAACGGTCAAAGAGATTCTTAATGACTATGTTTCCAATATTCAATTAAGGTCCCTGACTCCCAAAGAAATTATTGAAACAACCGCCAAATTTTATAATTTAAATTATAAAGATCTGACCGGGGAAAGTCGCAAAAAGGAGTTGGTTTGGCCCAGACAAATCGCCATTTTCTTGATTAGAGAAGAGCTGGGAACGTCTTATCCGGCAATCGGAGCCGAACTGGGCGGGCGCGACCACACCACCGCCATGCACTCTTACAACAAAATTTCCCAAGAAATAAAAGAGTTGGAAAACAAAAAGATAAAGCAAGAGGTAGATTCTATCCGACAGTTATTTACCGCCGCTTATTAAAACCGCCCGTTTTTAACCAAATATTTTGTTGATATCTTGTTAATTTCTTTGTGGATAAAAAAAGTGTTTTGTGAATAACTTAAAAAATATTTTTTCTGTCCACCGGTTGTCAAAAGTAATCAACAAAACGCCCCGAGAGTTATCAACATGAAAATCTAAAAAATCCTTAATAAATTTTAAAAAAATCGCCAAAAGTAAAAATTATCCACTCCCTTATTGTTATTATTAATTAATATAATAAATAATATAACAATTATAACTATATGCGTTTCATCGGTTTACAAGAAAATTTAAAACGCGGTTTAAATATTGTCGGTCATGCCACCGCCAAGAATATTAATCTTCCGATTCTTAATAATATTTTAATTAAAGTCGAGGGAGGAAATATTGAACTGGTAAGCACCAACCTGGAAATTGGGGTCGTTCATCAGGTTCGCGGAAAAATCGAAAAAGACGGACAGTTTACGGTGGACGCCAAACTGATTACCGAATATGTTAATTTATTGAATAGCGGAGAAAAAGTAAAAGTTGAAGTTAAAGAAAGCGAGTTGGCGGTTGAGTGCGGAAACTATAAAACAAAAATAAAAGGTGAGGAGGCCAAAGAATTTCCTTTAATCCCCACCATTCCCAAAGACAATCCCTATGTTTGTCAGGCGGACGACCTAAAGAGAGCCCTTAATAGCGTTGTTTTTGCGGTCGCGACCAGCGAAAACAGGGTAGAGTTAACCGGCGTTTTGTTTTCTTTTATTAAAAACCGCCTAAGTTTGGCGGCCACGGACAGTTATCGTTTGGCGGAAAAAGAAATTGCCGCTCTAGCAGATGAAAGTAGTGCAGAACATAAAGTTATTGTTCCCGCCAAGACGATTCAAGAATTATTGAGAATCTTAAATAATTTTGATTCCGGTAATATCGAAGGAACGCCGGAAATTAAAATTTATTTATCCGATAATCAAATTTTATTTACAATTGATTCGGTTAGTCTGATTTCCCGTCTGGTTAACGGTCATTATCCGGACTATAAGCAAATCATTCCCGCGCAAAGCCAAATGGAGGCAATTATTGAACGCACAGAACTACTTCGCGCTGTTAAAGCCGCCGCCCTGTTTTCCAAAACCGGCCTTAATGATGTCACTTTGAA
This sequence comes from Candidatus Falkowbacteria bacterium GW2011_GWF2_43_32, assembly GCA_000999715.1. Taxonomy (GTDB): domain Bacteria; phylum Patescibacteriota; class Patescibacteriia; order Patescibacteriales; family UBA12465; genus UBA12465. Next base: position 335,241 of record LCGL01000001.1, on the reverse strand, counting down.
TTTTAATAAAAATAAAGTTATCGTTTCCGCGTCTTCCGGGGCAAGCGGAGAAAGTCAGATAGAAGTGGCCGCGGAAGTAAGCGGTGGCGATAACGAGATTACCATTAATTTCCGCTATTTACTTGACGGCCTAAATAATATTGATGACGATCGTGTTAAAATCGGACTTCTTAACGACAAACAACCGTTTTTATTAAAACCGGAAAAAGACAATAACTATCTTTATATCGTTATGCCTATCGGACAATAAGTTATAGTTTTATTGGCTGACGGTTATTTTTATTTCATTACTGGTTATCGTTTCTCCGTTCCAATCTTTGAGTTCTCCATAAACGGCGTAAGAGCCGACGGCCGGAGCCGGCCCCGTATCGGTAGAAATTGTTTGTCCGAACGGTCCGGCAAATTCGCCGATAAGAAGAACTTCGCCGGTATCGGAATTTCTGGAAAATAAACGGATTTCAGCCACACGTTCCGGCTTGGCAATTTGCAATTCCAGGGCGAGAGGAAAATCAAGGGCGGTGGCGGCCACTCCGGTCGTTAGACCGGACAGAATAAGAGAATTTTTTCCGGCACTGACCGGATTATTTTTTATTAAAAGATTAAAGTTAATTTCTTCTTCGCGGCAATTTTTAACATCATCGCAAACCTTGACCCGGAGAGAATGATAACCGTTATTTAAAAAATTTATTTCTTTAATAAACGGTTCCGGGTGATTCCAACGAGATTCCCAGAGGTTGCCGTTAATATAATATTCCGTCCGGTTGATGCCACGCGGCGCGTCCGCCGTTAAAGATATTTTTAGTTCGCTGACGGTAATGGTTTCGTTGGCTGTCGGGGAATCTATTTTAAGCGTCGGAAGGTTTTCCGGGACATTAAACTCGCCGTTGCCGGAGCCGTCCGGAGAAGAAGTGGCGTTTTTATTTGCCCATTCTTGAACAGAATTTTCCCAAGCGGTAAATTGCGGATCTTTATCGGGGTTATTTGGTGTTGAACCAAGAGGATCATCTTTATTCACGTAATAAAGAATGCTGTGATGAATCGGCGAGCCGTTTTGTCCCAGGGAAACTTCTCCGTCTAAAACAGGTTTTCCGGTTTTATAGTCTTCCGGTTCTTTGAATGTTTCCTGTGGGGTGTCGCCTAAAACTTTGTCCATAAAATCGTGCCAAATGGGAGCGGCTAAAATACTGCCGTCGGCACGTCCGGTCATCGCTTTATTGTCGCTGTTGCCCACCCAGACGCCCGTTACCAACGAAGGGGTGTAACCAATCGTCCAAGCATCATGATAGTCGTTGGTGGTACCGGTTTTGGCGGCTACCGGCCGATTACCTAGCGTCAGGTAGTTTTTTTCGCCGAAAATATAGGCGCGCGCCTGATTGTCCGATAAAACATTGTTAATCATTCTGGCGACCTTGGAACTCAAAGCCTTTTTTTCGGTCGCCCGGTATTCTTCAATAATGCGGCCGTTTTTGTCTTCAATTTTCAAAATTCCCGTTACAGCGCTGATTTGACCGTCGCGGGCGAAGGCACTATAGGCGTTTGTATGTTCCAAAAGTTTAACTTCTCCGCCGCCCAATACCAACGAGAGCCCGAAGCGATTGCGCGGATAAAGAGTGGTGTAGCCCATATTTTCAGCCAAATCGATAACGGTGTTGATGTCGGCTAAATAAATCGCTTTAACAGCGGGGATATTTAAAGAGCCAGCCAGAGCCTGACGAACGGTTACCGGACCACGCTCTTTATCATCGTAATTATGGGGAGAATAAGGGGTGCTGTTGGTGGAGAAATTGGTGAGAGTATCATATAAAATTGTGTTTGGAGTGTAACCTTTTTCAAATAAAGCGGCGTATACTATCGGCTTCATGGAAGAGCCCGGTTGACGGGGACGCGTGGTGACATTTACCTGACCGTTGATGGAATCGTCAAAATAATCTCGCGAACCGACCATGGCCAGAATTTGTCCGGTTTTGGGATCGAGAGAAATCAGGGCGGCGTTATTGGCATTATATTTTTTAGGATAATCTTCGGAACGTGCGGCGATAACCTCTTCGGCAATTTTTTGTTTGTAAAGATCAAGGGTGGTATAAATTTTTAAACCGTCTTGTTCAACCATTTGTTCGCCGTATTTTTCGGCGACAATTTCTTTTATGTACATGACAAAATGGGGGGCGGTAATTTTGGTCCCCGGATTTTTGAAGACTATTTCTTTTTTTTGCGCTTCATCGCGCTCTTGCTCGGAAATATAACCTTGTTCGGCCAGCAAAGTTAAAACATAATCTTTACGTCCCAAAAGAATGTCCTTGTTGGGGCCATAGGGAGAATAGCGGGTCGGCATTTGTACTATAGCCGCCAAGATGGCCGCTTCTTCCAGAGCTAAATCTTTCACATTCTTGTCGAAGTATTTTTGACTGGCAGCTTCCACGCCGTAAGCGTTGGAACCGTAAGGAATTTCATTTAAATACATCTGTAAGATTTCGTCTTTGGAAAATTTCTTTTCCAGACGATAAGCCAGAATCAACTCTTTGATTTTTCTGGTAATGGTTTTTTCCGGAGTCAGAACGGCATTTTTTATAAATTGTTGAGTGAGGGTGGAGCCGCCGGCACTGCGTCCAAACAAAACATTGGTGACGGCGGTGCGAAACATGGCCCAAACGCTGAAAGCGCCGTGAGTATAAAAATTTTTGTCCTCAATCGCGATTGTTGCCTGCTTGACGTTGTCGGGAATATCTTGAAGCGCGACCAAAGTTCTTTTTTGATCGCCGCTGATTTCATATAAAACATGTTCGCCGGTGCGATCATATATTTTGGTGCTTTGTGCCACCTCGCGGTTAATCAATTCATTCGGGTTAGGCAGATTACGGGAAATCAAGGAAATATAAATTGATCCGAAAATTAGCAAGAAAAGCCCCGACACCAAGGCGAAGGAAATCAATTTTTTTATTAATTTTTGCTTCTTTTTGCGGTGGATCAAAGGAGAATTTTTGGGGCGAGAATAATTTTTTTGATTGTGCCAAGAGCCGTAACTTCTTGAACGTAGCTGAGGAATAGGCATATAATAGTTAAAGAGGTAGAATTTAAAATAGCCTTTTTATTATATCATTTTAGTCGATTTTTTAGAAATTTTTAATAATTTTAGCTGATATTAGGGCCATAATAAGCGCTTAATTGGTTGCTCTTGATTATTTTTGAGTTTTGTGTTATAATAACATTATTAAAAATGCTTGAAAAAGCCTTATTATAGATAATCAAAAGCATATGTTAGACAATTTTGAAAAAGTGCCCGGCGTTAGCAACCAAGAAGCTTCCAAAGAAAAGGAGATTTCTAAAGATCTTTCGGCCACAATGACGGAGGTTTTAGAAGCGGATTCTTCGGCGGATAATCGCTCCGTAGAGCAAGCGGCGGCCATTGCGGCCTCGGAAAAACAAAGTTTAGGAAAAACACGGGAAGAAATCAAGGAAATCGGCGGTCAGGAAAAAGGCGAAGATAAGGAAAAAATCAGAGAATTGACCGCGCTGAAGCTTAACGAAATTAAAGAAAAAATTAAAGCTTGGTCGGACAAAGAAAAAGAAGTTAAACATGGTTTGGGTGGAATTTTAAAAGGCATCGGCAAAGCCCTGGGTAGCGAAAAATTGGTTGAAGAAAAAAGGGCCAAATCTTTTGGAGTGTTAAAAAATGCTATTACCTTATTTAATTCGGGGAAAGAAGTGGACATGTTTTCGGTTTTAGATTCCGTTAAAAAATATGTTGACATTGAGGTTGACTTGGCCGATTTGCCGGAGAAAAGTAATAAAAATTATAGTGTCGGTACCAGCGCCTATACTCGCGCTATGGGCAGTAAATAAGATTTAGTTTTTATAATTTGATTATTCAGGGCCCCCGAGTTTTCGGGGGCTTTTGTAATGCCGAGGGTTTGTTGATATAATAAAAGCAGTTTGAAAATTATGAAAACAATAAATAGCCTGAGCAATCAGACAATCAAGGAAGCGGTGCGACTTAAAAAGACCGGCGAAAGAAAAACTCGCGGTTTGATTATTATTGACGGTGCGCGCGAAATTGAATTGGCGATTGAGGCCGGATTGAAAATCAATAATTTGTTTTATTGTCCGAGCTTGATAAAGGGCACTGTCGGGAACAGCGATAAATTTTTCGGAGTGGCTACGGAAAAAATAATTGAAGTTTCCGAATCGGCTTTTCATAAGATTTCATATAAAGAAAAGCCGGAGGGATTTTTGGCGATTGCCGAAACAAAAGAAACGACCTTTAAAGACATCAGACTAAACGATAATCCATTAATTGTTGTTCTGGAGGCGGTGGAAAAACCGGGAAACCTCGGGGCGATAATCCGAACCGCCTATGCGGCCGGCGCGGCGGCGGTGATTGTTAACGACAATCAAACGGACATTTATAATCCGAATGTTATTAGAGCCAGCGAAGGACTTGTTTTTACGGAAAAAGTCGTCAGCGCGTCTATCGTCGAAACGATTAAATGGTTGAAAGAAAAGAAAATAAAAAGCTTTGGCGCGGCCACCGGCGCTTCTAAAAATTATACGCAAGTTGATTTGAGCGGGCCGACGGCGATTATTTTAGGATCGGAGTCCGAAGGCTTAAGTGCTAAGTGGTTGAAAGACGCCGACGAGCTGATTAAAATTCCGATGAACAAGGGAATCGACTCCCTCAATGTTTCAGTGGCGGCCGCGGTCATTATTTTTGAGGTCTTACGGCAAAGAGAAGTGATAGAATAAAAGAGGCTTATCGGCAAACAGATAATGATTTATTAGCAGTTTGACAAAAATGAATATTTTTATTAATATAAGACAATAATTAGGGAGGAAAATTTCCTAATTATTTTTTACGGATTATTTTTGCGCCCGTAGTTCAACGGATAGAACGGGAGCCTTCTAAGCTCTAGATGAGGGTTCGACTCCCCCCGGGCGTACGTTTAACGATCGTTAAAGATACGTTAAAATATAATCATGGTGCCTATAGTTTAGCGGTAGAACGTCGGGTTGTGGTCCCGATAGTCTGGGTTCAACTCCCAGTAGGCACCCAGTAATAAAAAAACGCGCATTTGCGCGTTCTTTTATTACTGTCGGCGTTAGCCGGGAAGTTGAACAGGTTGGAAGCGAGACGCGAGTTGAGGCGGAAGCCGAAATGAGCGGACGAGCGTCGACGAACCCGAGCTGGCGCAGGGCTCGGCGCCAACCCAGGACGAGCGAAGCCGCCGCGTTTCCGGCGGCGGCTGAGTGAGATACTCCCAGTAGGCACCCTAATATTAGCGAAAATAACTCCTCCGCCGGCTGGCGGATTGGGGTTATTTTTTGTTTTGGTCTTGTTACCCCCTAGTGGGAAGACAAATTAATTGACAAAAAATAGTAAATGTGATATGATATTTCGTTATATAGTTCTTTTACAAAAAACGATTGGGTTAATTATTAAGTTTATTATAAATAGTAAATTTAAGAATTAATCGAATTGTTAAATTAAAAAATAGAAATAATGGAAATTTTTATTCTAATTTTAAAAGTGTTAGTATTCATTACCGGTATTCTTTGTTTATATTTTAGTTTTAAAAAAAAATCTAAAAAATCATCGCTTGCGTGGGCTATTGCTGCGGTATTTATTTTGATGTCTCTGATGTTTATGTAAATTAAAGATTTTATTACCTAATTTCTAGACCCGCGATAACATCAAGGGTCTCTTTTTTATCAACTCACCAAATACTCCATCAAAAAAGTTTGCCAAGTTTTGCGATTAACCACCTATTTGGGAAAAATGAACTATTTTGCTTTTTTCTGGGATATGAGGGTTAAAATAGATCTTGCTGTATTTTTGTTGACAAAAGTTGATTTTATTTATAATATTTAATTAAATTTAGAAACAATGTAGCGCAATGGGCGCAAGAGATTATATCTCCAGCGGGTCCAATTCCTGTATGTTGGCTTGAAGATAGATTAGTAATGTGCAGAATAGGCGGGAGACTGTGAACCTAGGGCGCCAGCTTTAGCGGAGTCAAAAATAAGATACCGTCCTTATTAATCGAAGGGGCGAATAGAGTGAAATAGCCTTGAAAGCAGTTCAACGAGTTCTAAATTTTTGAGGGCTAAGCAATTAGCCCTCTCTTTATATCAATTTATCAAATACTTAATCAAAAAAGTTTTTCAAGTTTTCCGCTTTTATTGTTAATAATTTTTGAAGCAGTTGCTGACGTATTTGCAAAAGAGTGGTCGCTAAAAAAAATAATTTGGTTTGCAATAATCAGCCTTGCTCTTTATTTGGTGGCAAATTCTTTTTGGTTGTTTTCTCTTAAAAATGGAGCCGGACTAGGAAGAGGAGCAATTATTTTTTCTGTGGCGTCGGCTATTATCGCAGTAATATTGGGGATGGTGCTTTATAAGGAGCCGATTAATAGAATTCAAATCATCGGTTTCTTGTTGGGGGTTGTTTCATTGGTATTAATTTTTTGGGAATAGATTAAGGAAAGCACGGGTCCGAAAGCTCGGTTTTTCTATTATGTAAGGTTAAAATGTGGCTCAACAGTATTAAATAATATAAATTGATTGACAAAATATAATATATGTGATATATTATTTAGTTATATAGTTCATTACAAAAAGGTTAAAATTAGATTAATTATTAAGTCTATTAATGTTAGTAAACTTAATAATTAATCTAATTATATTTAACATTAAAAATAGGAGTCATAAGTTATGAAAACATTCTTTAATTATTTTACAGCAATTCTTTTTGGCATTTTTGTTTTTTACTGGAAGTCTGAAGCATCAGTTATAACTCTAGCTTGCGCTGGCGCAGCTTTCATGTTGGCGTTTCTTTACTCCATTAGGGAAAATTTTGAGGTTTAATCACTATTAGCTCATGCCCTCAAAATATGTTTAAATAAAAACTGTAAGATCCGTAACAATATCGCGGGTCTTTTTTATATCAATTTATCAAATATTTAATCAAAAAAGTTTTTCAAGTTTCTCGAATAGCCACTCATATATAAAAACAATTTCTTTTTAGGAATTATTTTTTGTTTTAAGTTTAATGTTGTACAATCTATTGACTTTTTGAATACTAATGTTAAGATTTAAATATAGTTCTTTTTGAGAAAGTTAGGCAAAGTATCTGACCATCACTCGCAAGATGGTTAACCTAATTAAAGGGGAAGTCCTCACTAAGAGTTGATAACCCAGAATTGTAGCTAAGGCATAAAAAAATCATCCTGTGAGGGTGGGCCGAAGCTCTTTGCGGATTGCGATATCACTGCGGTATCTTAAAGAACTATTTTACAAAAACCATCTCATGTAGGTGGTTTTTTTTAATGTATCAAGCACTCCATCAAAAAAGTTTGCCAAGTTTTGCGGTTAGCCACCCCGTAAGGGGGTGTATAAAAATAATTTTATGGTCATTTTTTGTTTTAAAAATATAGATTCTTTGTGAGAAAGTAAACCAATTGACAAGAAGGTATAACAGATATATTATTTAAATGTCTTTAGTATTAACTTAATATGGAGGAAAAAGACATGAAGTACATTAGAAAAAGTGTTAAAAATTCTCGCGGCTCGCCACGAAATCACCAAAAGAGGGAGTTGTTGAAAACGACTGGGAAACAGGGTTGTTATTAACACAAACTGTTTAATGCCTTTAAAGGAGAAGGCAAGAGCCCACTATAAAACGTGGGCTTTTTATATTAATTTATGGTTTAATGCCCAAAAATAGTTGGTGAAAATACCATATTTACAAAAAATGAGCTTTCGGGAGCTCTTTTTTATTAAGACAATTTATGATAAAATTCGGCCATGACAAATAAACAAAGAGTCGTCATTTTGGGAGCGGGATTCGGCGGGATTAAAACCGCCAAACTGTTAAAGCCGCTTCAGCGTCGCGGACTGATAGAGCTGGCTTTGGTAGATCGGCGAGATTATTTTTTGTTTACTCCTTTGTTGCCCGAATTGATTTTCGGTCGTTTGCGATCGGACGAGGTGGCCATTCCTTTGGTGAGCTTATTGGATAAGCGGACGACTTTTTATCATCAAGAAATAATCGCCGTTGATCTGGAGCGGCGTCAAGTCCGATTGAAAAAAACGATTTTGACTTTTGATATTTTGGTTATTGCCACCGGAGCTAAAGCTGATATTTTTTTTCCGGCAGAAAGCTCCCGAATTTATAAATTTCAAGACATTGACGACGCCCTTCGCTTAAGCGACAAAATTGAAAAAGCTTTATTGCTTGCTTCTCAAGAAAGTGACGAACAACGTCGGCGACAACTGTTATCTTTTGCCGTTTTAGGCGCCGGTCCCACCGGAGTCGAGCTGGCGGCCCATATTCAAGAACAATTGTTGAATCAACAGAAACATTTTTTGAGTGCGGGCAGTCATTTGCGCGATAATGAGTTTTCGGTAAAACTGATTAGTCGCGGACAGGAAATTTTGGCCTCTTTTCCCGCTTGGATGAGAGCCGAAGCTCGAAAATGTTTTGATAAAATCGGCGTGGAAATTATTTTTAATTCTTTGGCGGAATCTTTGTCGCCGCGAGGGATTGTTTTGCAAAACGGTCAAGAAATTATGGCCGAAAATATTATTTGGGCCGCGGGTCTTAAAGCGCAAACTCCTGAATTTTTAGGCAATCAGCCGGTGGCGGTTAATGGCCGGCTGGAAATTACTCCGGAATTATTAATGAAAGGTCATCGTAACGTTCTGTGTTTAGGGGACAGTTCTTGTTTGCTGGTAAACGGGGGACCTCTTCCCGGATTGGCGCAAGTAGCCAATCAACAGGCTGTCGTGGCGGCGAGAAACATTGAAGCACTTGTGCTCAACAAACCCTTGCGGCCTTTTGTTTATAAGCATCGCGGTGAATTTTTGACTTTGGGTAAAAAATCGGCCTTAGGCAATCTCTGGGGCTGGCATTTGCGAAGTCGTTTGGCCCGGATTTTTTGGGCTTTAATCTATTGTATCAAGGTTCCCAGCCTGAAAACCAAGCGCCGTTTACCGCGGTATCTGTAGGGATTTGAGGCGGGTTTTCAAAATATGATATTTTTGCTATCATATAATAACTAAAATCTAATTTAAATTTAATCATTTTAACTTATGAAATATTTTTTATATAGCTTGTTGATCATAGTTGTGTTGGTGATTGGGTTTTTGGTTTTGAGAAATAAGGGGAATAATCAAAATTTAGCCGCTTTGGTCGGCGATGCGGAAAAACAGGAAAAGGAATCGGCGCGAGGCGTGAATTTATCGGATGGAGAATATTTTTTTCAGAAAGGCGACAGAATTATGTGGAGTGGGCGCAAGCCGTTGAAAACCGATTATTCCGATTTGGGCACAGTAGCTATTCGTTCCGGGGCGTTTACGGTTCAAGAGGGAAGGGTTAGCGACGGGCTGATAGTTTTGGATATGAACAGTTTGCGCGTTGATGTGACGGGATCCGGTCGCGGTCAAGACGGTTTGGCCAATCATTTGCAATCGGCAGATTTTTTCGCCGTTAGCGATTTTCCGACAATTAAATTTCAAGTTTTAGAATCGTTTGAAATTATGATTGACGGAGTGGTGTCGGTAAACGGAGAATTAACCGTTAAAGATACTGTTCGGGAGCTTTCTTTGCCCTTGACGATTTATCAACAAGGCGAGGAGACCAGAATTAAATCGCAATTTTCTTGGGATAGAACGCAATGGGAAGTCAAATACGGATCGGGAAATTTTTTTGATAATTTAGCCGATAACGTTATTGACGACCAGGTGGTGATTTCTTTTGATGTGGCCGTGATAAAAAAATAAATCTTCTAACATAAATCTATGGGAGTGTTGCTCATTATTATTTTAGCTTGTCTGGCGATCAGTCTTTGTGTTTGGCTGGCGGTTTTGTTTTTGTATTTTAAAGAAACAACCTTGAATAAAATTACGATATTTCTTTTGGCTCTTTCGGCCGGAGTTTTGATGGGCGGAGCTTTTTTGCATCTTTTGCCGGAAGCAGCCGGAAAAATCGCCGCCGATCGGCTTTATTTGATAGTTTTGGCCTCTTTTATTTTCTTTTTCTTCATGGAAAAGTTATTGTTTTGGCACCATTGTCATAAAGGCGATTGTTCGGTACACACTTTCGGATATATGAATTTGGTCGGAGATTCTTTGCATAATTTTATTGACGGTTTGGTTATCGCCAGCACTTTTTTGGTGGATTTTCGTTTGGGTCTGGCTACAACTTTAGCGATCGCTTTGCATGAAATTCCTCAAGAGATAGGCGACTTCGGCGTTTTGATTCATGCCGGATTGAAAAGAGGCCAGGCTTTGTTGGTAAATTATTTGGTCGCCCTGACCGTCGTGGCGGGCGGCGTAGTCGGATATTTTATTTCCTTTTCTTTGGAGGGCATTATTCCGTATCTTTTGCCTTTTGCCGCCGGCGGGTTTATTTATATCGCCGCCTCCGACTTGATGCCGGAAATACGGAAAGAAGCCAACTTGAAAAAATCCATGAGCTTGTTTGTGGTGTTTATTTTGGGAATAGTTTTGATGTCGGCCGTGAAATTGCTTGATCACTAAAACAGAAAATATGAAAAGAATAAAAATATGGGGTTTTTTGATAGCAATCGTTATTTTGTTGTCGACCGCAAATTTTGCTTCGGCCGGCGATGAATTGGATATTTATTTTTTTTGGGGAGACGGTTGCCCGCATTGTGCCAAAGAGGAAATTTATCTTGATAAGTTGGAACAACAATATCCGCAAATACGCGTTCATGATTTTGAAATCTATAATAATCGGAGCAACGCTTTGCTTTTGCAGAAAGTCGGACGAGAGTTGGGCGCGAGAGTCGAGGGCATTCCGTTTACCATTATCGGCGATAAAAGTTTTGTCGGTTTTTCCGAATCTTCCAGTCCCGCGGAGCTTGGCGATCGCGTCGCTTTTTGTTTGGAACAAACTTGTCCGAATGTAACGGCCGGCATTGTCGGCTTGGACAAGGAGGATGAGGCAACGTTTGATCAAGAGATTTCGGGCGATGATGTCCAAACAGCGGCGAACGTCACGGAAGAGGGCGGACAAGAAAAAAAGGAAATGGACATTCCTTTCTTGGGACGAGTGGATTTAAATTCTTTTTCTTTACCGGTATTGACGGTGATTATGGGCGCTTTGGACGGTTTTAACCCCTGTGCCATGTGGACCCTTTTGTTTTTAATCGGCTTGTTATTGGGCATGCAGAACCGGAAAAGGATGTGGATTTTGGGAATTGCCTTCATTGTCGCTTCGGCTTCGGTTTATTTTGTATTCATGGCCGCCTGGCTTAATTTGATTTTATTTTTAGGTTTTGTTTTGTGGGTGAGAATATTGATTGGATTGGTTGCTCTCTTGGGCGGAGCGTACAGCTTGAAAGAATTTTTTGTCCGTAAAGACGACAGCTGTAAAGTTGTCAGCGGCGAAAAAAGACAGAGAGTTTTTGGGAGATTACGGGCGATTACGCAGTTGCCTAGTTTTTGGTTGGCGTTGGGAGGCATAATCATTTTGGCTTTTGCCGTTAATTTAGTGGAGTTGATTTGTTCGGCCGGTTTGCCGGCGGTGTATACGCAGATCTTGGCGTTGAGCGATCTGACCAAATGGCAACACTATTCTTATATCGCATTATATATTTTTATTTTCATGTTGGATGATTTGTTTGTTTTCTTCGCGGCCATGATTACTTTGCGGGTAACCGGCGTGACCACCAAATATACGCGCGCCTCCCGTTTGATTGGCGGCCTGTTAATGCTGGCCATCGGTTTGTTGTTGATATTTTGGCCGCAAGTGTTGATGTTCGGTTAAATTAATGGAAAAATATGACCTTGAAAAAGAAACAGCCGGTGGTCGCCTATTTCAGCATGGAAATAGCCGTGGCCGAGGACTTGAATAATTATGCCGGCGGGCTGGGAATTTTAGCCGGAGACATTCTTAAAGCGGCGGCCGATCAAAAATTTCCCATGGTGGGCATAACCTTACTTAATAAATTGGGTTATGCTTATTCGGCGGCCAAAGCGTCCGGTCGGAGAAAAGACGGTTTAAAAAAAGCTTTCAGTTTTCGCGGTTTGAAAAAGATGTCGCCCACGGTTTCGGTTCAGATCGGAAACAGACAAGTCGTGGTCGGAGTTTGGAAATATTCTTTGCCGGCGCGCTCGGGAACGACGACGCCGGTTTATTTTTTGGATACCGACAGACCAGAAAATGAAGCGGCCGATCGGAAATTAACCGATGAATTATATGGCGGCGATTTGGAATATCGGTTGAAACAAGAAATTATTTTGGGTCGGGCGGGAGTGCGAATGTTGCGAGCCTTGGGCTATAATCAAATAAAAAAAATTCATCTCAACGAGGGACACGGCGCTTTGGCTGCCGTGGAATTTTTTTTGAATCTTCCTCCGACGACTTTTGTGGCTCGTCTTCGGGAGACGCGACGACATTGTGTTTTTACCACGCACACCTCGCTTCCCGGAGCGCAAGATATTTTTCCGTTGGCGTATTTGTTGCGTCATCAACCGGATTTTCCCGGTGATTCGGATAAGCTGGTAAAAAATCATCAAGTTAATTTTACACGCGTCGCTCTTTACTTCAGCGCTTACGCCAATACGGTTTCCCGAAAACATCGGCCGACGGTTGCGGCGCTTTGGCCCGATTATCGTATCAGAGCCATTACCAACGGAGTGCATTTACCGACCTGGACGGCGCCGGAGTTTCAAAAGTTATACGATAAATATTTTTCGGGTTGGCGTTTTAAGAATAATTTATTGCATCGGGCCAGAAAAATTCCTTTGACGGAAATTCGGACGGCACATCGGTTGGCCAAGCGTCGGTTGTTGAAATATGTTGCCACAACATCCTCGGAAAAATTGGCGGAGAATGTTTTTACTGTCGGGTTCGCGCGTCGTTTGGTGACGTATAAAAGACCGGGTCTGTTGTTTCGGGACATTAAACAATTGTTAATGACGCAAGCACGAGGCGGGCAGATACAAATTATTTATGCCGGACAAGCTCATCCGCGGGATGCGGCCGGGCAAAAGCTGGTCGGGCAAATTCGCCGTTTTAAAGATGAACTATCGGGCCGGATAAAAATGGTTTTTTTGGAAGATTATGATATGAGTACGGCTAAATTGTTGGTGGCCGGCGTGGATTTATGGCTCAACACTCCACTGCCTCCGCATGAAGCTTCGGGAACCAGCGGCATGAAAGCGGCGGCCAATGGCGTGCCGCAATTGAGCACGCCGGACGGATGGTGGCCGGAAGCTTATGTTAAAAATCGGACGGGCTGGACAATCAAAGAAGAAGCCGACGGGCGGAACAATCTTTATGCTTTATTGGAAAAAGAAATTTTGCCGCTTTATTATAATCAACCGGAAAAATGGGATAAACTGATGCGTTCCGTCATCGGCCGCAACGCTTCATTTTTCAACACGGAAAGAGTTTTGAAACAGTATATCAAGGAGGCCTATGGACGATAGCGAGCCAAGTCGACGGGTAAGAACAATCGTCAAGCGGCGATCAGATTAATTAATAAAAAAGCCTAATCATATTTTATAGAGATTAGGCTTTGTTGTTTAGATTGTTTGTTTTTTGAAAACTTCCGATATTATATTCCGAATTCGGAAAGAGGGACCGTAAAAGAAAAACGGCTGCCCTTATTCGGTTCGCTTTCAATAAAAATTTCTCCTTGCCAGTTCTTAACCATCTTTTGGCAGATTAACAGCCCCAACCCGCTGCCTTTTTCATTGTCGGTTCCCGGGGTGGAACGATGTTTGGCGACGGCGATTTTTTTCAGGGTATCCTGATTCATACCGATGCCGTTGTCGGCAATAATAATTTTGGCCAATTTATTCAGAGTTTCCACGGAAATTTGAACGGTTCCGCGAGACTTGGTAAATTTTATCGCGTTAGTGAGAAAGTTTTGCAAAATAGTTCCGACCATGGCTTCATCGGCCAAAATTTCTATTTTCGGGCCGACAGTATTTTCTATTTTGATTTGCTTTCGGTTATCCAACAAGCGAATAACTTTTGTCAGCTTATCTCTCAGGTTAAATGTTCTGGGCATATAAGGCAGTTTGCCTAATTGGACCAGAGACAAAGAGAGCAGATCGTCCAGAAGTTGAAAATTATTTTCTTGCGAAACGAGCAAGAGGTTCAGAAATTCCCGTTTTTTCGTTTCGGTCATTCTGCCGTCGACAATATGACGGGAAATACCCAGGGTGGTGCCAAAAGCGCCGCGTAAATCATGGGAAACCATGGAAAAAAGATAAGTTAAATTTTCTTTTTCTTGATTTAAGTTTTTGTTTTCTTCCGTCAGTTGATTAATTATTTCCGCTTGCCGTTGCTGTTCTCTGACCAACTCCCGATATTTAACGTTTAACCAAGCGTACCTGATTTTTTGTTTTTCTACTTGTTCTTTTGAGGAGCTTGGCCGAGAAAATTTTCCGGAAATTAATAATTTGCCGAGAAAGTTTTTCCAGCTTATTCGCCCGGCGGGGCGGGGATTGATAGGGTTTGTTATCTTTTTCATTTTGCTATAGTTTTTATTTGGTTGTAAAGAACATTTATTGAGTTCCTAATATATCATATTTGAATAAATGTGTCAAGACTAGATGGGGTACATTCAAACTCGAAGTGCAACACCTGTCTTCTCAAAGAATACCTCATAAGGGGTCTTCCGACCAAGTCGGTGACGGTGGAATAATCGATATTTTTAAAACAAAAAACCGCGTTGATTTAAAGCGCGGTTTTTTTGGACAAGTTAAATTTTGTTTGTCAGGTCAAGCTTTCTGTATTGACCCCGAAACTCCAGTCTATTTCGGGGAACTTATGAAGCAGCGTATTAATATATTTTTTTAATTCTTGATAACGTTCTTCGGTTTTGGCTTCAAATTTGATTGTCAGATAGGGGCCATTTTGAGAATAACGAACAACGAACATCGCATCCGGCATTTCCAAGCGGACACCGTCTCCGGCCCGCTCGTCGTTAATTACTTCGGCTTGCGGCCAGTCAATTTTCAATACGGCGGCAATTTTTTCCACCAAATTGATTTTTAAATCGTCGGCCGCACCGACTTTGATTTCCGGACTGGAAATATAACGAGGCAGGACCGCGATGGCTTGCGCCAAAGATTGTTCGGTGCGCGTCAAATAACTCAAAAGACGCAAAGTGGAATAACAGCCGTCGTCGTGGTTATAAAAATCTTTTGAAAAGAAGAAGTGTCCGGACAATTCGCCGATGAAAGCGGCGCCGATTTCTTGGTTCTTCTTTTTTAAGAAAGAGTGTCCGGTTCGCCACATAAAGGGATGGCCGCCCTGGGATAAAATCGTTTCCGTTACTACTCGAGAACATAAAGTATTAAACATAATGGTGGCGCCCGGATGTCGGGCCAAAACATCAGCGGCGAAAAGCGCGACCAAAACATCGTTCCAAATTATTTTTCCTTCATTGTCCACGACGCCGATACGATCGCCATCCGCATCGTAAGAAAAGCCGATATCGGCTTTCTCTTGCAAGACGCGCTGACTTAAACGAGTGGCTAAAGCTAATTCGGTCGGATCGGGAGTGCCCATCGGGAAGCTGGCATCAATTTCACAATTGCTTTCCACGACTTCACAACCGATGTAACGCAATAAATCGGGAACGATGACTCCGGGGGTGGCACAACTGGCATCAACGACTACTTTAAATTTTTTGGCAATCGGTAGGCGCTTGTTTAAATCCGCAAAATAAACATCTTGGATATTTTGTTGACTGATTTTTCCGGGTTCTTGACCGGCTTCATAGTCTTCCGTTTCTACCAAGTGACGCAGTTCTTGCATGCCGTCGCTAACCAACGTTTCTGAAAATCCGTTGGCGAATTTGAACCCGTTATACTCGGCCGGATTATGGGAAGCGGTTACAAAAACTCCGGCAGCGCAATCCAAATAATATTGTGCCCAATAAAAAGTGCCGACCATGGTTTGGCCGATATCTACCACCGTAATTCCGGTCCAGAGCAGTCCTTTAATCATCGCTTCACTGTAGGCGGGACTGGTAGCTCGACAATCGCGGCCGATGACCGCCTTAAAAATATTTTTTCTTTTCAGGTATGTGCCGAAAGCTTTGCCCAAATGTTCAACGATATCGGGGTTTAAATCTTTATTGACCAGACCGCGCAAATCGTAGCCGCGGAAAATATTGGGATTGATGTTCATAAGATTGGCGATTAGAAAATTTAAAGCGTTTCCGGATTTTTAGAACGTTCCGAAAGTTGAAACCAAATTCCTCCCAGGCCGAGCCAGACGGCGATTAGGCCGAAAATCCAACCGACGAAAGGGATGGCAAAGAATAACCAACAGAGAACCACTCCCAAAACGAGAGGCCAAAGTAAAGAAGAAACATCTTTTTGAAAAACTTTTTTAATCAGCAATTGGCCGACCAGAATGGCGGTAATTATTTTTGCCAGATAAACGGCCGCAATCCAACCGAAACCGACAATGGCGGCTAAAGGAATACCGATTAAGGTAAAGGCCAAAACGATGGCCGCCGGCGGCAGGATAAACATGATTATCAATCCGGGCGCCAGCATTTTTACCGGGGCCATTTCTATTTTGCTTAAAATTTTAGGGGTGGATTTTTTACAGACGAATATCAGAAATAAGCCTACCGTTAAAGCTGAAAAAATGGCGAACAATTTGCTCCACAACCAGGAGATAAATCGGTTGGTTTCCGTTTGTTTGTTTTCTTTCTGTTCTATTTTTCCGCCGATGTCGGCCTTATCGGATATTTGAGCGGATTCCTTGGAAGTATAAATAAGGTCGCCGTTGATGATCGCTTCGGCGGTGACGGCCAAATTTTGATTTACTTGTCCTCTGGTTAATTTTAAATTAACGTTTTTGCCGATTTTTCCGGTGATTAAAGATTGTCCGACATGGCCACTGAATCCGCCGTCAACGATGCCGCGCAATTCGGCTCGGGCACCGGCCAAATAGACGTCCCAGCCGACGCGTGAATCCGCGCCCAAGACAATATTGTTGCCGAAAGCATTGACGTTGCGAACAGTCGAGCCGTTGATAATCAGAGAATTGCCGGCAATACGAATATTGCCGCCGACTTCGCCGTTAATCGTAATATCTTGGGCGGCGGCGATAACGTCTCCCTCCACTCGGCCGTTGACAGTGATGGTTTGTGCCGCGGCGATTAAATCGCCGCTGATGGAGCCGTCAATGATTATCGTTTGGCCGACGGCGTAAAGATTGCCGCTGACGATTTCTTCTTTGGCTACATAAATGGAATCGCTGGCCTTGGTGTTGGCGGCGTTGACGGCCAATACCGGCGCCAGAATCAAGACCGATAACCAAAAAATTTTTGAGATTTTGTTTTTCATAGAAATCAAGTGTGTGTTGTTAAATTTAAAAAAATGTTATATTGTTAAGTGAATATTGAACGATTGACAGTTCAAATTGATAGTTCAATTATAGCTTAAATGTATGTCGGAGGCAATAAACGAATTATTGAAAAATAGTGCGCCAAACTTGAAGAATCGCGATGATTTGGAAGCCGTTAAAAGAAGGATTTGCAAAAAATACGGTTTATTGGCGATTTCTAATGCCGATATTTTAAAAGAATATCGGATTTTATTGTCGGCCGGAAAAATTCCGCCGTTGACTGCTTTTTTGGGTATTTTGCGGAAACGTTCGGTGCGTACTCTTTCCGGAATCGCGCCGGTGGCGGTTTTGACCAAATCATATCCTTGTCCCGGCCAGTGTGCTTATTGTCCTCATGAAAAAGACGTACCCACCAGCTATTTGTCCAATGAGCCGGCCGTGATGAGAGCCATTCGTTGCGGCTATGATCCTTATAGCCAGGTCGTGACGCGGTTGCGAGCTTTGGAAAATAATGGACACGAGCCGACCAAGATTGAAATTATCGTTATCGGCGGTACTTGGAGTTATTTGCCGGTCAAATATAAATATTGGTATATTTTAAATTGTTTTAAAGCGGCCAATGATTACGAAAAAATTAAAAAATCATTGACTGAACGAACAAAAAAAACGAAGCAGACCTTAAGTTTGGCGATTTTACGCCGAGAATTGAAAAAAGAACAAGTTAAAAATGAAACAGCGCGTTATAAGATTATCGGACTGACTTTAGAAACCAGACCGGATTATATTAATGAAGAGGAATTGCGCGAAATGCGGGAATTGGGCTGTACGCGAGTGGAAATAGGAGTGCAAGCGATTGATGATAAGATTCTCAAACTTAATAAACGCGGTCATGGCGTAGCGGCCATCGCCGTCGCGACCGCCGCTTTAAAAAAATACGGCTTTAAAGTTACTTATCATTTGATGCCGGCTCTCCCCGGCGCAACGCCGGCGAAAGATTTGGCGATGTTTAAGAAATTGTTTGTGGACGAGAGATTTCAGCCTGATCAAATCAAATTCTATCCCACGGTCGTGACGAAAGGGAGCTTATTGTATCGTTGGTATCGACAAGGAAAATATAAGCCTTATTCGGATAAGGTTTTGCGGGAATTGATCGTCAAATGCAAGACGGCCGTTCCGAGATATGTGCGGATTATTCGTTTGATTCGCGATATTCCGGGCGAATCTATCGTGGCCGGCAATAAAATTACGAATTTGCGGCAGATGATGAAGGATCAGGGAGTGAAATGCGCTTGTATTCGTTGTCGCGAAGTGAAAGACGGAAAAATCGGCGCAGCCGAAATTAATGTGGTAAAATATCCGGCTTCCGCCGGCACAGAATATTTTATCAGCGTTGACAGTCGCGACGGAAAAACTTTATATGGCTTTTGTCGTTTGCGAATTGATTCGTCCAGCCCGATTGCACCGGCGATCATTCGCGAACTGCATGTTTATGGAGAATTGGCTTCCGTCGGAGAAGAAACAATTGTCGGCGCCGACAAAAAAACTCAGCATAGCGGTTGGGGCAGAAAATTATTGAATGAGGCGGAAAAAATTGCCGGACAAGAATTAATTTGTCCGGATAAAAATCGATCTAAAATAAAAAAGCGGACGAACGGTCGGTCGGGCTTTAAAATAGCCGTGATTTCCGGAGTCGGCGTGAGGGGTTATTATAAGAAATTCGGTTATCGGCGTCGCGGCGATTACATGGTTAAAATTATCGGCAAGCATTTTGACAAACCGCCTTCTCTAAACTAAGATAAAGGTGTCGGTTTAACTTAATTTATATGAAATACAGCCGTTTACAACAGGATTCGGCCGTTTGGGAGGTGGTGAAAAAAGAAGAAGAGCGGCAAAATCACGAACTGGAGCTGATTGCTTCGGAGAATTATGTTTCCCCGGCGGTTTTGGAGGCCATGGCGACGGTGTTGACCAATAAATACAGCGAAGGTTATGCCGGAAAACGTTATTATGGCGGTAACGCGGTGATTGACGAAATGGAAAATTTGGCGATTGAAAGAGCCAAGAAATTATTTGAGGCCGAGCATGTCAATGTTCAACCTTTGTCCGGCTCGCCGGCCAATGCCGCGGTTTATATGGCTTTTTTAAATCCGGGCGATAAGGTTTTGGGCTTGAGATTGGATCATGGCGGTCATCTTTCGCACGGACAT
The DNA here is from genome assembly GCA_000999715.1 of Candidatus Falkowbacteria bacterium GW2011_GWF2_43_32. GTDB lineage: Bacteria > Patescibacteriota > Patescibacteriia > Patescibacteriales > UBA12465 > UBA12465. The sequence continues at coordinate 315,690 of LCGL01000001.1, read as the reverse complement.
AAGGTTAATTTTTCCGGTCGTTTATATAATTTCGTTCAATATGGAGTTAATCCGGTTACGGGACGAATTGATATGGACGAAGTTCGCGCCATCGCTTTGAAAGAAAAACCAAAAATGATTGTGGCGGGGTTTAGCGCTTATTCGCGGGAAATTGATTGGCAAAAATTTAAAGATATCGCCGATGAAATCGGCGCCTATACTTTTGCGGACATTGCGCACATTGCGGGGCTGATCGCGGCGAAGCAAATTAAAAATCCGGTACCGATTTTTGATGTCGTGTCCACGACAACGCATAAAACTTTGCGCGGGCCGCGGGGAGCGATCATCATGTGTAAAGAAAAGTTTGCCAAACAGGTGGATATGGCGGTTTTTCCGGGCATGCAAGGCGGGCCGCATGATCATATTACGGCCGCTAAAGCGATTGCTTTCGGCGAGGCGCTTCGACCGGAGTTTAAGGAATATGCCCGGCAAATCATTCTGAACGCGCAAGCGATGGCCGAAGAATTTATCAGGCTCGGTTATCGGATTGTTTCCGGCGGCACGGATAATCATTTATTTATTTTGGATTTGAGCGATAAAGGTTTGGCCGGCAAAGAGGCGGAACAGGTGTTGGAAAAAATCGGTTTATCGGTTTCTCGTTCCACCATTCCGAACGATCCGAATCCGCCCTTGAACCCTTCGGGTATCAGAATCGGGACGCCGGCCGTAACGACGCGCGGCTTGAAAGAAAAGGAAATTCTGGCGGTGGCGGGATATATTGATGAAGCTTTGCGCAATAAAGACGATCAAGAAACACTGGATGTCATCAAAAAACGAGTTCAAGATTTGTGTGTCAAGTTTCCGATTCCGACCAAATAAATTATTTCAATCGATAAATTAATTTGATTGTATCAAGCAGTATGGTAAAAATAATTGACGGCGCCAAGCTTGCCGACAAAATTAAAGATCGAATCGCGCGAGAAATATACGAATTTAACGGACCAAGACCGAACTTGGCCGTTGTTTTAGTGGGCGATCGGGAGGATTCCAAATTATATGTGTCTTTAAAGGAGCGTGTCGGTAAAGTTGTCGGCGTTGACACTCATATTTACAAATTGGCCGGCGACAGCTCGGAAAAAGAAATTTTGGAAGTGCTTGATTTTTTGAATAAAGATGTTTTGATTGACGCCATTTTGGTGCAATTGCCGTTGCCGAGCAAATTTGATGCTGACAAGATCATCGCCGCCATTGATTCTCAAAAAGATGCGGACGGTTTTCATCCGCGCCATCCGGAGTATGTTGTTTCTCCGGTTCTGGCTTCCGTATTGGCTTGCCTGGAATCCATAAAATTTTCGGCCGTCGGAAAAACCGCTTGTGTTTTATATAATTCCGAAATATTCGGTTTGAGCATTAAAGAGGCCTTGGAAAAACTCGGTTTGCAGATTGTCCCGAAAAGCCAATCGGTGGTCGCCGATTTATTGATTACCGCTTTGGGCGAACCGCAAAAAATAAAAAAAGACATGATCAAGGAAGGGGCAACGATTATCGATATCGGCATTACGAAAAAGGGCGATCAAATTTTGGGCGATGTTGATTTTGAAGATATTAAAGATCGAGCCGGTTTCATTACGCCGGTACCGGGAGGAATCGGACCGATGACGATTGCTTTTTTATTTAAAAATGTTTTGGAAATTTACAAAAGAAATCGGGAAATAAAAAAGACCGCCTGAATGAACGGTCTAAATTTTCACGAGCGTTTTCATTTGACGCTTCGATATAAGCAAATGATAGTTAAAATAAAAGCTACTCCCGTCGCGGAAATTGATATTTCGGGATCGTTGAAACGACCGCCGATAGACAAAAAGAACAATATGACTGTCAGGACTGCGCAAAGAACAAAACCAGCCCGGGCAATTAAAACTGGAGAAGTGGGCGAAACATTCATATGTCAAAGTATTGATGATGAAATAATTATATAATTATTTTATTATTTTGTCAAGCTTGTGATAATAATTTATTTGATATTAGCCAATTTATCTGCTAACTATAATGATTCAAAAACAGAAAAAACAACTTCAGGAATTGTTAAAAATTCATTTCGGTTATGAATCTTTTTGGCCCGGTCAAGAAAGGGCGATTGATAATATTTTGGCCGGCCGCGATACGGTCGTGGTTTTGCCGACCGGCGGCGGAAAGTCTTTGATTTATCAATTGCCGGCTTTAGTTTTGGAAGGGATAACGATAGTCGTGTCGCCCTTGATTGCCTTGATGAAGGATCAGGTGGATTCTTTGGATCGCGTCGGCATTCCGGCGGTTTTTATCAATTCCTCAATTTCGCTTTTGGAAACGTCTCGGCGTTTGGCGCAGATAAGAGCGGGCGTTTATAAGATAGTCTATGTCGCGCCGGAACGGTTTTATAATCAAAGTTTTTTGACGGAACTTCGACAAATTAAAGTTTCTTTGTTTGCGATTGACGAAGCCCATTGCATCAGCCAATGGGGACATGATTTTCGTCCCAGCTATCTCAGATTGAAAGAAGTTATCAAATCGGTCGGTTCGCCGACGGTAGCAGCTTTGACCGCGACGGCCACGCCGGAAGTGCGCGACGACATCATTAAACAATTGGGCATCAAGAACGCCGATACGGTGGTCACCGGTTTTGCTCGTCCGAACTTGCAATTCGCGGTAGTGCCGACTTCTAACGGACAAAAAATCGAAAATATAGTCAATCTTTTGACTACCAACCCCGAATTCGGTTCCGGGATTATTTATGCCGGTACGCGCGCCAAAGCCGATGAAATTTTGGAAGCTTTGGTGGAGAACGACGTTAAAGCGGTTGGCTATCATGCCGGCATGGATGCGGACAGTCGCGACTGGGTTCAGGAACAATTCATGTCCGACAAGGCTTCGGTCGTGGTGGCGACTAACGCTTTTGGTTTAGGGATTAATAAGAAAGATATTCGGTTCGTTATTCATCATGATTTGCCGGGGACAATCGAAGCGTATTATCAAGAGGCCGGTCGCGCCGGTCGGGACGGAAAAGACAGTTTTTGTTTGTTATTTTATCATCAACAAGACCGCTATCTGCGGGAGTTTTTCATCAAAGGCGACAATCCCGATCCGAAAATAATTTTGGAAATATATGATTTTTTGTTGAATCGCGCCGGAATGGAGATTGATCCGTCCGCTTCAATTTTGATCACTTACGCGGAAATAGCGCAGAGCCTGTCCGAGTCCGTGCCGGAAATGGCGATCGGGACGGCGCTGAAAATTTTGGAAAGAGAAGCTTATATCGCGCGACCGAACGAAAAAACCGCCAGCTCTTTTTTAAGAGCGAAAAAAGATTGGGCGGAGGTGGCGGCCGCCGTCGGTCAACGCGCCCGCAGTCAAGCGCAAATAGTGGCCGGATTGGGCGAAAAATATTCGGTTGAATTGCAAAACGGTTGGCAATTCAGTCCGGAGGAGGTGGCGGTGGTGTTAAAAATTAAAAAAGACTCTTTGTTGCGCGCCGTCAAAAAATTGGCGGAAAAAGATTTGGTGGAATATCGGCCGCCGTATCGCGGCACGGAAATCAAGATTTTGAAAATAGTCGCGCCGGAAGATTTGAATTTGGATTTTAAAGCTTTGAAAGACAAGGCGGTGTGCGCTTACGAAAAGCTGGCCGAAATGGAAAATTACGCTTATCATCCGGGTTGTCGGCAAGAATATATTTTGAAATATTTCGGCGATATGAACGCCAAACCTTGCGGACGTTGCGACAGTTGCGTCAAGCTTCACAGGAACAGTTCCCGTGGCGGAGAAAACTATCTTCATAAAGAATACTTAGGCTAAATATTCGAGACAGGTATATAGGTAACCATATTTAAGTAGTCATATTTAAGTTTAATTTTAACGGCATGAAAACGACGACGGCCGACAAACTAATGGAGCTGGTGAAGCGCAATTATCGGGAAATTGCCGTTGATTTTGATATTACCAGAAAAAAAGAAATTTGGCCGGAAATGAAATTTTTTGCCGAGCGAGTGTGCGAGGGCAGTCGGGTTTTGGATGTCGGTTGCGGCAACGGACGACTTTTGGAAGCCTTTGTCGATAAGCCGATAGAATATCGGGGGACGGACAATAGCGCCGAGATGTTGGCTCAAGCGCAACACGCTTATCCGGACAGAAAATTTTTCATTGCCGACATTTTAGATCTTGGCGTCGTGCCCGAAACGGATTTTGATTGGGTATTTTGTTTGGCGGTTCTGCATCATTTGCCGACAAAAGAGCGGCGGGTTAAAGCCGTGGAAGAAATGTTGGCAAAACTGAAACCCGGAGGATATTTGGTGATTAGCGTTTGGAATTTATGGTCGCAGGCGAAAGATCGCCGTCGCTTGTTAAAGAATATTTGGCGGCGAATCATGGGTCGACATACGGCCGGCTGGCGGGAGCTGATCTTCCCCTGGAAGAACTCGGCGGGTCAAATCGTCAGCCAGCGTTATTATCATGTGTTTACCGGACGGGAGTTGAAAAAAACGATGGCCGCGGCCGGCAGCGTCGTTGTCGAGAGTTTTCGCAATCGGTCTTATTGGTGCGTCGTGCGCCGATAAGCGTCGGTTTGGCCGCCAAAATGACTCGCCTCTTGACACCCCATAGGGGTGTGTTATATAATAGGATATATGAAAGTGAATAAACGGATCAAAACCGCCGAACAAAGAATAAACAATATTATTGGCCAATTGGAAGGTGTGAAAAAAATGCTGGCCGACGAACGCCGGGATTGTTTTGCCCCGCTTATTCAATTGAAGGCGGCGCGTTCCGCACTGGCGGCCTTAATGGAAAAGATTGTGACGGCCGAATTAAGTCATTGTTTGGTGAATTATCGCCAACCGAACAAAATCAGGTTGGAAAAAATGTTTAAAGAAATAATCAATAAATAATCGCGATAATAAGTAACGACAATAAAAAATAGCAGACAGGCTAATAAATAATAATAAATTAAGAAATAAACTTATGTCTAAACCCTTAGAAGTCAACAAAGAAAATTTCGCGGCCGAGGTTTTGAACAGCGCTCAGCCGGTATTAGTGGATTTTTGGGCGCCTTGGTGCATGCCCTGTAAAATGATGGGCCCGATTTTGGATGAAATGGCCATGGAGATGGCCGATAAAGTGAAAATCGCCAAAGTGGATATTGAAAATCCGGCCAATCAAGAATTGGCGGCGGAGTATCAGATTCAAAATATTCCCAATATGAAGCTGTTTAAAGACGGAAAAGTGATTGCGGAGTTTATCGGCTTAAAAAACAAAGAAACCTTAAAAGCGGACCTCGGAGCTTTCTTGCAATAAGATCGGCCTCCGTCGGTCCAATAAATAATCGTATGAGTATTTTTGAGGATAATCAAAAACGCTTGAAAGAAATTCAGGCGCTGGAAGGTATTAGCGATCAAGAGATGAGCGTTTTTTCGGCTCCGGTCAAGTCAAATTATGCCGAGTTGGAAATTAATGGTCGGAAATATCCCAGCTGGCGGATCGTTTTTAACGAAGCGCTCGGTCCGGGCAAGGGCGGTATCCGCTTTCATCCGGATGTCAGCGAAGACGAGGTGAGAGCTTTGGCTTTTTGGATGGCCTTAAAGAATTCTTTGGCCGACATTCCTTACGGCGGCGCGAAAGGCGGCGTCAAATTTGATCCGAAAGCGGCCGACAAAAAAGAATTGGAGGAAGTGAGCCGTCAATATATCGGTAAATTTCATCAGTATCTGGGACAAGACAAGGATGTGCCGGCGCCGGACGTATATACCAACGGTCAAATTATGTCCTGGATGTTGGATGAATTTGAAAAACGGGAAGGACGGCACGAGCCGGGCATGATTACCGGCAAGCCGGTAGAATTGGGCGGCATCAGCATGCGCGGCGACGCGACGGCCCAGGGCGGATATTTGATTACCAAAGAGTTGATTAAAAACTTTTTAAGCGATCGTCAGGACATTAAGATCGTCGTGCAGGGTTTTGGAAACGCCGGCTTGTTTATGACAGAAAAATTGGCCAATGACGGTTATAAGATTATCGGTGTTTCCGACAGTCGCGGTGGCGTTTACAATGCCGACGGTTTGAATATCAAGGAATTAATCGCTTTAAAGAACGGCGGCGGAGCCGTTAACGAATATAAGGGCGGACAGTCGGTGAGCAATGCGGAATTACTGGAATTAAAAACGGATATTTTAATTTTGGCCGCTTTGGAGAACCAAATCACCAAAGATAATGCGGCCAATATCAAGGCGGATTATCTGGTCGAGTTGGCCAACGGGCCGGTCAATTACGAAGCGGAGCAAATTTTGGCCGGGGCCGGTAAAATCGTTGTCCCCGATATTTTGGCCAATTCCGGCGGCGTCATTACCAGTTATTTCGAATGGGCGCAAAACAGAACCGGACAAATTTTGGATGAAGATTATTTGCGTCAACTTTTGGACAAGAAAATGAAGAGCGGCTGGAGTCGGGTTTATGGTAAATATCAGGAAAAACCGGGCGCGATTACTTTGCGCCAGGCGGCCTATATCATCGCCGTCAAGAGAATTTTAGCGGCGGAAAAAGCGCGAGGAAGGATTTGAGAATGTGTTCGCTGTAATTAAATTTATTTGAGATAATTAAAAACAAGCTTTGCAAAGCTTGTTTTTAATTGGCAATTTTTATTTGAAGTTTTAACCGATGATTTAACGGTTTGGCTCGCTGCTTTAAATTTATTCGCAGTTGGCCGCGGCCGCGTTGGCGGTCGTGCCGGAACCGAAACCGGGGGCCGGAGTGGCGCCGGACAAGACGGTGGCGCATTCGGCCGGCTCTTCATTGAAGGCACTGCAGATGGTTTTCAGCAAGGAGGCGGAGTCGCGACCGCTGGAAACTTCCTGACCGTTGATAATCAAGGTCGGAGAACCGCCGACGCCGTATTTTTGATTATCGGCCTTGTTGACGTCAAAACCCGGGTAGCTGCCTTGATAACCGATTTGATTTTGGAAGTTGGCCGTAACTTTATATTCCTTGTCGGTACTAGCGACGCAATTGTTCAATTTGGTTTTATTGACATTGGCGGCAGTCAAACAAGCAGCGGAATCGCCGGCTTCCAAGAAGCATTGCAAATAAGGAGCGAATTTATCCGATTGTTCTTTTTGCAGACAATATTGATTTAAATTTTCCGCTAACTCCGTTTCGCCATGCATGGCGTAATCGCAGAATTTCAACTCAAAAGAAATGGTGTCGCCCAGAGCCGCCAAAACCGGCAGCATGCCCTTTTCTACTTGAGTGCCGTAAGGACAATAACTCATGACGAATAATTCCACGGTCGGTCGGTCGCTTTTAATCGATACTTGAGCGGCATTTCCGCCGGTGGCGCCGGTGGTGGCGGCGTTATTTTGAGTGGTGCTGATTTGATCGACGTCCAGGGCTTGCGGGAAAAATAATTTCCCGTCCTTGGAGACGTAAGACTCCACGACATCGCTGGTGATATCCACCTGCAATTTATACAGGCCGTAAAGACGAGTGATTTCTTTAACGGTCGCTTTATTGCCGCCGGTCATCAAATAGTCGTTGATGAATTGCTCGGTTTTGGTTTTGGCTTGTTCCGGAGACAAGTTTTGGCTTGGCTTGTAGAACGAGAAAAAACCGATTAGCACCAAAGCGACCACGAGCAGGATCGGTAAGGTGACTCGGGTAAACTTTTCCCGAGAAAATAAATTCTTTATGATTTTTTTCATAATTTTTATTTTAATTATTTTTTTAAATTTTCATCTATATTATACGGTAAATTCTTTTAAACGTCAAAAACGGCGCTTGAATTTGGCGTTAATTTTAATGTTTCGGCAAAACGGCCTCTAATTCAGCGGGCAAAGACAGGGAAAAATCTTGTTGTTTGCCTTTTAAATCAAGGAAACTGAGATGATTGGCCACCAAGAAAATGCGGCCCAGCGCCAACTTTTTATTTTTTGCTTTGGTTTTTTTGGTGCCGTATAAATCATCGCCGACCAAGGGATGGCCATAGGCGGACAAATGAACACGAATTTGATGTGTTCGGCCGGTAATGATTTTAACGCGCAGAAAAGCGTAATTGACGAATTTTTTTAAGACCGTGAACTCGGTTGTGGCTGGCCGAGACTTAAACCAACCGTCAATATTGCCTTGATCGCGTCCCTGGGGATGTCGCCTGGTGAGCAGTCGCGAAGAATTCAAGGGCAGGGCGGCCATTTTATAGCCGGCGGCCGAACGTTTGATCGGAAAATCAATCGTGTCCTCGTCTTTCAGTAAACGGCCGTGCACCAACGCCAAATATTCTTTGTTGATTTCACGACTTTTAAATTGATTTTTTAGATTGGCGAAACTTTTATTGTTTTTGGCGATGACCATCAGTCCGCTGACATCTTTGTCCAAACGATGAACCAGGCCGGGGCGCGCGGGATCGTCGCCGACCGTTTTGATTTTGGGATACTTGGCGATCAGCCAATCCGCCAGAGTCGGCTCTTTCAAATTGCCGCCGCCGTGAACGGCCAGGCCGGCCGGTTTGTTGATTATCAAATATTCGCCGTTGTCCGAAATTATTTCCGGGACAACGGATAAAAGTTTAGTGGTCATATTTGTTTTATAGTCCGGTTCCCGAGCCGAGCTCGTCGCCGGGATTGTAAGGCGGGGTGTTTTTTTCTCGGGAACGAGAGAAAATGGCGGCGAGATCTTCAGGTTTGATGCCGCCTATCAAGTATAAAGAAGAAAAATAAATTAAGCTAGCGGCGCTAATGATCAAAATCAATTCCAGAATACCGAGGTATCGGCCGATGGCCAGAAAATATAGGAAGCCGCCCATGACGGCACCGCTGAACAGGACTTTCAAAAAGGTTTTTATCCCCGGCAACCAGCGGCTGTATTTAAAGAGACAATAAGCGGCGAAGAGGCCGATTAAGACCTCGCTGTAAATAGTGACGGCGGCGGCGCCCAAATAAGAAAACCGAGGAATCAGAATCAAATAGGCGATCAGGGAAGTGGCGCTGGTAAAGGCATAGAAACCGATCATCTTTTTTTGTTTGTCCATGGCAATTACCGCGTAAGAGAACATCGTGCCCAAAAAGATGGCCGCGACGGCAAAAATCAGGATTTGTAAAATTCCGCCGGCGGCGATAAAATCGCGACCGGCGACGAGCGACATTAACGGTTGGCCGAGAAATTGCGCGCCGATTACCAAAGGAATGGCGACAATGGCCATAAAATCAAAAGATTTTTGCAAGACTTTTTTGAAATAAGCCGGGTTATTGTCCAGCCAGGCGGTGGTGATAATCGGCAGAATCAAAGCGCCGAACATAAAAGGCAGAGCGGTCAGTACGTCAATGATTTTATAGGCCGCGCCGTATAAACCGACTTCATCGGCGCCGCGGAATAAAGACAGAATCAAAATATCGGCGCGCAAGTAGATCAAATTGAAAACGATAGTGATGGTCAGCGGCCAGGATTTGGAAATTATTTTTTTCCAAATTGTCCAATTAAAAACCGGCTTAATCGCGACAAATTTTACGGCCAGCAAATAGTGACAGATAAAGTTGGCGAAACTGGAAGCGCCCGTGGCGATTAAAATGCCGTTAAATCCGGCTTGCAATTCTTTGGCCGCGAAAATGCCGACGATTAATACCAGGCGACTGACCACTTCCGCGACTACGTCGCGATCCATGCTCAGTCTTTTTTGAAACAAGCCGACAATGACTTGGTTGAGCGACGGAAAGAAAAAAGTGGCCAAAGAAATAATTACGCCGAGCTTGATGGCGGGGCTGTAGGGGAATAAAAGTATTATCAAGGGCGCGAAAGCAAAACAGATTAAAGCCGTGACCAAGCGAAAGCCGAAAAGATTATTGATGATTTTATTTTCCTCTTCTTGATTGTGATGGCCGCTGATCATTTGCATCGTGACGACCATCAGCCCCAAATCGGCAATGACGGCGAAAAAAGTCAGAAACGTCATGACGGTGGTATATTCGCCGAAATCGTTCAGGCCCAAATAACGGGTGATGAGTGCCAAAGCGAAAAGACCCAAGATCGTAGAGACGATTTTTCCGGCAATCTGGATCAGGGTATTATGGGCCACTTTTTTAGCCAAGCTCATTTTCTTGTGTTTTAAGAGGGATTTTTATATAATAATGATATCTATTTAATTATATCATATTTTATGGTTATCACTAAAAAGGCGATCGGGAGGAGAATTTTTTCTTTTTTGCTTTTAGCTATTTTTAGTTTGGCGATTATCGCCGTTCCGGTCAAGGCGGATGAGTCTTTAATCAACAATCAAATCGGTTTGCAAACAATCGGCGGTCTTGCCTATAATAGCGCCGGCGAGCCCCAGGACTTACGGATTACGATTGTCAAAATAATCAATATCGTTTTGACCTTTTTGGGCATGATTTTTCTGGCGCTGATAATTGTCGCCGGTTTTCAATATATGACCTCCGGCGGGAATGAAGAGAAAATCAAAAAATCGGTCGGCTTGTTGAAAAACGCCATTATCGGCTTGGTGATTATCATGACGGCCTGGACGATTACGCGTTACATATTTTGGACGATGACCAGAACAATCTCTGGCACCCCCGGTTACATGTTTTACTCTCCTTACTAGCCGACTTTACAAAAATGATAATAATGTTATAATATATCCGGAAAGCTAGTTGTTCTTACAATTAGCTTTTTCTCTTAAATAAGCGTTTTAATAACAACAATAATATGTCAGAAATAAGCGCGGCCATCAAGCAATTGTGCGAAGAAAAAAACCTGGACTATCAGGCGGTTATCGGCGCGGTGGAATTAGCTTTGGCGGCCGCTTATCGCAAAGATTACGGCGAGCGCAATCAAAACATTCGCGTGAAGTTCGATCCGAATTCCGGTAAAACGGAAGTTTTTGACGTGAAGACCGTGGTGGAAAATTTGCCGGAAGAAGAAGAGGCGGAAATGCTTCAGAATTTATATAATCCGAATCAGAAAGAACTTCATAAAGAAGAAATTCGTAATGATTTTAAAGCTCCGGAGTTGAGAAAAGAGGAAGAGGCGGGGGAAGAAGGCCGAAAAAAGTTTAATCCGAAAACCGACATTCAACTTAAAGAAGCCGGTATTTTAAAGCATAATGCCAATATCGGCGACGAATTGGTTACCGAATTGCCGGTGCCGGACAGCTACGGACGCATGGCCGCTCAGACCGCCAAGCAAGTTATCATCCAGAAACTTCGGGAAATGGAACGCGATATGATTTTCAGCGAGTTTAAAGGCAAGGAAAGAGAAGTGGTTTCCGGCATCGTTCAGCGTCGCGAAGGACGATTCGTTTTTGTCGATTTGGGCAAAGCGATCGGCTTGCTTCCGGCCGAAGAACAAATTTACAGCGAACGTTATAACCCGAATGACCGCGTTAAAGTTTTTATCAAAGAAGTGCGCGAGGGACATAAAGGTCCGGAAATAATTTTATCGCGTCGTTCCGAAGAAATTTTGCGTAAGATTTTTTATTTGGAAATTCCGGAAGTGGCCAATGGCTTGGTGGAAATAAAAGCGGTAGCCCGTGAAGCCGGATCGCGCTCGAAAGTGGCGATTTGGACGGAAGCGGAAAATGTTGATCCGGTCGGCTCTTGTGTCGGACAGCGCGGCAGTCGCGTTCAGACGATTATCAGCGAATTGGGCGGAGAAAAAATCGATATTATCGAGTATAACGAAGAGCCGGCGAAGTTTATCGCCAATGCCCTGGCTCCGGCCAAAGTGATTTCCATTGAATTAAACGAAGCCGAGCATAAAGCGATTGTCAAAGTCAGTTCCGATAAATTATCGTTGGCAATCGGCAAGGCCGGACAAAATGTTCGTTTGGCGGCGCGCTTGACCGGTTGGAAAATTGATATTATTGAGGCGTCCGAAGAAGGCGAGAAGAAAGTTTTGGGCGTGGACGAGAACAATATGGAAATCGCGGAGGGAGAGGTCGCCGAAGCGACTGCTGAAACGACTACCGAAGCGACAGTCGAAACGACGGCGGAAAGCGTTGCCGCAGAGGTCGTTGAAAAAGACAAGGCCAAACCCAAAAAAACCAAAAAGGTTAAAAAAGAGAAAGAATAAAATTATTAAAAATAATAAGAATTTTTAAATCTATGTTAACCAATCTTTTAATTCTGAGCAGTGCGTTGATCGCTTTGATTTACGGCGCTCTGGTGATCGTGTCCATTCTGCGGTTGCCGGCCGGAAATGAAAAAATGCAAACTATCGCGGCGGCGATTCAAGCCGGCGCCAAGGCGTTCTTGAATCGTCAGTATAAATCGGTCGCCATCGTGGCCATTGTTTTATTTTTGATTATCGGTTTCGTGCCGATTTTAGGTTGGCTGACGGCGGCGGCGTTTATTAGCGGCGCGGTTTTTTCGGCTTTAACTGGATATATCGGTATGTACGTGAGCGTGCGCGCCAATGTTCGTACCACGGAAGCGGCGCGGGGCGGCTTGCAGAAGGCCTTGAATGTCGCGGTACGCGGCGGCAGTGTAACCGGTTTATTGGTTGTCGGGTTAGCCTTGTTGGGCACGGCCGGTTTTTATTTTTTGACTTATGATTTGCATGCTTTGATCGGCTTTGCTTTCGGCGGTTCTTTGATTTCCATTTTTGCCCGCTTGGGCGGAGGCATTTATACCAAAGCGGCGGATGTCGGCGCGGATTTGGTGGGTAAAGTGGAGGCCAATATTCCGGAAGACGATCCGCGCAATCCGGCGGTTATCGCCGATAACGTCGGCGACAACGTGGGTGACTGCGCCGGCATGGCGGCCGACTTGTTTGAAACTTACGCCGTCACGTCCATCGCGGCGATGGTTTTGGGCAGTCTGACTTTTGCGGGGAACGCCAATATCATTTTATATCCGTTGGTTTTGGGCGCGGTGTCCATCATCGCTTCCATCATCGGCATTTTCTTCATTCGTCTCGGCAAAAAGCAAAATATCATGCGCGCCTTGTATAAAGGTTTAATTGCCGCCGGTGTCTTATCGGCGATCGCTTTTTATCCCTTGACCAAATATTTCATTGTCGGCGGTTTGAGTTTGAAAATTTATTTCGCCAGTTTAATCGGCTTGGCCGTTACCGGTTTATTGGTGGTCGTAACCGAATATTACACCTCCACCAAATTCGGTCCGGTTAAAGGCATCGCCGAGGCATCGCGCACCGGCAGCGGCACGAATGTCATCGCCGGTTTGGCGGTTTCCATGAAGTCTACGGCTTGGCCGATTATCATTATTTGTTTGGCGATTTTAGGCGCCTTTTCTTTAGCCGGACTTTACGGCATCGCGGTGGCCGCGATGGCGATGTTATCCATGGCCGGCATCATTGTAACGATTGACGCTTACGGTCCGATCACCGATAACGCCGGCGGTATTGCCGAAATGGCGGAGCTGGGAGAAGACGTGCGCAATGTGACCGACCCCTTGGACGCGGTCGGTAATACGACCAAAGCGGTTACCAAAGGTTATGCTATCGGTTCGGCGGCTTTGGCGGCCCTGGTCTTGTTCGCGGATTTTACTTTTAAGATAAAAGAAGGCGGCGGACAGATACAATTTTTGATTGATAATCCTTATGTCCTGGTCGGATTGTTTATCGGCGGTTTGTTGCCTTATTTGTTCGGAGCGATGGCCATGAAAGCGGTCGGTCGCGCGGCCGGTTCGGTAGTGGAAGATGTGCGGGCGCAATTTAAAGAAAAGGCCGGCATTATGGACGGCACGGAAAAGCCGGATTACGGGCGCACGGTTGATATCGTCACCAAGGCGGCTATTCGGGAAATGATTATTCCGGCCTTGATTCCGGTGGTCGTGCCGATTTTAATCGGTTTTGGTTTTAATTTATTCGGAGCCGGACACGGCGTGGAAGCTTTGGGCGGGTTGTTGGTCGGTTCCATCATCACCGGTATTTTTGTGGCGGTATCCATGACTTCCGGCGGCGGTGCCTGGGATAACGCCAAGAAATATATTGAAGCCGGTCATTTTGGCGGCAAAGGTTCCGATGCTCATAAAGCGGCGGTGACCGGAGACACGGTCGGTGATCCTTATAAGGATACGGCCGGTCCGGCAATCAATCCGATGATCAAAGTTTTGAACATCGTGGCTTTGCTCATCGTCGGGTTATTGTTGTAGAGATTTTTAATTTCGTTTATTTATTCGCTTATGCAAGTTGTCAAAAAAGAATTGCCCAAATCGCAATTGGAATTATCGGTAGAATTGAGTGTTGAAGAATTTGCCCCCTATATTCCCAAAGGAGCGGAAAAAGTGGCCGCCACGATTAAAATTGAAGGTTTTCGTCCCGGAAAAGTGCCGTATGAAATTTTGAAACAGAAAATCGGCGAGATGACGATTTTGGAAGAAGCGGCGCATCTGGCCATTCACAAAACGATTGACGATGTCATTGAACAAAATACGATTGGCGTTCAGGCGATCGGACAGCCGCAAGTTAACGTGACGAAATTGGCGCCGAATAATCCTTTGGAATATAAGATTGTGATTTCCTGTTTGCCGAGCATCGCTTTGGGAAAATATAAAGACTTGGGGCTTAAGCCGGAAGCGGTATCGGTGGAAGATAAAGAGATAGAAAAATCTTTGCACGATTTGCGCGAGATGCGGGCGCAAGAGGCGTTGGCGGATCGAGCCATCGGCGACGGCGATAAAGTGGTCGCGGATATCAAGATGTTTTTAGACAAAGTGCCGTTGGAAGACGGCCAGCATCAAGGGGCGACGATTATTGTCGGCAAGGATTATTTCGTTCCGGGTTTTGACAAACAATTATTGGGCGCGAAAAAAGGCGAAGAAAAAAAGTTTAGCTTGCCGTATCCCGATAATCATCATCAAAAAAATATCGCCGGCAAGTTGGTGGAATTTGCGGTAACCGTGAAGGATATTTACAGCCGCACTTTGCCGGAATTGAATGACGAGTTTGCCGGGTTTTTTCGTTTGAAAACTTTGGCGGAACTGAAGACCAATTTGAAGGAAAGCTTGGAACAGGAGAAAAAACGCAATACGGATTTAAAAAACGAGGCGGAGATGATTTCCAAAATTATCGCCGATACCAAATTCGGCGATTTGCCGGATGTTTTGGTGGAGAGCGAATCGCGTAACATCATGACAGAGCTGGAAACGAATATCGTTCGTCAAGGCGGCAAGTTTGAAGATTATCTCGGACATCTGAAAAAAACTCGCGAAGCTTTGCAACTGGAACTTTTGCCGAACGCGGTGAAGCGCGTCAAATCGGCTTTAGTGATTCGTGAAATCGCCGTGTTGGAAAAAATTATGGTTAGCGACAAAGAAATCGCGGATAAAATCGCCGAGCTGAAAAAACAGTACGCGGACAATAAAGAGGTGTCCAAAGTTTTGGGAGAAGCCGGTTATACCGATTATTTGAGAAATATTTTAACTAACGAAAAAGTCATCGCCCAATTAAAAGAATGGAACTATGCCCCCGCTGGCACAAAATAAAAAGGCTAATTTTGATTATGAAATTCTCAATAAATATGAGGCCGGCTTAGTTTTATTCGGACACGAAGTGAAGGCGGTGCGCGCCGGTCAGGCCAGTTTGAAGGGCAGTTTCATTTCTTTGCGCACCAAGAACGGACAGACGGAATTGTATCTCGTCAATTGCCAAATTTCACCGTTCAAGAACGCCGGTACGATGCCGGATTATAATCAGCGGCGGGAAAGAAAATTGCTGTTGAAGCGCCAGGAAATTAATCATTTGTTGGGTAAAATTCGTACGGAAGGCTTGACACTTATCCCTCTCAAAATATATACTAATCGTAGTTTTCTGAAGCTGGAATTTGCCGTGGCCAAAGGGAAAAAGAAGTATGATAAACGGGAAACCATCAAGAAACGGGAAGTGGAAAGACACTTGCGATCATTGACAAAAAGACGCTGAGTTCAGCCGCTTCGGCGGCCGCTTAACGATTAAAGGGGATGCCAGGCATCGACAGCCGGGACTTTTCTTAAATACTCAAAACGTGCTTAGCCGTCACGCAAAACCGACTAAAAAAACACAAATGCCAAAACGGCAAAAGCGTTCACTTGGGCTTGCCCGAGTTACGCTCCAGTTATGGCCTAATAAAGGTTCCATAGCCATCGGTCGCGCCCAGTCTTCATAAGCGACGGCCGGTGTCATAAGCTCGCCTCGCTTCGGCGAAGCGGGTATGGAGATAGACGTTTAACCGCGCTTTCCGGAAAACGTCGAAACAAGCAGGAAGATCGCTTCAATCGCTTTTCGTTCGGTTATTGATGGTTGAGGTTAAAACAAATAAATCGAACTATTTTTGTACAGGTATTTAGGGAAACCGGTTGGACATGGGTTCAACTCCCATCATCTCCACAGAGTCAAACAGGAGAGGTCCAGTGGTGGAACTGGTATACACGCAGCACTTAAAATGCTGTGCCCAAAAGGCGTGTGGGTTCGAGTCCCACCTGGACCACGTGATTAAAATATTGCGGGTATCGTATAGTGGTTATTATGCGACCTTGCCAAGGTCGAGAGACGGGTTCGATTCCCGT
This sequence comes from Candidatus Falkowbacteria bacterium GW2011_GWF2_43_32, assembly GCA_000999715.1. GTDB lineage: Bacteria > Patescibacteriota > Patescibacteriia > Patescibacteriales > UBA12465 > UBA12465. The sequence goes on along the minus strand of LCGL01000001.1, from coordinate 299,200 downwards.
TACCCGCTCCATTTACGGGGGTTTATAAACCCCCAGATTACAGAAACCCTCGTAATGGGGGTTTTTGTTATACAATATTTAACTAAAAAAATTATTTATGAGCAAAACCATTGAAGTGTTTGGCGTTTCAAATAGTGACATAAAGAGCTATATAGAAAGAGAAAGTGTCGATTTATTATTTCTTAGAGCTATAGAAACCAGAAAACACATTATAGTTTTCGGTTCCTCAAAGCAAGGGAAATCAGCTTTGACTAATAGACATTTAGCTGAAACAGAATTTGTCAGAATAAATTGTGCTCCGGAAACTACACCTATTGATATATATAGATCTATTTTGCGTCAGTTAAATATCAAATTTGAAATTGAGAAATCTTTGAGAGAGGAAACAAAAGGCGGCATATCCGGAGAAGTAAGAGCAAAGGTATTAATACCATTTTTTTCAGGCGATGCAAAAGTTGGGTCAGAGTTAGCGGGAACCAGTTCAGAAGAGATAAAATATAGCACGGTTGAGTATAATTTAGAATTGCCGCAGGATATTTGTGAAATATTAATAAAAATTGGCTTTAAGAAAAGAATTATTTTAGAAAATTTTCATTATTTACCAGAGGAAGTGCAAAAACAGTTAGCGCATCATTTAAGAGTTTTTGAAGATAATAATATTCTATTTATTATTTTAGGCATATGGAGAGAAAAAAATAGATTAGCTCAATTTAACGGAGATCTCCAAGATAGGTTGATAGAGATACCGGTTGAGCCATGGTCAAAGGAAGATTTTAGAAAAATTATAGAAAGCGGTAGCCCGTTGCTAAATGTTCGATTTGATGAAATATTTGAAGAGCTGGTAAATTTATCTTTTGATAGTGTGGGTGTTTTTCAGGAACTTTGCAAAGAAGTTTGTCTAGCCGCTGGCGTCGAGAATACCGGCGCTGATAAAGTTATATTAGGTTTTGATAATCTTAGGAAAGCAAAAGAGAAAAAATGGCAAGATTATTCTGGGAGGCATTTAAGAAGCGTTGAAACTTTTATTGAGCAACGTGGCGGAGGATCCGCAGATACACAACTCTTTCTCCCTTATTACTTTATTAAATTCCTTTTTGTTCAAGATTTTGATGCGATGGTAGCTGGGTTTAAGAGAGTGGAGATACAAACAGGCATAAAATCATTTCATCATCGACCCAATGACGTAAGGCCATCTGATATGAGTAATTTTTTACATAATATTGTCGCATCACAGATTAAAAGAGGAATTGTTCCTCCCTTATTTGACTATGATAAAAGTATTAGGACATTAAAGATAATTGATTCTACGTTTTATTTTTTTATTAGAAATGCTGACTTACAAGAGATTTTTGAATCCTTTGATGTTCCAGAAGGCATTGAGTTGGCACATTAATTAAATTTATAACCAAACTCCAAAAGGAGCTCACGAAACAGAGACAGTCCGAAAGGGCTGTTTTTGTTTGCTTTAAGAAGGTATAATAAATATGTAGACTTTATTTTGTTGAATTATATGAGAGCAATACCAGAAGACAATTTAGCTTATCCGTTACTAATTAAATTTGATACAGGCAGTCAGGGGTCAGGGTTTTTGTTACGAGCAGACAAAAAAGTATTTTTAATCACAGCAAAGCACGTTTTATTTGATGATGATAAGAAAATACGAGGGAGCAATATTGATTTGATAATTCCTGCTAGAGATATCAATGATGATAGCGTCCATGTTTATGGTGTCGATTTGAGAGTGCTTGCGCCGATTGCACACCCAAACTCCGATGTTGCTGCGATTGAGATGGGAGAGCTGGAAAAAACGGAGACGGGCGAAGGGTACAAGTTAATAGCCAATAGTGGGGTAACAAAAAAAGTTTCCGGAAAGACAACGATGATTCAAGTAGATGCTGGAAAGGTTAAACTTTTAGAAGAGGTATTAATTTCTAATAATGTTTTTTTGTCTGGCTATCCAACTTCCTTAGGAATGGCTGATTCTCCACAATTTGATTACAATAAACCTCTATTAAGGAAAGGAATAGTGGCGAACGTGTATAAAAATCATGGCACCATTATCATTGATTGCCCAGTTTATTACGGAAATAGTGGTGGTCCGGTAGTGGAGGTAGAGCAGGATGGTCTTAATGGGTTGCATTATAAAATAATAGGGCTTGTGTCTCAATTTATCCCATTCGTCCAAAAATGGGTTAATACAAGAAACAGGCTAGTTAACACAGAATTTGAAAATTCAGGATATTCAGTAGTTGTTGCAATGGATAAAGTTTTTGAATTAATAGGTTATAAGAGGTAGTTTAAAGATAGCTATTTTGGAAAAATATATTTTTTAAATTTTATTGAATTTATAACCAAACTGCAAAAGGAGCTCCAATAAAAAATGCCTTAACTTTAGGGCATTTTTTGGTACTCTAAGAATACGTTTTCGGGGGCTTATAAATCATTTGATATTTATGGATATATATGTTATTTTGTTCTATTAAGTAAAAATAGAACTTTAAAAATATAAACAACTAAAACTAGATATCATGAGTAGAACCGGAAAAGCTTTATCGCCTGATTTTGTCAGTCGTTGTATTATTAAAGCGGCCGCTAAAGAGGGAATAGTACTTAATCAAAAAAAATGGAAAATAATTAATTCCATTTTATCTACGCTTCCTACGAAGCCTAACCCTTGTCATATTGCTAAGTGGTGCAACTTAAAAGTAAAAGAGGCGCTCGCCCCATTCTCTGAGTATAAAGAAGAGGCAGATATTATTTGTCGTGAAGTTCGGAAAGAAATTTTATACTTTTTAAATGAAGAAGAGTTTAGCCGTTTAGCGAATCTTTTGAAAGAAAAGAAAATCTCTAAACCGATGCCACAATGGATTAGAAATAATTCTTACGCCCTATATTTATCGATTAAACGGGGTTTTCGGAATGCCGATAATGGAATTGATTGGAAATTCGTTTTTGATAAATTTGATATCCAAAAATTCTCTTATCGCCGCCTGATTAAATATGGAGGAGATAAGGATAAGATAATAAAGAGGCTTTCTGATCTTTTAGAAAAGGAAAATCCGCCCTTTTTTTCTCCTAATTGGATTGAGAGGCACAACGGTTCCCTGGATAAGCAGATAGGGATTGTTTTTAAGAACGATTGGGATCAAGTGATTTCCAGGCTAGACAAAAAATGGCATGACAAATGGAGGTATAAGGGCGCAGTCAAAGAAGTAAATTTCTATAAAGGCACAAGCGAGTTTCGCCGGCTAGTTAAAAAACACCAACACGAGCTTTATACTCTTTACGCCTGCCTTAACAAGGAAGATAAAAGAAAGCGTAATTTGGTTGCTTTGGATTTTATCGCTGCCGCGCAAGAAGGCAATCTTCTTTCTTTAAATTTACTATTAGACAGTCTTCAGCTGACGGTTTGGGCCGAAGAGGATTATAATGGTTGGCGGGATTTTACCGTGGAGATGAGGGAAAAAATCAAAAGAAGTATTTTTCTTTTTGATTTATTAAAAGGCGATAATTTTTATAATTATTTACGTAGAACTTTACTAACTTCATGTCTGCCCTTGCAAGGAATACATGCTTTTTCTTTAAATGATTACTTCGATGGTGGTGATGAGTTCTTAGAGCGCACATTAACTCATTTGCAAGTTGAGGAAGTCGATAATGTTATAAAGAACATTAAACTAGTTATGAATAAGCAGTAAGCCCTTATTTTTTAAGGGCTTTTTCATTTCCTCAAATTCATAACCACCCCGCGCCAAGACCTCACCAACAAAAAGACGAGAACCATCTCGTCTTTTTGTGATTAATTAAAAAACACCTTTTTATCGGTGTTTTATTTTATTAAATATAGAACTTCCAATTCTTAATCGTGGTTGGATGGTGAAAAGTGTTTTTAACGAATAACGCCGAACCGTGATTGGCATCGCGCCAAACGGGTATCACACTTTTCAAATCTATGGCCATATCCGAGGGGCAGGGTTTTTTTACCCATTTTCCTTCAATATATTCCGAATAAGATTTAAAAGAAATAATCATTTTCCCGTCAATTAGCTCTATTTTTTTGAGCTTTCCTTTATATACGGGAGAGACAGGGCCTTCGCCGAGAATTCTGGTAATTAGATTCAATTTTTGTTGATCTAACCTTGGCTTAACTTGTTTCTTCATGAAGACGAGAGTTTTTTGGTTAATTTTAAAAGAAGTCTATATATTAGAACTATTTTAATTATTTGTCAATGAATACACCCCGATAATCATTGGCCGTCCCGTCTGGACATTTACATTTTTTGGGGTTATTATGATATAATTATCATAATATAAAAGAGTCTTTGATTATTAACCACAAAAATATGAACATCGAAGGAGCTTTAGCGGCGCGACCGCGGGAAATGTCCCGATCTTCTCAAGAAGAAATGGCTGCCATCCGCAAACAAATGGAGGCGGAAGTGGAGGCGAGTTTTAGCGGTAATCCCGACGAGAAATACTCAACGGGCAGTCTTCAGGACAGCGATGAGAGTTATATAGAGCAAGTCACTCGCGAGGTTGACCGGAGAATGGCCGATCCGGCGGCGGTCAGAAAAGTCAAAGAATATTTAGACATCGTTAACGATCCTAAAAAGCGCTGGAATTAAGTTAGCGAGGAATGTGGCGCCAACTGTTTTTATTCAGTCACCGGTTGATTTTTGAAAATAATCAATTTAATATAGCAGTGAAAAATTTATTTTCACCAAAAGATTTAAATATATGGGTTTTTTTGAAAAAATAGGATTTCGACCGCGACGAGACAAAAGTTTGGAGAAGATGAGCGCCAAAGGAGCGACCGGTATCGGCGATCAGGGGCGTAATTTGCGCAACATTGAATCTGCGGATGAATATCATGAAAATGAAGATTGGTTTCAAGATCAAGAGCGGGTAGCCAAAAAGAACAATTTTAAAACCGGAGAAGATATTTCCAATGACGAGTACAATGCCATGACCGCTCCGGGCAGTCAGGAGGCGGAAGACAAACTTGATGATGTGCGTTTGGAATCGTCCTTCGCGACGGCGCGACGTTTGAGGAACATTGCCGACGACGACAAGCGGCAAAAGAAAGCCCATTTTGAAAAAGCCAGATTGGCTCGCGATTTGGAAACGGCTCGTCAAGGATATTTTAATACCGAAGAAGAAAATCTGGATGCCAAAATTGATGCCGACTTATTGAAAACCAGACGCGAGGCATTTTTCAGAAAAGTGGCCAGGGATAAAGCGGCCAGGGAAGAAAAATTGGAAACCAAACGGAAAATCGGCGCTTTGAGAAAAGAATTTTCCCGCATTAAAGCGCAGGCGCCGGAATATTCGGCCGGAGAAATAGATTTGATGACCAGAGCTTACGCTTGGTTGAGAATGCCGGCTAAACAGCGTCGGGGAATTTATGTTTTTGACGCACAAGGCGAGCCGTTGAAAACGGAAGATATTTTGGAACAAGCCAACGAGTACGGCGAATATATGGTGGAAAAAGGGGCGTGGGGCAAGGGTTATTTCAAAGCGGAAAAATTTCGCGAACGCGAACAATTGGTCAATTATAAAAAATCGACGAACGGCGCCGTAGAAAAATATGTTGCGGACGGAGAAGAGGATCCGGGAGATTATTTTTACGATCGTCAGAATCAAAAAATCGTGCCGGATAAAAATAATCCTCAGTTGACCTATGTTTTCGTCAATTTGATTGAGGGTTTGTTGCCGCGCCAGCCGAAAGCGGCCGGACCGGAACGAATTAATAAGACAATTAGACTGAAAAAAGCTCTCAAGCCCGGCTTGAAAAGGGAAGTCGCTTAGGATTGACAGCCGGCGAGTTTTTCTATATACTGTGAGAAGTTAATTTAAGATCACTTTTAATAAAGCCTGCGGATTATAAGCTTGTCTTTGACGAGACGAGCGGAAGTGACCGCCGGGCCTGATTGTCAGATCGGGTTAGAGATTTTTTTTGTTTATATGGACGACCAAAATTTAGAACAATTGGACGAGTTTGAAAAATTATTGAAAAAAGACAATATTAAAATTCCGCAAACCGGAGATATTGTCAAAGGTAAAGTCGTAGCCGCTTCCAAATCGGAAGTGAAGTTGGATGTTGACGGCGTGTTGATGGGTATCATCCGCGGTCCGGAACTTTATAACGAAGTGGAAGAATTTTCTCGCTTGAAACCGGGCGACGAAATCGAGGCGGCGGTGATAGACGCCGAAAACGAGAACGGCGAATTGGAGCTGTCTTTTCGTTTGGTCGGGCAGGAAAAAGCCTGGAATAAATTGCGTCAGGCGTTTAAAGACAAGACCACGATTAAAGTTAAAATCATGGACGCCAATAAGGGCGGTTTGTTGAGCCGTTATTGTCAGATTGACGGATTTTTGCCGGTTTCGCAGTTGGCACCGGAAAATTATCCGCGCATCTCCGGCGGCGACAAGAGCAAAATTTTGGAAAAATTGAAATCATTTGTCGGTCAGGAATTTGAAGTGACGGTCATTACTTTAAACGAAGAAGACAATAAAGTGATTTTCAGTGAAAAGGACGTTTGGAACAGAAAACAGAAACCGGCTTTGGATAAATATCAGATTGGCATGGTCGCGGAAGGAAAAATTACGGCCATCACCAATTTCGGCGTTTTTATTTCTTTCGGCGAAAATATCGAAGGCTTGATTCATATTTCCGAGTTGGCTTGGCAAAGAATCGATTCTCCGAGCGAGATGTATAAAGTCGGCGATAAGATCAAAGCGGAAATCATTTCCATTGATGGCGCCAAAGTGTTTTTGAGCGCCAAGAAATTGCTGAAAGATCCTTGGTTGGAGGCCAGCGCCAAATATCAAATCGGCCAAGTCGTGCCGGGCGTGATTTTGAAAGTCAATCCTTTCGGATTATTCGTCAAACTTGACGATGACATTCATGGCTTGGCGCATATCAGCCAATTAAATTTGGAGGTTAAAGAGAAAATTACCGAATTATATCAACCGGGAGAAGAAAATAATTTTGAAATCGTCAGCATCACTCCGGGCGAACATCGCTTGGGTTTAAAGTTGGCCGACGAGGGGGCGAAATCTAAGTCGGCGGGGACCAAAGAAAAACCGGCTAAGACGAAAAAAGCCGACCAAGCCGATGAAGAAACGGAAAAAGAAACGGCCAAAGAAACAAAAGAAAAAAAAGAGGTCGCGGATCAAGACAAGGATTCGCCGGCGGCCGATGAACAAGACGGCAAAAAAGATAAAAAGTCCCAGACGGCCAAAAAGAAAAAATAAATTATTTTAGAAAATCAATATAGACAAGAATGTCCTGAAACAGGGCATTTTTGTTATTCAAATCGATGGCGCGCGGCATTGCCAAAACGGCTTTTTCCGCCTATAATATAGATACAAAATTAATCTTAAATTCATGAAAAAATTAATTAGAAATTTTTTGCTATTTTTCATTATTTTTTTGGTAATCGCGGCGGTCTTCAGTTCTTTCACCGACCAGAAAGGGAAAAGTGAAACGGTTGGCCTGGAAACCTTGATTAGTCGAATCAATAATGATGAAATCGGCGAATTGGTCGTCAGCGGCGACAAAATTACTGCCACTTTGAAGGACGGCAAATCGGAAAGTATCCGGAAAGAGCCGAACGAATCTTTGTCCGCTCTTTTGAGCAATTTCGCGGTTGATCCGGCTAAAGTGGCCGGAGTCAAAATTTCCGTTAAAGACGAGAGCGGGTGGGATTATTGGTTGGCCAATATCATTCCTTTTCTTTTGCCGCTTCTCTTGGTCGGTATTTTTATTTTTTTCACCATGCGCGGTTTGCAGGGGGCCAATTCTCGAGCGATGAGTTTCGGTCAGTCAACCGCTAAGGATTTTAAGCCGGATGCCAAGAATCGCGCCACTTTCAAAGATGTCGCCGGTGCGAAAGAAGCTAAAGAAGAATTGCAGGAAATCGTGGAGTTTCTTCGTTTTCCGAAAAAGTTTCATGACTTGGGAGCCAAGATTCCGCGCGGCGTTCTGTTATTGGGCGCGCCCGGAACCGGAAAAACTCTTTTGGCCCGTTCGGTCGCCGGGGAAGCGCAAGTGCCGTTTTTTCATATGTCCGGTTCGGAATTTGTGGAAATGTTTGTCGGAGTCGGCGCTTCGCGTGTCCGGTCGCTGTTTGAAAAAGCCAAAAAGAACGCACCTTGCATCGTATTTATCGATGAAATTGACGCGGTCGGTCGCCGTCGCGGTGCCGGCCTGGGAGGGAGTCATGATGAAAGAGAGCAGACTTTGAATCAAATTTTAGTGGAGATGGACGGGTTTGAGCCGACGCAAAGTATTATCGTTATTGCCGCGACCAATCGTCCCGATGTTTTGGATCCGGCGCTTTTGCGTCCCGGTCGTTTTGATCGTCGGGTGATGATTGATTTGCCGGATTTGAAGGATAGAGAAGACATTTTGTTGGTGCACGCTCGCAAGAAACCGTTAAGCAAGAAAGTGGATTTGAAAGTCGTGGCCGGGCGGACCTCGGGATTTTCCGGAGCGGACTTGGCCAACATTCTTAACGAAGCGGCTATCTTGGCGGCGCGAAATAATAAAAAAGAAATCGTCAATGAAGATTTGTTTGAAGCGATTGAAAAAGTGATGATCGGACCGGAACGGAAAAGTCGGGTGATTACCGACAAAGAAAAGAAGATTACTGCCTATCACGAAGCGGGACACGCTTTAGTCGCGCATTTTTTGCCGGACGCCGATCCGGTGCATAAGGTTTCCATCATTGCGCGCGGTTCGGCCGGCGGTTATACCTTGAAAGTTCCGTCTGAGGATCGTCATATGCATTCCAAATCGGAATTCATTTCCGAAATTGCCGTCTTGTTGGCCGGACATTTGGTGGAGAAAACGATTTTCGGAGAGGTGACGACCGGCGCGACGTCGGATTTGCGTCGCGCGACTTCTTTGGCGCGTAGCCTGATTACCGATTTCGGCATGAGCGATCACTTGGGTCCGCGGACTTATGGCGAAAAAGAAGAAATGATTTTCTTGGGCAGAGAAATTCACGAACAGCGGGACTATAGCGAAAAAGTTGCCGAGCAAATCGATCAAGAAATCAGCGGCTTTATCAAACAAGGCGAAGCGCAAGCGGCCGAGATTATCAATCGGGAAAAAGAACAATTGGAAAAAATTGTTTTGGTTCTGTTGGAGAAAGAAACTCTGGAAAAAGAGGAATTTGAGCAGTTGGTCGGACCGAAACCGGCGAAGCGCGAGGCGGCTGTTTCGGTTGACTAATATTGAATTTGAGATATACTGAAATTGAGCTAATTAGATAAAAATAATAAATTAAATTCGCCTGACGGCGAAGAAAATGTTTAAAAGTTTCAATCAATATGGCAAACCCTAAAAAACGCAAAACCCATAGTAAAACTCATCAAGGCCGGGCGCATCTGGCTTTAAAAAAGATAGTCTTGAATAAATGTCCGAAATGCGGCGCCGCCGTGAAACCTCATACGGCCTGCGCTTTGTGCGGCTCTTATCGAGGCAAAGAGATTTTGAAAATCAAAATCAAAGCGGCTAAGAAAAAATAATTATGTCCAACAGACATTTGGCGCGAACCATCGCTTTGCAAACTTTATTTGCCTGGGATTTTAACGGCAGAAAAGACGACGATATCGAGCGATTAATCGTCGATAATTTTGCCAACTTCGCTCCGAATTTTGACGATGGCGGTTTTGTGAAAGATTTGGTGATTGGCGTTCGCGATCAAATAGAGGCGATTGACAAATATATTATCAAATACGCGACGGAGTGGCCCTTGGATCAGATTACGACCGTTGATCGCAATATTTTACGCTTGGGCATTTATGAATTGTTGTATACGGCCGTTCCGCCGCGCGTAGCCATTAACGAGGCGATTGAAGTGGCCAAAAGTTTCGGCGGCGACGCTTCCGGGAAATTTATCAATGGCGTTCTGGGCGCTTTATATAACGACGATCCGGAAGTTCAAAAGAGAGACAATAAAGAAGAGGTGGAGGCGGCCAAAAAAGAGGAAGCCGAAAAAGAGGGGGCCGAAAAAGAGGCGGCGGTCGCAGAAAAATAATTTTATGAATTACCGGCGCCCCCATTCGGGGCGCCATTGGTTTAAAATCTGCTTTATGAATGATTTGATTAAATTGCAAAAACGCTTGGGAGTGAAGTTTCAAGACGAAAGCTTGCTCAAACAAGCGATGGTGCATCGTTCTTATTTGAACGAACACTCGGAATTTAAAATCGGTCATAACGAGCGACTGGAGTTTTTGGGCGACGCGGTTTTGGAAATCGTCGTGACGGAATATTTGTATCTCAGTTTCACTTCCACGCCCGAAGGGGATTTGACCAATTGGCGGGCGTCTTTGGTCAACGCCAAAATGCTTTATGAAATAGCTAAAGAGTTGGATATCGAGAGTTGTCTGTATTTGTCGCGAGGCGAAGCGCGCGACAAGAATAAAAAATCTCGTCAGTTTATTTTAGCCAATGCCGTAGAGGCGATTATCGGCGCGATTTATTTGGATCAAGGATTGGAAACGGCCAAGAAATTTATCAAGAAAAATGTGATTTCCAAATTGGACGATATTCTGGAGAATCAAACTTATTTGGACCCGAAATCTCGCTTGCAGGAAAAAGCGCAAGAAATAAAAGGGATTACGCCGCATTATCAAATTTTGGACGAGGTCGGTCCGGATCACGCCAAAATTTTTACCATCGGTTTATATTTTGAAGAAGACTTGATCGCCACCGGTCAAGGCTCGTCCAAGCAAGAAGCCCAGGTTGACGCGGCGGCCAAGGGAATTAAAAAATTGGAGTGGTAAATTTATGGATATCAATAATCTCTTAAAACTGGCGGCGGAAAAAAAAGCTTCGGATATTCATTTGCTTTTTGATCAAGCGCCGATTTTACGAATTGACGGGGAGCTGTCGGATATCAATAAAATTGTTCCCGACGGCGCCTTCGCCAAATTAACGGCCGCCGATTTGGAAAGCTTTTCTCAGACTTTGTTGTCCAAAGAACAAAGGGCGCGCTTTTCGGACAAACGCGATTTGGATTTGGGCTATCAAGTTGAAGCCTATCGTTATCGGATTAATTTTTCTTTTGAAAAAAATAATACTCGGATTGTCGCTCGCGTGATTGACAGTCGCAAGCCCTCGCTTCAGGAAATCGGCATGCCGCCGGTGGTGGAAGATCTTTTGAATCTGCCGCAGGGATTTATTTTGGTGACCGGACCGACCGGTTGCGGCAAGTCCACGACGCTGGCCGCCATGATCAATTATATCAACGAAACGCGCGGCGTTAACATCATTACTTTAGAGGACCCGATAGAATATATTTTTACGCCGGCCAAAAGCATTATTTCCCAACGACAATTGGGAGAAGATATGTTGAGTTTTGCCGCCGGCTTGAAGCATATTTTGCGCCAAGACCCGAACGTGATTATGCTCGGTGAAATGCGCGACCCGGAAACGATGGCCGCGGCCGTGACTTTGGCGGAAACCGGACATTTAGTGTTTGCGACTTTGCATACTTATAACGCGGCCCAGACGGTCGATCGTATTATTGACAGTTTCCCGCCGCATCAACAAAATCAAATCAAATCGCAGTTGTCCGGCGTTTTGTCGGCGATTATTTCCCAGAGATTATTACCGCGTATCAAGGGCGGACGGATAGCGGCGCGGGAAGTTTTAATAAACAACGAGGCGATCGCCAATCTGATTAGGGAAGGGAAGACCGCCCAGATTAAAAGCACGATTGAAACGAACGCTTCAATCGGCATGATTACTTTGGACCGCCATCTCAAAGAATTATATCAAGCCGGCGAAATCAGTCGGGAGGTAGCGGAAAGAAATATGGAAGATATCGGCATGCTTGGCGCTTGAACTTTCTAAGGACGAGCGCTTTAAAATCAGGAAGCGAAAATTTTAAATTAATAAATTTTTTGGAAAAAGAACAGGCCGGAGCCTGTTTTTGATTAAGAAAAAAACAGCCTTTCTTGAAGATTGGCTGTTTTGTTTTTTGATGCATCTGATCATTTTATCAAGTCATCGGCTGTTTTAGCGGCGCCGCTGTTTATTAATCCGGTGTTGATGATTAGCTTGATTTCGTTTTTAAGCGCAGCTTGGCTTAATTCCTCGGATTTTTTTTCTCCAAACATCATGATAGCCATGAAGTAGGACAAGCCGCCGACGCATAAACTCATCAGAAGAATAAAAATGAAATCGAACAGAAAGTTTGCGAAAGCATCAAAATTCCACTGTGCCGGCACGGTCAATTTAGTTATGAAGACTGCTATAATAGCAATCGCACATAGGCTTCCTACGACCAGGGAACAAGTTTCCGGATATTTTTGTGTTAGCTCTTTAAGTCTTCTCGGTGAACTTAAAACCAGCTCGAAAAATTTTACAATTTTTTTCATGATATATTTATTTGGTAAATAACTAGTTGATTCTGATGAAGCTATTATATCATATAATATATTATTTGTCAATAGATATAATTAATTTACTCTAAAATCAGCTAAATTATGAATGATAAACTTATGAATGAAAAAGCTTATTTTCCGCTATCTTTTCAACACTTTATCCCCCTTGACATAGTTTTTCAAACTGGTATAATTCTTATCAGTTTTAACAGGGCTGAAAAAGCCGAAAACAATATGCAAAAGAAGCTCAGAAATTATCTTAAAAAGCGATTCTAACGATCAGCTATTTTGCGATTACTTAGAACCGCTTACCAGCGGTTTTTTTGCGCCCTGCTATCAAGTCCCTTAACAATCAATGTTAGAGTAAAGACATCAAAAATTAAGTAAGATCAGTATTTGGATCTCTTGTCTCGAATTTTTCGTCCGAGATCGAGAGGCTGTAATCGGAATACTGAAAAACGCGCTTTTGTAGCTTTAAAAATAAAAGCGTGGGAAAATCTCAATAAGAGTATATGGTGGATGCCTTGACATAAGAAGACGATGAAGGACGTAGCAGCCTGCGATAAGCCGCGGTGAGGTGGCAAGCAACCTTTGACCCGCGGATCTCCGAATGGGGAAACCCTCTCCATTGAAGATGGAGAAAGCTCAGCCTTTAAGGCGAGCTGGAAGACCCGGTGAACTGAAACATCTTAGTAGCCGGAGGAAAATAAAATAACAATCATTCCCTGAGTAGTGGCGAGCGAAAGGGGAGAAGTCTAAACCCAAATAACTGAGAAGTGAGCTTGGTTCGCCAAGTTTGCTTCAGAAGGCTCTGGAGCCATATGTTTTTTCGGTGTTGCAAGATATTAGCGCTTGTTGCCAGATCAACAGGGCGAAGTAAAAAAAGACAATTCTTAGTTGAACGAGCTGGAAAGCTCGGCCAGAGACGGTGATAGCCCGGTAAGCGAAAAGAATTGACTCTTCGTGGCTTTTGTCTTAAGTAGGACGGGACTCGTGAAATCCCGTTTGAAGCCAGGTCGACTATGACCTAAGACTAAATACTTCTTATGATCGATAGTGAACAAGTACCGTGAGGGAAAGGTGAAAAGCATCCCGTTTAGGGAGGTGAAATAGTATCTGAAACCATATACTTACAAAGAGTCGGAGCCCCGCAAGGGGTGACGGCGTGCCTATTGAAGAATGAGCCAACGAGTTTGTTCTATGTGGCTGGCATAATCTCCTTTGGAGAGCATGCAGAGTGAAAGCGAGGGTTAATAGCCCGTTTGTGCTTCGCTTTCGTCCAACGTTTAACCGGGTCGCAAGATTCGGATATTCGCTAGCGGGACGGAAGCGTAGCATTCGTCGCATGGACAAGACCCGAAGCCGGGTGATCTAACCATGAGCAGGTTGAAGTTCGTCGAAAGACGGATGGAGGACCGAACCCATTAGCCGTGCAACACTATGGGATGACTTGTGGTTAGCGCAGAAATTGTAATCGAACTCGGCAATAGCTGGTTCTCCTCGAAATAGCTTTTGGGCTAGCCTCGGATGTTGACCTCAGGGGGTAGAGCACTGGATGAGGGCGGGTCGCAAGATACCGTCTTCAATCAAACTCCGAATACCTGGGGGTAGAGTCCGGGAGTCAGACTATGGGCGCTAAGGTTCATCAGTCGAAAGGGAAACAGCCCTAATCACAATCTAAGGTCCCCTACGACAGTTAGGAGGTTGGCTTAGAAGCAGCCATCCTTTAAAGATAGCGTAATAGCTCACTAATCAAGTTGTTTCGCGCCGAAAATTTATCGGGGCTAAGCATAGTACCGAAGGTGTGAACTGCCTAGATTTGTGTCGTTTATTTCCGGCAAAACATAAATTTTGCTAGAGGTTCGTGGAGTGTAGTGCCCACGAAGATGAGAAATAGAAGACAGAAATCTAGGCAGTGGTAGAGGAGCATTCCCTTCAGCGTCGAAGCCGTGTCGTGAGTTGGCATGAGTAGCAAAAAGGCGGGTAAAAACCCCGCCCATCGAAAACCTAAGGTTTCCTGGGCAACGAAAATCGACCCAGGGTTAGTCGATCCTAAGGTCCAGCCCGTGTAGTGCGGGCCCTGACCGATGGATGAGCCGGTTAATATTCCGGCACTACTGTTATTTTCCGATGGGGAGACGCAGTTCTAAAGTTTGAGCGCGCTATGGTATGTGCGTTTGCGGTCTCAAGAAACGGCCTAGGTAAATCCGGGCCATAGTTTCAAGGGATTGAGAAGAGATGAAGTCGCAAGGCGGAATCAATTCAAGTGGCAGAACTGACTAGAAAAACCTCTAGGGCTAAGGTAACAGTAATCGTACCGTAAACCGACACAGGTAGGTGAGGCGAGAAGCCTCAGATGTACGAGAGAAACTTCGTTAAGGAACTCGGCAAAACAGCGGCCGTAATTTAGAGATAAGGCCTGCCCTGCGCAAGCAGGGCCGCAGCTAAAGAGCCCAAGGGACTGTTTATCAAAAACATAGCTCTCTGCTAACTCGCAAGAGGATGTATAGAGGGTGATGCCTGGCCAGTGTCCGAACGTTAAGAGGAGGGGTTAGCCGTAAGGCGAAGCCTCGAATTGAAGCGCGGATGAACGCCGGCGATAACTATAATCGTCCTAAGGTTTTGCAATTTATTACATTAGATTGCAAAAGGACTGGGACGATTATATGGTGATAAACATAAAAATACGTTGCCTGGCTATAGCGAAAGTTATAGTTGTCATTAAATATTCAGTAAAATGCGTGAAAATCCTCAAAAGATTTAAGGTACTCGGGGTTGTCGACCTCAGTAAAAATCCTTAGATACACGGGGCAAACGCGCAGGATTAAAAATCCTCAGAGACTTAAAAACTGAGACTCTAAAATATGAAGATAAATCCACATTGGGTAAGCGGATTTGTCGATGGTGAAGGAACGTTTTATGTTGGAATAAATAAAAACGATACGATGAAAATAAATTTTCAAGTATTGCCGGAATTTCGGATAGTCCAGCATAAACGCGATATACAATTATTGTATGCTTTAAAGAAATATTTCGGCGCTGGAGTCGTGAGAATAAATCACGATACTCGGTATGAGCTGAGAATAAGATCTTTAGAACATATGAATAAGTTCGTTATTCCTCATTTTGACAAATATCCGTTATTGACTCAAAAGAAATTTGATTTCATTAAATTTAAGGAGATTATTGCATTGATGAACCAAAATAAACATTTATCGGCTGAAGGCATTAAGGATATTATTGCCATCGCTTCTAAAATGAACAGACAGGATAAAATATCCGCTCTAAAAGTTTTAGAAGAATTAAATTCATATCATGAGTAAGATAAAGTCCATTCTTAATAGAAATATTAAGCAAGTGAAGAGCGAAATTCCTTGTCGGGTAAGTTCCGACCTGCACGAATGGCTTAACCACTTGGGCACTGTCTCAACGAAGTACTCGGTGAAATTGCAATACGAGTAAAGATGCTCGTTAACCACAGTTGGACGAAAAGACCCCGTGAAGCTTTACTACAACTTGATATTGAATTAGAGGTATGCTTGTTCAGCATAGGTGGGAGCCTTCGGGCACCAGTGAGATACCACCCTTGCCTATTTTTAATTCTCACCCCGCGATAGCGGGGGACAGTGTCTGGTGGGTAGTTTGTCTGGGGCGGATGCCTCCCAAAAAGTAACGGAGGCGTTTACCAAGGTCGGCTATCCCGGAATGGAAACCCGGGAGATAGTGTAAAGGCAAAAGCCGGCTTTACTGCGAGACCTACAAGTCAAGCAGTCGCGAAAGCGGAACTTAGTGATCCGACCATTCAATGTAGGATGGTGGAAGCTCATCGGATAAAAGCTACTCCGGGGATAACAGGCTAGTCAGGTCCAAGAGTCCATATCGACGACCTGGTTCGGCACCTTAACATATCGGGGTGCCATCTCGAGTAATCGAGTGAATAAAATTGGCTTATAACGGTGGACTCCATAATTTATTTGGCCTATAATAATTAATTATGGACAACGCCGCGGGAAGTCTAACTCAAACGCAAAAATCAATAATCGTCGGCTCAATTTTGGGCGACGGTTACTTGCGCGTTATCAAAGGTAGAAGAAATGCTTTTTTAGAGATTAATCACTCCATAAAACAGAAAAAATATGTTGATTGGAAGTATGATCAATTGAAAAGTATTGTGAAGAGTCCGCCAAAATCAAGAAAAGGCAATGGAGGCAGGGTCGCGTATCGGTTTTATACCGAACAACACCCCGAGTTAACGGAATTATTTAAGAATTTTTATCAAAATGGTAAAAAAATAATTCCTGGCAATCTTCGGCTTAATTCTATGATTTTAGCAATTTGGTTTATGGACGATGGCAGCAAATGTCGTTCGTCGGACATTTACCTTAATACTCAGCAATTTGATAACGGGTCGCAGCGGAAAATGATTTCTTCTTTAAAGAAAATTGGCTTATCGGCCGGTTTAAATAAAGACAAATCTTATTATCGAATAAGATTTATCAAGTCTAGTTTGCCAAAACTCAGGAATTTGATAGAGAAATATATTATTCCGTCAATGCGCTATAAAATTGAGTTATGACCCTGTAGAGACTTGTTTTCTTCCTTGGCCGGAAGAAACTTATGGCTTTGAGTCATAATACGCCAACTCCCATTAGATTTTAGTGGGATGAAGACATAGTCCGTACCATTAGTAATAATGGAATCATACACGATGTCGGCTCGTCGCATCCTGGGGGTGGAGAAGCTCCCAAGGGTTGGGCTGTTCGTCGTAAGACAGGTCGGTCTCCTATCCACTGTGGTCGTGGAAACTTGAAGAGGCCCTTCCTTAGTACGAGAGGACCGGGAAGGACGAAGCTCTAGTGTGCCGGCTGTCCCACCAGGGGCATTGCCGGGTAGCTACCTTCGGTTTAGATAAGCGCTGAAAGCATCTAAGCGCGAAGCTGTCTCTAAGATTAGGTTTCATAGACTGGTTAGAGATTATAACCTTGATAGGCCGTACGTGTAAGTCCCGCAAGGGATTGAGCGGAGCGGTACTAATAAGTCGTTTGATTTTCCCACACTTTTATTTTTAAGAATTTTTGATGTCCAAGCAGTTTTCTGATTTTTACCTGACAAATTCACAATGGTAACCTATCGGCGGCTCCGGCTGAAGATAGGCTCTATATAAAAGACACCATTGTTCTGGTGGTTTGAGCGGAAGGGTCATACCTGATCCCATCCCGAACTCAGCAGTCAAGCCTTCCAGCGCCGATGATACTTGGGCCTGAGCCCTGGGAAAGTAGGTCGCCGCCAGAACAATGGTGTTTTTTTATTGGGGAAAATAAAAAAAAGCGAATTTATAAATCCGCTTTAATATACAATCATGAAATTAGCTACCTTTTTTACGAGAGGAATATCGGCGTATGCCACCAAATAGAGTAAATATTAAGAAATAAATTTGCATTGAAAAAGCTCCCCAAGCTTGTAGATAGACAGTTTCAATGCCGGCGCCGATTTGACCAATCATCATCATGGCTGTGAACATAAGAAAGCTTTTATCTGATAATTTTCCGGCCTTATAACTGAACCATCCCCAAGCGAGCATTTGAATGGCCATCATGCCATAAAGAGTTATTCTAAAAAATTGTGCTTCCATCCCTAAATTTTTAATTGGTTAAGAACTATATTTATCAACATAATATAGTACACTTAAGGGTCTTTGTCAAGGATCAGATTTGAATCAAATTATTATTTCCTATCTTTATTAAAGGATTTTTCTGTTATATAATCATATTATAAATTAAAAGAGTAAAAAATAAAGAAATAGTATAATATAATCATATGCCCCTTATCAAATCCATCTCTGGCATCCGCGGGACAATCGGCGGAATTTCGGGAGAAAATTTAACTCCGTTGGACATTATTCGCTTTATCGCGGCCGATGTTCTTTTTTTAAAACAAAATTATCCGGATATTAAATTAAAAATAATCGTCGGTCGCGACGGACGAATTTCGGGAGAGATGGTTAAAAATTTAGTCATCGGCACGCTTTTAAGTCTTGGTGCCGACGTGATTGATTTGGGCATGGCAACGACGCCGACGGTGGAGATGACGGTGATTCAACAGGCGGCGCAAGGCGGAATCATGATTAGCGCTTCGCATAATCCGGTCGGCTGGAACGCGCTTAAACTTTTAAACGGTCAAGGAGAATTTTTTTCCGCGGCCGACGGACAGGAAATTTTGAAATTGGCGGAGAAAGCGGATATTAATTTTGCGACCGAGGAGCAATCCGGCCAATATGTTTTTAATCCATTTTTGGCCGAAAATCATTTAAACGCCATTTTAAATTTGGCAACGGTTAAAAAAACGGCCATCGCCAATAAGAAATTCAAAATTGTCGTGGACGGTATTAATTCGGTCGGAGGGATAATCGTGCCGGAATTATTGAAAGCGC
The DNA here is from genome assembly GCA_000999715.1 of Candidatus Falkowbacteria bacterium GW2011_GWF2_43_32. GTDB lineage: Bacteria > Patescibacteriota > Patescibacteriia > Patescibacteriales > UBA12465 > UBA12465. The sequence goes on along the minus strand of LCGL01000001.1, from coordinate 280,368 downwards.
TGGGCGTTTCGGAAGTAATTGAAATAAATTGTCAGCCGGACGGACGCTTCGCTCATAAGCCGGAGCCTTTGGCGGAAAATTTAACGCAGATTATGGAGAAAGTTAAAGCCACGGGAGCGGATTTGGGAATTGTTGTGGATCCGGACGTGGATCGTTTGGCGTTTATAGACGAAAACGGCGAGATGTTCGGCGAAGAATATACCCTAGTCGCCGTGGCGGATTATGTGTTAGAAAACTATAAATCTCTTGAAGCAAAACATCCCGGAAAATATCAAAAGGCAACCGTTTCCAATTTGTCTTCTTCTCGCGCCTTAAAAGACATTACGGAACAAGGCGGCGGCAAATACGAAGCGGCGGCGGTCGGCGAGGTTAATGTCGTGCAGAAAATGAAAGAATTGAAGGCGGTTGTTGGCGGTGAAGGGAACGGCGGCGTGATTTTCCCGGAACTGCATTACGGACGCGACGCTTTGGTCGGCATCGCTTTATTTTTGTCCGCGTTAGCCGGACAGAATAAAAAAATTTCTGAATTTAAAAAACAATTTCCCATGTATTTTATGGTCAAGGATCGTTTGGAATTGACGGACGGGCTGGACGTCAATAAATTATTGGCTGATGTTGAGCAGGCTTATAAAACAGAACAAAGCTCGGTTTCCGGCGATTTGAAGATTACGAACATTGACGGCGTGAAGATTGACTGGTCGGATTCTTGGGTACATTTGCGCGCCTCCAATACCGAGCCGATTATCAGAATCTACGCCGAAGCTAAAACTTCCGCCGAAGTCGCCGGGAGAATAAAGGAGATAAAAGAGAAAATTTTAGCTTATATTAAGTAAAATTTATTTAAGATATTAGTTTGCTTCCGATGGCAAAAAATGTTAAAATATAAGGGAAATCAGTTTTGATTTTCCTTATTTTTATATTTTAAGATAGGCATTTAATCTTTATTTTTTATGACCCGCATCGTTATTTTAGCCGCCGGTCGGGGGACGCGCATGAAGAGCGAATTACCCAAAGTCTTAGTACCTTTGAAAGGCAGGGCGATGTTAGAGTATTTGATGGAGGAAGTGAGGGCGGCTCAAATTGATCCGCGGCCGATTATTGTCGTGTCTGATGACAACAGAGATATTATTAAAGCCGCGTTGACCGAATATGATGCCGAATACGTGGCGCAAACAGAGCCGCTCGGCACCGGCCAAGCGGTGGCTTGCGCACGGGCGGCCATTGAAAGCGGTGACGGAAAAATTGATAATATCGTGGTTCTCTATGGTGATCATCCTTTTTTAAAAAGAGAGTCTATCAAGAAGTTCGCGGCGGCCGACTCTACGGTTTTAACGGTTATGCCGACCCGATTGCCGAACTTCGCGGGTTGGTATCAAAATTTTTATCATTGGGGGCGTTTCATTATCGGCACGGACGGAGCGGTCCAGGGAATTGTGGAGTTTAAAGACGCCGACGAAGAACAAAAAAAAATTACCGCCGTTAATCCCGGGTTTATGCGTTTCAATAAAGATTGGTTGTTTAAGAATATTGATAGTCTGACAAATGAGAATAAATCAAAAGAGTATTATTTGACCGATATGGTGAAGCTGGCTTTTGCCGCCGGCGAAAAAATCGGCACCATTAACATTGAGCCTTATGAGGCAATGGGCATCAACAGCCAAGAGGAGCTGAAAATTGCCGAAGGCTTGGTGCTTTAATCGTAAATATGCGTCTATGCGTCAGGTTTTAGATCTTCATATCCATTCCCGTTATTCTCGCGCTTGTTCTCCCAAGCTTTTGCCCGAGAATATTGAACAGACTTGCCGGACAAAAGGCGTAGACGTTATTGCCACCGGCGATTTTACGCATCCGGAATGGGCGGCAATTTTAAAAAAAGATTTGGAGGAGATATTTCCCGATGCGGGTTTGTATAAATTGAAGCGAGCGGCGGACGATAAAGTAAAATTTTTGTTGAGCACGGAAGTAGCTTTGATTTATATGGATGGCGGACGTTGCAGGCGGATTCATCTTGTCGTTCAGGCTCCGAACATGTCGGCGGTTGTTGAATTAAATCGTCAACTGGCCAAAAGATTCAATATTCATTCGGACGGACGGCCGATTTTGGGGATTTCCGCGCCGGAATTCGTGAAACTGGTTTTAAAAATCAACGATAAATTTTTGATTTATCCCGCGCATATTTGGACTCCTTGGTTCTCGGTTTTCGGCTCTAAATCCGGCTTTGACACTTTGGAAGAATGTTTTCGGGAGCAGACCGAGCATATATATGCTTATGAAACCGGTTTGTCCAGCGATCCGGAAATGAATTGGCGTTTATCGGCCTTGGATAATTTAACGGTTTTGTCCAATTCCGATGCGCATAGCTTAAACAATATTGCGCGGGAAGCGAATATCATGGAGATTGACGAACCGATTACTTACCAAAAGATTTACGATATCATAAAATACCGTCGTCGCGTTGCTCCGGCCGAGACCGATCGAGAAGGAATGAGGGAAACTTTGGAATTTTATCCGGAAGAGGGCATGTATCATTTGGACGGGCATCGCGATTGCGCTTTCAGTTGCGAGCCGACGGAAAGTCGGCGATTAAAAAATATTTGCCCGCAGTGCGGGGAGCCTTTAGTCATCGGCGTCTTGAATCGGGTAGAGGAATTGGCGGATCGGCCGTACGGTTTTCGACCGTTGTCAGCTGTCGGTTTTAGAAAAACCGTGGAATTGGATAAGATTATCGGCGAAGCTTTGGGTCTTAAAAATCGCGCTTCGGTGGCCGTTCAAAAGCAATATCGGCGTTTGACTGAGACCTACGGCTCGGAGATAGAAATTTTATTGGATTTGGATTTGCAGACGGTCAATGAAGAAATTGATGTGCGCATTATTGAAGGAATTCGACGCGTGCGCGACGGCGAATTGATTATCACGCCCGGTTTTGACGGACAATACGGTCAGATAAATATTTTTTCTTCCGCCGATAAGTCGGAACGATAAAACGATTGGTTTTAAAAATTATTTTTAAATTTATGTCGGTATTGCGTCCGATTAAAAGCGTTTTGACTGTCGTTATTTTTTTAGTCTTGGTGGCGGTGGCGACCATTCTTTACGGCGGCGATGAAGCGCAACGAGCGGAAAGACAGCAAAGCCTTGTTTATAAACAAGTAAACATGGTCTTGGGGACAATTTTCGGAGTAGCGCAGAGCTTGGTTGATTTGGGCTTGGAAGAACCGGTTAGCGGAGAATTCGTGGAAGACATGTTGGCCGATGCGGAGGTATCCGTTGCAGAGGAGGACGGATTTTGGTCGCGCTTGATAGAGAAAATCAAAACGGAATGGGAAAACAGCGCCGAAACCGAGGAAATTAATTATGATTCCGACAATCCGAGTGCTTATTTGGACTGGCAAAAAACTGATGACGGCGGTGAAATAATTTTGCGAAGAAAAGACGGGCGAGAACATAAATTGCTTCTGCCGTTTCGGTCTTTAGGGTTGTTTTCTCAAAATTAGCGAAAACATCAGGTAATTTGCGTTAAAATCGCTTGAGAGTGTCAGATTCGTTTTAATAAAAAATTATCGTTAGTTTATCATTTTTTAGCGGTTATTTCAGGGAGTTTATGCTATAATAAAAATTATTAATTTATTAATCAATCTATATGAGACAGGAAAAGGAAAAGAAAAGTGTCTCCGAAAAAAGCGGAGACAAGGATAAGCGCGAAGGGGCGGCCTTAAACGCCATTGAGCAAATTAAGACTCGTTTCGGCGAAGGGGCGATTATGAAATTCGGTGATTTACCGAAAACCAATGTGGACGCCATTTCCACCGGTTGTTTATCCTTGGATATCGCCACCGGCGTGGGCGGCGTACCGCGCGGCCGAGTGATTGAAGTTTATGGTCCGGAATCTTCCGGCAAAACGACTTTAGCGCAACATATTGTCGCCGAAGTGCAAAAAACCGGCGGCATTGCCGCTTTCGTTGACGCCGAGCATGCCTTGGATCCGGAATATGCCGCCAAGATAGGCGTAAACATCAAAGAAATGTTGTTGTCCCAACCGGACAGCGGCGAGCAAGCGCTGGAAATCGTGGAAACCTTGGTGCGCTCCAATGCCGTTGACGTGATTGTTGTGGACAGCGTGGCCGCTTTGGTGCCGCAGAAAGAAATTGAGGGGGAAATGGGTGATCAACATATGGGCTTGCAAGCGCGCTTGATGAGTCAGGCTCTGAGAAAATTAACGGCCATCATCGCCAAGACAAAAACGGTGGTTATTTTCATCAACCAGATCAGAAATAAGATTGGCGTTTTTTTCGGTAATCCGGAAACCACGACCGGCGGCAATGCTTTGAAATTTTATTGCTCGATGCGCGTAGAGGTGAGGCGCGCCGCTCAGATTAAGCAAGGCGAAAAAATCATCGGCAATCGCGTCAAGGTGAAAATCGTGAAAAATAAAGTGGCCGCGCCGTTTCGCACTTGTGAATTTGACATTATGTATAATGAAGGCATTTCCGTGGCCGGCGATTTGGTGGATTTGGGCGTGGAATGCGAAGTGATCAAAAAGAGCGGCAACTCCTTTTCTTTCGGCGAAACTAAATTGGGCCTCGGTCGGGAAGCGGCCAAAAAAACCATCAAAGACAATAAGAAAATGATGGCGGATATCAGGCGAGCGATTTTGGCGGAGATTAAAAGCAAAGAGATAGAAGAAAGTAAATAATCAATATGGCTAAATCTTTCGTGCTGTCGGTCGGTGGCTCGCTTTTGGTTACCGAGAAAGAAATTGAAGCGGACTTTTTAAAAAAGTTTTGCGCTTTTATTCTCGGTCGGAGCAAACGGGGCGATAAATTTTATTTGGTGATCGGCGGCGGAGCGACCGCCAGAAATTATATTGCGGCCGCCACGGCCACCGCGAAGATTTTACGGAGCGATCAGGATTGGGTCGGCATCGCCGCGACGCGATTGAATGCCGAGTTGGTGCGCGCCGTTTTTGGACCGGCGGCCTATCCGAATATTATTTTTGATCCGACCAAGCCCGTGAAAACCGCCAAGAAAATTATTATTGTCGCCGGTTATCAACCCGGTCGATCAACGGATTATGTCGCGGTGTTGTTGGCGCAAAAGTACAAAATAGAAACCGTCGTTAATCTGTCAAATATTGATTATGTTTACGATAAAGATCCGCGTCGATTTTCCGCGGCGCGCCGGATAGAGGCGATTTCTTGGCCGGAGTTTCGGAAGATAGTCGGCCATAAATGGCGGCCCGGTCTTAATGCTCCTTTTGATCCGATCGCGGCGCGATTGGCGGCCGAGAAGGGATTGAAAGTCGTGGTGATCAACGGAAAGAAAATAAAAAATTTATCCGCCTGTCTGGCCGGTAAAAAATACGTCGGCACCCGGATTGGCGAGTGAAACGCTTGACGGTTTTTGAACGTCTTGCTATCATTAACCCTTAGATATGAGAAATTTACAAATAAAGACATCCTATATTATTATTTGGGGCTTTTTGAAAGGCCGGTCTTTATTTGCGCAAAATATTTAATATCAGATTATAATAAATCAAGCAAATTAAAGACCGAGCCTTAAGGCTCGGTCTTTGTTAATAAAGCAGTTCTTTTAATTCATAAACCAAATCTCAAATCAAGATGAAAAAAAAGTCTATGGTCGAATCAGTGTTCCCCGAGCATCGGGGAAGGTATTTTGATGAAGATTTCAGCGAAAATTCATCAGGAGTTTTTAACGAAGAAACACGTTTTGCGGACAAGAGCGACGCGCCGGCAACGGACGCGGACGGAACGGTTATAGAACAAACCGCTCGCGCTCAAAGCGATGAGAAAAAAAATTCTCATATGATGAACATCGGTGCCTGGGGTGCCGCCAAACGCTAGAGTAATCGTTAAAAAAAGGGAGCTATTTTTTAGCCCCCTTTTTTATATCCGTCGATTGTTGTTTTTTTAAAATATCGGTAATGTTTTGAGTTACTTTTTGGATGGACGGACGTCCGTCAACGGCGATTATCTTTTTTTGAGCTTGGTAATACTTTAAAATCGGTTCCGTTTGGGCGCGGTATATTTGAAAACGGGTGCGAATGGTTTTAAGGTTGTCGTCATTGCGTCCGGAAGTTTTGCCGCGGTTGATAATGCGTTTTTGAGCGTCCTGTTCGCTTAATTTCAAATTTAACACCAGAGTCAAAGCGGTTCGTTGTTTCTTAAGAAAGCGATCCAGCTGTCGAGCTTGACGCAGATTGCGCGGATAACCGTCAAAAACCAAACCTTTGGTTTTTAACTTGCGAACGGCGGTCGCCTCCATCATGGCGATAATGATATTGTCGGGAACCAGTCGGCCGGTTTCTTGATATTTTTTGATGCTCGCCCCCAAGGAACCGTTTTTTAATTCTTGGCGCAAAATATCCCCGCTGGATAAATGGGCAAGTTTATATTTTTTAGCGATTAGCGCCGCCTGAGTTCCTTTGCCGGATCCGGGAGGGCCAAAGATAATTAGATTTAACATATTCGTGCCCCGTGCAGGATTCGAACCTGCGACCATCTCCTTAAGAGGGAGCTGCTCTACCAACTGAGCTAACGAGGCCTTTTAGCGACCGTGAGGGCGCCATTAATGAATGTGGCGGGGGCGGGAATCGAACCCGCGACCTTAGCGTTATGAGTGCTACGCTCTAACCAACTGAGCTACCCAGCCAATGTGCGCCCGGCAGGATTTGAACCTGCAACCCCTTGGTCCGAAGCCAAGTACTCTATCCAGTTGAGCTACGGGCGCTCTTAATTATCGTCAGGTCGGTTTCCGAACACAAATAATACGCCCTTCAATTAAGGTTGGGGGACTGTCCTTATGGGCATCGATTCTATCGCTTTCCCTTAAGGGCCTGTTTCAAGTGATAGCCGGTTTTAAACTTCGCAACTTTCACGGCCGGGATCGTAATTCGCTCGTTCGGTTTTTGCGGATTGACGCCGCCGCGAGAATAACGAACCCGGGACAAGAAAGTGCCAAAGCCGGCGATAGTCACTTCGCGATCGGCTTTGAGTTCCTCAATGATCGTGTCAGTCAAGACATCAATCATCTTTTCGGCTTGTTTCTTGTTCAAGCCCTCGACATCATGATTAATTTTGTCGATGAGTTGCGCTTTGTTCATATGTTTATTAATGCTTAGTTTAATAAAAAGTTGTCAGGCGCAGGGGGGAAAGATGTTAAACGTTTTTCGGCTTAACGGGCGTATTCGGTTACCCGCATTTCCCGGATAACGTTGACTTTTATCTCTCCTGGGTATTTTAACTCATTTTCTATCTTTTTTGCAATATCTCTAGCCAAATTATGAGTCTGCAGATCGTTAATCGCTTCCGGTTGGACAAAGACTCTGATTTCGCGTCCGGCCTGGATGGCGTAGGTTTTTTCCACGCCTTCAAAGGTTAAAGCGATCTTTTCCAGCTCTTCCAGGCGCTGTAAGTAGTTTTCATAGCTGTCTTTGCGCGCTCCGGGACGAGCGGAAGAAATGGCGTCGGCAACTTTAACGATAACGGAAATCAAGGAAGCCGGCTGGTCATCGTGATGCGTGGCGATCGGCGCGATTATTTCCGGCGGCAAATTGAATTTTTTGGCGATATCGCGACCGATTTCGGTATGATTGCCTTGGACTTCATGATCAACCGCTTTGCCGATGTCGTGCAAGAGACCGCCTTTTTTGGCCAGAGTGACGTCCGCGCCCAATTCTTCGGCCAACATGGCGGCCAGATGAGCGACTTCAATGGAATGGCGCAAAGCGTTTTGGCCGTAACTGGTGCGGTATTTTAGACGTCCTAAAATTTGCACCAATTTCGGGTCAAAACCGGTGACGCCGACTTCATACATCGCTTCTTCGCCGGCTTTTTTGATGTCCAAAGAAATATCTTTTTTGGCATTCTCCACCGCTTCTTCAATCTTGGTCGGATGGATGCGTCCGTCTTTTATCAAATAATCCAAAGTTTTTTTGGCGATATGGCGGCGAATCAAAGAGAAGCCGGAAACGGTGATGGCGTTAGGCATATCGTCAACGATAATTTCCACTCCGGTCATTTGTTCAATCGCTTTAATGTTGCGACCTTCGCGACCGATAATACGTCCTTTCATTTCGTCATTGGGCAAATCGACCGTGGTGGTCGTCAACTCCACCGTATAACCGGAGACCAAGCGTTGCATGGCCAAGGCCATCATGTCCTTCGCTTTATCGTTAATATTATCTTCGGCTTCGTTTTCCAATTTTTTGATGCGAATCATCAAATCTTCGGCGCTTTTTTCTTCCACGTCTTTCAACAGGATCTGTTTGGCCTCATCTCGAGTCAAATTGGAAATTTTTTCCAACTTAGCCTCTTGTTCCTCTTTGACGCTTTTTATTTTTTCTTTGATTTCTTGGACTTCGTTGACCTTGTCGTAGAGTTTTTGTTGTTTTTCTTGCAAATCCAAAAGTTTTTGAGAAAAAGCGGTCTCCCGTTGTTCCAGTCTTTTTTGCAAGTTATTCATTTCGTTGCGTCGGACCGATTCTTCTTTTTTGGACTCTTCAATGATGTGCAGGGCTTTATCCTGCGCTTTCAGCAATAAATCCTTTTCTTTGATTTTTGCTTCGTTGATCAATTTTTCCGCTCGTTCGCTGGCGCTGGAGATTTTTTTGCCGGCACTCTTTTTGTAAGCGACAAAACCAATAAAAAAACCACCCGCGGCCAGGACGACATACAAGACATAGTTTAGGTATTCCATATTAAGGGAGCCTGTCTTTGGGGATTGGGGGTGGCAAGGGAACTATTAAATTTTGAAAAATAATAACCGTACGCCTCAGAGGCGATTTATTTAAGAGAGGGGCTAGTGGATTTTTGATTTTTTGTAGTTAAGCTAGAGTGAAAAACCAAGGAAAGCATAGATTTGTGCGCTCAAAAATAAATTTCTGGACAGTTCGTCAGTTGACGGCGAGGCGGCAGTTAATTTCTCTAATAATCCCTAAAAACAGACTTTAGATTAATAAATTATAAAATTTACTTCTTTAGCTTAGCATTAATATTTGGATTTGAAAATATTGACAGAAATTAAATAAGATAGTATGAAATTATTGGTTGACTAAACTCAAAAATTAAAGTAATATTAAAAAATAGATAAAATTTATGAATATTACCGAACTAGCCAGAATTTTAAGAATCAATCCGCAGGAATTGCGCGATTTGTTGCCGGAGCTCGGATTTGCGATCGGACAAAAAGCGATTAAAGTGGATAACAATACCGCCAAAAAAATTATTAAAGATTGGCCGTTTTTGCGTCGCCAATGGGAGCAAAAAAAGCTGGCCGCGGAAATCAAGAAACAGGATGAGGTTCTGCCGAAAGAGAAAAGAACCATTGCCGTGCCGAAAGTCATCAGCGTACGCGCCTATGCCGAATTGGCCGGGATTCCGGTTAACCGCGTTTTGGCGGAATTGATGAAAAACGGAGTTTTTACCTCCATCAATGAAAAAATTGATTTTGATACGGCGGCGATTATCGGAGAAAATCTGAATCTTGATGTTCAGGCGGCCGAAGTTAAATTAGAAGAAAATGAGAAGGAAAATAAAAAATTGGAAACGATTTTGGCCGGAGAACAGATTGCGGATTTGAAAGAGCGTCCGCCGGTAATTGTTGTTATGGGGCACGTTGATCATGGTAAGACGAAATTATTGGATTCTATCCGCAGTACTGATGTTATCGCCGGTGAAGCGGGCGGAATCACCCAGCATATCGGCGCTTATCAGATTATTCGTAAAGAAAGAACCATTACTTTTATCGATACGCCCGGGCATGAAGCTTTTACGGCGATGCGCAGTCGCGGCGCCAAAGTGGCCGATATCGCCATTTTGGTCGTGGCCGCCGATGACGGTGTGATGCCGCAGACGGTGGAAGCTTTTCGTATTATTGAAGCGGCTAAAATTCCTTTTATCGTGGCCATGAATAAGGTTGATAAGCCGACGGCGGATATCAATAAGACTAAGCAAGAATTATCTTCAAAATTAAATATTACCCCCGAAGATTGGGGCGGCAAAACGATTTGTGCGCCGGTTTCCGCCAAGGAAGGCACGGGGATAGAGGAATTGCTGGACATGGTGCTGTTGGTGGCCGATACGGAAGCGGCGAGCTTGAAAGCTAATCCGGAAGCGGCGGCGGCCGGCACGGTCGTGGAATCCAATGTTGATAAAGCGGCCGGACCGGTGGCGACAATTTTAGTTCAAAACGGCACTTTGCGCGTTGGCGATCAATTATGTTTCAATGACATCGTTTATGGCAAGGTTAAGGCTTTAAAAAATTATAAAGGAGAAGAAATGAGCCAGGCCGGACCGTCCGTGCCCGTGAAAATTTTAGGATTGAAGATTTCTCCGGCGGTCGGCGATATTTTGAATGTCGGTGAAGGAGAAAAAGTGAAGACCAAGAAAATCAAAAGCAGTTCGCAAGCGGCCGATGTTTTGCCGGCCGGATTGGAAGACGGTCCGGAAGATCGGACGCCGAAAGTCAATGTGGTCATTAAAACCGATTTTCTCGGTTCGGCGGAAGCGATTGAAGAGTCTTTGTTGAAATTGAACGGCGAAAAGGTCAAAGTAAAAATAATCAGCAAAGGCTTGGGCTATATTACGGAGGGCGACGTCAAACGCGCCGAAGATGCCGGCGCCAAGATTCTCGGTTTTAATGTTCGCATATCGCCGACGATTGAAACTTTGGTGCGAGAAAGACAAGTGACGGTTAAAACTTTTTCCGTTATTTACGATCTCATCAAATTCGTCAAGGAGGAAATGCAGTTACTTATCAAACCGGAAATCAATCGCGTGGAACTGGGTCGTCTCAAGGTTTTGGCCGTATTCCGCACGGAAGCGAACAGTCAGATTATCGGCGGCAAAGTACTGGACGGCGCCATTAAGAATGACAGTTTGATTGACGTGAAACGCGGCACCGATTTCGTCGTTTCCGGCAAATTAACCCGTCTGCAGTCCGGTAAACAGGACGTCGATCAGGTTGATCAAGACGAAGAAGCGGGAATCAAATATGAAGGAAAACCGGTTGTGGCCGTCGGCGATATTTTAGAAGTTTATCGCGAAGAGAAAATTGTCGATAAAGTTTAATTTGCTTATGTCCAAAATTCCGCGCTTAAACGAATTGATTTTAGAAGAATTGGCTAAAGCGGTCAATCGCGAAGTGGCGATTCCCGATGCTTTGCTTACCGTCGCTTACGTGGAGTGCAGTTCGGATTTGAAACGGGCGAAAGTCGGCTTTTCCGTTTTGCCGGATAAATTTGCGGGTACGGCTTTGCGACGCTTGACGGCGGCCACCGGAACTTTGGCGGCGATTTTAAGAACGCGCTTAAAATTGCGAAAAATTCCGCATTTGATTTGGGAGTTTGACGCCACGGAAAGAGAGGCGGATAAAATTGAACGATTGATAGCCGAGATAGAATAAGTCGGCGGAAAAGGAATTGACGAAATCAGGCCCGGGAGGCCTGTTTTTAAATCTGGACATTTTCTCGGTTTTCCCGTAGAATGAGAGGTTATGAATTTTACTGAAAAACTACAAACAGCTTATACCAGAATAAAGTTGGCGAAACGCGTTTTATTGGTCGGCCACGTGTCGCCGGACGCCGATGCGCTAGCCTCAATCAGTGCGATGGCGGAAATCGCCGATGGTTTCGGGGCGGAAGTTTCCGCTTATGCCGGACAAAAACCGGATAATTATTATGATTTTATTCCTCGGAATAATCTGGTTTCAACCGCGGAACCCGTTGACTTGAAAGTTTTTGATTTGATTTTAATCCTGGATTGCGGTTCAATCGCTCGTACCGGACTGGAAAAACGATTGCGGGCTTTGATTAAAGCCGAGCAAGACGGTCATATCGCCCGGCGCCCCTATCTGATGGAATTTGATCATCATGAGCCGAGTGAGACCTATGCCGATTTGGAAATTCGCTTGTCAAATAAAGCGTCCACGACGGAAATTATTTATAATTTTTTAAAAGTAAACGGTTTGGAGATAAGCAAAACGCTGGCGCATTGCATTTTAATCGGTCTGATGACCGACACCGGACATTTTTTGCACGCCAACGCTTCGCGCGAAGCTATGGCGATCGCCTCGGAAATGTTATTGCGCGGCGCCTCTTTGCCGAAAATCGTCAACAATACGGTGCACAACAAAAGTTTTTCTTCTTTGAAAATTTGGGGACGCGCTTTGGAGAATTTGTGCTTGAACGAAGACACCGGATTGGCCGTTTCCGCGTTAACGTCCGCGGAAATAAAAACCTTGTTATCGCCGGGCAATGCCGAGCTTGACGCCGATCTTTTCGGCGATATCGTTTCTTTTTTAAGTTCTTTGTCCGGAGTGCGGGTCGCTTTGTTTTTGCGGGAAGAGAATGATCGGGTGAAGGGCAGTTTGCGAACGAATGACGAGAAAATCGATGTCGCCAAAATCGCTCAAAAGTGGGGCGGGGGCGGACACAAGAAAGCGGCCGGATTTTCTTTGGCCGGTCGTTTGCAGAAAACCGACACCGGCTGGAAAGTGATCAATAATGTTTGAAAATAATTTTACTTGTCGTCAATCGCTTGATTGTTCGGTCGGAGAGCGGTTATAAAAAATCGGAATTGATTCCGATTTTTATTTATTTCACTTTCTTTTGTTGTTTGTCTTGCCAGGCTTTAATTTTTTTAGGATCGCCGGAGAGCAGTATCTTGGGAACGGAGTACTTTTTCCGGCCGATCGTGAAAACGGCCGGTCGCGTATATTGCGGGTATTCGGTGACGCCTGCGGTGGCGTGCGATTCTTCAATAATGCTGTTTTCATTGCCCAGTACTCCCGGGAGGAGACGGACAATGGAATCAATGACGGTCAACGCCGGCAATTCGCCGCCGGTCAGAACGTAATCGCCGACCGATATTTCTTCATCGATAAATTTTTTCAACCGCGCGTCCACGCCTTCATAACGTCCGCAAATTAAAATGACTTCTTCCAAGTTGGCATGTTTCTGCGCCGATTTTTGAGTCCAGGTTTTTCCGGCGGCAGATAAAAGAATGATTTTGCGCTTTGTCGGCCGGATTTTCTTGTTCAGTTTTTTGATGTCGTTCAGAGCGTCGTAAAGCGGTTCAATTTTCATGAGCATGCCGGCACCGCCGCCATAAGGGGCGTCATCCACCGTTCTGTGGCGATCTTTAGTCCAGTCGCGAAGATTATGGATTTGAAATTTAACGATTTTTTTGTTTTGAGCGCGCTTTAAAATACTCTCGTTGAGGTAAGAGTCAAAGATGGCGGGGAAAATGGTCAGCAGATGGAATTTCATAAGATTATTATATCAAAAAAGTCCGTTTTTGACACGGACTTTTTTGTTTATTCAAGTATTTAGATTTTTAAGTCGTCAATCGCGGAAGTATCCACATCTTCGCGCTCGTCTCGACGAGGGGCACTGCGATGAGCGCCGCCTTCCGGGTCATAGATTTTCAAATTGACACGGGAGTTATTCTTGGCGCCGATAATTTTCAGCAAGGTGCGAATAGATTGCGCGGTTTGTCCTTTGCGACCGATCACGTAACCCATGTCGGCCGGATTGGTTTTGAGGGTCAACAGAACGCCTCTTTCATCAATCGTCCGATCTACCGCGACATCGTTCGGATTGCCGACGATGCTCTTTACCACGAATTCCAAGAACTCTTTGTCTTGTTCTACCATAGTTTTCATTCGTCTTTCAAATTTTTAACGGTTTATAACCGTTGAAAACAGAAAGAAATTTTATTAAATAACTGCCACTTGAGCAGCCTTATTTAGTGATTATAACACTTTTCTTTGATTTGTCAAGATGCTTTTAAACCTATTCTGTCGGAGTTTCTGTCGGAGTTTCAGCCGGAGTTTCAGCCGGAGCTTCCGTCGCCGCTTCCGGCGTCTCTTCCGTCGGCGCTTCACTGGCGGATTCGGCCGGAGCGCTTACCGGCGCGGCCTTTTTGTCGGCCTTGGCTTTCGCTTGCGCCAAACGTTTTTCGCTTGGCTTGCTGACTTTGGCGATCACTATCTTTTGGCCGTCAATGATTTTTTCTCCGACCAGAAGATTATTGATGGTTTTGGTCATTTGCGCCCCTTTGGATAACCAATATTTTATTCTTTCGGGCTTGGTTTTCAATTCTTTGGTATGAGGATTATAAAAACCGAGGTTTTCTAAGAAATCTCCATACGGATCGCGTCCTTTTTCCAGGATAACCAAACGAAACATTTTCTTATTGGTTTTTCCTGTTTTTGATAATTTAATTACTAGCATAGTTTTTCCAGGGTTATTTATATTGAAAAATATTAGCTTAAGTTCGGCAAGAAGTCAATATCGGTTTAATCGGCTTAACGGCGACCACCGAAGCGGCTCGGTCGACTGGGACCGTGTCCGGCACCGCCGCGTCCGTTAGAGCCGAAGCTCGGACGAGCGCCGCCGAAGGAACTGCCGTTGGATTTGCCTTTTTCTTCTTTCCACAAATCGGCATTTTCTTCCAATCCTTTCATGGTCAGGTTAACTCGTCCCTGATCGTCGATTTCTTTGATTTTAACGGTTACCATATCGCCGACCGTCAAGAAGTCGCTCGGTTTTTCAATGCGATAAGGGGCTAATTCGCTCACATGAACCATCCCGTCTTGGCTGGCATTCAAGGAAACGAAAGCGCCGAAATCCAAGAGCCGGACAACTTTGCCTTTAACGATTTCACCGGCCGCGAAAACATGAACGATTTCTTTGACTTGGCGGACAGCCTCGTCAACTTTGGCCGCATCCGTGCCGCAAATCATCACCAGACCGCTGTCTTCGATATCAATGCTGACTCCGGTTTCGTCAATAATGCGATTGATAACTTTTCCGCCGGGACCGATAATGGCACCGATTTTTTCCGGATCGACCGTAAAGCTCACCAGGCGCGGTGCGTATTTGGACAGCTCGGCGCGGGGAGCGGGCAGGGCTTTAAGAACGACAGCCAAAATTTGATTGAGAGCGTCGCGTCCTTGCGTCAGGGTTTTGGCGATTATCTCTTCGGTCAAGCCGTCGGTTTTAGTGTCTAATTGAATGGCGGTCAAGCCGGCATCGGTGCCGGTAATTTTGAAATCCATACCGCCTTCGCCGTCTTCCAAATCTTGGATATCGGTCAAAACCTCCCAATGGCTCAAGGTCTTATCGGAGGCCAAGCCCATGGCAATGCCGACAACCGGTTTTTTAATCGGTACGCCGGCGTCCATCAAGGCTAAAGTGGAGGCGCAGGTGGCGGCCATGGAAGAAGAGCCGTTGGAACCGAGAGTTTCGCTGACCAGACGGACGGCGTAAGGGAAGTCTTCTTTAGTGGGGATCATCGGCAATAAAGCCTTTTCCGCCAAAGCGCCATGGCCGATTTCACGACGACCGGTGCCGCGCAAAGGCGAAGTTTCGCCGACGGAATAGGGCGGAAAATTATAATGATGCATGTATCTTTTTTTGCTTTGTCCTTCAATGCCCTCCAAAGATTGTTCCAATCCGGGAGCGCCCAAGGTGACGATGCACATTACCTGCGTTTCGCCGCGAGAAAATAATGAAGTGCCGTGATCGCGCGGTAATACCGCCACTTCGGCCGATAAAGGCCGAATTTCGTCTAGGGCCCGACCGTCAACGCGACGCTTTTCTTCTATAATCGCGCGAGTGACTTCGGCATCAATTGCCTTTTCGACGGTTTTTTTAACGATATTGGAACGTTGTTCGCCGTCAATATTCTGAGCGGTCAGATATTCGTTCAATTGTTCTTTGATGGCCGTAACGGCGGCCTTGCGTTCGCCTTTGGAATAATAAACTTTATCGAACAGAATATTCTTGATGTTGGCGGTCAACCAATCTTCGCCCAGTTTCAACAGTTCCTTGTTTTTCTTTTCGGTTTCCAAAATCGCCGCGTCCGTCGATTGTTTAACCGCGGCCGCTTTGATTTTCGGAGTGATATTCTTTTTCAATTCGTTGATGACTTGAAGCGCTCCTTGCATTTCTTTTTGACCGGCGATAATCGCCTTCAACATGATATCCTCCGAAATTTCGTTGGCTCCGGCTTCAATCATGATTACTTTCTTGTCCGTACCGGCTACGATGAGGTCCAAAGAACTTTTCAATTGTTCTTCGTAGGTCGGATTGAAAACGAATTTATCTTCAATCAAGCCGACGCGCACGCAACTGATCGGTCCGTTCCAGTTTAAACCGGAAATGGACAAAGCCGCCGAAGCGGCAATCAGGGCGACGACGTCGTAATCGTTTTCTTGATCGACTGCTAAAACAGTAATGATCACCTGGATATCGCGGTTGTCGCCGGGAGTGAACAAGGGGCGGATGGAGCGGTCAACCATGCGACCGGTCAAAACCGACTGATCGGTCGGTCGGCCCTCGCGTTTGATCCAGCGAGAACCTTTGATAATGCCGGCGGCATATAATTTTTCTTCGAAATCAACCATGAGCGGAAAAAATTCAATTCCCGCCCGTTCGGTTTTAGCTTGAACAACCGTGGCTTGTACCACAGTTTCGCCGTATTGAACCCAAACGGCCGCATCGGCCTGTTTGGCGACATGTCCGGTTTTAATAGTGAGAGGGCGGCCAAGCCAATCTCCCGAAAATACTTTTTCCATAATTTTGTGTGCTTTGGCCGTTAAATTACAGAACTGTATTAGCATACAGCGCTATCTATTTAACGGTCAAAATCTTAGTGTTTAATTAAAGTTCTTGATTGATCTTAGTGATTGTAAATTAAGAATTTTTTGCTGCTGCCGAGATCCGTGAAATCATCGGACTCTTCTATCAATTTGGCGGAACAGGTTTTGTCAAAGGCCATTATTTCCACCAAACAACCTTTGTTGTTTTGCAGATAGGAAACCAGCGGCAAATAATCGCCGTCGCCGGAAACCAAAACAATGACATCCAATTTGTCCGCCAACTTGATGGCGTCAATGGCGATGCCCACGTCCCAATCGCCCTTCTTGGCGCCACCGGCAAAAATTTGCAAATCTTTCATTTTGACTTCAAAACCTTGCTGGCTCAGCGCCTCCAAAAATGGCGATTCTTCTTTGTTTTCGGTGCGAATGGCATAAGCCGTCGCGCGAATTAATTTTCTTCCGGCCACCGCTTTGATGAGAATCTCTTTGAAGTTTACCTTTTTGTTGTATAGGTTTTTGGCGGAATGATACATGTTGGAAACATCCACCAAAATTCCGACACGTTGCTCTTTATGTTTGATCATAATAATTATTTTTCTTCTTCCGGGCCGTCTTTAATTTCCGCGCCCTCTTCTTCCGGTTCAACGTAATTTTTTTCTTTTTTCTTTTCCTCCAGCTCGTCTTCTTCCATTTTTTTCGTGATTTTCAGTTTCAGTTTTTCCGCCAGCTCCCGGAATTCCGCTTCGCTTTCTTTTTGTAAATATTTCAACAGCTTGCGTCTTTCGCCGACTTTTTTCAACAAACCGCGACGAGAAGAGAAGTCATGCTTATGATTTTTCAAATGATCGGTCAGCTCTTTGATTTCTTCGGTCAGAATGGCAATTTGCACCTGAGGAGAACCGGTGTCGGTGTCATGGACCCGGAATTTTTTAATGATTCTTTCTTTGGTTTTTTTGTCTAACATAGTGTTGGCGCTTTGTCCGAGAAACGGTCCGAAATTCTTGTTGCTTGGCGGCCGTATCCCAGAAGAAGTGCGTTAAATTATAAGAAACGTTTATTTCAAAACGTTGATTTTTTTCATTAAAAGCGATTTGCGGCGACCGGCGGTATTTTTTTTCAAAATACCTTTCTTAACCGCCTTATCCAAGGCTTTAATGGTCTTGACGATGTCTTCTTTGACTTTTTTATCGCCTCCTTTAAGTTGTTTGAGATTGGATTTTATCAAACTTTTCAGCTGGCTGGACGCTTTTTTATTGGCGGCGTTTCTTTTGATTGATTTGCGCAGCTCTTTTGCCGCCGATTTCTTGTTTGGCATAGTCGGTTTCTAAAATAAGTTTATTAATAAAGTATTCTGATATTAACATAATAATAAATAAAAATCAAGGGGTGACTTGGGGGCTCGGCGCTTCGGTCGGCCCTTGTCCGAAATTGTTCTTTAAAATAAAAAAACTGTACTTTCCGGACAGTTCTGATGTCGGGGTGGTGAGATTTGAACTCACGATCTTCTGGTCCCAAACCAGACGCCTTAGACCAACTGGGCCACACCCCGAGGCGCTTCATCTGGTGCCTCGGGTCAGAATCGAACTGACGACACAACGATTTTCAGTCGTTTGCTCTACCACTGAGCTACCGAGGCAGATTTTTAAAAAAAGTTGCGGGGGTCGGACTCGAACCGACGACCTCCAGGTTATGGGCCTGGCGAGCTGCCAACTGCTCTACCCCGCTATGATTTACGTGGGCAATGGTGGATTCGAACCACCGACCTCAACATTATCAGTGTTGCGCTCTAACCAACTGAGCTAATTGCCCGTGATTGCCATAATTAAATTTTTCTTTTCAAAATAAAAAATACTGCCAAGACTATAACAAATAATAAATAAAAAGGCAAGAGATTATAGGCCGGAAATGAGCAATATTAGCTCGGTTTTGATGTTGCCGCCGCCGGTTTTGTTTAAAAAGTCCAAACGGATCAAGCGATTCAAATAATCTTTTAAGACGGCTTGGGAAAAATTTCCGGCTTGGCCGATTCCTTTTTTTACGACAAAGGGGTGTAGTTTCAACGCGAGGGGCATCTCTCCCGGATTCATTTTCGTGTCCAGGGCGGAGCGAATTTGCAGGAGAATTTTAAATTGACGAATGAGCATGGTTAGCAAATATTCGTCGCCCAATCCGGCGGCATATTGTTCTTCCAGCAATCCGGCGGCCAATTTTTTGTTTTTGACGCTCCACGCATCGGTTAAAGCGAAAATATTTTCGTTGAAGGACCCGGCGACCATTTCGTCGACATCCGCCCGCTCAATGGTCGGCGCGGTAACGCGAAAAGCCAGTTTTTTAAGTTCGCCGGCGATCGTCCACAAATCGCCGTCGGCCAACTCTATCAACCGCAAAGCGGCCGGCGCGCTAATATCTTTTTTGTATTGTGCGGTTTCTTTTTTAAGGAAAGACAGTAATTGGTTACCGGTCAGCGGTTTGAATTCTTGAGAATAGGGTTGTTGGCTCAGAAAAACGAACAACTTTTTTCCGGCGGTCTTTAAAGGTTTGTCGCGAGTATTCAATTCCTCGTCGCGGAAAATAATAATCCGGTCTTCGTCAACGGAAAATTTTTTCAGATAATCCGGCAAGGCGGTAAACAAGGTTTCTTTTTTGTTTTTAAAAATGTTCTCGATAACGATCAGTCGTTTTTTGACGAATAGCGAACCGGTGTTCGCTTGGTCGCTGATTTCTTTCAAATCGGCGGTTTGGCCGTCAACCACGCTTAAACTCGTCGCTCCGGGGTCGACGCGATCGGTAAATTTGTTTTTCAATTCTTGCAGAAAGCGGCGCGAACGGAAGGTGTCGGCGCCATGAGCGAAAATAATCATTTTATTATGGCGTGATTTTAACTTTTTCCAGCTTGGTAATCGCTTGTTTTAAAAATTTTTCTCCCAGAACGCGGAATAGTTTGGGGTCGTCGGTAGTGTAGTATAAGTATTCCGGTTTTTCAACCGGCCGAAGATTCAATTCCGGATGGCGCGCCAGATAATTTTCCAAACTGGCGGCGACGATGGCTCCCGGCGGCGGCACGATTAAGCGTTGTCCGGACAGTCGCTTGATTAAGGGATACAGAAAAGGGTAATGCGTACAGCCTAGAATCAGCGCCGTGATTTTTTTATTTTTCAAGGGTCGCAGATATTTTTTTAAAATCATTTTAGTTTCCGGTTTGTCCGCCCAGCCCTCCTCGATCAAAGGGACCAGAAGAGGAGTCGCCAATTGTTCGACTTTGAGTTCCGGATTTAATTTATGCAATTCTATCTCGTAGGCGCGGGAACCGATAGTCGCTTTAGTGCCGATGACGCCCACGGTTTTTATGTTTTTATCGTTGGCGATTGCTTCCGCCAAAGGACGAATCACACCCAGAATTCGGCGTTCCGGATAATGTTGCGGCAGATATTCTTGCTGCAGGCGATGCAGGGCTTGCGCCGAAGCGGTATTGCAAGCGATGATTATCAGATTGCAACCGGCGGCAAACAAAAAATCCGCGGCTTCGCGAGTATAATTATAAATCGTTTCCGGCGATTTTTCTCCATAAGGCACGCGAGCGTTATCGCCCAGATAAACGTAATTGTAATTCGGTTGTCTGTCCAAAACATCTTTTAAAATGGTCAGTCCGCCCAGGCCGGAATCAAAGAAGCCGATTTTATTGGCCAGTTTTGACATATTGTTGGAATAAATTTCCTCTTTCTTTGTAATTTTTGAACATTCCGAAGCTGGCGCAGGCCGCGGATAAGAGAACGATGTCGCCTTTGTCCGCCTGCCGGCGCGCCACCGCCACCGCTTTTTTCATGTTGTCGACCGTAATCATTTTTTGGGCGGGAAACTTTTGCGCCGCGAGTTCGCGTTTGATTCGCGGCGTGGCCTGACCCGCCAAGAGAATCAAAAATTTTACTTTTTGCCGAATGGTTTTGGCTAGCGCTCGAAAATCCGCGCCTTTGTCCGCTCCGCCGGCGATTAAAATAATCGGCGCTCGGAAAGAACGGAGATCCAAGATGGTACTTTCCGGCGTCGTGGAAAAACTGTTGTCGAAATATTTGATGCCGCGAATGGTCGCTACCGGTTCCAGGCGATGTTCCAGATTGGCAAAATTGGCGACAGTTTTTTGATAACGCGTCGGCGCTATTTTTAAAATTTTGGCGACGGCCACGGCGGCACCGACATTTTCGCGATTGAAATCGCCGATCAATTTGGACGGCAGGGAAGAAGCGGAAAAATAAATCGGCCGGGTTTTTAATCGAGCGGTTTTCAGACGTGTGGCCAAAGTTTTGTTGGCGACGAGATATTTATTTTGCGGACCGACGGCGATATTCAGTTTGGCTCGCCAGTAAATTTGCAGCGATCGATGAAAGTTGGGATTATGAGGATCGGCCGGCGCCAGATGTTCCGGAAAAAGATTGGTGATGACGGATAGTCGCGGAGAATATTCCAGATCTTCCAATTGAAAACTGGATAATTCCAAGACGACATAATCGGTCGATTTTATTTTTGTCAGAAACGATAAAGGCGAGACGCCGATGTTGCCGCCGAGCCAAACGCGTCGGCCGGCGTCGCGCAAGATTTTATAAATCAGGCTGGCGGTAGTGCCTTTGCCTTTCGCGCCGGTGACGCCGATGATATTTTTTGTCGGACAAAGCGCAAAAAAGATGTTTAAGGGGCTGGTAATTTTTGTGCGGCCGTATCGTTGCGCTTCTCGAACTCCGGGACAAGTCAGAGGCCAGCCGGGAGAGCGGGAGAGAATATCAAATTTATTCAAATCTTTATTGAAATTTTTACCGAGCCGGTAGCGTATCGTGAGATTTTTAAATTTATTTAGCGACAAATCCGATCGGCGTCGCGCATCGCAAATAGTGACCTCGGTTAAGATTTTAGTCTGATCAAGCAATGTCAAAAGCGCTCGGTTATCCAAGCCTAAGCCGAGTAAAGCGAGTTTTTTTTCAGTTAGTTGGTCGGAGGTTTTTAACATGGCCTTTTTATTTTAATTCTCCCCAATTATCGCCGACACTTTCATCAACCACAATCGGGACGCGTAATTTCAAAACCTCTTGCATGATTGCCCTGATCTTCGGCGCGTAAGTGTCTAGCTTATCTTTTTTGATTTCAAAAATCAACTCGTCGTGAACTTGTAAAAGCAGGCGGATGTCATTTTCGCGATTTTTGATCAAGGCGGCGATTTTGATCATCGCCAGTTTGATCAGATCGGCGGCCGTCCCTTGCAGGGGCGTATTGATGGCCATGCGTTCGGCGCTCTTTCTGACGGCCGGAATTGCGGAATTCATTTCCGGCAGGGGGCGCTTGCGTCCGAAAAGTGTCACGGCATAGCCCTGATCTTGAGCGACGGCGATGGAATTGTCCATCATTTTTTTGACTCCCGGATAAGCCAGAAAATATTTTTTGATGAATTCACTGGCTCGGGCATAGGAAATTCCGGCGTTTTGACTGAGACCGTGCGGCCCCTGTCCGTAAATGATGCCGAAATTGATGGCCTTGGCTTCGCGACGCATGCTCTTGGTCACTTCTTCCAAGGTGACGTCGTTTATTTCCGCGGCGGTCGCGGCATGAATGTCTTTTCCGGAAACGAAAGCGGCAATCATTTTCTTATCGCCGGACATGTGAGCGGCCAGACGCAATTCTATTTGCGAATAATCGAAACCGATTAAACGATAATCCGGAGCGGCGACAAAAGCGGCGCGAATGCGGCGACCTTCCTCGGTGCGCGTGGGAATATTTTGCAGATTCGGTTCGGCGGAAGATAAACGACCGGTGGCGGTGATTGTTTGATTGAAACTGGTGTGGATTCGACCGGTTTTGGGGCTGATCATCGGTGGCAAACCGTTTAAATAGGTGGTTTGCAGTTTATTCAATTCCCGATAATCCTGAATTAACGGAATAATCGGGTGCAAATCGCGCAACTTAATTAATTCGTCTTCGGCCGTAGAAAAGCCGGTTTTGTTTTTTTTGATGTTGTCCGTGGGAATGGCCAGTTTTTCAAACAAAACTTCTTTTAATTGTTTGGTGGAGTTAATGTTAAATTGGCTTTTGGCCAGTCGATGAATGGTTTTTTCCAGTTTGGCCAGTTGATCGCTCACTTCTTTGTCCAGTTTTTTCAGCGGCGCGATTTCCATTTTGATGCCGTTGTTTTCCATTTCTCCCAGAACGGGAATGAGCGGCATTTCAATTTTATCTAAGACGTCGTTAAGTTGTCCCGTAATAATTTTTTCTTTCAGGATTTTGCTTAATCGTTGGGTGAAGTCGGCGTCTTCGCAAGAATATAGACTTAATTTTTTCGGATCCAAAGCAGAAAAATTTAGGGTCAGCTGGGTCGGTTGGGTGTTGGCCAAGTCGGTTTTGCTGATTTTTTCGTAGCCCAGCTCGGTGAAAGCCAGGGAATCCAAATCGTGTTGGCGATTGCCGGGGTTCAAGAGATAAGAAGCGATCATCGTATCAAATTCCAAGCCTGCCAATTCCAATCCTTGGTTTTTCAGTACTCGCCAGTCAAATTTCAGATTATGTCCGTATTTTTTTATTTTATCGTTTTCCAGAATCGGTTTGAGCGCCGCCAAGCGTCGGTCATTGGCGAGGACAAAATAAGCCTGGCCGTTTTTCCAGGAAAAACTGATGCCCAACAATCGGGCGGTGATCGGATCCGGACCGGAAGTTTCCGTGTCGATGGCGAAAGCCGTCGCGGTTTTTAATTTTTTCAAGAAGACGGCAAATTTTTTATCGTCGTCTATCAATTGATAATCGAAGTCGGCGGCGTTTCTGGCGAATTTAATTGTACCGGAATCGCCCGATGTTTCCGAGGTGTCGGTTTTTTCGTCATTATCGCCGGCCAGAGTTTTATTGTGCGTTTTATTCAGTTTGTCTCTGATTTCTTTGACTTTGACCAATAACGATTTGAATTCCAGCTCGCTGAAAATGGTCAAAACTTTTTCCAAGCGGAAAGAGGCGAATTTGGCGTCCTCCAAAGAAAATTTCAGCGGCGCTTGGCAGTTGATGGTGACGAGATCGCGACTTAAATAAGCGGCTTCCCGATATTCTTTCAGCAGGCCGATAATCCGCGGTTTGATTTTGGCGTGATTTTTTTTTGCGGCTTCCAGCACTCCGTCCAGATTTTTGAAGGTCCCGATTAATTCGCCGGCGGTTTTTTCGCCGATACCTTTGACGCCGGGAATATTGTCGCTGGGATCGCCGCGCAGAGCTTTATAATCAATCATTTGATCCGGCCGCAAACCATAGCGTTCTTGGACTTGTTCGGCGCCGTAGAGAACGCTGTCGGACAGACCGCGACTCATGGTATAGACTTTGGTTTTTGGGCCGACCAGTTGCAGAGTGTCCAAATCGCCGGTGATGATTATTTTTTCCAAGTTTTTTTTGTTGTCCGTCTGCGCGCAAATCGTTCCGATCAAGTCATCGGCTTCAAAGCCGCTGAGTTCGAAAATCGGTACGCCGAAAGCTGCGGCCACTTTTTTCACCAAGGGGATTTGTTCGTACAATTCGTCGGGCGCCTTGGCGCGATGCGCCTTGTAGTCGGCATAAGCTTTATGCCGGAAAGTCGGATCTTTTTTATCCAAAGTCAGGACGACATATTCCGGCTGAAATTCATTGAGCGCTTTCAAGAAAAAAGACGTGAAGCCGTAGACGGCGTTCACTATTTGGCCGCTTTTGGTGCGCATGGTGGGCGGCAGGGCATGAAAACTGCGATGGATTAAGGCGTTTCCGTCAATGATGACGAGCCGAGGTTTGGTCTTGGACATATAATGATTTTACCATGTTTGGCGGAGAGCGGAAAGGAGATGTTTGTTTAGAATCAATCTTTTAAAATATCGCCTTTTAGCCTATAATATAATTACCTTTTAAATATATGAAAACCATCGCTTTATTTTTTGGCGGGCCGAGCAATGAGCATGAAGTGTCCATTATGTCCGCCGGCAATGTCGTCAAGTATTTTGATTACGGTCGTTATAAACTGATTTTAATTTATTGGCATAAAAAAGATCGGCGATTTTATAAAATCAAGAATATCGATAAATTAAAAATATCGGCGAAGAACAGAATCGGGGTTGAAGATTTTTCCCGTTTGTTTGATGTCGCTTTGCTGATGACGCACGGTCGTTATGGCGAAGACGGCATTTTGCAGGCGGTTTTGGACAGTCAGAAAATAAAATATTGCGGTTGCCGAGTTTTGAGTTCGGCGGTTTGTATGGATAAGGCGATTTTCAAGAATTTGCTGACGGCGGATAAAATTAATCAAACCGGATATGCTGTTTTGGATTACCAAATTGATTCTTCAGCGGAGTTGCTTCGTCGCCGGAATAAAGCTTGTCGTGATTTTAAATTTCCGCTTTATGTCAAACCGGCCAATTCCGGTTCTTCGGTGGGCATCAGTAAAATAACCAAGCCGGCGCAATTGGCGACGGCCGTCAAGAATGCCCTGAAGCATGATAAAAAAATCGTCATTGAAGAAGGCTTGGTCAATCCTCGGGAAATCGAGGTGGCGGTCTTGGGCAACGAAAAATTATTGGTTTCTCGACCGGGAGAACTGCGACTCGCTAAAGATTTTTACGATTACGATGACAAATATAAGAAGGGAGAAGCGCAGATGATTGTTCCCGCCGCGATCGACCCGACGCAAACGGAGAAAATAAGAGCGTTGGCGGCCAGAGCTTATCGTTTGGCCGATTGTCGCGGTTTTGCCCGCGTGGATTTCTTGATAGCCAAAAATAAAATTTACCTCAATGAAATAAACAGTTTGCCGGGTTTTACCGATATTTCCATGTTTCCGATGTTGATGATGGATCAAGGGATGAGTTACCGGGAACTGTTGAACAAAATTATCGCTTTGGCTTATTGATTGTTTCTCAAGATATTTACGGTTACAAATAATTAGCGGTCACCGGGGCATTATCGTCTTATTATATTTATTGACAATCGTCTAATAATCGTCTATAATATGACTATATATGTTTAACCCCAGATATACAATTTCTAATAAATTATTGGCTAATATTAAAAGAATTAGTGAAATTATTAGCGAGCTTAATAATCGCAATTTTTCGCGCATAGTTTTGTTAAATATGGAGCAGCGAGCTCGTGAAGTTTCGGCTTTTTCTTCAACCAGCATCGAAGGCAATCCTTTACCGTTGACGGATGTAAAGAGGATTTTAAAAAATAGTCCGGAGAATGCCAGAGACAGCGAAAAAGAAGTTTTAAATTATAACAAAGCTTTGGTTGAATTAAACGCTCTGATTAAATCCGGTCAAGAAGTTTTTGATACAAAATTAATATCGCATATTCAGCAGACAATTACCGCGGGATTAATTGAGCACTATCGTTGCGGAAAAATTCGTCAAGAACCGGTTTTTGTTAACAATCCTAAAACACGCCAAACTGTTTATTTGCCTCCAGATTATCAAGAAGTGGAGAAATTGCTTAAAGAACTATTTTTTTATCTTGATAAAAATAAGAATATAGTAGATCCTTTAATTTTAGCCGGTATTTTTCATAAGCAATTTGTTGTTATACATCCCTTCGTGGATGGTAATGGACGAACTGCCAGGTTAGCCACCAAGATATTATTGGCCAAAATGGGTCTCGATACTTTTTATCTTTTCAGTTTTGAAAATTATTATAATCAAAATGTTAGCCGCTATTTTCAAGAAGTTGGAGTTTTGGGAAATTATTATGAAATTAAAGATAGAATTGAGCTTACCCCTTGGTTAGAATATTTTACCGACGGCATTATTGATGAACTTTTACGAGTCAATAAAGAATTGGAAAAAGAAAATAATTCTCCAGGAAAAGAATTGAAAGAATATCATCAAAAGATCATTGCTTATATAAAAAAGAGAGGTTATATCACCGATAGAGATTATTCCGCCTTAACTGATCGCGCCAAGCCAACCAGGAATTTAGATTTTAGAAAATTGATAGCTGACGGAATTATCGAAAAAGTTGGTAAAGGTAAGGCGACTTATTATAAGTTAAAATAGGATTTATTTATTTGAAAACATCCGGCTAATTATTGCCGGATGTTTTTTGGTAGTCTCTAGGGGCATTTTGCCCTCGCCGCGCACTGCGCGGCTCGTTGTTTGTGGTCGTTTAAACGCGGATTTCCCGCTCTTTAGACAAAATTATTGGGGAAATTAAGTATTGGGCGGGGGTTTTGGATAATAAAATTTTCATTGAAAAATAGCCGGATTTTGCTATAATAAAAGATAATTATACATCTATGGACATTAAGGACAAAAACTGGGAATTATATATTGCTAGGCCGTTTACTCTTTTTGGGACTTCTTTGTGGCACGAATGGTATCTTTCAAAACAGTGCCGACAGATAGCCGGGGCAAACGTCAAGAATTGTTTAATGGTTGAATATCCGAAAGGAATGGTAAGGTATTACCGGGACAAAAACGAGCAAAAGAAGCTTTTTCTGACTTTTAGTAATTTAGTTTTAAAAAAGAGAAGTAAGCTAGAAAGGTTATTAAAAAAGGGTTTGGCTTTAAACGAAAGAGCAATCTTGGCAATTAAGAAAAATGATTTTAAAAATTTTAAATCAGCCGTTGATTTTTTAATTGAATTGTCTTTGCTTTGTACGGTTTTGCCTTTCCGATCTGGCGACGCCTTGACGGAAACAGCCAAGGATAGAAAAATTTTTAATTTAGTTAAGAAATTAAGGATGGTTTCCTATTATGAAAGAGTGATAAATAAGGTTGTTATACCGTTGGCGTTTAAAGAATTAAAATTAGCTGGCTTAAAAAATAAAGAGGAAGTTAATTTCCTCACTTTAAATGAGATATTAAGCAAAAAAAATATTAATTTGCAAAAAAGGATTTCAGATTCAAATAAAGGCAAATTTTTTGTCTATAAAAATCTTAATGGTGTGGAAAAAGTTGATTGGGTAAAAGATCCGACTAAAATTATTAAGAAAATAGAGGGAAATACTAAATCAGTTGGTATTATTAAGGGAAATGTCGCTTGTGGCGGATTAGTCCGGGGCATAGTGCGCTTAATAATAACTAACGAAATTAAATCCCTAACTTTTAATAAAGGAGATATTTTAGTTTCGACCAGTACTAGTCCGGAGTTAATGCCTTTAATTAGAAAATGCGGTGCGATTATTACCGATGAGGGCGGTTTGACTTGCCATGCGGCGATTATTTCTCGAGAGTTAAAAATTCCTTGTGTTATCGGAACAAAAACAGCCACGCAAATCTTAAAAAACGGTGATGAAGTTGAAGTTGACGCTGATAACGGTATCATAAAAATTATTAAGGAAAAATAATAAGTAAGTAATTTTATGGAAAGAATAAATAACGGATTAGAACAACAGGAAAGATTCGGACGAAATGTAAAAATATTAATTAAATTTATGCGCCACGGTGAACGTGGAAAAGATTTGCAGTTATTAGACTTAGGCCGAGATATCACAAAAAGAAAAGCGGTTGAAAGCGGTATAAAACAGGACGATTTTGATGCTGTCAAAGCTATTGGTTCCAATGCCTCCCCGATTAAAGAAGATATTAAAATGGGCAGGGCTTTAGAAACGACTGATATTTATGCCACCGAAATTGCCGGTGATGAAAAATTTAAAACCAGAGTTAACGATATTTTAAGTTATGAAAAATTAGTTTCACCGAGGCCTTACAACCATACCGAAATTTATAATAAAAATTTACCGGATAATTTTGACGAATTAGCCGATGCCGAAAAAATAGTTGCTGCTAAGAAAGCCCAAATGGCCACAGTTAATTATTTAATAGGTCTTTCTACTCCCGAGGCCGTTCAATACAAAAAGGAAATAGCCGGTTCTTTCGCCTATGTAGTTAAACATTATCAAGCAATGGCTAAAAAATTGAACTCGGGGTCAAAAGTTTTATTACCGGCCGGCACTCATGGTGGAACAATGGAATTTTTATTGCAACAAGCTTTAGTGGTTAAGAACGGCGATAAGGGGAAAATTGGTTTTAATGATATTAAAGAAATAGGAGGCGAATTTGATCCGTCCGATTCTTATAATGTTGATATTCAAACTGATGATAACGGCGAATTTAAAGAATTAAAAATTAGTTTTGATAATCAAGACCGGCCGCAAGAAGAAATGTTTCTGGATCCTGATAAGGTTAATGAGTTGGCGGAATTTTATGAATTGTTGCATAAGTCGGAATAATTGTTCAAATTTATTTATAAATAGAAAAATAACTCCACTTGGGTGGAGTTATTTTATTATGTGGTTATTAAAAAATGGATTTCCCGCTCTTTAGACAAAATTATTGGGGAAATTAATTATTGGGCAAGGAGGATGAGCAAAGTTTTATTCTACCTGAAATTTTACTTGGTTCGTTTCTTCCAGAATTTCGATAGTTGCTTTTACCGAAGGATTATTAGTATTTTTTAAGAATAAATTATTTTGATATTTTTGTTGAAGAGGCGACAGGAATTCGTCTCCCCAGGAAGGAGAAAAAGTTGTAATTTCTGAAAAATCAACAATAATTTTTTCAGTATTTTCTTTAGGAAGTTGAGGAGACAGAGCGGCTAAAGATTCTTTTCCGAGTTGTCGAGAAGTTAATAAATTGCCAAATTTTTTTAATTCAATGAGCATATTATTAAAAATTAATTAAAGCTAAACACCCTCGGAAGGGTATAGCGGCTTGTTCGATCTTTAGATTAATCGTTTTATCATCTAAAATAGTAAAAGCATTGCCCGATTGGAAATATAATTTTAATGATATATCTTTTTTAATATCTACCACGACTTTTTTAACATATTTTAAGCCATTTCCTCGGTTCTCCGGAGCTCGTCCAGAGACTTTTTCCGTAAAGGCCATGCGCAGGGCCTCGCCATCATTCATCAAGGCCGGCCGGACTCTTTTAAGGGTGGTTAGAATGCCCTGGCCTCTATCGGCCAAAACAATTTGTTTTTTATTTAAATCGTAGGCGAAAAAGATACCTCTAATATCTGGCCAAGAGCCCAAATTATGATCAAAAGAGTTATTGCCGATTTCCCCGACCATTGAACTGATAAAAGAAAAATCTTTTTTGAGTTCAGGAATTTTTTGCATGGCCATTTCTAAGCGGCTGAGCCTAGCTTGAAAAGTCGGGCTGTCGAGACAAAAAAATTGGTTATCCGGCTCGCTGGCCGTTTGTCTTGAAATCCATTCTTCAGCTAAAGAAAAAATATTGTTCGTCATTAGTTGAATATCGGAAAACTTATAATAGCGGTGGCCTCTCTGGTTTTCCCGGATAGCCTTAAGCCGCCCAGATTCATCCCAACGTCTTAATGTTTGTATGGAAATATTAAGTATTTTTGCGGCTTCATTAATTTTTATTAATTTATTCTGATTATTTATCATATATTACAAATATATACAAATATTGTAAAACTATACAAATCTATACATTTTTATATTAATATATACATTATAGCAAAAATTATAATAATGTCAATATAATAAATAAAACCCCATATTCTATGGAGTTTTATTAGTCGGTGGACCCTATCGGATTTCCGCCTCGCGATGCTCAGCCGCATCGCTCGTTGTCGCGGCGGACCCGCTAAACGCTCCCTCGGGTCGCGTTTATCGTCGCGAAATATTCGTCGTCACTTCGTTCCTCCTTTATTTCGCTCGCCGCCTGTTCGAATCCGATAGCTACGAATCATAAACAAAAAAATTCCTAACATACGTTAGGAATTTTCTTTGTTTGTGGACCCTATCGGATTCGAACCGATGACCCCCTGCTTGCAAAGCAGGTGCTCTAGCCAGCTGAGCTAAGGGCCCATTTATTTTGGCTATTGATTATATTTTACGAACGGACTGGTTATCCAGCCCAAAAGGTCTTGTCCTCCGCCGGTCATGACAATGATGCCGATGATAATGGCCGTCAGACCGACCAGTTTATAACCGAGCCGAGAGCCGCCCTCACTGCCTAGTTTCTGTTCAAACCAGGCGATTCTTCCAAAGTTATTTATAAACCATTCGGTCTTCACGGTCAAGCCGAGACCGGCCAAGATAATCAATAAGCCGAGAAAAAAAGGCATAATATTTATCTTATATAATTAAGAGGATTGTATCTGACGCCATTAATCAAAACTTCAAAGTGCAAGTGCGAGCCGGTAGAGCGACCGGTCGATCCCATGGCGGCGATATTTTCGCCTTTTTGAACCGTATCGCCCACTTTCACAAAAAGCTTGGAAGCGTGGCCGTAGCGGGTTTTGATGCCGCCGCCGTGATCAATGACAATAGTGTTGCCGTATCCGCCGTTCCAACCGCCTTGCGCGGTTATCACGACGCCATCATCGGCGGCGTACAAGGGCGTGCCGATTTTATTGGCAATATCCAAACCGGCGTGACGCCAGGAAAAATACTGCGTAATACGGTTGCCCTTGGTCGGCCAAGCCATCGTACTGCCGCTTGTTTTGGCGGCCGGAGCTTTAATCAGGTCGCGGATGGCCGTTAAACCGGTATAATTGTTCGATTGAGTGACGGCCGCCGATTGCGTGATTTTTTTCGCTCCCGGTAAAATAATTTTTTGTCCTATTTTCAAATCGGCGCCCAGGTTGTTACTGCTGAGAATTTTATCAATTTCCAAACCGTAATAGCGAGCGATCTTGCTGACGGTATCGCCGGATTTCACTGTATATAATATACCGCTATATGGCAAAATCACCAAACTGTCGCCGGGACGGATTAAACTATAGGCGGTTAAATTATTGGCCCAGAGGATGGTGTTGACGGTCAAACCGAAACGACGGGCGATACTGCTGACCGTATCTCCGTTTTGAACGGTGTAATAAACTATTTCCGCGCGTTGCGGAATAAAGTCGCCGACGCCGCTGATAGTTCGCGGTTTGAACAACGAATCTTTTTCGTTGCTGAATGACAGAAAATTGTTGACATTGGTTTCGTTGGAAATGACTGTGCCGCTTTGCTTGTCTAAAGTGTAAGAAGGGTCAAGATATTTCTCTTGATTGGCAATCAGGAAACTGTTAGGACTGGCGACCTCTTCAATCAACTCTTCGTCGGGCGAGGCGCTGAAGTCCGTAGTTACCAATTTGGCCATGACAGTTTTGGAAATTTTGGTTTCCAAGGCATTGGCCCGATCTTGGTGGATAAGATTGGAAAAGGTTAATAGAGCGATCAAAGTAAAAATAAAGAGATAGACGGATTTATGGTGAAACAGTTCATTCAGGGTTTTGCCCGCCAGAGGAGTTTTTTTAAAGCGAAAGAAAGCATAGTAAAATTCCGCTAATATTCTATAAAGAATGCCTTTAAAAAGAAAACGAAAAAAGCCGCCGCCGATTTGGGAAATCTTAAGAAGCAAACGACCCGATAAACGCAGGGATTTAACGCCCAGCAAGCCGCTTTCTACTCCGATTTTCTTGAGTTGTCGCTTAATTATCCGTCTGATATTGTTGCTTAAATGAAAAGACCCTTGGTTTAAGGTTCATATCTATACTATCATTTTTAAACTTTTATCGTCAATTTGTGGTATAATAAAAAAATAACTCAAGCTGGCGATCTTTAGGTTAATATATTATGTATAAAATAGTTTTTTTGCGTCACGGTGAGAGCACTTGGAATAAAAAGGGTTTGTTTACCGGTTGGACGGACGTGGATTTGACGGCTCGCGGTCGTCGGGAAGCTCGGGCCGCCGGTCGAAAATTGCGGGCCGCCGGTTTTAAATTTGATTTGGTTTTTGAAAATTTTCATCAACGCTGTACGGACACCACCGGGTTGGCGCTGGAAGAATTGGGAGGGAAGCGCCCCCTGGTCAGAAAGGATTGGCGTTTGAACGAAAGACATTACGGCGCTTTGCAAGGGATGAACAAAAAAGAAATGGTCAAGAAATACGGCGAAGAGCAAGTTTTTATTTGGCGGCGTTCCTATAAAGTTCGTCCGCCGAAAATCAAGCGGGGCAGTCGTTACGATCAGAGTGATAATATTTTATATCGGAATATTCCGGCGCCGTTAACCGAAAGTTTGTGCGACGTGGAGAAACGGGTCGCCGTTTTCTGGAAAGAAAAAATCGTCCCGGCTCTCCGACAAAAAAAGAAAATTTTAATTTCCGCTTCCGGCAACAGCATTCGGGGATTGATAAAATCTTTGAGTAATATTTCGGATAAAAAAATCATGACCTTGAACGTGCCGACCGGCCTGCCCTTGGTTTATGAACTGGACGACAAATTGCGTCCGAAAAAATATCGGTATTTGGCCACCAAAAAAGAACTGTCGCAAGCGGTGGAAAAAATCAAGAATCAAATTAAAGTGACCAAATAAAAAAACTCCGGATTGACGCCGGAGTTTTTAAACGGAATTATCGATTATCGGATTATTGATAGCGACCGGATTTATTTGACGATCATTGCCCAAGGTTCTTTTTTTCCGTAAGCCAGCGGCGCCAGGCGACAGAAACGAGCCAGGCCTTTTTTGAAATACGGCGGCTTTTGTTTTTGAATCAGTCCGACGAGGTGATAGCTGAGGGCCAAGATCAGGCCGAAGTCGGCATTTTTAGGCAATTTGATGTTCCAGCGTTGCTTGGCGTCGCCGAAGTAAACCGTGGTGTCAAAACTGATAATCAATTCGCGGGACGAACGGGCGATAAATTTGGCGTGTCGCGCTTGACCTTCGCTGTAAGCGCGTAGACTGGAGTAAGGGCCGAACAATTCGTCGTCTTTAACCATAATCATATCCGCGATCGGACGGAATCTGTCGGGCAGAACGAAAGAAAAGAAGGATGATTTTTTAAAAGCCAGTGGCGGTTTTACCGCGGACAGAAATTTTTTGATGGTGGTCGCGCTTTCGCCGGTTACCGACAACAGCATGCCCAGATAAGTAGAAAAATTATAAGAATACGGCTCCGGAATTTTGTTGAAGACCACGCAGTCATCCGCCAATTTTGCGGCGCTTGAGTCGGCGTTGCAAGTCAGCAGTCGGGTTTTTAATCCGGCCGCTTGAGCCGCTTTGACTTCCCAAACAGAATCTTTTTCTCCCGAAGCGGAAATGACGACCGCTTCTTTGATGGTTTTATTTTTTATCAGGGGACGATAAGTTTTTAAGACCGTTGAAAAATCGCTTTCATCCGCAAAGATGGCCGCCTGATCGCTGAAAAGCATTTTACCGGTGTGATAAGCGTTAACGCTTCCGACCACAAAACGCAGACCGGAGCGTGATTGCCAATGCGGTGGCCGATTTCGGCGAAAAAAATCCAAAGCCTCGCGGACGCTGTCATTAAGGTTGGGCAGATTGTTGGCTGTCATAATTTTTCTTTATTTTGTTTATGTTTTCATTATAATTCATCTTGATTTTTATTTCAATTTGCGGTAGGATGAAAATAATAATCATTGAAATTAATCGTTGTCGGCGCCTGGTTTTAAGCGAGGCGCCAAAATTATTATGTCGGGACATTCCAAGTGGGCGACCACTCATCGCCAGAAAGAATTAGTTGACGCCAAGCGCGGGGCAATTTTTACCAAGTTGGCCAATATTATTACTATTGCCGCCAAAAAGGGCGGTGATCCCGCCGCTAACCCGTCTTTGCGCGCGGCCGTTGACCGAGCGCGCGATGCGAGCATGCCCAAAGACAATATTGATCGGGCAATTAAAAAAGGCACGGGCGAATTGGCCGGCGATCAAGTTGAAGAATTATATTATGAAGGAATTATTCCGCCCGGCGTTCAAGTGATGATCAAATGCGTGACCGACAATAAAAATCGCAGCGGCGCCACTATTCGTCATCTTTTTGCCAAAAACGGCGGCGCCTTCAGTTCTATCGCTTGGAATTTTTCTCAAATGGGAGTGATTCGGATTGCTGGCGAACAAATCAAAGCCAATAAATTGCATAATGAAGAGTTGGAGTTGGAGCTCATCGATCAAGGAATCTTGGATTTTGAAAAAGAGCCGGAGGGTATTACCGTTTATACGGAGGTTAAGGATTTTCCGAAAATCCGGGAATTTTTGGAAGGGAAGGGATTGAAACCGGAGGCGGCGGAAATAGAATATGTCGCCAAAGAAAAAATGACTCTCGGTGCGGAGGAACAACAAAAAATGGATAAATTTTTTGAAGAATTGGAAAACAACGAAGACGCCAGCGATTATTATACCAATTTGGCGTGATGGCGGTCGCTTAAATCGGTCAATAATTTATGATTAAAATAATCTTGGGCATTGACCCCGGCATTGCCGATACCGGTTATGGCGTCATCAAAGTCGAGAGCGGTAAATTGACTTGTTTAACTTACGGTTCGATTAAAACTCGAGTCGGGACGCCGCTCATCGCCCGGTTGGAAATTTTGCATCGGGAGCTGGATAAAATAATTAAAAAATATCGACCCGAATTGGTGGCTATCGAACAATTATTTTTCAATAAAAATGTTCGGACTGCTTTGATTGTCGGCCAAGCGCGCGGTGTGGTTCTCTTGACCGTCAGTCAAAACAAATTGCCGCTTATCGATTGTACGCCCTCGCAAGTCAAACAAGCGGTGACGGCTTACGGCCAGGCGAACAAAAAACAAGTGCAAAAGATGGTCAAGATAATTCTTGGTTTAAAAGAATTGCCCGAGCCTGACGATGCCGCCGACGCCTTGGCGGTTGCCGTTTGCGCTTCAAATTTACGCTTATGCCCAAAAAATTGAAAATTGTTCATATTTCTTCCGAAGTGGCGCCATTTTCCAAAACCGGCGGCCTGGGAGACGTCAGTCGCTCTTTGCCCAAGGCTCTGAGGAGACTTAATCAGGAAGTAATGATCATTACGCCTCTTTACGGCCGATTGATCGATAAGAAGAAACACCGTTTGAAAATTATTTTTAGCGATGTCGTCGTGCGTCTGAATAGTCAGGAAAGCATCAAAGTTAATTATTGGCGCGGCTACTTGATGGAGGATTTGCCGGTTTACTTTGTGGAGTGCAAGAAATTCTTTTCCAAACATAAATATCTCTATGGTTCCAGTCATGAAAATGCCCGGTTTTTGGTTTTTAGCGTGGCGGCCTTGAAATTGCTTTCTTTGTTAAAATATCCGGCCTCTATCATTCATTGTCACGATTGGCAAACCGGGCTCATTCCTTATTATCTAAAAACCGATTTTCGCTATTCCAAAACTTTGAAACAAGCCAAGTCGATCTTTACCATTCATAATCTCATCTTTCAATTCGGCAGAAATTGGTGGGAAGTGTCCTTGGCCGATAAAGATTACGGTCGGACCAAATTGCCGCGGTTGGCCGATCCGGCCTTGGAGAATATCAATTTCGTGAAGCGCGCGATTTTATCGGCGGACATCATCAATACCGTCAGCGAACAATATCGTGAAGAGATTATGACTAAAAAATTCGGGCAAGATTTGCAGCGGATTCTGAAAAACCGCTCTGATCGTTTGTTCGGCATCATTAACGGCATTGATTACAATACTTACAATCCGGCCGAAGACAAGAGTTTGGCGCGACGTTATTCGCCGGCGGAACCGAAGCTCAAGGCCGACAATAAAGCTTGGTTGCAAAAGAA
Organism: Candidatus Falkowbacteria bacterium GW2011_GWF2_43_32; assembly: GCA_000999715.1. GTDB lineage: Bacteria > Patescibacteriota > Patescibacteriia > Patescibacteriales > UBA12465 > UBA12465. The sequence goes on along the minus strand of LCGL01000001.1, from coordinate 244,222 downwards.
ATTTTCTTTACCGGTGAATAAAGACGTGCCCGTTCTGTGCACGACTTCGCGAGTCACCTTTCAAAAAGGTTTTGAATTTATCATCAATCTTTTTCCTCAATTGGTGAAATTGGACGCCCAATTTATCATCATCGGTTCCGGCGATAAAAAGTATTTGAACGAATTGCAGAAAATCGCTCGTCGTTATCCCGATAAGATTGCCGTTATTCCTTCGCACGAAGCCAATCAAAAATATGAAACCAACGTTTATGCCGGTGCGGATTTTTTTCTTTTGCCTTCGGTGCACGAACCTTGCGGCTTGAATCAATTGATTGCCATGCGCTACGGTTGTATTCCGATTGTGCGGGAAATCGGCGGTTTGTACGATACGGTGGAGAATTTCAATCCGACGACCAAGCGGGGCACCGGCTTTACTTTTGAAACCGAAGACGAAGCCATGTTTTATGCCGCGGTGATTCGCGCTTTGGAGAATTATAAACACAAAAAAACTTGGAATAATTTGGTTAAAAGGGCGATGAAGCAGTCCAATAGCTGGGAAATTCCCGCCAAGAAATATTTGGAATTATACAAAAAAGCGTTTAAAGACTAATTTATGTTGTGGCTTAATTTTTTACATTTTTATCAGCCGGCCAACGCCGATTTTCATGATATCCGCAAAGCCCTGGATAAAAGTTATTGGCGTTTGATCAGATGGGCGGAGGAACATCCTGATTTACGTTTTACCGTCAATGTCAGCGGCTGTCTTTTGGAACGACTGTTGGAAGAAAAAGAATCGAAGTTTATCGATCATTTGAAATTTTTGGTCAAGAAAGGCCGCTTGGAATTAACCGGTTCGGCCGCTTATCACGGATTTTTACCGCTTTTGTCGGAAGAAGAAATCGTCCGTCAGATCAAGACCAATGAAAAGATTTTGAAAAAATGTTTCGGCAAAAATTTTAAGCCGACCGGATTCTTTTTGCCGGAGATGGCTTATAGTCCGACGGTGGCTAAAATCATCAAGCGATTGGGGTATCGTTGGATTATTTTGGATGAAATCGCTTACAGCGGCGCCTCCGGTCGTCGGCCGGATATTCAGCGCCCTTATGCGGATGAAGCGACCGGTTTGAAAGTTATCTTTCGGGATCGGGCCTTGTCCAACGGTTATCCGCCGGATAAGCTGCAGGCTATTTTTAAAAAAACTCCGGCCGGCACGCAAACTTTGCTTACCGCCACGGATGCGGAATTGTATGGCTTGCGTCATGAAGATCCGACCGCGGAATTGGAGAAAGTCGCGAAGATCAAAGAGCTGAAGACTTTAACCGTGTCCGCCTTTCTTAAATCAATCGAAAAAAACAAAACGGAAAAAATAAAATTGTGGCCGTCTTCCTGGGAGTCCAGCGTCGCGGAAGTCAAGAGCGGCCGACCTTTTCGTTTATGGTTGGATAAAAGCAATAAGATTCAGACGAATCTTTGGAAGTTGGCTAATTTATCTCTGGAGACGGGCCGGAAATTCAAAAATGATAAAAACTTTTTTTGGTATCGTTGGCATTTGATTCGCGGTTTGGCCAGTTGCACTTTCTGGTGGGCAAGCGGCCGAGATTTTTCCAAAGTTTTCGGTCCCTATGCCTGGAGTCCGGACGATATCGAGCGGGGTCTGGAAGACTTGATTCGCTCTCTTCGTTCGCTTGCCGACCCTAAGACAAAAAAAATAAAATTGGAGGCGGAAAAATATTATCTGCGGACCAAGAAATTGATTTGGGAAGAACATTGGAAAAAATATTGGCAGAAAATCATATGAACAAGATCAAATCTCTTTTTGACGTTGAGTTCGTGCGGGACTTGTTTACGCGTGAAGTTTTGCCTTTATATCCGAAATTTGTCGCTATCAATCGGATCAAAATCAAGCCGTATAAAAATATGATTTGGGAGACGACTTATCATGTCGTGATCGGTTTTGACGTTTATTTTGTCAAAGGCGACGGTCGAGAAACGAAAGTTCCTCTCGTTTGCTCGGCTCATAGCAGTGAACCGCGGCAAAACGTCCATCTTTGTTTGCAGTATCTTTGGAAGCAGAAATTTCCCAACGGCGCCGTCAATATTCCCAAACCTTTATTTTATTCCGCGCATTTTAACGGCACTTTTTATCGGGCCGTGAAAGGGAACAACCTTTTATATTACATTCGGAAAAGAAAGTTTTCCGAGGTGAAAAAAATCATTATCGCCGCCGCCGGTCTTTTTGCCCGTCTGCACGCTTTGCCGGCCAATCCGGAAGCAAATTTTAATTTTCTGAATTCTCGCATCAAAACCGTCATTCCCGGAACGGAATTTATTTTTAGAGAAATGGCGGAGCGCTATCAGAACAAATATAACGCCGATTTATCTGAAATTTACAGTTTTTTTATTGCCGCGGAAGAAAAATTTTTTCTTTCCCGAAATTCTTTGACCTTGATTCATGGCGACGCCCATCCGGAAAATATTATCAGAACCGGCATCGGCAAAATCGGCTTGATTGATTTTACGGATTTTTGCTTGGGCGACTTTGCTCGCGATTTAGGAACGTTTTTACAGCAACTGGAATATAAACTGGATAAAAAAGATGAACTGAAATTTGCTAGCGCGGAAATGCGAAAATTATTTCTTGATACTTATTTGGCGATTTCCGGACGGTCGCTGACCGCCGAACTGCAAGCCCGGATCGATTTATATTATAATTGGATGGCGATGAGAACGGCGATTTATTGGTTTTTAAAATTCGGCCATAATGAAGAACGGGCGGAAGAATTGTTGAAGAAAGTAAAAAATAATTTAAAATTGTGATCAAGTCCGTCGCTCGGCCGATAAATTGCGGCTTACTGCTTATCCGGCCGATATGTTATAATGTGCTTAGCCTTATTTAAGAGTCTATTTTGCGATTTATGTCCAGAAAAAAGAAAAATACCAATCCTTTTGATTATGTGACTTTGCCGGAGTTCAATTTAAACGATCGCGCCAAGCGCAGTATTTTTATCGTGATTATTTCGGTCTTGGGAGTTATCAGTTTGCTTGGTCTTTTTAATCTTTCCGGTCATTTCGGTCAATTTTTATCCAGAGAGTTGGCCTTTGTTTTCGGCTTCGGCAAATGGTTGGCGCCGTTGCTTTTTCTGTATTGGGCCTTGATTCTCATCCGTAAAACCAGAAAGTCGTTGAATTTCACCGATTATCTCGGTTTGTTTTTATTATTCGTTTCTTATCAAACTTTATTTCATTTTTTCATCAAACCGATCAATTGGGAGGCAATGGTTCGGCTCGGTCAGGGCGGCGGTTATGTCGGTTGGCAGTTAAGCCGATTGTTTTTCTATTTGTTCGGTTTTTGGGGAGGGGTGTTGGTGTTGGTGGCCTTGTTATTGATTTCTTTAGTGTTGGTATTTAACGCTTCTTTGGATAAGATCGTCGGCCGAGAGAGTTTGTTGGCCAAAATCGCGCGCCCCTTCGTTTTATTTTTCAAGAGTTTATTTTCTTCGGAAGACAATTTTGGCGAGGAACGCGATTTCGGAGCGGAAGCGCGCGAAGAAATTTTAGGCGCCTGGGAAAAACGGGAAGTGCCGGCCAAGATGGAGAAGCTTGATACGGAAGACGAGGCGGACGAAGCGGATGAGGTTTTGCCGGTCAAAAAGTCTCCTCCTTCCGGGTTGCCCAAGAAACAAGAAAAAATCGTTTGGCCGCAACGTTCGATTAAAATAGATTTGCCGTTGGAGTTGTTGAATAATAAATTTTCCAAAGCCATCGGCGGCGATACGGAGATTAACGCGCATAAGATTCAGAAAACTTTGGAGAAATTCGGCATTGTCGTGGAAATGGGAGAAACCAAAGTCGGTCCGACCGTGACGCAATATACATTTCGTCCGGCCGAAGGCGTCAAATTGTCGCGCGTGACCACCTTGAGCAACGATTTGAGTTTGGCTTTGGCCGCGCATCCGATTCGCATCGAGGCGCCGATTCCCGGGAAATCTTTGGTTGGCGTGGAAGTGCCGAACAGGGCGAAAGCGATCGTCGGTCTCAGAGAAATCTTGGAAGACGGCGCGTTTAAAGCGCGCAAAAATAATCTGTTGGTCGCTTTGGGAAAAGATGTTGCCGGCACGGCTTGGCTTTACGATTTGACCAAAATGCCGCATTTGTTGGTGGCCGGCGCAACCAACTCCGGCAAATCGGTTTGTTTGAATGCGATTATCATCAGCTTGTTATATCAAAATAATCCCGATGATTTACGTTTTATCATGGTTGATCCGAAGCGCGTGGAATTGCCGACTTATAACGGTATTCCGCATCTGTTGACGCCGGTTATCACCGATGTCAACAAAACGATCAACGCTTTGAAATGGTGTTTGAACGAAATGGAGCGGCGTTATGATGTGTTGAATAAAGCCGGTAAAAGAAATATTCAATCTTATAACGCGGCCAGTGCGGAGAAACTGCCTTACATCGTTTTCATTATAGACGAGTTGGCGGATTTTATGATGACCAGCGGCAAAGAAATGGAAGCGGCCATTATTCGCTTGGCGCAGATGTCGCGCGCCATCGGCATTCATTTGATTTTGGCGACTCAACGTCCCAGCGTGGACGTCATTACCGGTTTGATTAAAGCTAACGTGCCGACGCGCATCGCTTTTTCGGTCGCTTCCTTGGTCGACTCCAAAACCATTTTGGATTCGTCGGGAGCGGAAAAATTATTGGGCCAAGGCGATATGTTGTTTACCGCGGCGGAATTGTCCAAACCGAAAAGAATTCAGGGAGCGTATTTGAGCGATAATGAAATTAATGATGTCGTTAATTATATTAAAGATAAGAGCGGTCCGGCCGAATATTTGGAAGGCATCACCGATCGCCAGAAGGTAAGCGGCAATGCCGGCGTCGGTTTGGACGGAACGCATGGCGACGAGGATGAATTGTTTGAAGAAGCGCAAGCGCTAATTGTCAGAGCGGGCAAGGCGTCCACTTCCATGTTACAGCGTCGCCTGTCTATCGGTTACGGTCGCGCCGCCAAAATATTGGATATGTTGGAAGAGGCGGGCGTTATCGGTCCGTCTAACGGCGCCAAGCCGCGGGAAGTGATGATCAGCGCCGAACAATATGAAGCCATGGCCGGCGGCGGTATCAGCTCTTTGCCGGTTCATAATCGTCAGGCGGCCGCCGCACCGGACAGCTATTTGGAAGAGGAAGAAGTCGCCGAGGAGGAAGAGGACGACGCTCCTTTGGTTTTTAAGAACGGGAACGCGGCGGCGACGCTCGCGGCCGTTGAGGCGGATAATGAAGACGACGGGGAAGAGACAGACAATATTGAAGAAGAAAATATTGAAGAAGAAGATGAGGAGGAAGAAAACGCCGAGGAAGAAAATGTCGAGGCGGAAAATAGCGACGAAGAGGAAGAGATTGTTGAAGAAGAGGCGGCCGAAGAAGAAGCGCCATCGACGCCGACGGAAAAAGCGGAACCGACCGTCAAACGAACGCCGCTGGACGATGACGATGAAATGTTTTTCGCAAAATAAATCGGATGTTAGAATTTATAAAAAAATTTATTCCCAAAAGATTTTTTAAAGCTCTCCAGCCGGCCTATCATTTTTTGTTGAATTGGCTGGCGGCTTTATTTTATGGCTTCCCGAGTCGCCGCCTAATCGTTATCGGCGTGACCGGCACGGCCGGCAAAACTTCCACAGTTTATTTGATTGCCAAGATGTTGGCGGCCGCCGGATATAAAACCGGTTTTACGTCCACGACCGTTTTTTCCGATGGTAATCGAGAATGGCTTAACGATAAAAAGATGACCATGCCCGGTCGCTTTTTCATTCAAAAATTTTTGCGACGGATGGTTAAAAGCGATTGTTGTTATGCCATTGTAGAAACGACCTCCGAAGGCATCAAACAATTCCGTCACCGGTTTATCAATTACGACGTTTTGGTTTTTACCGGGCTTTATCCGGAACATATCGAGTCTCACGGCAGTTTTGAGAAATATCGGGAGGCGAAAGGGCGCTTATTCGCTCACTTGAAGAAAGGCGCGACCAAGTACATTAATGATTTGCGGCAAGTAGTCAGGCCGTCGAGTGAACTTAAAAAATTGGACCTAACCCGTGTTTTTAAAACGATTATCGTCAATGGCGATGACGATAGTGCCGATTATTTTTTGAATTTTTGGAGCGAAACGAAATTGGCTTATTCTTTCAAGGCCGCGGTTGACGCCGATTATTTTTTGAAAAAAATGAACAACGACGTCGCGGTGAAAGATTTTACGGTCATTTCCGGCGGGGAAACCTTCGCCGACGCGTCCGGAACAAAATTGACCGTTAATCGTCAGGAAATAAATCTACGGCTTCTCGGCGAATTCAACGCCGCCAACGCGTTGGCCGCTTATGCGGTCGGAGCCAATCAAAATATATCTTCCGCGGAGATAAAAAACGGCCTGGAAAGAGTAACGGGCTTAGCCGGAAAATTGGAAATTATCGATGCCGGCCAGGATTTTACGGCCATTGTCGATTATTCTTTTGAACCGCGTGCCGTGGAAAAACTTTATCAAACTGTAAAATTATGGTCGCATAATCGCATCATCCATCTTTTGGGGGCGACGGGTGGCGGTCGCGATCAGGCTCGGCGAGCGATCTTGGGACGTTTGGCCGCGGAAAAAGCCGCTTATGTCGTGGTGACGAATGAAGATCCCTATGACGAAGATCCGGCCGTCATTATCAATCAGGTGGCCGCGGGGGCGGAAATGGCCGGCAAAGAGCTCAACAAGAACTTGTTTAAGATTTTAGATCGGCGCGAAGGCATTAAAAAAGCGCTATCGTTAGCCAATAATGGCGATTTAGTGCTGTTTACCGGCAAAGGGGCGGAGCAGGCGATTTGCGTTGCCGGCGGACATAAAATTCCCTGGGACGAGCGAAGCGAGGTTCGCGCGGCTATTGTGGATAAAATGTGTATTGACAAAAGATAACAAATATAATATTATAAATTTACCTTAACACTTTTTTCAAAAAAAAGTGATATATCACAAAACTAATTAATTTAATATTTCTTGAACTCAAACCAATTTGGGATTGGGATTTTTTTGTTAATTTTCTTCTTTTTTTTTATTTTTCCGATTTTTTCCCCGCATTCTTTGCTCGCGCTATTTTTTTGTTTGTTTATAAAATTTTTCCCCTTTATAACTTTTAACTTATCGTCCTATGCTTAAGCGTAAATCATTCTCAGAGACGAAAGAGGTCATGCCCATGCCGGATTTGATCGAAATCCAGAAGGATTCCTATGACTGGTTTTTAAAAGAAGGTTTGACCGAACTCTTTGACGAGATCAACCCGATTGCCGATTTTATCGGACGTGATTTGGAGCTATATTTTGAAGATTACTATTTGGACGAACCGAAGTTTTCGGAAGCGGACAGCCGCGCCAAAAATATTACTTATGAAGCGCCTTTGCGCGTCAAGACTCGTTTGGTGAACAAAAAAAATAGCCGCTCTTTGAACCAAGAAGTTTTTCTCGGTGATTTTCCTTTGATGACGGAGAAGGGGACCTTTATCATCAACGGCATTGAAAGAGTGGTTGTTTCTCAGTTAATCCGCAGTGCCGGCGTTATGTTTACCGCTGAATTCATTAAAGGCAAAAAATGCTACGGAGCGAAAATTATTCCGAATCGCGGCGCTTGGCTGGAAATAGAAACCGATGTAAATAAGGTTATTTGGGTGAGAATCGATCGTAAACGCAAGGTGGCCATCACCTCTCTTTTGCGCGCTTTCGGTCACGAAACCGACGAGGAGTTGATTAAATTATTTGCGGACGTCGATGTCGTCAAGAATAAAGAAGAAAAAACTTTCATTGAGGCGACGATCGAGAAAGATACCGCCAAAAATGAAGCGGAGGGCTTGCAGGAAGTTTATCGTCGCATTCGTCCGGGTGATTTGGCTTCCGTGGAAAACGCCAAACAACTGATTCATTCCATGTTTTTTCGTTTTGACCGTTATGATTTCGGTCGGGTCGGTCGCTATAAGCTTAATCGTCGTTTTAATTTGAATTTGCCGGCCAATAAAAAAGAAAATCGCATTTTACGCCAAGAAGATTTGGTTTTAATAATTAAAGAAGTTATCCGTCTCAACATCACGAAAGAGATGGAGGACGATATCGATCATTTGGGGAATCGTCGCGTTCGCGCCATCGGCGGCTTGATTCAAAATCGTTTTCGCGTCGGTTTGGCGCGCATGGAGCGCATCATCAAAGACAGAATGTCCACTTCCGACGTCGCTTCGCTGACGCCTTCCAAATTAATCAATGCTCGGCCGGTTATCGGTGTTGTGCGGGAATTTTTCATGTCTTCGCAATTGTCGCAGTTTATGGATCAGACCAATCCTTTGGCCGAACTGGAGCATAAGCGACGTTTATCGGCGATGGGCCCGGGCGGTTTGACGCGCGAGCGCGCCGGCTTTGACGTTCGCGACGTACACTCCACGCACTACGGAAGAATTTGTCCGATCGCCACTCCGGAAGGACCGAATATCGGTTTGGTCGGACATTTGGCCAGCTATTCGCGTCTGAACAGCTACGGATTTTTGGAGACGCCTTATCGGAAAGTTTTACATGACAAAAAAGGCAGTCGCGTTACCGACGACATCGTTTATCTGGACGCTTTTGAAGAAGAAAAATATATTACGGTTGACTCCACCATTCCTACGGATACGTCCGGTTATTTCATGGTTGATAAATTTGAAGTTCGGAAACACGGTCAGCCGGGCATGGAAGAAGTCGGCCAGATAGATTTTGTCGGGGTGGCCGCCAATCAAATTATTTCCATCGCGACTTCCTTGATTCCGTTCATGGAACATAATGACGGGCAAAGATCGTTGATGGGCACCAACATGCAACGTCAGGCCGTGCCTTTAATCAAAAGCGAAGCGCCTTTGGTCGGCACCGGCGTGGAAGAACGCGCCGCCCGCGACAGCGGTCATATTGTAATCGCCAAAGAAGACGGCGTGATTACCAAAGCCGATGCCGCTTTGATTGAATTGACCGGCAAGAAGGGCGATATTACCACTTATCAATTGAATAAATTTTTACGGTCCAATTCTTCCACTTGTATCAATCAGCATCCGATTGTGGAAGTGGGCGAAAAAGTGAAAAAGGGACAAATTTTGTCGGATGGTCCGGCAATCGATAACGGTGAATTGTCTTTGGGTCGGAATGTTTTGGTGGCTTTTATGACCTGGGAAGGTTTCAATTACGAAGACGCCGTCATTATTTCCGAACGCTTGGTTAAGGAAGACATTTATTCTTCCATTCATATTGAAAATTACACGATTGACGTGCGCGACACTAAACTCGGATCGGAAGTGATTACCAACGACATTCCGAATATCAATGAAGAAAAATTGAAAAATTTGGATGAAGACGGAATCATTCGTATCGGCGCGGAAGTTTCTTCCGGCGACATTTTGGTCGGCAAGATTACGCCTAAAGGCGAAACGACTCTTTCGGCCGAAGAAAAACTGTTGCGCGCTATTTTCGGCGAAAAAGCCAAGGATGTCCGCGACTCTTCTTTGTATCTGGAACACGGAGAACACGGTAAAGTCGTAGACATCAAAATATTTTCCCGGGAAGAAGGCGATAAATTATCGGCCGGTGTTTTGAAATCCATTCAAGTTTCCGTGGCCAATTTGCGGAAGATTCAGGTCGGCGACAAGATGTCCGGTCGGCACGGCAATAAGGGCGTCATTTCCAAAATCGTTTCCGCCGAAGATATGCCTTTTATGGCCGACGGCACACCGATTGACGTCATCTTGTCTCCTTTGGGAATTATTTCTCGTATGAACCTCGGGCAGTTATTGGAAACTCACTTGGGTTTTGCCGCCAAGAAACTCGGTTATCGCGTCGTCAGTCCGGCTTTGAACGGCATCAGCGAAGAACAGATTAAAAGCGAACTGCGCGCCGCCGGTTTGCCGGAAAACGGCAAGGTGCTTTTATATGACGGTAAAACCGGTCTGCCTTACGATCATCATATCACGGTCGGTTATAAATATGTTTTGAAATTGAATCACATGGTGGAAGACAAAATCCATCAACGGTCTATCGGACCTTATTCCTTGATTACGCAACAGCCTTTGGGAGGTAAAGCGCAATTCGGCGGTCAGCGTTTCGGAGAAATGGAAGTTTGGGCTTTGGAAGGCTATGGAGCGGCGCACACTTTGCAGGAAATGTTAACCATCAAATCGGATGACGTGCCGGGGCGCAGCAAGGCCTATGAAGCGATTATCAAAGGCGAAGAAATCGAGAAATTGAATGTGCCGGAATCGTTTAACGTTTTGATTCGCGAATTGAAAGGCTTGGGCTTGAATGTGGAATTGTTGGGCGGTCAGAGCGGTCAACCGGCTTCGGAAGTGGTGACGGAAATTGACGAAGAGATTAAAAAAGACGAAAAATTCGTTTATGAAAAACCGGAAATCATCATTGATTTGAAGGAAAGCGAGAAAGACGAGTAAGCGGGAGACATTGTTAAAAAATAGAATTTTAGTTCTAACTTGAATTAATATATGTTAAATCCGATAAAAACCAGCGATTTTGCGGCCATTCGCCTGAAGCTCGCCAGTCCCGAAGAAATTTTAAATTGGTCGCACGGGGAAATTACCCGTCCGGAGACGATTAATTATCGCACGCAGAAGCCGGAAAAAGACGGCTTGTTTTGCGAAAAGATTTTCGGTCCGACCAAGGATTGGGAATGCGCTTGCGGTAAATATAAAAAAATCCGTTATAAGGGCATCGTTTGCGACAAGTGCGGCGTGGAAGTGACGCGCAGTGTCGTGCGTCGCGAACGTTTGGGGCACATTTCTTTGCAAGTGCCGGTTTCTCATATTTGGTTTTTGCGCGGCTTGTCTTCCAAAATCGGTTTGTTGCTGAATTTGGGCATTCAATCCTTGGAAAAGGTTATTTATTATGCCAGCTTTATCATCACCGATGTCGATGAAGCTTTGAAAGAATCCACTTTGGAACAGGTCAAGCAGGAATATAAATCCAAGATTAAAAACATCGATAACGATTATAATAACCAGTTGAAGAATTTGAAAACTAAAGCCGGCAGTTCGGAGGGCGCTCAAGAGGGCGGTCGGGAAAGCAAAGAATTCGCCAAAACCAAAGCGGAAAGATTGGCGCGCTTGGAAGAAGATTTCGGACAGGTGCAGAAAGAACTGAAAGAATTGAAGCCGCTTTTGATTTTGTCGGAACAGCAGTATCAAAATTTGAGCTTGAAGTTCGGTCATATTTTTGAAGCTTCCATCGGCGCCGAAGCCATCCGCACCTTGCTCGCCAAAATAGATTTGAATGGCAGTATTAAAATTTTAGAAGAAAAATTAAGCTCCGCCATCGATTCCAAAAAAGAAAGATTGGTGAAGCGTTTGAAATTATTAAAAAGTTTTCGCAATAACGACATTCGTCCGGAATGGATGATTATGACCGTGATGCCCGTCGTGCCGCCGGATTTGCGTCCGATGGTCGCCTTGGACGGCGGTCGTTTTGCCGCCTCCGATTTGAACGATTTATATCGTCGAATCATCAATCGCAATAATCGTTTGAAACAATTGGTGGATTTGAATGCGCCGGAAGTCATTTGTCGCAATGAAAAAAGAATGCTTCAAGAAGCGGTTGACGCTTTAATCGACAATAGCGCCCGTCACACAAAAACTGTGACGGCTTCCACCGGTCAAAAACGACAATTAAAATCTTTGGCCGATACCTTGAAAGGGAAGCAAGGACGTTTTCGTCAAAATTTATTGGGTAAGCGTGTTGATTATTCCGGACGCTCGGTTATCGTGGTTAATCCGAAATTGGATTTGGGCCAGTGCGGTTTGCCCAAAATCATGGCCTTGGAATTGTTTAAGCCCTTTATCGTTTCTCAATTGATCAAGCGGGAAATAGTTCATAATGTTCGCAGTGCTTCACGCTATATTGAAGCCGGTCATGACGAAGTCTGGGATATCTTGGAAGAAGTGGTGAAAGGATCTTATGTTCTGTTGAATCGTGCGCCGACTTTGCATCGTTTAGGCATCCAAGCTTTTCAACCGATTCTGATAGAAGGCAAGGCGATCCAGATTCATCCTTTGGTTTGTACGGCTTTCAATGCCGACTTTGACGGCGATCAAATGGCCGTTCACGTCCCCTTGACCAAGGAAGCGCGGCACGAAGCGGAAACGCTGATGCTGTCCACCCATAATTTATTGAAACCGGCGACCGGCGACCCGATTGTCGCTCCGGCGCAAGATATCGTTTGGGGAACTTATTACATTACTTTGATAGAAAAGGATCATGAAGACAAAAAGCCGGAAGAAATGCGTTATTTCTATGACGAAGACGAAGCGCGTTTGGCTTATGAAAGCGGCTACATCAAACTTCACGAGGCTATCCGGGTGAAATATAACGGCGCCATGTTGAAGACGACCATCGGTCGTTTGATTTTCAATTCTTTATTGCCGGAAAAATTGCGTTATCTCAATGAAGTGGTCGGCAAGGGAAAATTGAAAGAGCTGATTAAAGATTGCTTGCGGATTTATGGCGAAGAAGAGACCGTTAAATTCATTGACGGCTTGAAAAATCACAGTTTCGCTTTTATTACGAAATCGGGCTTGTCTTGGGGCTTCGGCGACTTGCCGAATTTGCCGGATAAAGATCGCTTGATTGACGAGGCTAATAAAAAAGTTGAGCTTTTCCGCGAACAGTATAATGAAGGCCTGTTGACCGAAAGCGAACGCTACGCCAAAGTGATTGAAGAATGGACCAACACCAAAGACAAGATTGCGGATTTTTGCCGCCAAGGTTTAACCGATATTTTGCCGGTTTATTCCATGATTGATTCCGGCGCGCGCGGTTCCTGGGCGCAACCGGTGCAGATTTTGGGCATGAAAGGTTTGGTAACTTCGCCTTCCGGCGCGATTATCGAATTGCCGGTGAAAGGAAATTTTAAAGAAGGCTTCGGCGTTTTGGAATATTTTATTTCCACGCACGGCGTGCGTAAAGGTTTGTCCGATACGGCTTTAAGAACGGCTAATGCCGGTTATTTGACTCGTCGTTTGGTTGACGTTTCTCAAGACGTGATTATTTCCGAAGACGATTGCGGCGATACGGAAGGATTAAGCCTGAATCGGGCCGAAATCGAAAAGAGCGGCGAAGATTTTTTCAAACGTTTAATCGGACGCTATTTGGCCAAAGATGTTTTGGACGCCAAAGGCAAGGTGGCTTTGTCGGCCGGCGAATTGTTGGATGAAGAAAATATCAGTTTGTTGAAAAGCAAAGACGTTTCCGATGTCTGCATCCGCTCGGTTTTAAGCTGTCATTTGCATAAAGGCGTTTGCGCCAAATGTTACGGTTGGGATTTGGCGTACAATAAGCCGGTTAAAATGGGTTCTACCGTCGGCATTATCGCCGCGCAATCCATCGGCGAACCGGGCACACAGCTGACCATGAGAACTTTCCATACCGGCGGTGTGGCCGGACAGGATGATATTACTCAGGGTTTGCCGCGCGTGGAAGAAATTTTTGAAGCGCGCAGTCCGAAGAAAAAAGCGCTTATTTCCGACGTGGCCGGCAAGGTTAAAATCGAATTCGCTCAGAAAACCATCAAGGATCAAGACGGCAACGATATTTTGGTCAGCAACCCGCAAACCAAGATTTTGAGCATTTTTTATAAAGGTCAGGATCATGATAAATATTATTTTTCCGAAAAAATCAATGAACTGAAATTGGCCGGCGGATTGACGGCCAAAGATACCAAGAAATTGGAAGTGAAAGTATTGGTCAAGGCCGGAGAGGAAGTTTCCAAAAATACCGATTTATTCAAAGTGGGCGCGGAAATTGTTCGGGCAAAAACCGGCGGCGCCGTGGCGATTACGGATAAATATATTTCCATCGCCAAGGAAGTGGACAAGGTCAAGGAATTTTCTATTTTGAAAGGGACGATGATGATGGTTAAAGACGGTGACTCCATTGAACGCGGTCAGCAATTGACCGAGGGTAGTCTTGATTTGCGCGAATTGTATAAGCTAAAAGGCCGTTTGGAAACGCAGAAATATATTATCAAAGAGATTCAATACGTTTATTCTTCTCAGGGCCAGCCTTTGAACGATAAGCATGTGGAAATTATCGCTCGTCAGATGTTCTCTCGCTATTTGATCAAAGAAGCCGGCGATTCCAACTTGTTGCCGGGTGAAACGGTGGAAGAAGAAGTTTTGGGCGCCGCCAATCTCACGATCAAAAAGCCGGCTCAAGGAGAGCGCTTATTGTTGGGTATCACCAAAGCCTCTTTGACGACCGACAGCTTCTTGTCCGCCGCTTCTTTCCAAGAAACTTCGCGCGTTCTGATTGATGCCGCGGTGAACGGCAAGATTGATTATTTGGAAGGCTTGAAAGAAAATGTTATTATCGGTTGTTTGATTCCGGCCGGCACGGGTTATAAGGGCAAGAAGAAAAGAGAGGATTACGGGAAATAAAAGATGACCAGTTTTAAATAATAAAAAAGTCCCGAGAAGGGACTTTTTTTATTGTTCATAATGAAGTAAAATATAGAGGAACATATGTTTAAACCGTTTTTGACAAAATGGCCATTTTTATTATCAAGTGAGCGAAAGAAGGGTGACTTAATTCACTCTTCCGAGCGAGCGCAAACAACGCGGAGCGATAATCCGTTATTTAAGTGGCGCTTATTTTTAGGGCTGATTTTAGTAATGATTATCGGTCTTTTTTTGTATTTTAAAATCGTGCCTTTCGGTCGGATTACTTATTCTCGAGCTTGGCCGCGCGGTTTGGCTTCGGGGAAGGGGTTTATTTATGATTTTAAGCCGGCGGAACGGCTGATTGTCGCGGAAAATGGTCTTAGCGGGAAAGATAAAGCCGGTCTGAAAGTAACCGCCGACCAAGTTTATTTTTCTTTGTTTACGCCGCGCCGTTTTGATACCGCGACGGTGACGGTCAAATATCGCGAACGGTTGGGAGAAAATTCGCCGTTGATTGAGCTGGGAGTATTACAGGATAAATTATCCGATAGTCACGAAATGCGACCGATTCAAAATGATATTTTGGATGAGCTGCGCTTTTCTTGGCCGCGCTTGGAGGATACGGAGAACAGATTGATTTTGCAGGCCGTTAGAAATTATTCTTCTCCTGAAGAATTTGAACGCGATTTAAATTCCGGACAATTGCCGGATTGTTTGCCGGGCGAAGTTAGGGCTTGCGTCGCTTTATATAATTATACTCAAGCTCTCGATTACCGTCGGCCGGATTATCAGTTGTTGTTTCCCGCGGTGATTGATCAACCTTTGCGCGGCGCGCATCAGTTTTATGTTTATTTCAACGGTCCCTGGCGTTTGGGTTTTGATTTTGTCGACCTTAATCAGGATAAAGCGGCCGATCCGATTACGGTTCAAGTCTGGTCCGGCGAGGAATTGGTTGCTACGCAATTTTTGTTTGATGAAAACTTGTCTCCGGATAGCGGTCAAACGGAAAATAAAGAGCTGTCCGTTCAGGGAGACGCCGTTTCCGGAGTTTATCGCGTGGAGGTCAAGGTTAGCCCGGATATCGTTATCGCCAAAATTAACAGTTCTTCGGATAAAATATCTTTTATCGATAAAGTGTGGCCGGTTTCCGGTCGGGGAGGATTGGTTTTGTTCACCGACAGCGCATATCTGGAAGCGAAAACTTTCAGTCCGGCCAGCTTGGGGAGTCTGCATTTCGGCGAACAAGAAATTATTTTGGATAAAACCCATGAATCGTTTGGCGTTGTCGGTGCCGCCGGCGTCAAAGAAATAAAATTACCGATTGATGATGTCATTTTATCCGGTCGGGGCGTTTTCAGTTTTTCTCGCGCCGCGTTGTTCAATCCGGATTTTAGGAAAATGGATCACCGGTTTACGCCCGGAGACGGCGTTAAATATATCATCGCTTCTTACGAGCGCCCGCTTGTCACAGAGGGAATTAAAACCGCGCAGGCGACTTTTGATTTGCGAGAAACTTATCGGGAAAATGATAAATATACTTTCATGTTTTCCGTGCCGGGGCTGAAGGCGTCGGACGGAGCTGATGATTATTTGGAAATCAAGGAAATTAGGGTGACGTTGGTCGGCAAAACCGTTTTTGACAAGCTGGGCGAATGGTTTAAAAAATGAGGTTTTTTTATTTTTTATGATTAAGACAAAAGGCAAAAATAAAATAATTTTTAGAGAAATTTTTTATTTCTTTTCGATTTTATTGGCCGCGCTTGTCATTTTGGAAATATTTTGGCCCAATATCGTTTTGGTTTATTTCAATTTAAACTATCTTTTGCTCGCTTGGTTGATAGTGGGTTTAATTTTTATAATTTGATTTTTTATGTCTTTGAATTATTTTTTCAATCCGCGCGCCGTGGCGGTGGTCGGTGCCTCCGATAATCCGGCGAAACTCGGTCGGCAAATTTTTGATAATATCATCCGGGGCGGTTTTAAGGGTAAAATTTTTCCGATTAATTTGACCGCCAAGAAAATCGCCGGCCGGCCGGCCTATCGTTCTTTGACCGATTTGCCGAAAGGCGGGCGAGCCGCCTTGTTGGTAATCATCGCCATTCCGGCGCCTTTGGTGCCGGCGGAAGTTGAAAAATGCGCTCGCGGCGGAATTAAAAATATCATTATTATCGCCGCCGGTTTTAAAGAAAGCGGCGTGGCGGGCAAAAAAAGAGAAGAAGCGATCGCCCGCTTGGCCGCTCGGTACCGCTTGAATATTCTCGGTCCGAATTGTCTGGGAATGATCAATACTTGGCAGGGTCTGAACGCCACTTTTGCCGCCGCCGATCGAGCGGTCGGCCAAAGCGCGCTTTTGTCTCAATCGGGTGCCGTCGGTGCGGCCGCTTTGGACTGGCTGCGCGCTAAAGATTTTAATTTCGGCTACTTTATCAGTTTGGGCAATAAAGTTTCTTTGGATGAAAATAAAATTTTGGAATATTTGGCGACCGATAAGAAAATCGCCTTGATTATCGCTTATTTGGAAGAGATTAAGGACGGACAAAAATTAATGAGCCTGATTTCTCGGTTGGCCAAACGTAAGCCGGTGGCCATTTTGACGGCCGGTAAGAGCGTTGCCGGTCGGCGCTTGGCGTTATCGCATACCGGCTCTTTGGTCGGTTCGGCCGCGGCGGTCGCGACCGGTTTGGAACGTGCCGGCGCGATCGGTTTGGAAAATATGGCCGAACTGTTCAATCTTTTATTGTTGTTTAAAAAAGAATCTTGGCATGACAAAAATTCCCGAGAGCTGCACATTATTACCAATGCCGGCGGTCTGGGGGTTTTAAGCGTGGACGAAATAAGCCGTTGCGGCTTGACCCTGGGCAGTCATCAAGATATTCTGGGAGATGCCGACGCCAAACGTTATCGGCAGGCAATCGATAAAACTTTAGCCGATAAAAAAGTCAATAATTTATTGGTGTTATTGACGCCGCAAACTTCCACCGAACCCCTGGCCACCGCGCGCGCTCTTGTGGTCGCCGCTCGGAGGTATCCGCGCAAATTAATTATGGCCAGCTTCGTGGGCGGTCAATCTTTAGTGTCGGCCGAAAAATTGTTGGCCAAGAACGGTGTGCCGACCTTCGCTTATCCGGAAGAAGCCATTCGCAGTTTTAAAAAATTGGTCGCTTATCAAGAAAAAATGAAAAGCTTGCGTCCGTATCAAACGCCGCTCGTCGCCGCCCGCCCCTTGGTCAAGCGGCCGATAAAATCGGCCGATTATCTCGCTTCTTTGTCCGTGCTGAAAAAATACGGCTTGCCGATTGTCAAAACCGAGGCTTATAATCATCGCCATTTGTCCGCTTACCGATATCCGACGGTACTGAAAATCAGCGGTCCGGATTTTTTGCATAAGACCGATCGGGGCGGGGTGATTACCGATTTGAAAACGCCGGCGGATTTGCGCCGGGCCGCCGTTGCTTTACTGAAAAAAAATAAGCGCGCTTTGAAAAATCCGGCCAATTATTTGGTGGTACAAGAGCAAGTCAAGTCAGCCCGGGAAATAATTTTGGGCTTTAAGCGCGATGCGCTTTTCGGACCTTTGCTGATGGTCGGGCAGGGAGGCGTTGACGCGGAAGTTTTTAAAGATTTTCAATTGGCCGTCAGCGACTTGAATCAGACCGAAGCGGTTAAGCTTATTCATCGGTTGAAAATTTATCCGATTTTGCAAGGGGCGCGCGGTCGGACAAAATATGATATTCAAGCGATGGCTACAGCCTTGGTGAAACTGGCGCGCCTGGCCAATGAACATCCGGAAATCTCCGAGTTGGATATTAATCCTTTGTTTGTTTTTGAGAAAGGCGTGCGCGCGGCCGACGTGAGAATCATTCTCTAGAATTTTATGTATAATAATCAAAAAATCATCGTTGTTTTGCCGGCCTACAACGCCGTCGGCACTTTGGAGAGGACGGTGCGGGATTTGCCGGCTTTGGTGGACGAAATTATTTTGGTGGACGATAAGAGTCAGGACGAAACCGCGGCCCTGGCGCGACGTTTGGGCCTGTTCGTTTTTGAGCATGAAAAAAACCAAGGTTATGGAGGCAATCAAAAAACTTGTTATCGCCTGGCGCTCGATCACGGCGCGGATATTGTCGTCATGATTCATCCCGATTATCAATATGATCCGAAATTGGTTAAGTATTTCGCGGAGTTTATCGGCGACGATTATTTTGACGTCATGCTGGGAACGCGCATTCGCAGTCGTCGCGAAGCTTTGGCCGGCGGCATGCCTTTTTATAAATATTTGTTCAATCGCTTGCTGACGATTTTGGAAAATTTGGTCAGCGGTTATAATTTGTCGGAGTGGCATACGGGCATGCGCGGTTATAAAAAAGAAGTGTTGGAAAAGATAAATTGGGCGGTTAATTCCGACGATTTCGTTTTTGACAGCCAAGTTTTATTTCAGATAGTCGCCCGCGCTTATCGCATCGGCGAAATACCCGCGCCGGTTCGTTATTTTAAAGAGGCGTCTTCCATTAATTTTCTGCGGAGTCTGAAATACGGTTTGGGCACCGTGGCGACGGCCGGACGTTATCTTTTTAATCGGCGGAGCTTTTTGAAATAGACGCTCGAATACGAGCGATTGACGGTTTGAAATTTATTTTTTAAATTTAATTTTTATTTATGAGCGGATTTTCTTTCGGCAGAATGTTTCGGAGAAAAATCAATGAGCCGGTTGATTGGTTAAGCGCCTGGCGGCCTTATTTTTTGATTTTGGCGCTCGGTTTTCTGCTGTACAGTCAGACTTTATTTTTTGATTTTACTTATTTTGACGACAGCATTTTAATTTTGGAGAAAACGGAGATTCTGCGGGACGTGAGAAATATCGGTCAGCTGTTTACGACTGACGCTTTTTTTTCCGTTCATAAATTTTATTACCGTCCTCTGCTCAATTTATCGTTCATGTTGGATTTCCAGCTGGGCGGCACTTTGCCTTTCTTTTTCCATTTGTCCAATATCTTATGGCATTGTTTGGCGGTCGGTCTCTTGTTCAATTTTTTGCGACTTTTGACCGGCAAACGGCGCTTGTCTTTTTTCCTGTCTTTGATTTTTTTGGTTCATCCGGTTTTGACGCAGGCCGTGGCTTGGATTCCGGGGCGCAACGATTCTTTGTTGACGATTTTTATCTTGGCCGCCTTTAATGTTTTTTTAGCTTTTTTGCAAAGACCGCGCCTGCGTTCTTATTTGGGTTATTTGTTTTTCTTTTTTTGCGCTTTGCTGACCAAAGAGAATGCGATTGTTTTGCCGGTTTTGATAATTTTTTATTTTTTATTTATTGATCGCGGTCGCTTAAATAAAACCGATCGTTGGCTGATTGTTGCCGGTTCCGGCACGGTCGCTCTCATTTGGTTTTTAATGCGCAATTTCAGCTTGGGCGGCGAGCCGATTGATTATTTGTCGGCTTTCACCGGTTTTGTTCATAATTTGCCGGCTATTTTGGTGGGCGTCGGGAAATTGATTTTGCCGGCCAACTTGTCGGTTTTGCCGAATTTATTTGACTCCACTTTGTTATACGGTCTGATCATCAGCCCCTTGTTGGTGTTGGCCTATTTTGCATCGCGTCAGCGTCGCGGACGATATGCTATATTCGGTTTGGCTTGGTTTTTCATGTTCCTGTTGCCGTCTTTCATTCGCTTGAACGATTTGCCGGATTTTTTGGAACATCGCCTGTACCTGTCTCTGGTCGGATTTTTAATCGTCTTGTTGGAATTTGATTGGATAAAAAATTTAAATTTCAAAAAACCGACCAGCAAAATAATCGGTCTGATCGTTTTGGCGGTTTTTGCCGGACTGACTTTTTGGCATAGCGGTAATTTCAAGAATCGGCTGGTTTTTTGGGAGAGAGCGGTGGCCGACGCGCCACATTCGCCCTTGGCACATCGCAATCTGGGGGTGATGTATTATTTTGAAAATGATTTGGAGCGAGCTGAAGAACAATATCGGCAAGCTTTGGAATTGAATCCGTCGGAAAGAATGGCTCACAATAATTTGGGGATTATTTATTTGGGTAAGGAAGATTTTGTTCGGGCGGAAGAAGAATTTTTGGCCGAATTGCAGAATAATCCCGGTTACGATAAAGCCCTGTTTAATTTGGGTGATTTATATTATAATCAAAATCGTTCGATTGAAGCGGCGCGATTTTGGCGCGCCGGCCTGCAGATCAGCCACGGCAATGCAGAAATTGCTCAACGCTTGTTTCTGTTGGAAAATCGTTAACGAGGATAATATTTTTATGTCATATGTTTAAATTCAGGGAAATTTTCAAAAGACCGACCAACAGCATCACCATTGCGGCTACGCTGATTGCCTTGTCGTCTTTGGTTTCGCGCTTATTGGGTATAATTCGCGATCGTATTTTAGCCGGTCAATTCGGCGCCGGAACGACTTTGGATATTTATTACGCCGCTTTCCGGGTGCCGGATTTGATTTTTAATTTGGTTGTTTTGGGAGCTTTATCGGCCGGCTTTATTCCGATTTTCACCAAATTGATTAAAAATCGCCGACCGGAATCGCTTGGTGGCGATGGTCAGGCTGTTCGTCAGGCTCAAAATGAAGAAGCTTGGAGTTTGGCCAACAATGTTTTGAATATTTTATTGCTTATTTTGGCCGCCTTGTCTTTGGTCGGCATTATCGCCGCGCCGTTGTTGACGCGCCTGATTACGCCCGGGTTCAGCGCGGCGGATCAGGCCACGACGGCGACGTTGACGCGAATTATGTTTTTATCGCCGCTCTTTCTGGGCATCTCCGGTATTTTGGGCGGCGTTTTGCAGTCGTTCAAAAGATTTTTAATTTATTCTTTCGCGCCGCTTTTTTATAATTTGGGTATTATCGTCGGCGCTTTGTATTTTGTGGAACGGCAGGGAATCGCCGGTTTGGCTTGGGGCGTGGTTTTGGGAGCCTTTCTGCATATGGCCATTCAGATACCGACGGTTTATCATTTGGGCTGGCGGTATCGTTGGCGAATCATTTGGCGCGATCTTCATACTCGGGCGATCGGGCGGATGATGGTGCCGCGGACTTTGAGTTTGGCCATTTCTCAAATTAATTTGGTGGTGATTACGATTTTGGCTTCCGGTTTGTCCAGCGGTTCCTTGACCGTTTTTAATTTTGCCAATAATTTGCAATCTTTTCCCGTCGGCATCTTCGGAATTTCTTTCGCCATCGCCGCTTTTCCGGCCTTGGCCGAAACGGCTTTTGATAAAGAACGGTTGTCGGCCAATTTTTCCCAAACCATTCGGCAGATTTTGTTTTTTGTCATTCCGGCCACGGTTTTGATTATCGCTTTGCGGGCGCAAATCATTCGCGTGGTTTTGGGAACCGGAAATTTTGATTGGCAAGATACGATTTTAACCATGAATACCTTGGGAGTCTTTGCCGTCAGTTTGTTCGCGCAGGCGACTATTCCGCTTTTGGTCAGAGTGTTTTACGCGCGCCATAATTCCGCGACGCCTTTTTATCTGGGCTTGGCGGCCGTGGCGGTCAACATTATTTTATCGCTGATGCTCGGCGCTCGGATGGGAGTTATCGGTTTGGCCTTGGCTTATTCCATCGCCAATATTTTGAATTTTTGTTTACTGTGGATTTGGTTGTCCGTTCATGTCGGTTCTTTGGATTTCAAGAGAGTCGCGACGGCGGTTTTGAAATTCACGGTCAGCGCTTTGGCCGCCGGTTTGGCGGCGCAAATCATGAAAATTGTCATTTGGCCGGTGATTGATATGACGAAGTTCAGCGGCGTTTTTATTCAGTTGACGGTGTCCGGCCTTGTCGGGGTCGCCGTTTATATCGGTTTCTGTTATTTGTTCCGGAGCGAAGAATTGTTCGGATTGTTGTCATCCTTGAAAAAACGTTTGTCATTCCGGAAGATAAGAGTCGGCGATCAAGGGGAAGCGCGCGGCGTTTAATTCGCGAAACGGGATGGTTATGAAAAATAAAAAAACTCTTCCTTTGTTGGGAAAAATTTTACAAAAATTAGCGCCGCAAATCGGCGCTAAAGTTGTAATCGAGCCGGACTGGCAAATTGCCGGACAGATTATTTTTAAAAACGGGCGGAAAAGATATTTTCGTTATTCCAGTTTGGACCTTAATCCTTTGGGGGCGACGGAAATCGCCAAAGATAAAGATTACGCCAATTTTTTTATGAAGAAAATGGGTTATCCGACGATTCCCGGTCGGGCGTTTTTTTCACCGGCCTGGAGTCGGGCGATTAAGTCCTCGCGAAATATCGAGGCCGCTTATCGTTACGCTGGTCGCATCGGTTGGCCGGTAATGGTTAAGCCCAATAGCGGCAGTCAGGGCCGGGGCGTAGCCAAGGTGCGGGGTCGCCAGGAATTTTATCGCGCCTTGCGAACTATTTTTTCCGAAGACAGAGTGGCTTTGGTGCAACCGGTGATTGAGGGACAAGATTATCGCCTGGTTGTTTTGGACGGTCGGGTTATTTCCGCTTATCGGCGCACGCCGTTCAGCGTCGTTGGTGACGGCATTTCTTCTTTGGACAAGTTGATCAAAAATAAATTGCGTTTATTTCATGTTTTGGAGCGCCCGGCGACCATTAAATCCGATGACTCGCGCTTGGCGAATAATTTGAAAAAACAAGGACTGACCGGTCGATCAATTCCGGCGCGCGGCGAGAAAATTTTTTTATTGGATAACGCCAATTTGTCTTGCGGCGGAGATTCGGCGGACGTGACCGACGAAATTCACTCGGGATTCAAAAAGATTGCGATTCAATTGACCAAAGACATGGGCCTGCGTTTAAGCGGCGTAGATTTGATGATTGACGGCGAAATCGCCGCCGCGCCGAAAAAATATCGGGTGATTGAAATCAACGCCGCTCCCGGCCTGGATCATTATGTTCGCACCGGTCGCGCCCAGGAAAAAATAGTGGAAAAAATGTATTTGCAGATATTGAAAGCCTTGGAAAAAGAAGTTCGCTGAGAACGAGCCGAGCGAACGGAGCGGCCGGAATCGTCGGCATGACAAGAGAAAATTTCATTTGACCTCCGCCCTCTAATCAATTACAATAATATCAGCTTTAGGCGATCTGAAAAAAGTCGCTTTATTTGTTATCAGGCGAGTGAGCGCGGTTAATATTGCCGAATCGACGGGCGTTTAGGCAAAAAGAAAATTTATTTTCTTTTTCGAGCGAACGGCGATTAGGCGGGACCGATATTTATTGATTAAAATAAGCTAACTTTAGCTATATTCACATGATAGAAGAAATGAATCAAATCAGAAATTTTGCCATTTTGGCGCATATTGATCATGGTAAATCAACCTTGGCCGATCGGATGTTGGAAATCACCGGCACGGTAGAAAAACGGAAAATGAAAGAACAGATTCTGGATGGGATGGATATTGAGCGGGAGCGGGGCATTACCATCAAGTTGCAGCCGGTGACCATGAAATATCGGGGATATCAATTGAATTTGATTGATACGCCCGGCCACGTGGACTTTTCTTATGAAGTTTCCCGTTCTTTGGCCGCCGTAGAGACGGCGGTGTTGTTGGTGGATTGTACGCAAGGAATTCAGGCACAAACTTTGGCCAATTTATATTTGGCGTTAGAGCAGGATTTGACGATTATTCCGGTAGTCAATAAGATCGATTTGCCGGCCGCCGATATCGTTAAAACCAAAAAAGAAATTGTTGAATTGTTGGGTTGTCGCGAAGAAGAAATCATCGCCGCTTCCGGAAAAACCGGTGCCGGTGTGATAGAAATTTTGGACGCCGTTATCGCCGCCGGCAATCCGCCGCGAGAAGCGGGCGACGTTGACGACACCGTCGGTTCGGCCGGGCAGAGTGCGCCGCGCGCTTTGATTTTTGATTCCAAATACGATGTCTATCGCGGCGTAGTCGCTTATGTCCGCATTTTTGACGGCGCTTTTCAAAAAGGCGATAAAATCAAACTTTTGGCGACCGGTGCCGCCAGCGAAATTTTGGATTGCGGCATCTTCAAGCCGGATTATTTGTCCACCGGAATTTTACGCGCCGGCGAAATCGGTTATTTGGTGACCGGTTTTAAAACCGTCGGCGATTGTCGCGTCGGCGATACCGTCACGACGGCGATCGATCGGGACGGTCTGGGCGCACCGGCGGCTTTGGCCGGTTATAAAGAGGTGAAGCCGATGGTCTTTGCCAGTATTTTTCCGCGCGAAGGCAACGATTTTAAAGAATTGCGCGATGCCATGGATAAATTGAAATTAAACGATGCCGCCTTGTTTTACGAACCGGAAAGATCGGACGCGCTCGGCTTCGGTTTTCGTTGCGGTTTTTTGGGATTGTTGCATTTGGAGGTTTTTCAAGAAAGATTGCGGCGGGAATATAATTTGGATTTGATTGTGACCATGCCGAGTGTCGCTTATAAAGTGTTGAAATCCAACGGCGAAGAAATTATTGTGCGTTCGCCGCAACGTTTGCCGGATCCGACGCAAATTTCTTCCTTGGAAGAACCGTGGGTCAAGTTGGACATTATTACGCCGAAAAATTATTTGGGCAATGTCATCAATTTGACTCAAGAAAAAAGAGGAATTTATAAAAATACGGAATATATTTCCACCGGCAGTGACGAGAGTCGCGTTTTATTGCATTATGAAATTCCTTTGGCCGCGATTTTAACCGATTTTTATGATAAGATAAAAGGAGTTTCCGCCGGCTATGCTTCCATCAATTACGAGTATTTGGATTATCGTTCGGCCGATGTGGTGAAATTGGATATTTTGGTGGCGGAAGAGCCGGTTGAAGCTCTGGCCACAATCGTTTATCGCGATGACGCTTATCGGGAGGGCAGAAAAATTGTCGATATTCTGAAAGATAATTTGGAAAAACAGATGTTCGCCGTCAAAATTCAAGCGGCTATCGGTGCCAAGATCATCGCTTCGGAAAAATTGTCGGCGATGCGTAAAGACGTTACGGCCAAATTGTACGGCGGCGATGTGACGCGCAAACGGAAATTGCTGGAGAAGCAGAAAAAAGGCAAGAAAAAAATGATGGCGGCCGGCAAGGGAAGCGTGGACATTCCGGCCGACGCGTTTGTAAAAATTTTAAAAAGATAATCTTATGAAACGTCGCAAAATCATCAAAGCGCTGTGGGTGCTTATTTCTTTCGTCGTCGTTGTTTCCATGGTGGCCTGGACCGTCATGCTCGGTTTTTAAAGTATGAAAAAATGGCAATTGCTTCCACAAATTCCCGCGGAATTTTCTCGGGCTTATTCGGACATTAATCCGATCGTTTTGCAGTTGCTTTATAATCGCGGCTTGCAAGAAAAAAAAGCGATTGCGGAATTTTTAAGCGGAGAAACCGCCTTCCACGATCCGTTTTTATTTAAAAACATGGCCGCCGCGGTCGATTTGATTATCAGCCATATTAAAAAAGGCAGTCGGTTGATGGTCTATGGCGATTATGATGCGGACGGAGTGACCTCATCCGTAATTCTTTCGGAAACTTTAAAAATTTTGCATGGCCAAACGGAAGTTTATTTGCCGGATCGGGTTTCCGAAGGTTATGGTTTGAATAAGACGGCCATTGATCAGATTGCGGCTCGCGGTTTTAAATTGATTATCACCGTCGACAACGGCATTCGCAATCAAGCGGAAGTCGCTTATGCGCAAAGCCTGGGTCTGGAAGTGATTATTACCGATCATCATGTTTTGCCCGAAGACGAAAAAGATCTGCCCGACTGCTTATATATCGATCCGGCCGATCCCCGCGACAATTATCCCTGGCCTTATCTGGCCGGTGTCGGTGTCGCTTTTAAATTAATTAGCGCGCTTTTGGCCAAAGCGGATTTGCCGGAAAATCAAAAACGGCTGATCGGCGAAAAGTGTTTGGATTTGGTGGCCGTGGGCACGGTGGCGGATTTGGTGAGCCTCTTGGGAGAAAATCGTTTGTTGGTCAGTCGCGGTTTGCAGATTTTAAATCAATCTCGACGCTTGGGACTGACGGAGCTGATTAAAATCGCCAAAGCCAATCATAATCGTCCTTTGGAAGCCTGGAATATCGGTTGGCAAATCGGTCCGCGGCTTAATGCCGCCAGTCGTTTGGCGCATGCCAATAGCGCGTTTGCTCTTTTGACGACCGTCGTTCCCGAAGAAGCGCGACGTTTGGCCGAGGAACTCAATGAGCGCAATATTTCCCGACAGAAAATTACCGCCGAGATTACCGCCGCCGTGGAAGAACAGATTGACCCCGCCAATTTACCTTTGGTGATTATCGGCGTGGCCGAAGTTGATCGGACCTGGAATGAAGGCGTGATCGGTTTGGTGGCCGGTCGGATTTCCGAGAAATATTATCGTCCGACTTTGGTGATTACCCGTTTGAATGAAGAAGAGGATATGGATAAAAATTCCGGACAAGAATCGGCTCCAAAAATATCTTTCAAAGGCTCGGGACGTTCCGTGCCGGAATTCAACTTGATCGCGGCCGTAGAAGCGGCTGCGGATTTATTGGATAAATACGGCGGTCATCCGATGGCTTGCGGCTTTTCTTTGAATAACGAAAAAAATCTGGCAGATTTTAAACAACGCTTATTGAAATCCGCGGCCGAGCAGTTGGACCCGGCGGATTTGATTCCTAAATTAAAAGTGGACTTGGAATTAAAGCCGGAAGAAATCACTTTGGATTTGATCGGACAAATTAACGCGTTGGCGCCATTCGGACAGGATAATCCTCAACCGCGTTTCGTTTCTTACGGCCTGACAATCGGCGAGATTGTCATCATGGGTTTGAACAATCAACATATTAAATTTCGCCTGTCGTCTTTTTGGGCGTTGGCTTTCGGGGCGGCGGCGGAATATAAAGATTTCCGTGACGGCGACAAAGTGGACGTGGTTTATTATTTGGAAATTAACGAGTTTAACGGTCGGAAGGAAGTGCAGTTGAAGATAGTGGATATGAGGCTAGCGAGTAATCAATAAAATAAATCGGAAATTTTATATTTAAAGCATATGTCTTCTATGAATAAACTTGTCATTTACACCGACGGCGGCGCGCGCGGCAATCCCGGTCCGGCCGGAATCGGGGCCGTGATTTATGACGCCGATCGCCGTTTGGTCGCGGAAGTTTCCGAATACTTGGGCGTTGCCACCAATAATCAGGCCGAATATCAGGCACTCATCGCCGCTTTAAAAAAAGCCGTCTCTTTGGGGGCGGCGGAATTGGAGTGTTATTTGGACAGCGAATTGGTCGTCAAACAATTGAAGCGCGAGTATAAAGTAAAAAACAAAGACTTGGCGCCTCTGTTTTTAATCGTGCATAATCTTTCCTTGAGTTTTAAAAAAATCACTTATACTCATATTCCGCGGGAACGAAACGAAGAGGCGGATCGGCTGGCGAACGAAGCAATGGACAAAGGGACGGCTTAGAGACGGTATTTTTTCAAATTATCGTCGGCCAATTTTTGAATAATTTTTATTTCTTTATTTTTCAGGTGCCGGAAACGGCCCTGGTTTTTTAAATATTCGCTGACCGCGACTTTCCGGGAAGCGACCGTGATACTGGAGGCGCTTAATTTTCCGTTCCGATATTCCAACAGAGGGTACAATCCGGTGGCGACCGCCAGTTTGCCCATTAGTACCGCTTCATCATTGTTGATTTTCCAACCCGGTATGCAAGGGGCAAGAATTTGCAGATAGCTCGGGCCGTCCACAGCTAAGGCGGCTTTTACTTTAGCGGTAATATCGTCGGGAAAACCGGCCGTGCTTTGGGCCGCGTAGTTGACGCCGTGCGCCAAGGCGATGGCCAGCATATCTTTTTTTCTTTGTGTGGAACCGACGGAGGCATTTCCGTCCGGAGTGGTCGTAGTGGAAGCGCCGTAAGGCGTGGCGCCGGAAGCTTGAATGCCGGTGTTGGAATAGGCTTCGGTATCATAGCAAACATAAAGGATATTTTCGCCTCGTTCCCACATACCGCTAATTAAGCCGAGACCGATATCGTAAGTACCGCCGTCTCCGGCTTGGACGATGACCTTGGTTTTAGTGTCGCCTTTCTGTGCCAAGGCCGCCAAAATTCCGGAAGCGACGGCGGCGGCGTTTTCAAACAGGGAATGAATCCAAGGCAATCCCCAAGAGCTTTGCGGATAGGCGGTGGTGGTGACTTCCAAACAGCCGGTGGCATTGGCGATAATCACATCTTTATTTAAACCGCGCATTACGGCTTGCGCCGCCGACAATTGCCCGCAACCGGCACAGGCATTATGTCCCGGGGAGAGGAATTTATTATTTTTTATTTTTTTTGTCATAGGGATTGGAAATTTTACCATTGTCCGCCGTTATCGTTAGCTATGCACTTTTCGCGTAATGTGCGGGTGAATAATTTACTCCCAGTCAAGGACCGTGGTAGCAATACATCCTTCGTGTGGTGTGCAGGTAAAAAATTCACTGCCACCAAAGAATTTCGTATTTGAACGGTGCCATTTATCGCACTCTGATGGGCTTATGTCGTTTAAGCAAGTTTTGTATCGTATGCCTGGATATTCGCAACACACAATATCTTGTTTGACGCATTTATAACTGGTGTTGACTTGTTGACAGTTTTTATCAATGGGGCAGCTTTCTCCGAGGACACAAGTGCCATCTTCTCCGGCCGGTACCAATCCTTTATCCGGATCACAGCAGTAGGTCCTCTTGGCGATACCGGTGACACTGATTTCTTTCAGTTTCCATAAATTCGGATTAATCGTATTCAAAATAATCCAGGAGCCGGACAAGATGATAATGCCGATGACACTGCCGGAAATCAATTCTTTGGCTTGAGTTATTTTGGTGTCGTTGCCGGCCGAGGTGAGCCATAAAACTCCGCCCGCCATTAAAACGATTGCCGCCAGAATGCCGGAGATGGCCAGGCCGTAATCGTAGATGGCTTTAATATAATTGGCCAGCAGATTGCTTTGGAATTTGCCGTCTTCGTCGGCCGAGCCGCTACTGACCGCGCCGGTGGTCGTGAAAATCGAGTTGGGAATGGATACTTGCGGACGGAAATCTATTGCTTTCGGGTCTGTAAAAAGTCCCGCTTGCGCCGCTAGCGGCGTGGTGGCTAAAATCAGAACCGTTCCGGCTTGCAGAGCGAAACAGACGACGAACGCGATTTTTAAAATTTTTAGAATTTTCATATTTTCCCGATAAATTTTATAATTTCATTTTTACGCGGCAAATCCCGGATAATCGCGGCAATCATTTTTTGCGTGAAATCCCGGCCGCCCAATCCGACGATGTAGTTTTTTATATTTAAATTTTTGATGGCGGTCGGTTTTAACCCGGCTTTGATGTCGGAATACAGCGGTCCGGCTTGGCCGAGGCTGACGGCTTTTTCAATGACGGCGATATTTTTGGCTCGGGCCATGACGGTGGCGATTTCTGCGGCGGGGAAGGGGCGATAGACTTTTATTTTCAACACGCCGACTGTCGGATTGCTCTTGATTGCTTCGCGCAGGGTGCCGACCGCCGAACCCATGGCTATCAGAAGGGTTTTCGGTTTAGCCGGTCCGTAATATGTCCAAAGGCCGTTGTCGTTTTTATGATTGCGATCGTTGGCGCTTTCCGCCCGGAAAGCGCGTTGGAAAACTTGATATTCTTTTTTGATTGTTTCTAAACTGTTTCGCAAATCGTTATGCAAGGCTTCACGAGTTTCCAGGTAATCGTCGGGCGTAAAAAAAGCGCCGAGCGTGACGGGATTTTTGGGGTTGAGGTATGTGCCGTCGGACGGACGATAAGTAGGCAGATATTTTTTTATCTTTTGTCCGGTCGGAATCAACACCGGTTCGTAAGAATGAGTCAAGATGAAGCCGTCCACGTTGACCATGACCGGCAGTTTCAATTTTTCCGCCAATTTATAAGCTAAAATGTGCTGATTGACCGCTTCTTGATGATCGGCGGCAAAAAGTTGAATCCAGCCGGCATCGCGGATGCTCATGACATCGCTGTGGTCGTTCCAAATATTAATCGGCCCGGAGACGGCTCGGTTGGCGCAGGTCATCACTACCGGCAAGCGCAGGCCGGCGATATTATAAACGACTTCGGTCATCAGCAATAATCCCTGCGAGCTGGTGGCGCTGTACACGCGCGCGCCGGTCGCACTGGCGCCCAGCACGATGGAAGCGGCGGCGAATTCGCTTTCGGCTCGTCGGTATTCGTAGTTCGCTTCGCCGTCGGCTTTGAATTTCGCCAAATCTTCCACGATATGCGTTTGCGGCGTAATCGGATAAGCGGAAATTACCGCCGGAGAGATATTTTTTATCGCCAACGCAATGGCTCGCGATCCTTCCAGGATTTGTTTTTTATTATTCATAATCTTTTTCCATTTTTATCGCTTTGACCGGACATTCTTTGGCGCAGAGACCGCAACCCTTGCAATAATCGTAATCAACGACCGGTTTTATTTTTTGACCGTATTTTTTTTGTTTGGCCATGACGATACAGCCCTCGGGACAGATTTTGGAGCACAAGGAACAACCGATGCAAAGAGAATGATCGAAAACCGGCCGATGAGTGCGCCAAGAACCGGTCTTATTTTTCAAAGAGGTATTCGGCGCGGTGACGACGGCCAGTTTTTTAGCCGGGGTTTTTATAGGGGAATTTTTTATGTTCGTTTTTTTCATATTGACCAGGGGAATTTTTGTGTTTTTTAGTCTCCGATATTTTTTTAATCCCGGCCGGCCGTTAATTGATTGATGATGTCCGGCGACAAGTCGGTGCGATAAGCTTGTTCAATCGCGATTATATTTTTTTTGATTATTTCCGGCCCCTTGGAAGCGAATTTGACTCGGACGGCCTTCTCCAAAGATTCTAAAGAAATTAAACCGGTGTAGCGGGCAAAAGCGCCCAAAATAACGGTGTTAACGATATTTTTGCCGAATATTTTCAGCGCGATGGCCGTGGCCGGAGAAAAATAAATATGTCGTGAAGGAGTTTTTAGTTTTTGGCGATGACTGTCCGGCGCGTTGATGATGATTTTAGTGTTTTTATCACTGCCGGCAAAAACATCCGCGGTATTGATTAAGGAGGAATCTTGAATTATCAAGACGGTCGGCCGATATATTTGTTCGCGGACGATAATCGCTTGATCGCTGATTCTGGCGAAAGCCTGGATTGGCGCGCCGGTGCGTTCCACGCCGAAATTCGGAAAAGCTTGCGCCTCTCGTCCTTCAAAAAAAGCGGCGATGGCGATTAATTCGGCGGCGGTCACCACTCCTTGTCCGCCGCGGCCGTGAACGCGGATTTGTTCCATATTATTTAAGCAGTCCGGTAATTAATTCTTCAAGTTTTTCTTCGCTCAAAGCGCCGGTAATTTTGTAGTAATCATTGACGAACCAAGTGGGCGTACCGATTATTTCCAAAAATCCTCCGTCCGTGTAGTCTCGGTTGATTTGTTTGATATAGGTTTGTTGATTCAGACAATCGTCAAATTTAATGACATCCATTTTCAGTTCCGCGGCCAGGGCGTCCAATAATTCGCCGAAAGCCTCGTCGGACGGAGCTCCGGCAAAGTCGGCTTGATCGGCGAACAGTCGATCGTGAAATTCCCAGAATTTATCCTGATCGCCGGCGCAACGGGCGGCCAAGGCCAGGATGATGGAATGTTGGCTGACTACCGGATAATCGCGCCACACCATTTTCACTTGATCGCCGTATTTTTCCGCCATCGCTCGGAAGCCCGCCGACGATTGGCGACAAACACTGCAGGCAAAATCTCCGAATTCGATTATCGTGACCTGCGGTTTAGCGGTACCGAGATAATGGTTGTCGCCGTTACCGTTGACCGCGCTTAAATAGCCTTGCTGTTGTTGTTGCGAAAAATTTTGCTCTCGCTCCGCCAAAATTTGTTTGATTTTATCATTGAGGTATAAGCCGGCGACTACCAAAAATATCAATAATAAGCCCAAAATCAGCAAAATAAGCGCTCCCCACCATTTTTTATACCAGGGGCGCAGAGCTCCTTGATGGCGCGCCTTCATTTCCGCGAATTTTAGTCGTTCTTCTAAAGCCATATAAATTTGATAAAATTGAAAAAACCGCTTTTTTCAAGTATAATTTTATTATAACATAATTTATGAAAATAATCTCTTGGAATGTCAACGGAATCAGAGCCGTGGCCAAAAAAGGTTTGGCGGAATTTTTAAAGCGGGAACGGCCGGATATTTTGTGCGTGCAAGAAGTGAAAATTTCCGATGCGGCGCGTTTACAGACGGAATTTGATTTCGCCGGTTATACCGAGTATTGGAATTCCGCCGTTCGCCCGGGTTATAGCGGTACGGCCATGTTGGTCAAAGAGGGGGCGCCAAAAGCGCTAGCAATACAAAATGGTCTGGGAATAAAAAAATTTGATATTGAAGGTCGCGTGCAGACCTGGGAGGGGGCCGAATACTTTTTGGTCAATGTCTATTTTCCCAACTCCAACAATGAATTGTCGCGCTTGGATTATAAATTGGAATTTAACGAAGCGCTGTTAAAATATGTCAAGAAATTGGAAAAAAAGAAACCGGTTATTGTGACCGGAGATTTTAATGTCGCGCACGAGGAAATTGATTTGGCGCGTCCGCGGGAGAATGAAGGCAGCGCCGGTTTTACCCTGGCCGAACGCACTTGGATGACTAAATTTCTTGCCGCCGGTTTTATAGATACCTTTCGTGACTTGAACGGCTCGAAAATCCAATATTCTTGGTGGAGCTTTCGTTCCGCCGCCCGGGCCCGGAATATCGGCTGGCGGATTGACTATTTCTGCGTCTCCGCTAAACTTAAGAGAATCGTTAAAAAAGCTTATATTTTAGATAAAATAACCGGTTCGGACCATGCTCCGATTGGAATAGAATTGAAAGATTAAAGATTGCAAACTATTTTATATGTATAACCATCAAAAAATAGAAAAAAAATGGCGGGAGATTTGGGCAGACTCCGGTTTATATAAAACCGGTGAGGATTTTAGCAAGCCGAAATATTATGTTTTGGACATGTTTCCGTATCCCTCCGGTGTCGGTTTGCATGTCGGTCACCCGAAAGGCTATATTGCCACCGATATTTTGGCGCGCCTGAGAATGATGCAAGGTTATAACGTTTTGCATCCGATGGGTTTTGACGCCTTCGGTTTGCCGGCGGAAAATTATGCGCTCAAGAATAAATTGCATCCGCAAAAAGCGACCGAGACCAATATCGCGGCGTTTAAAAAACAATTGGCGGTTTTGGGTTTTTCTTATGACTGGGCCAGGGAAGTGATCACGACCGACCCGCAATATTATCGTTGGACGCAATGGATTTTTTTGCAGATGTGGAAAAAGGGCCTGGCCTTTGAATCGCATGAGCCGATCAATTGGTGCCCCTCTTGCCAAACCGGTTTGGCCAATGAAGATTTGGAAGAGGGCAAGTGCGAACGTTGCGGCAGTGAAGTGGAACAGAGGCCTTTGCGTCAATGGGTTTTGCGAATCACCGAATATGCCGAACGTTTGTTGAATGATTTGGAAAAACTTGGCGGTTGGGAAGAGTCCATCAAAGAAATGCAAAGAAATTGGATCGGACGGAGCGAGGGGGCGGAAATTATTTTTCGGGTTGAGGCCGAAGCCGTCGCCGACGAATCGGTCGTCAAAGTTTTCACGACGCGTTTGGATACGATTTTCGGTTGTACTTATGTGGTCTTGGCGCCGGAGCACAAACTGATCAATGAATTGAAAAAACGGATAAGCAATTGGCCGGCGGTGGAAGAATACATTGCCGCCGCAAAAAATAAAACCGATTTGCAACGGACGGATTTGAACAAGGAAAAAACCGGCGTGATTTTGGAGGGAGTGAAGGCGATTAATCCGTTCAATAACGAGCCGGTGGCGATTTTTGTCGCCGATTATGTTTTGAATTCCTACGGCACGGGCGCGATTATGGCCGTGCCGGCGCATGATGAACGGGATTATAAATTTGCGGAAAAATACGGTTTGGAATTTCGAACGGTGGTCATCAACGGTTTGTTGCAAGATTCCGGCGAATTTTCCGGGCTGTCTTCCGCTGTCGCCGTTAAAAAAATGATCGCTTGGTTGGAAAAGAAAAAATTGGGAGCGAGAAAAACAAATTATAAAATTAAAGATTGGGTTTTTTCGCGCCAGCGTTATTGGGGCGAGCCGATTCCGTTGATTCATTGTTCCGAGTGCGGGGTCGTGCCGGTACCGGAAAAAGATTTGCCGGTGCGCTTGCCGGAAGTGGACAGTTACGAGCCGACCGGTACGGGCGAGTCGCCCTTGGCTCTTATTGACGATTGGGTTAATGTTAAATGTCCGAAATGCGGCGGGCCGGCGCGACGCGAAACCAATACGATGCCGCAATGGGCCGGGTCTTGCTGGTATTATCTGCGCTACATTGATCCGAATAACGATCGGGAGTTAACGGATAAAGCCAAAGAAAAATATTGGTCGCCGGTGGATTTTTATGTCGGCGGGGCGGAACACGCCACTCGTCATCTTATTTATGCCCGTTTTTGGCATAAGGTGCTTTATGATCTCGGTGTGATAAATTATGAAGAGCCGTTTATTAAATTCAAACAAGTCGGCTTGATTATCGGTGCGGACGGCCGCAAGATGTCTAAGCGTTGGGGGAACGTTATCAATCCCGATGACATGGCGGAAAAATTCGGCGCGGACGCTTTGCGCGTTTATGAAATGTTCATGGGACCGTTTGAGCAAGCGGTCGTTTGGAATACCGCCGGCCTGGTCGGTACGCGGAAATTTTTGGAAAAAGTTTTGAATTTGGCGGAGGATCCGGAAACGATGCCGGCGGCGAAAAATATTATTGCGAGTGACAATAAAAAATTATTGTCTTTATTGCACAAAACCATCAAGAAGGTCGGGGAAGATATTGAAAATTTTAATTTTAACACCGCGGTTTCGGCCTTGATGATTTTAATTAACGAATTGACGGATTATAAAAATAAAAACCGGAGTTTGCCGTTCGGTGTCGAGGAATTCCGACAGGTGTTAAAGATTTTGGCACCCTTCGCGCCGCATTTGGCGGAAGAATTATGGGAGAAGAGCGGCGGTTCGGCCAGTATTTTCCGATCAACTTGGCCGAAATATGATCGGGAAATGATTAAGGATGAAACAATCAATTTGATTGTTCAAGTTAACGGTAAATTACGGGCGACTTGGGAAGTCGCGGCCGATATTTCCGAAAAAGAGGCTTGGCGAATGGCACAGGAAAATGAAAACATCCGCAAATGGTTGGCAGGAAAAGAAATTGTTAAAAATATTTTTGTGCCGGGCAAATTGTTGAATATCGTCGTCAAATAGTCGTTAAACAAAAGCTAAATAATAAAAACGATAAATACCGATAAATTATGTCCGATCTTGCCGCCAAAACTCACGAAATTTGCCGTCTGTTGGAAATCAAACCGGCCCGCTCCAAGGGTCAGAATTTTTTAATCAACGACAAGATTTACGATGGCATAATCGCCGCCGCCGATTTACAGCCGACCGATACGGTCTTGGAAATCGGGCCGGGACTGGGATTTTTGACCGCCAAGTTGGCTAAAAAAGTTCGACGGGTTATCGCCGTGGAATTGGATGATAAGCTGGCCGCCTATTTGCAAACCGGCATAGATGCCGCCGACCTCGATAACGTGACGGTGGTTAATGAAGATATTTTAAAATTCAATTTAGCCGCGCATTTGGCGGCCGCGGAAAAATATAAAATTGTCGCCAATTTGCCTTATAACATCACTTCAATTTTTTTGCGTCAGTTTTTGAGCGTCGATCGTCGGCCGGTTTCTCTGGTGCTGATGTTGCAGAAAGAAGTGGCCGAACGAATTTGCGCCGCTCCGCCGGAGATGAGTATTTTGGCGGTTTCCATCCAATATTACGCCGTTCCGAAAATCATTCGGGAAGTCAAAGCCGGAAATTTTTGGCCGGAACCGGAAGTGGACAGTGCGATTATCAGATTGGATGTTCATGACCGGACCGCCGCTAAAGACGCCTCCGTGTTGTACGCCGGCGAGTCGGCGGAAAATAAAAAATTTTTTCAAATGATAAAATTCGGCTTCAGTTCCAAGCGCAAAATGTTGAAAAATAATCTGGCCGCGGGACTGAGAATCAAGTCGGAAACGATGGCCGCTTTGCTTGTCAAACAAGGTTTTCCCGTCGGAATCCGCGCGGAAGCTTTATCGGTGGAAGATTGGCGAAAATTATTTGCGGCTTTGCGAACGTTTATGGTATAATAAAATTACTAAAACGCTGGTTCGTTTTGTTTTGACATTATGCCGGAAAAAAATTTTTCACAGTTGAATAATGATAATTTAACTCCGCCGAATTCGACGCCAAGGTCAAAAGCTTTGGTTGGAATTTTGACCGTTTTGGCGGTTTTAATTTTGTTTCTCGGCGCTTGGCAAATTCGTTCTCAGGTTCGTCGTCCTTTTGACGCCGCTACCGGACAAGCGGTGGCGACTTTATCCGATTCTCTGGTGGTTTTAAGCAATCGCGATACGGACGGCGACGGTTTATCGGATTACGACGAAATTTATATTTACAAAACCTCGCCGTATTTGGAAGATACGGACAGTGACGGTCCGTCCGATCGGGAGGAATTGGATGAAGAGACCAATCCCAATTGTCCGATTGGCCAAAATTGCGATACGCCCTTGGAAATTGCTCTGCCCGACAATACCGCCGTCGTTCAGTCCGGAATTATCTTATCGGAAAATTCCGCCGCGGCGGATACGGAGTCCGATATTTTATTGGAATCTTTAGGCGCGCAGATTGATGCCGATACTCTCCGCCAACTTTTGATTGCCAACGGTGCCCGGGCGGAAGATTTGGAAAATATCAGTGATGAAGATCTATTGGACAGTTATCGGAATATTTTAGCGAGCCAGGAACAAGATTAGCAGCAACATAAATAAATGAATTTTTCTTTGGTGTCAAAAAAGAAAAAAAATTTCAATCTGCTTGGAAAAACCGGTATTTTTTTA
Organism: Candidatus Falkowbacteria bacterium GW2011_GWF2_43_32; assembly: GCA_000999715.1. GTDB lineage: Bacteria > Patescibacteriota > Patescibacteriia > Patescibacteriales > UBA12465 > UBA12465. Next base: position 206,800 of record LCGL01000001.1, on the reverse strand, counting down.
GCGGGTTTTTTGTTGTTGACGACGATGGTTATGCCGCTCAAACCGGCGCAAGCTCAGCTCGATCTTAATCAGGCGATTGCTAATATTGAAAATACTTTTTTAAGAATAGTGGCCAGATCTTTGCAAAAAGCTGGTTCCATCGCTTTTCAGCGCACCCTCAGTACGGCGCTCAACAAAATCGCTTACGATGCCGCCAATTATATCGCCGCTTCCGGCAGTGGACAAAAACCTTTGTATATCACGCAGGACTTCGGCGACTATATGTCGCAAATCGGCGATGAAGCGGCCGGAACCTTTGTGGAAAGCTTTGTCAATAATTTGAATACCGCCGGGATGGAGTGCGGAGATGAGTTGAAGAAATGTCAGGAAAACTGTAAGGAGACCATTAGCGGCGACTTAATAAGGCTTCAGGGATGTTTTGATAATTGCGATAAGCAAAATACGGCCTGTGCTTCAGGTAAAGTCGGTGGCATACAATCGGATATGCAAGCCTCTCCTTCTTTTAACGTTTGCAGTCCTTCGTCCTTGGAGGCGAAACTGAAAATCAGTTTAGGTTTGATAGAACAGACGCGCGCGCCGGCGCCTAACTGTACCGCTTCGGAAATGGTTAAGACTTGGCAGACGGATATCAATAAAAAAATCACCGATTTGCAAAATAAAGATTATCTTGACGATTTTTCCAATATTTTCAATCCGGTGTCCAACGATCTCGGCATTTATTTGTTGGCCCGTACCGATTTATCCAGTAAGGCGATTATTGATACGGAAAATGCCAACACGAAATTCACCGTCAACAAAGGTTGGGCGGATGTAACCGATGCCGCCGGCAGTATAGTCGGCATTCCCGGTCAGGCGGAAAGACAATTGGATCAAGCTCAGGCCATTCAAGAAGCAAATTTCGGTCGTTTGACCGGCGATATTTTGGTAGACTCCGCCAATGTATTTTTGAATCAATTGAGCATTGCCGGATTCAATCGCTTGATGCAGGAATTGGGCAAGAAAACCAAAACCGCCGGCTCCGTGACCGCCGGTTTGGTCGGGGACGAAGAAGGCTCTCCCCAATATAGCGTTGGTAATGTCAAAGAAATCACCCGTCAATTGATTCAACCGAAGTTTGATACGCAGGCTAATTATGATATTTTGGTAAAATTATCCAGCTGTATAAATAAGGATAATCCCGGTCCGACGGATTGCGTGATTGACAGCAAATTCATGCAAGGAATTTCCGAAAAGCAAACCGTGGCCGAAGCCTTGGAGAACGGTTATTTGCACGGCGATTGGCAATTTACGCTTGACAGTAAGGGTGACAGCTACAATAACAGCTATACCGAACGCAATATTGCCATTTTACGCAAGTATCGCATTTTGCCGGTCGGCTGGGAGAAAGCCGTTTCCAGTTTGGCGAACAAAAGCGTCAAAGCGACTTTGAACGATTTAGTTTCTTGTTTCGATCCCGGGGACGGTTATGCACAATTCAGTTCGGAATTTGATACACGCGATCAGGCTTGGTGTCAGGGATTGATTGATCCTAATTGGGTATTGAAAGCGCCGTTAAATTATTGCGCCAAGGAAGGTGTCGGCGCACAGATTATCGGTGCCCCTTCGATTACTCCGCTGGCCGACGGCAGTGGCGGCATTTCCAGCGAAGTGAATATTCTCCGCGCCGAAGAATATTGCGCCGACGAGCAGAGTTGTATCAAAGAAAAGGACAACGGCGATTGCGAAGTCTACGGTTATTGCAATCAAGAGAAAAGAGTTTGGAGCTTTGAAGCGGATTCCTGCGAGCCGATTTATAATACTTGCCAAGCTTTCACCAATGCCGTTTCTGGTCAAACCGTCGCTTATTTGGAAAATACTTTGGACTATGGAACTTGCAATCCGGAAACTTCCGGTTGTCGGCAATATTCTTTGTCCGGTGATTATGCCGTAGACGGAACGATTGCCTGGAACGGTCTTTCCAGTTTATATTTGAACAAGAATTTGGGAACTTGTCGCGCTCAAGACGAGGGCTGTACGGAGTTGATGCGCGTTAAGCCGACTTGGGGAACCAATTTGGTCAAGGACGCCGATTTTGCCAATGAAGAAATTAACGATGCTTCCTCCGGCGGCCTGTTGCACGACTGGTATGTTTCCGGCAGTGCCGTGCCGACATTGACCGTCGTTGATGCCGCCAAATCGCCGGGCGGATTGAGCGGCAAGGCCATGAAGGTTGTTTCTCAGGCCAAGTCGGGAAGATCTTCAACGGCCAATATTGTGTCCAATGCCGCTCACTCTCTTTTGCCCGATAATTTTCAAACGATTTTCGGTCAAGCTTATACGGTAAGCGTGGATGTTTATTTGGCCAACGCCGATATTGTCCGCTTGTTTGCCGGTCCGGAAGGGGACGGCTTTATCGCCCCGACAACCGTCAAAAATTCTTGGCAACATTTGACCATCACTCGTCCGTCCGATTTGGCTTATAGCGAACCGAACTTCACTATCAGCGGAGCGGGTTCCGGTCAAGTGGTTTTTTATATTAAAAATCTTAAATTTGAAGTGGGCGGCTGGGATACCGATTATAATTCTTACGGATATTATTCCAATGACGCCCCCGCTCAAGTTTATGAAAAATTATTGCCGGCGTATTTGGAAGAAATTTGTTATGTGAATGCGACCGGCGCCAGCAAAGATTATCGTTTGAAAAATGATGCGCCGGCGGTTTGTGATGATTATGCCCGCCGTTGCAATAAAGATGAAGTCGGTTGTGAATTGTTCAGTTCGGTCAATGATATTTTTTCTGTGCCGGCCAAAGCCTTGGACAGCGATTATTGTCGGGGAGAATGTTTGAATTACGATGTTTATGTCACCAAAGAAAGTTATTTCAATTCGCCGCGCGTTGAAAATTTGATTCCGGAAACGGCGACGGTTTGTAAAGCGGAAGCGGCCGGTTGCAATGAATTTACCAATTTGGACGCTTTGACGCAGGGTGGGGAACAAAAAGAATATTACACTTCGCTCAAGCAATGCATTAAACCGAGCGTAACCGCTTGCGCGTCTTTCTATTCTTGGGAGGGACGCGGCGACGGTTATCAATTGAAAGCTTATAGTTTGAAGAAAACGGCCGCCGGTTTACCGGCAGTGACCGCCGACGACAGCAGTTTATGCAATGCGACCATTTATAATTTGCCGGTAAATCATCCGGACTTCAATCCGGATTGCCGCGAGTTTTATAACGTTTCCGGAGCAATCGCCTATCATTTATTGTCACGGGTGATAACTTGTTCCGAAGATTGCCACCCTTATCGCCTGAGCGAGAAAAATATTGACAGCAGTTTGAATACTTCCAGAAAATGCGCCATGGCCGGTCGCAATGACCGTTATTGGGATGCGGCCACGGGCGATTGTTATGTCTGCTTGAACGGCGGTGTCTGGGATAATGTCAATAAAGCTTGTACTTATTTGGCCATTCCGGGAGAGGGCCAGACTTGCCGCGCCAGTGAAAACGGCTGTCGCGAATATAACGGCAATAACGGCAGTAATGTTCGTTTAATCGCTTCTTATGATTTTGAAAACGGTTTGGGCTCTTGGCATTCTAATTGTGTCGGCGGCGTTGCCTTAAGTACGATTGCTAATAGTAAAGACGGACATTCTTTGCAATACACCGACATCTCCAGTTGCGGTGTTGATCCGGGAGGGAATCTGGTCAAGACGCCTTTGATTAAACAAATTTTGGCCAATGAAAAGGTGGTGGCGCAAATTAAAGTAAGCGGTTTGGTCAGAGAAAAAGCCGCTTATAGTCTGAAGTTCTTGGCTCGGGCCGCCAACCAGACGAGTGTTCAAATTTATTTCTTGAATCCGGCCACGGACGCCGTCGCTTCTTTTACCGCCACGCCACTCGTTTTGAAAGCCGGCAACGAATGGAATGTTTATCAGGTTAATTTAGCGGCGCTGGATCATGCTGTCGGCGAAAATGAAATTCTGGCCGTTTCCGGCAGTGACGAATTTTATCTTGATAATTTGATTTTGTCGGAAATCACCGATCGTTATTATTTGCTTGAAGAATCCAGTCAAGTTCCGGATACTTGCTATTATGACATTTTTGACGATTATCAAGGATCGGAATATAATCTCGGTTGTTCTCAGTATACCGATCGCGGCGGTTTAAAGCATAACCTGCGTAAATTTACGCAACTGTGTTCGGATTCGGCCGTCGGTTGCGAACAGATGATTGAAACGAAAAATTATACGTCACCCGATGAAGCTTATTGGCTGAATGGCGTCGCCGTAGAATCTTGCGATACCGATGATCAGAATTGCGTGGCCGTGGCGGCCGACAGCGCCGTGTATGCCGTTTATGATCCTTCGCGTCAATGTCATGCCGCCGATTTGGGTTGCAGTCGTTTGGGCGAAGGTCAAGTAAGTTCGCAAATTACGGCTTGGTCCGACGTGTTCAAGAGAAACAATCCGAATCAGTATGAACAAATTCTTTGCGGTCCGGAGGATGTCGGCTGTGAAGAATGGCGAGATGCCCGGGGCGACAGTTCTTATTTCAAAAATCCGGGTTTTGACGCCTGTCTATATCGTACCAGTCGAGATCCGAATATTTCCGGCAAAGCTTGGTATAAAGTTCCGGTCAAGCGTTGCGATTCTAACGGCGACGGAACGATTAACGGAGCGGAGAGCGGTACGGCGATTTGTGCCGGCAACACCGATTGCGGCGACAAGGCCTGCGTGATAGATAACAATGATTATCCTTGCTCGGTTTCTTATTTCAAAACTATCGGCTGGGGAGGAAGCGGCAATCAAATTCCGACTCCCGATCAAGCTGTCGGTTTATGCGAACCGGCCGCGGCCGGTTGCAGTGAATATATTGATCCGGTCAGCCAGTTTTCCGTTAATAGTGTCGCCAATCCGAGTTATCAATTGACGAATGAAGTGGCCGAGGGTTGGGGCAATACTAGCGGCAATAGCTGGAATAAAACTTCTTTGAACGAGACGCAACAAGTGATTGCGTTAAAACAAAACAAGCTATATAGCCTCAGTGTCAGCTCCAATACCGATAGTGCCATCAGCGGTATGGTGGAATTGGATTTCTCGAAAACGGTTCGTCCTTTGTTAGCCGATAATACTTTAGGGACGGCGACGCTTAATTTGGAAATATCTGATGGCCTTGGCCAACCGATTATTTTTAATTCTTTGAATAATTCCTTGGCGCGCTTATCGGGCGGAAAAACGGGAATAACCATTACCGTCAAAGAATTGATTATTGATTATCAACATCAAGAGAGCGTCAATAAAACCGATTGTAACGGGACGGTGAAGTTGGATAACGGTTGCGTTTTGTTTAACGAGCGCGTTATCAACGGCGCCGCCGGATTGGCCGATTTAAGTACCGGTTGGGACGCCTATGCCACGGCAGACGGCGCGTCTCCCGAAGTTTGCGATTCGACAGTCGCCGGTTCGTGTACGGCCAATCAGTTGATTAAAGTTCGGCCGGATAGGGTCTGTGCTTCTTGGTTGGATTGCGTCACTTACGGCTTGGATGCCGCCGGTCAGAAAGTTTGCTACGCGCTCGGCGAGTGCGATCGTTTGGACGATAAGAATGAATGTCAGCATTTCGTTGACCCTTCGGAAACGGCTTTGACACATCAGTTTGACGTCAATACCGACAAGAATTCTGCCGGCTACGCTTTACTGGATCGCTATTATTTGGGCAACATGAAAGAAGTCGGCTTGGACACCGAGGCGCATTTTGATTTTGAAACTAACGATGGTAGTGCGCCCAATGGTCTATTTGTTTTGGAGCCTGTCGAGGCGCCGACCGATTATCCGGCACACGGCCGAGGCTATCTCGGAGTACCGGCCAAAACGCAAGTGACAGTCGGTTCATCTCTTCTGGTTGAAGAGGGAAGTTATTATTACCTTAATTATTTGTTAAATACCAAGGGGACTGTTTTATCGGCGACAGTGACTATTCAAGATGCTGATAGCGAGGCGGTAATCGCCGAATTTATTGATAGTGCCCGAAACGGGTGGGAGCGTAAAGTTCATCGCTTGAATACCGGTGCACATCGCAATATCAAAATCGTGTTAAGTTCTGACACGACCGTTTATTTTGACGATATCAATATTGAGCCGGTTCTGCAGATTGCGAATACCGGCAACGAGGCTTTTGATTATGTGGCTAAAGATTGTCGTCTTTATCCGAATTCCACCAGTTTGACTTGCACGTCTTTCAATAATAATGTGGTCGAAGACGGTTTGTACGGTTATTGTCTGCAATATGATCCTTTGAATCCCAAGGTTTGCGCCATGTGGTATCCGGTTGACAAGCTCGGCTTTACCGGCCGCTCCAGTCAAACGCTCGGGTATAACGGTAAATTTCCTTTGTATTATTGTACGGAAGCGGACGGAGATTTTCAGTTGGTGAAAAAAGTACAGGCCACGGCGGTTAAGAAGTGGCTTGATAATGAGAAGGATGATTGCACCGGTAATGCTTGTTGGGATTTGAAGAATAGGGTGGGGGCTTCGTTCGGTTGTGATCATAGTGACAGCGATAGCGATGATTATGAAAGATATGTTTATCTTAAGGATGCTCTTGTTGAGGATTATTGTGTCGATACCAGCAGTTATAAGCTGATATCTAGCCGGGAAGTGAGCAGTAATAATAAAGTACGCTATGTGCTTTATTGTGTGCCGAAAGGAGATTCTAGTACCCGGATTGCCGGTCCGACTATTTTGGCTAACCAATCTAATATGATTGACATGGGGGACATCGCCGATTCCTCCGCCTGTGTTGATGAAATTGAGTTTTTGGCCTATGCCTGGGTGCCATATAGCGGAAGTTTAGTTGTTACAAATCTTGCCGATGATCCTCCTGATGATACGGTAAATAATATTAATGAGTCTACCAATTATGATCCGCCTATTGCCGTTTTTAAGACCGGCATGAATCACGAAGGTGCTTTAAAATTTTTTGATACCGATGATGAGGACAAACAATTTAAAATTCAGTGTAATCGTTTTACGCAATTGGTGGACAGCGCAGGGAACAATAAAGCCTGGGTGGAACGGGTGGGGCCGAGTTCGTCGCTTGATAATACTCCCCAATTTTTCCTTTCCTATTACGGTAACATTTTAAAATATGGTCGCAATCGCGAAGACGTTCCTTTTGGCGCCGCCATATTGCCGAGCGATACGCAATTAGTCGGTCATGCGGCGATTAATTTGCGCAGCCAATATTCCGAGGCCAATGATATTTTGGCCGGTCGTCCTTATGGCTGTTCTTACGGAGAAGCGGGCTGTGTCAATATCGGCCAGTGTAGCGGCAATCTCAACGTTTTCTGTATTTACGATCCGAACACGACTCAGACCGTTTATGAAGTAAACGATAAAAGTTGCGGAGACTATGGTGTATGTCAGAGATTGTGGACGACGCCGCTACAGACAGATATTGCTCATTCTAAAGCAGATAATGAAAAGGTTTTAAGGAATATATTCTATAAGCAATATTCTCATTATAGTTATTTATCCAGCTCCGGTTATCAGTCCGCTTCTGCTTCCGCTTCCGATCTTAGTTTTACTTGGGTTGGGGGTAGTGACAGTGACGCTTATCCGTCGTTATGCTCTCCTACCGATTCACGGGTTAACCCCAACAGCTTCTGCAGTGTCCTGCCACAAATAGCTAATGTTAAAATGAACGGTCTGCCTTTAAGCAATGGCTCCGCGACGGTAAAAAGTTCCGGCGTTTATGTGCTGTCTTTCAACACGACGGTAGATAAAGAACAACAGCCGCTGGATCACATCGTGATTGATTGGGGCGATAATTCCGGACTTCAGTCCGTTACCGGCGAAGATCATCGTCCGGATATTGCCACACCGCACGCTTTTTATCATTACTACATCAAAAGGGATGCACCTTATATCATCAAAATTAAGATTGTAGACAATTGGGATAGATGGAGATGTTATTTGGATGATTGCCCATAATTCGGTTATTTCTTATTATTCAATCTGTTATTAAAAATTACTCAGGTATAAAAAGAGCCATTATGTAAAATAATGGCTTTTTGTGTTTTGATTTTAAGAAAAATTAACGTTGTGGTCATTTCAGTCCCAGGTCAGTTCAAGGTGATGAACAGTTAGCGTATCGGTAATTTTTTCATCGTAGAAGCGATGATTGATTACGCGTTGTTGTATGGGATAAGAAGAGCGATTTTGAGCCGCGACAACAAAATTTATGTCAACCGGAGTATTAAAGAAATTTTCCATCTCGTCTTTGGAAATTACTAGTGTGGACATAGTATCCGAACCGTTAAATTCATTGCTAATGCTTATAGGCCCTAATATATCGGTGATGGCATTATTTATTAAAGCCATGCCACTTCCGACAACTTCATATCCCTCCAAAGGCGGTACCGTAAATTGAATGATTATTATGGCGCTATCCGGATATTGCTCCGTCGGGTCAGGATCGGGCTCAATGATAACCGGGGGGTCTTTTTCGCATGATGTTACTATGGCTGCCATAGCGATCAGCATCAGAATCAGAATTTTTTTCATTGTTTATATAGTTTAAGTTTTTAAAAGAACAGATTAAAGAACGAATTATCTGTTAATATTATATCATAAGTCTGTATATTTGTCAATGTATATTGTATTTTTGCCAAAAAATGGGCAATTTTACTGTTTTTCCATTTTGCTTTTATCGTGATTTTATAGTAAAATAAGATTGTCGACCGAGCTCTTTTATTCTTTAATTATCGCGGTAAGAAACTGTTAAAATTATTTTAAATAAGGTATAATTTTAAAATAAAGCGCAAATATTTTAACGGTTATGAGTCTTGATGAACAGTTGTTAAAACTGCCGGACACGAAACAAAAAAAGTCGGCCGAGCGCGCGGAGTCTTTGAATCAAGCGCGTCAACAAGCGCGTCGCGATCAGACCGCACAAGCGGCCGAACCGCGCACTTTACGGGAGGCGGCGCAGACGGCCAAAAGACAAAGGGCCAAAGCCGCTTTGAATGAGGAAAATAAAACGGCGACCGCGGGCACGTCGGCCAACCGTGCTACCGGCAAACTTTTGCGGCAAGCTTGGTTGCATCTTGTCGACAGTTTCGGATTGACTTTGATTTGGATTGATGTTCATGTTTTTTTGGGAGCGGTTTTCGGTAATAAGTTTTTTTGTAAATTGGGAGCCGAATGGTTGGATGACAATATAGTGTCGGCACAGGTTGAAAAAGCCAAGAATCAGGGAAAAATAATCGGTACGGTTGAGCCTATGGGTTTGGCTTGCTGTAATTTAGGATGTTTGTTCATTGTGATTGCCGCTTTTTCCGTGGTGGCGATGATGTTGAATGTCATTGCCAATCCTTTGGAGGCCATCAAGCATCTTTTGCCCAGTTTCTGGGGTATCATAACGGGAAATAAATAGATTTTATATTTTATCGTCTATTCGGAGAATTCTCATGCGTAAGATAAACAGCAAAAAATTATTAGCCTTTTCTTTGCCGCTGATATTGGTGGCCGGGATTTTTTTGTTTGGGCCGAGTGTCTCGGCGACGGCCGCTGATTGGGCGGGGGAGATGGTGGGCAGCATCATTAATATATTTATCAGCGCTTTGGGCTTGATTCTTATTTTGGTAATCAAGGTATTGATTTCAATCGCCGGTTATCAGCATTTTATTGATTCGCAGGTCGTCGTGTTGGGCTGGGTGATAGTGCGGGATATTTGCAACATGTTTTTTATCGTCATTTTGATGATTATCGCTTTCGGCACGATTCTGCATTTGGAAAATTATAGTTATAAGAAGTGGTTGCCGAAACTGGTGCTGATGGCGATTTTGATTAATTTTTCCAAAACGATTTGCGGTCTGTTGATTGATGTCGCGCAGGTGGTCATGATTACTTTTGTCAATGCGTTCAAGGACGTCGGCGGCGCCAATATGACCGACATTTTGGGCATAGACGGAATAGTCACCATGGCTAAAGGTAGTGCGGATCTCGGTTTTTGGGCGATAGTCGGCGCCTATGTTTTGGGTTTGATTTATATGATCGTCGCTCTGATTGTGATTACGACGATGATGATGATTCTGGTGATGCGTTTGGTGATGATTTGGATTTATGTCGTTTTGTCGCCGCTCGCTTATTTGCTGTCAGCTTTCCCGGGCGGAGAAAAATATGCTTCGCAATGGTGGAGCGAATTTACCAAAAATCTGATTGTCGGCCCGGTTCTGGCTTTTTTTATCTGGTTGTCTTTCGCCGCTTTGCAAACCGGAAATTCCATCAATACCGCACAATTGGCGGACATTAGCGGAGCGACCATTACGGATGAAACCGCAGCGATAATTCAGGGCGCGGAGTTAGATTCTTCGGCCACTTCGTCGGCGGCTTTGGCCGGAACGCAAGCCTCCACTCCCGGCGCTTTGATTAAATTTGTTATTGCCATCGGCATGTTGATCGGCGGCTTGAAAATTTCTCAGGATATCGGCGGTCAAGCCGGCTCTTTGGCCGGGAAGGGGATGGAAGCGTTGAATAAGGGAAAGAGCATGGCTTTATCCGGGGTTAAGAGCGTCGCCAAACAGCCGTTTTCTTGGGGCGCCGATAAATTACATGAAAAAACCGGTGTAGACTTAAATTTAAAAAGATCTTGGGGCGTAGTACAAGCCAAGAGGAAAGAAAATCAAGAAAAACGTTACGGTCGAGGAGTACTTGCCGCCAGGAAAGCGATGGAAGAGGGTGGTCGTGTCCATGGAGCTTTGGCCATGACCGGTAATGCCGGTGACGCCTGGGATCAAGTGACTACCTGGAAAGGAATAGTGAAACGCGTTAAAGGTGGTAAGAGAATGCAGAAATTAAAAGACGAGGGTCTTCAAGGGGAGAGGCAGGCTAAGATGGATAAAAGTAGATATGAATTTGAAGAAAAATGGGCGAATACCGATCCAAACAAGAAAGACGCCAATGGGGTTAATGAAAGAACTAAATTGGTTCAGGAAGTAGAGAATAAAAGGGATAAAATTGCTGGGGACATCAAGGGTTCTCGTAATAGAATAGATGTTATAGATAAAGAATTGGAGGCAGAAAAGAAAAAAGATCCGCGAGTTCAAGATACGGGAAAAATTGAAGCTTTAGAAAAGGAACGATTACAGAATGAAGGACGAATCAGCGATCTTAGAAAAAGTGGCGAAGAACTTAAGCCGGTTCAGCAATTTATTAAGCAAGTTCAAGATAAGAGCCAAGAACGAAAAGTGTATTCCGATAAAGATAAGGAAGAAATTTTAGCCAACAAAAAAGAAGCTGACGTTAACGCAGCTAAAGCGAAGAAAAAGATTGAACGAAATATTCCCGAATATTCTTTTGAGGCTCGGGCGATGGAACAAAAATTAGTTTCTCAAGAGTCATCGAAGATTCATGATATTACCGATCCGACAGAATTAGGACGAATTTTAAAAGATGCGATTAAGAGTCACGATACGACCATGGTCAAGGCTATCACTTTGAAGATGACCAAGGATGGAAATGATAATGAATTTTTGCAGCCACTCGCCGGTCGAACCGATCATATCGGTTTGAAGGATTTGATGAGGCAATTTTCGGATAAAAAGTCCGATAATTATGCCGGTTTCAGTCAACAGGAGGGCTTTTCTCTTGGTAGTCAGATTGCCGAGCTAAATAAAGCCACGAGTCATTGGGCGGCCACTTCTGCGTATGTGATGGAAAACGGTCAATGGCGCGAAACAACCGATTTAGAGCATAATGATATCATGACGACGGAAAGCGGAAAGCGACAGCAAGAAGAGTGCATCCGCAAAGACAATCGCTTGGCTTACGGTTATCACGATAAGGAAGGTAAGTTTCATCTTAATGTCGGCGGAGTTCTTAAATTACAGAGCATGGATAACGCTCATGGCCACGGTCGAATGAATACTATGAATGAAAGTGCCGCTAAATACTGTTATGAGGCTATCAAGGCCAATCCCAAACTAGAGACCGAATTTAGTAAAATTAATAAAGATAGCAACAAGTCTCTCCTTGATGTCTTGGAAACCCGCCTTGGAAATTTAGCCGGAAAAGGCAAGGGAGACATAGAGCCGCGTTATAGTCATGTTGTTAACGATTTAGGCGTCAATTAATTTATGGATACCAATAAATCAAAAAGAATATTGGAGCAGAGTTATGCCGATTTGTTGCCGGAAATAAGTGATTATATTGTGACTAATGACGATCGCTTCAGGGCATTGGAGCTTTCGCGTCTCTTAAGTCGAGCTATAGACAGAAACATCAATGAGCTTAGAGCTCAGCCAAAGCTATTGAGATTTTATCAATCGGAGGTTTTGAAATTAAAGTTTGTTTGTTTGCCGGCACTGGGCGACAAGGAAGTCATCGGCTTGATTAAAGATAATTTTTGTTTTCAGTTTAAGCTTGAAGACTATAATATTCTGGCCAAGATAGTCGATAAAATTTTGAGCATACTAGTAATTGACGATCGCAATGTTTTTAAAGAAGAATTAAAGAAAGCTCTGTTGGAAAATAATGAAATAATCACTGCCGACTACGAAATAAAATATGTGAAGGATTGGGTCAAGAATTATGTATCCAAAGTGGGTCTGGATAAAGTTGATAATCTGATAAAAGCTCAATATCTCGGTTCTTTCAAAGGAAATAAGGATATTTCTCCCGAAGATTATAAAAAGTTGATGACTCTATTTAATATTTATGATTTTCTTAATTTGCCCTCGGATTTGCCGGAAGGGTTTGACGAAGAACCGCCGATAAAGATAGACGGAAAATTGTATATTTTTAGAAAAGGAGTTTTAGATCCGGTGCTTGAAAATAAAAAGATAGCCGCCGCGAAGGCTTTATTGGAAGAAACAACCCCGCAATCGATATCCGCCTTTAATCAACAGTTTTTAGCCTCTCAGACCGATTCCGTTTCTCCCTTGATTCAATTGGAGACCAGTTTGAAAAACTACCCCCCTTCCAGCCTGGAGTATAAAGCGATTAAGCAGGAAATCAGTCGTTTGAAGGCGGCGGAGTTAAAACAGGCGCAAAAATCCGATGTTAAAAAATAAATCTTTGAAAATAGCTGTCCAGGCAAATCGATAATTTTCGCCATAATGTATGAGTAAGGAAATTTTGAAGTTAGAAAATGTCAGTAAAAACTTTGGCGGAAAGAATGAATTTCCGGCGATAAAAAACATTAATATTTCTTTACATAATGGTGAGTTGGCTTGCGTTTTAGGCCCGAGCGGTTGCGGCAAAACTGTCTTGTTACGTCTCGTGGCCGGGTTTTTAAAGCCCACGACCGGTCGGATTATATTAGATGATAAAGAGATTAACAAGCCGGGAACAGACCGGATTTTGATTTTTCAGGATTATATTTTATTTCCTTGGATGACGGTTTATAGTAATATCATTTTTGGTTTAGAAAAAAGCGGGCTATCGCTACGGCAAAAAAAAGTCTTGGCGGACAAATATTTAAAAATGGTAGGATTAACAAAGTTTAAGAATTGGTATACTCATAATCTTTCCGGGGGGATGAAACAAAGGATAGCTATCGCGCGAGCTTTAATTTCTAATCCGAGGGTTTTGCTGATGGACGAACCTTTTGCGGCATTGGATTCTCAGAGCCGTAAGCATATGAGGGCAAACTTAGAGAAGATTTGGCAAAAGACCAAAAAAACAATTGTTTTTGTAACCCATAGTATTAATGAGGCCATTGTCTTGGCGGATACTATTTATCTTCTCTCAAGCTCGCCGGCTCGGATTAAAAAAATTTATAAGATAAGTTTACCTCGACCGCGCCCTCAATATGACAGTAAGTTTATGAAAATTGCTAAGGATATTGAAAAGGAAATTGCCAAGGAATTTAAGAATAATTTTAATCATGATTTTAAAAATAATTTAATTTTCAAAGATATATAACTTAGTTTTTGGGAATATTCAGAACGTTTAATCCATAGTTAGAAATAATTAATTTATGAAAATTATTAAAAAATCAGGTTTATTTGTCGGAATAATCGTATTATTGATTGGCGGCTATTTTATTTTTTCTGGATTATTGGAAGAGAATGATTCTAGTCCCATTACGATTAGAGTTGGATATAATACGGAAAGCGTTACTAATGCTTCAATTATAGTCGCTTATGAGAAAGGATATTTCCAAGCGCACGGTTTAACGTTGCAGATGGTTCCGCTTAAAAGCGGTCGAGAAGTTATGTTGGCTTTAGCCGCTAATCAAGTTGATTTAGGTATCGGTAGTTTTACTAATTTCATGACAGCCATGGCCAAGGGCGTGCCGATCAGAATTATTGCCGCTTCTGCCGCTTCACCGAGTTTTGTGTTGATCAGACCAGGCGAAAATTTAGATAATCTTACGAATTTTTACGGCAAAAATATTTTAGTTAACGCCAGTGGAATTAATGATCTTTTTTTCAGATCGGTTATGGGTAAAGAAAATATTGATGTAAGCAAAATAAATTTTGTTGATATTGAAAGGGCATATCAAGCTACCGCGCTGATGGATAAAAAAGCGGTTGATGCTGTAGTTGTATCTAAACAAGACACGGAGCAGTTACTTGAGTCTGGCGTCGTGGTTTTGCCGGAATGGGATAGAAAAGGGTATGATCAAGAATTTTTACCACGCAATTCTATCGTAGTTAACGCAGAGTTTCTTGATCAGCACGAAGGGGAGACCGCCGCCTTTTTAGAAGCCTTGATTGATGCTCATCGTTTAATTCATGATAATGCGCCTGAAGCGGCAAAATTACTATCCGATCACATCAAGAAGGGAAGCGGGGGTGCGGTGAGTCGTGCGGCCGAAGAAATCGTTAGCCAATGGGATAACAGAGAAGTGCTTAATATGATTTGGCAAGATCCGGATGTTACGATGAATTTGGCTAAAAAAGCCAAAGAAATGGGAATGTTAGAACGGGAGCTATCGATTCAGGATGTTTATGATTTAAGATTCGAAAACAGATTAATGGTGGCGCAAGAAGAAATATATGGTTCCGAAAATTAAAGAAATTGTTTTGGGTTGGTCGTTATTTTTAGTTGTTTTAATTGTTTGGTATACTTTGAATATTACTCAAATAGTCCCCACTTGGTTGCTGTCTTCGCCTAACGAGACATTAAACACTTTTTTAAAGTTGATTAAAAATGGTAGCTTGATTAAATTATTGTTAAACAGTTTTTTAAATATTTTTCCATCTTTTTTTGTATCTGTATTTTTTGCTTTGATACTGGGAGTATTTGTCGGAATTAATTCCAACTTTCGTAAGATATTTTTACCGTTTTTATCGGCGATTAATTTGGTGCCGTCATTAGCTTGGTTGCCGCTGATTATTTTATTTTTCGGATTTACGCGTCAAACTATTTGGATAGTTATTTTTATTTCCAGTTTTATGCGTATGATTTATAGTGTTATCGGCGGTGTCCAAGGCGTCAATCGGAATTGGTTGTTGGTAGCGCGTAATTTGGAATTAAATAAATTTCAAACTATAATGAAAGTGATAATACCGGGGGCTTTGCCGCAAATACTCAGCGGTATTCGTGTCGGCTTTGGCTCTGCTTGGCGGTCGCTTATCGGCGCGGAGATGTTGGTTGTGACGGCCGGCGGCCTGGGCAAATATATTTGGATGTCGCAATGGGCCTTCAGATTTGATCAAGTTATTTCGGGTATAATAATGATTGCTTTGGTGGGCATATTATTTGAACAGTTGGTTTTTAGAAAAATAGAACAAGCCACTTTGTTTAAATGGGGATTAATTTAAGTATAGTTTGTGTATTTTAGCGCGAAATAAGTACGTGAGCTAAAAAATAGTAAAATGTTAAAAAATAAATCTTTGAAAATAGCTGTTTCCGGTTCTTTGGCTTACGATCAAATTATGAATTTTCCGGGTTGTTTCGGCGACCATATTTTGCCTGATCAGATTCATAATCTCAACGTCAGCTTTTTCCTCGGCGGCCTTAAAGTAAGCTTCGGGGGCACGGCCGGAAATATTGCTTATAATCTTGGTCTGCTCGGCGTTCGGCCGACTATTTTTGGAGTGGTCGGAGAAGATTTTTCATCTTATGAAACTTGGCTTAAAAAGCGAAAAATTGATTTGAGCCGCGTTAAAAAAATGACGGGCGAAAAAACCGCCGCCGCCTATATCATCACCGACCGGAAAGACAATCAGATTACGGCTTTTTATCCCGGTCCTTTGCCGAAAAATTATGTTCGGCCGCTGGTTGCCGGCTTTAAAAACATTGCTTGGGCGATTATTTCTCCCGACGACAAGGCGCGGATGTTGGATTATGCCGCGATGTATCAACAAAAGAGAATCCCTTATATTTTTGATCCCGGCCAGGCTCTAATCGCTTTTTCGCCGGCGGAATTGAAAAAAGCGCTGTCAGGCGCTCAAATTTTAATCGGCAACGATTACGAAATTAAATTGGCGCAGAATAAGCTGGGAATTGATTTAAAGACTTTGATTAAAACCGTGGAAATTTTAGTGATTACCAAAGGCGGGGAAGGCTCGGAAATTTATCAACGCGGTGATAAGGTGAAAAAAATAATCGTTCCGGCGGCGCGGCCGAAAAATACCTGCGATCCGACCGGTGCCGGCGACGCTTATCGCGCCGGCTTTATCAAGGGCTTGCTTTCCGGCGGCGATTTAAAAACTTGCGGGCAATTGGCCGGGCTGGTTGCGGTCTATACGGTGGAGAAGTTCGGCACGCAGACACATAGCTTTACCCTCGCCGGACTCAAGAAAAGATATTATGAGAATTACCGAGAAAGATTAACCGTCTTAAAAGAAAAAGCCCCCGATGCGGACGGAACCGCACAGGGGTCTTTTTCGTAGTAATATTTATATTATACTATAATTAACAATAAAGTCAATATGATTCATCACATTAAAGATTTAAAATTGGCGGCTCAGGGAGAAAAGCGTTTGCAATGGGCCGGACGCGATATGCCGGTTTTGGCCGGTTTGAAGGCGGAGTTCAGCAAAAACAAACCGTTTAAAGGCAAGCGGATTTCCGCTTGTATGCACGTCACCGCGGAAACGGCCAATTTGATGCTGGCCTTGAAAGCCGGCGGTGCGGACGTCACTTTGGTCGCCTCCAATCCTTTATCCACGCAAGACGATGTTGCGGCTGCTTTGGTAAAAAATCACGGGTTGAAAGTTCTGGCTGTCCACGGCGAAGACACCAAAACCTATTATGCTCATTTGAATCAGGCTTTAAAAAACAAACCGCAAATTACGATGGACGACGGCGCGGATTTGATTTCGCTTTTGCACAATAAATATAAATATCAGGCCAAGGATATTCTGGGCAGTATGGAAGAAACCACGACCGGCGTGATTCGTTTGCGGGCGTTGGCGGCGCACGGGCGCTTATTATTGCCGGTCATTGCCGTTAACGACGCCAAAACAAAAAATTTGTTTGATAATCGCTATGGTACCGGACAGTCCACTTTGGACGGCATCGTGCGGGCGACCGGAATTTTGATTGCCGGGAAATGCATCGTGGTCGCCGGCTACGGTTGGTGCGGACGCGGCTTTGCGATGCGGGCCCGGGGCATGGGAGCAGAAGTGATTGTGACTGAAATAGATCCGATCAAATCTTTGGAAGCGGCCATGGACGGTTTTCGGGTGATGCCGATGAAAGAGGCGGCTAAAGTCGGCGATGTCTTTTGTACGATTACCGGTGATATCAAAGTGATTGATGCCGATGATTTTAGAGTGATGAAAGACGGCGCCATGCTTTGTAATTCCGGACATTTTGACGTGGAAATAAATATTCCGGCTTTGAAAAAAATGGCCGGTCGCGTCAATTATGGCGTGACGAAAAATGTGGACGAATATCTGGTCGGCAAAAAACGGATTTATGTTTTGGGACAGGGAAGACTGATCAATTTGGCCGCGGCCGAAGGTCATCCGTCCAGCGTGATGGATATGAGTTTTTCCACACAGGCTTTGGCTTCGGAATATGTGGTAAAGAACGCCGGCAAGTTGGCGGTTAAAGTTCATAATGTGCCGGAAGCGGTGGAAAATCGCGTGGCGCGATTGAAATTGAAATCATTAGGAATCAAAATTGATACCTTGACCAAAGAACAGGCTGCTTATTTGGCTTCTTGGGAATTGGGGACTTAAGGTTGTTAAATTTTCGCTAATTAATTTCCGTTATCTCCGCTTGCCGGCGAAACGGACCAAAAATATGAACATCAAATTAATGACTTCGGAATCGGTGACCGAAGGACATCCGGACAAAGTCTGCGATCAAATTTCAGACGGCATTTTGGATGAAATGTTAAAAAAAGATCCGGAGAGTCATGCGGCCGTGGAATCGTTTGCCACTAACGGCATGATTGTCGTCGGCGGCGAAGTGCGCACGAAAGAATATATCCAAGTTGACGACACTGTGCGCAAAATTTTGAAAAGCATCGGCTATAATGGCGCGGAATCCGGTTTTGATTGCGATAGTGTCGGTATCATGTCGTCTTTGCATGCTCAGAGTGCGGAAATCGCCCAGGGAGTGGATGAAGGCACGGGAGAATTTAAAGAACAGGGCGCCGGCGATCAGGGTTTGATGTATGGCTATGCGACGGACGAGACTAAAGAATTGATGCCTTTACCGATAGTGTTGGCCCATAAATTGACGGCGAAGTTGGCGGCAGTGCGCAAGAAAAAAGTTTTGCCTTATCTTCGTCCGGACGGCAAGAGCCAAGTGACGGTGGAATATCATGACGGCATCGCCCAGCGCGTGGAAACGGTGGTGGTGGCCGCTTGTCACAGTGAAAAAGTTAAATTGACCAAAGTGCGGGCCGATATTTTAGCGAAAGTGATTAAACCGATTTTGGGCAAGTTAATGGACAAGAAAACAAAAGTATTCATTAATTCCACCGGCGCTTTCACTTATGGCGGACCGGCGGCGGATACGGGCTTGACCGGTCGCAAAATTATCGTTGACACTTACGGTGGCATGGCCCGACACGGCGGCGGCTGTTTTTCCGGCAAAGATTCTTCCAAAGTGGATCGTTCCGGCGCTTATATGGCGCGTTATGCGGCGAAAAATGTGGTGGCGGCGGGTTTGGCGAACAGGTGTGAATTGCAGGTCGCTTATGCCATCGGCGTCGCTAAACCGGTTGGTATTTATATCGATACTTTCGGCACCAATAAGTACGCGGAAGAAGATATTTTGGCGGCCATCGGAAAAGTTTTTGATTTCCGTCCGAAAGCGATTATCGATCATTTGGAATTGAAGAAGCCGGTGTTTTTAAAGACGGCGGCTTATGGACATTTCGGCCGGCCGGAATTTCGCTGGGAGAAATTGGATAAGGTGGCGGAGCTGAAGAAGATAATTAACAGGGCTAAATAAAAACCCCCATAGCAAAAGCGAGATAAAGAAAAGATAAAGTCCTATGAAAGTAATGGTTTTCGGCACATTTGATAATTTGCATCCGGGCCATTTAGATTATTTCCGGCAGGCGCGGTTTTTTGGCGAGAAAATGATGAAGCGTTCTTCGGTTAAGAGCAAGTCGGTCAATAACGACACGGTCAAAAAAGAAAAAACAAAATATCGAATAGAGTTAATCGTTATTGTCGCCCGCGATAAAAATGTTTGGCGGAGTAAAGGGTATGCGGCGCAGGAAGATGAAAAGACGCGGACCGGGAAGGTGACGGCGGCGTTAAAAAAAATGAAGACAAATATCACGATTACTCGTCCGGTCGTTGACGGTCGGTCAAATTTTCATGGTCGCGCCGTTTTGGGAGGCTTAAAAAATCGTTGGTCGGTGCTGAAAAAATATCGTCCGGATCTTATTTGTCTCGGTTACGATCAAAAGGTTGATTTACGGAAATTAAAAGACGAAATTGCTAAATTTCGTCTTTGTTGTAAAATAAAAAGGATGAAAGCTTATCATCCCGAGAAGTACAAATCCAGTTATTGCCGGGCGCGCGGGTTGTTACAATAGGAAAATAGCAATTTTTAATAAAATGAAAGACAAAAATAAACCAAAAAAACAATCGTTAACTTTTATCAAATCTTTCTCTAAAATCAGCAAAAAATCCGTTTTTGAAGCCGGCGGTAAAGGAGCCTCGCTCGGCGAAATGACAGCGGCAAAAATTTCGGTGCCGATCGGTTTTTAACGGAAACGGATTTGACGCAAGAAGTGGCGGCGCAGTTAAGGAAAATCAATTACAAAGATATTAATTTGGTGGATCGTTACTCCAATGTTATTCGCGATTTGATTGCCAAGGCGCCGATGCCGACGGATTTGGCCAAAGATATCATGGCGGAATTTAAAAAATTGAAAGCGCCTTTCGTCGCCATTCGCTCCAGCGCTACGGCCGAAGATTCGTCCACGGCTTCCTGGGCCGGAGAATTGGAAACCTATTTGAATACGACCGAAAAAACTTTATTGATTAATGTAAAAAAATGTTGGTCGTCTTTATTTACGCCGCGAGCGATTTTCTATCGTCATGAAAAGAAACTGTTGAAAGCGGCCGTGAGCGTGGCGGTGGTGGTGCAAAAAATGGTGGAGGCGGAAATTTCCGGTATCGCCTTTACCGTTCATCCGGTAACGCAGGATAGAAATCAAATGATTATTGAAGCCGGCTACGGTTTGGGCGAAGCGATTGTTTCCGGCTCCGTTACCCCGGATTCTTACGTGGTTTCTAAGCGCGGTTATTCTTTGATTGACATTAATATCGCGGCGCAAGCACGCCAAATAGTTAAAGGCACGGGCGGCGGCACGAAATGGGTTAAGATCCCAAAAGCCCAGGGAGAAAGACAGAAATTAAACGGCAAGCAAATCGTGGCCTTGGCGAAAATTTGCGCCGGTATCGAGAAACATTATAAATTTCCTTGCGATATTGAATGGGTTTATGTGAAAAATAAATTTTATATCACTCAAAGCCGGCCGATTACGACTTTATAACGGTTTTAAAAACAAAAACACCGCTCCGTGAGGAGAGGTGTTTTTAGATTTCGGATAACGAGAATCACTGACTGATAACTGCTAATATGATAGCAAATTTGAAAAGAAAAAGCAATACCGGCGGAAGGTGGAGGATTCGAACCTCATTCTCGAAAGAATCACTTGATTATCAGTCAGTGACGCCGACCTTGGCGCAACACCTTCCGTCTCTCCAATATAGCAAAAGAGAGATAAAGAAAAGATAAAGTTTGCGGCCCGTAATCCCTAGCCGTTTTTATTTACTCTTTTTCGCCAAATATGCTAAAATAGAAGCAGAATAAGCGTTCTGTTTTTTCTTTTATTTTTGTCGTCGGGGCGAGATTAACCCCTTTATTTTCAGAGGGACAAAGTCCATGTTTGATTACTTGCAAAAATTTAATAGCCTGTCCAAAGACTTGCGGGACAAGGTTTCTTCGGCATCGGTGATGGCCTCTTTGACGGAATTGGAAAACCGCTATCACGTTGATTTGGCGATGGTTGTCATGAAAGTGATGATTAAGGAAATGGCTCTTCAGGATTTGCCGGCTTATTTCAGCGGCGAAGCTTTATTGGCGCCGGAAAAAGCGGCCGATCTGACTCGTGAATTGAAAGAAAAAGTTTTTATGGTGGCGGCCGATCACCTTGGCTTGGCGGCCGACAAACGTGCCTGGGATTTGGATAAAGATGCAGGGTTATTGATTAAGGAGGCGGGTTTGGTTTTGCCGAGTGCGGATTTATTGGGTCGTTTTAAAAATATTTTGGCGATTTATTTGCGCGGTGTACGCAGTAAGATTGATACGCGCGCGTCTTTAAGCAAGCCGGTCGTTAACGGCGGCTTGAGTTTAAGCGACGCGGAAATTAATCGGGTATTGAAAATTTGCGACAGTCATCAATTCAAAAGTTTGGAAATCGATGCCGCCGCCGCGTCTCGGCCGGTTGTTCCGGCGGGTCGTTTGGATAAAATTATCGCCGGGGCGGAAAAAATCTCGGCTACGAGCCGGGGTTCGGCGGAAGAATATAATCTTAAACAAGTTATCGCCGATGGTCGCATAAAAGTGCCGGAAAAATTGGACACCAAACATGAATTGCCGGCCGCAGAAAAACAATTGGATTTGCCGTCGCCGGAAGAACAATTGATTTTGCCGTCTTCCGGACAGACTGCCGCTAAGCCAGTTCAATCGGTTCAGCCCAAATCCGTTGCGCCGGTTAAACCTCCGGTTCCGCTTCGGCCGACTGCGGCGACCCCCGCCGATAAAACCGTGCTGACGGCCGCCACAGTTTCCGTAACTCCGACAGCTCCGACAGCCCCGGCAGTTTCGCCGCTGGCGGCGGCTGTGCCGACGAGATCTTTCCGACCGATTCCGCAAGGACAAACGCTCCAACCGCTTAAAAAAATTCTGCCATCGTCTCCGGTAACGCCGACGAAGGCTAAAGTAAAACCGTCGAAACCGCTTGGTTTTTGGGCCAAACTGTTTACATCCAAAAAGAAATTAAAATTGACCGCCGCAAAAATAGCGGCCACGCCGTTGGTCGCTAAAACTCCGACCGTTCCGACTCCTCCGACGGCTTCGTCTGTTTCGAAAATTCCGGCTGTCCCGTCCGCTCCGGTCGCTCCAAAAACGACGCTGACTCAATCTGCGCCGATCGCTCCGAAAACTCCGTTTGCTCAATCCGCTTCATCCGTTCCGCCAACGCCGCTTGTTCCGAAAGTGCCGGTTGCGTCTAAAATTCCGGTTGCCTCATCGGTCGCTCAATCCGCTCCGCCGGCACCGTCCGCTCCGGTCGTTCCGAAAACGACGCTTGCTCGTCCCGCTCCCGTCGTCTCGGCTTCTCGTCCGCGCCTGCAGGATATCAAAGCGGTGCCTAAAGTAATGGGACCGATAGAAGAATTGCAATTTTTGGATGTGGTTAATTTTCGTCATTTAGGACAGACACCGGCGGAGATGACCGCTAAAGTTTTGGCTAAAATAAAATTGTTGGAAAAAGACGGGTATGATAAAATGGTGGCAGGTGTTCGCGCTTGGCGACAAAGCCCGGTCAATCGTTTATATCTGCGTTCCGGGCAAGAAGCGATTGTCGCCGGGATTTCCTTGAAAGAAGCGATAGAGAAGCGTCGTCAATCCGGACAAGATTATTTAACCCGGGAAGAAATAGAAGCCGTCGTCAGTTTGAACGGAAAATTAGTGTTTTAACATTTGTTTAATCTATGCAACAGTTCACCGTGCCACAATTTCTGGATGTGGAAAGCAAGATTATCGGTCCGTTGACCACTCGGCAATTTTTGATTATTCTGGCCGCCGCCATTATTATGGCCATCAGTTATCGCTTGTTTGATTTTTCTTTGTTTTTGGTAATTGCCATTATAATAACGATAATCGCCGCCGTTTTTTCTTTCGTTAAAGTGAATAGCCAGCCCTTTCATTTGTTTGTCTTAAATGCCATTCAAACCGTTCGTCGTCCGGGTCTGCGCGTTTGGAATAATCGGTTGGTGGCCATAGAACAGGAAGAGAAGTTGGATATCATCAAGCCCGGTTATGAACCGGAGACTAAAAAAGAATATAAGACTTCGCGATTGGCGGAATTGGCGCTGATTGTGGACACTAAAGGAAGATATAAAGGCGAATAATATATGGCCAACAAACAGACCAAAAATAAAATAAGCTCGTCCACCCAGCAATATTTGGATATTGCGGAGATTAAAGACAATACGGTGGTTATGAAGGACGGCACTTTGCGCGCCGTGCTTCTGGTATCCAGCATTAACTTTTCTTTGAAGAGCGAAGACGAACAAAATGCGGTCATTGATTCCTATGTTCGTTTCTTGAACAATCTGGGTTTCACTTTGCAAATAGTCATTCAATCGCGTGAATTGGATATAGACAATTATTTGGAATATTTGCGGGTTAAAGAAAAAGAACAAATCAACAAATTGTTGAAAGTGCAGACCGCCGATTATATCGAATACATCAAAGAGCTGACTTCTTTGGGTAAAATCATGAACAAACGGTTTTATGTCATCGTGCCTTACAATCCTTTGTCCGACAAGCATAAGAGTTTCTTTAATCTTTTTTCCGAAGCGCTGCGACCGGCGACGATTATCAAATTAAAAGAAAAAACTTTTCAAAAATATCAGGAAATGTTGGACAGGCGTATTGACAGCGTCGCGGGCGGCATGGAATCCATGGGCGTGGCAACGGCGCGCTTGGACACGCAAAGTTTGATCGAGTTATACTATAAGACTTACAATCCGGAAACGGCCAAGAATCAAAATTTGGCGGACTTGGATAAAATCAGAGTGGAAAGATAAATATATATGGTTAATTTCAACAAGGAAGAACAACCGAATAAAATCACTTTACAAACGCCGATTACTCTCGTTCCCAAACCGGCCGGCGGGCCTTTGATCGAGGAAAATCCGGAATTGACGCGCGAGGTGATTGAAGAAGAGAAGGCTTTCCGTCGCGGCATTCTGTCGGTACGCGATGTTATCGCTCCGGCCAGCTTGAAAGTGGAATCTAATTTCCTTCGTTTGGGCAATCAGTTTTTGCGCACGATATTCGTGATTTCCTATCCGCGCTATATTTCCGTCGGTTGGTTCGCGCCGATTATCAATTTGAATTCCACTTTTGACGTTTCCATGTTTTTTTATCCGGTCAAGAGTGCCATTATTTTAAAACAACTGAAAAACAAAGTCGGTACTTTGGAGGCGCAGATTGTCAGCGACGCGGAAAAAGGCGCCGCTCGCGATCCTTTGCGGGAAACGGCTTTGCGCGACATTGAATATTTGCGCGACGCCCTGACACAAGGAACGGAGAAATTTTTTCAATTCGCTTTGTATATTACTTTGTATTCGGAAAATCTGGAGGAACTGGATCGTCTGTCCGATTCGGTGGAAGATATTTTGGGTTCGCGCCTGGTTTACTCTCGCCGGGTTTATTATCAATCGGAACAAGGTTTCAATTCTACTTTGCCTTTGGGCGACGATGAATTGTATATCACTTTTAACATGAATTCTTCGCCGATTGCCTCGTCTTTTCCGTTCATCTCCAGCGAATTGACCAGCGATCGGGGCATTTTATACGGCATCAATCGTCACAATAATAGTTTGATTCTTTTTGATCGCTTTTCTCTTCAGAACGCCAATTCGGTCGTTTTCGCCACTTCCGGCGCCGGCAAAAGTTATGCCATTAAATTGGAAATTTTGCGTTCTTTGATGCTCGGCACCGACGTGATTGTCATTGATCCGGAATATGAATACAAGCATTTGGCGGAAGCGGTCGGCGGCACTTACATCAATATTTCTTTGTCTTCGGAAAATAAAATCAATCCTTTCGATTTGCCGCGCTCTATCGGCGGAGAGGCCAAGCCGAAAGACATTATTCGCAGTGCCGTCATTACCCTCAAGGGCTTGGTCAGGTTGATGCTCGGCAAGTTGAGTTATGACGAAGATTCCATCGTCGATCGGGCGTTGTTGGAAACTTATGCCAAGAAAGACATCACGCCGGATTCCGATTTGACCAAGATTGAAGCGCCGATTATGTCGGATTTTGAACAAATTTTGGACGGCATGGAGGGTGGCGCGGATTTGGCTTTGCGTTTGCGAAAATATACGGAGGGAACTTTCGCCGGTTTGCTCAATAATCAAACTAACGTGGCCATGAGCAATCAATTGGTTTGTTTTTCGGTGCGGGATTTGGAAGACGAATTGCGACCGATTGCCATTTACACCATCGTCAATTATATTTGGAATGTGGTCAGAAGCGAAATGAAAAAACGCATCCTGGTTATTGACGAAGCTTGGTGGATGATGCAACACGAAGACAGCGCCAAATTCATTTTTGCGCTGGTTAAACGTTGCCGCAAATACTATTTGGGCGTCACCACCATCACGCAGGACGTCAACGACTTTTTGACTTCGCCTTACGGCCAAGCGATTGTCACCAACTCCTCTTTGCAGATTTTGTTGAAGCAATCGCCGGCGGCGATTGACCTGATTCAGAAAACTTTCTTGCTGACGGAAGGAGAAAAATACTTGTTGTTGGAATGCGGAATCGGCGAGGGCATTTTTTTCGCCGGCAATAAACATGTGGCGATGAAAGTGGTCGCTTCCTATACCGAAGATCAATTGATTACTTCCGATCCGCGGCAATTGTTAGAATTGGAAGAAGCGAAAAAGGAATTTGAAGAAAGCCAGCGGGAAGAAGCGGCCTAAGACGATATCGATAAACGCAATATTTAATATAAAAGTATGCAAAACAACCGCAAAACATTGGGAATTTTAATCATCTTGCTTGGTCTGGCCCTTATCTTGCTGATTGTTTATTTCGGCTTTTTAAAGAAAGAAACGACGCCGTCGGCGGAGACTTTGCCCGCGGCCACGACGGCGCAGCTGCCGTCCGCCGTGCCGGCCACGACGACGCCGAGCGATAAGCCGCTTAATCGTCAAGAATACGATATTTCTCAAGAGAAAGCCCATAAATTCAATGCCGCCGATTTGGAAAAATTGGCCATGTCTTTCGCGGAACGCTTCGGCTCTTTTTCCAATCAATCCGCTTACGGCAATTTTATTGATTTGAAAATTTTTATGACCGATGATTTGGCGACCTGGGTGGACACTTATGTCGCCACGCTCAAGAGCCAGGCCAAAAATGACGGCTCATATTACGGTATCACGACACGGGCGCTGACCGCGGAAGCGAAGAGTTTTGATGAAAATTCCGGCACCGCTCAAGTAATCGTCGCCACCGAACGGCGCGAGAGCACGGGAGAGATCAACGGCGGCACGTCTTATTTTCAAACGATTGATTTGCGTTTTGTTTTGGAGGACGACGAATGGTTGGCGGACGAGGTTTATTGGGAAAAATAGGGAAGCGAAGATAATTACCGACATGGCCAATAATATTAAGACAATTTTTGTTTGCGCCAATTGCGACGCCCAATTCCCTAAATGGAGTGGGCGTTGTTCGGAGTGCGGTTCCTGGGGAACCTTGAAAGAACAAACCACGGACAGTCGGACAGAGAAAAACGCCGCCGTCAAAAAGCTGGGCGGCGCTGAAGTAATCGATTTAAAGACTATTCCGGCCGTTGTTTTAATGCGGTTGAAAACGAATATCGGAGAAATTGACCGGGTGTTGGGCGGCGGCTTGGTACCGGGTTCTTTGGTTTTATTGAGCGGCGAACCGGGTATCGGCAAATCAACTTTAGTGGCGCAGATTGCCGGCGCGGTCGGCCGGGATTATGCGACTATTTATGTCAGCGGCGAAGAATCGGCCGTTCAGGTTAAAGCTCGTTTGGATCGCTTGGGTTGCTCTTTGGATAATTTGAAATTCATTTCCGAAACCAATGCGGAAAAAATCGTGGCCGCGGCCTTAAAATTAAAACCGGCGATTTTGATCGTTGATTCCATCCAAACCGTTTATTCCGCTCTGGTGCCGTCCGAACCGGGCAATATTGCGCAAATTCGGGCGACGGCCGTCAAGTTTTTGGAGCTGGCCAAGGAAAACAATATTGCCGTTTTTCTGATCGGGCACATCACCAAAGACGGAACGGTGGCCGGCCCGAAATCTTTGGAGCACATCGTGGACACGGTTTTATATCTGGAAAACGAAACCAACAATAATTATTGTCTTTTGCGGACGACGAAAAATCGTTTCGGTTCGGTGAACGAACTCGGCGTGCTGGAAATGACCGGTCAGGGTTTTAAAGAGGTAAAAAATCCGAGCCTGGTTTTTGTGGAAGCCGATCAAGAAAATATTTCCGGGTCGGTTATCGGTTGCGTGATGGAAGGAACGCGTCCTTTTCTGGCCGATTTGCAGGCTTTGGCGACCAAGACGGTTTTCGGTTATCCGCAAAGAAAAACCAGCGGCTATGATCTTAATCGGCTTCAGGTTTTGAGTGCGGTAATTACCAAACGCACCAAGATAAATTTGACCAGTCAGGATATTATTTTGAATGTGGTGGGCGGTTTGAAAATCAGCGATCCGGCTTTGGACTTGGCCGCTTGCGCGGCGATTATTTCTTCTTATTTGAACAAGAATTTTAATCGACAGACTTTGGTTCTGGGCGAAGTGGGCTTGGGCGCGGAAGTCAGAAATGTTTTTAAATTGGAACAGCGCCTTCAGGAAGCGGAACGGCTGGGATTCACGACCGCAATTATTCCCAATGTTGCCGTGAAAGGCGGTCGCTTGAAGTTATTAAAAATCAAAAATTTGGCCGATCTCGTGGAGATTATAAAATAAAGCTTAAAATATCGGAATAAGAAAAAAAGCAGTTGAATAAACTGCTTTTTGTTTTAGTTGTATAACTCGGGAAATTTTCCGAGCTCTTTTCTTTTTTTTCGCTTTATCCGAGCGGCGGCTCTTTGTCTGGAGCGGAACAGATCGGTAATGATTTTTTTGTCATTTTCGTTTACAAAATCAAAACTTTGAAAATGCGCAAAAGTAAAATCTTTTTTTCCCAAATCAAATGCCGTTTTTGAGATAAAGGGAAGAGTGAGCGTTCCGCCGGCAGTATAAATTGCTCGGCTGGAGTCTATCAAGACCCGGGAACCATTCTTTAGAGCTTCCATTATTGTCGTTTTCTTCATTATTAAGGTTTTTGGTGATTAAAAAGGACTTTATTAAAATAATTATAATATAAATTAAAAATTCTGTCAACTTTTTGCCAACTTTTTATTCCAAATGAGCATTTTCTTCCCATTTGCCCAGCTGTTGTTTTAGGCGGGGATATTTTAGCAATTCCGGATCGTCATGAATCAGCAGTTTGGCTTCTTCGGCCGCTTTTTTGATGTTGGCGTAGTCAAACAGGGAGGCGATTTGCAGTTCCGGAAAACCGCTTTGGCCCGTGCCGTACAATTCGCCGGCGCCGCGCAGTTTTAAATCTATTTTCGCCAATTCCCAGCCGTCGCGATGTCTGGTGAGAGCTTCCAGGCGTTCAATGGTTTGCAGATTGCTTATTTCTTCCCGGGAGGGGAAAACAAAACAGTGGGATTGATGACCGCCGCGACCGACTCGGCCGCGGAACTGATGAAGTTGCGCCAGGCCGAAACGTTCGGCGCCTTCAATCAGCATCATCGTCGCGTTCGGCACGTCAACGCCGACTTCAATGACCGCCGTCGTCACCAAAACTTGCAGTTTATTGTCCAAAAAGTCAGCCATCACTTTTTCTTTTTCCGGCGCCTTCAACCGGCCGTGCAAGAGGCCGATTTTGAGTTCGGGAAAAATGTCGGCGGTTAATTTGGCATATTCTTGTTTGGCGGACTTGGCGCCGAGTTTGTCCGATTCGTCAATCAAAGGACAAACGACAAACGCTTGGCGGCCGGCTTTTATTTGGGCGCGAATAAAATCATAAGCGGCCGATCGACCGGCTTCGGTAACGATTTTAGTGATAATCGGTTGGCGTCCGGTCGGCAATTGATTGATGACGGATAAATCAAGATCGCCGTAAATCGCCAGCGCCAGAGAGCGGGGAATCGGCGTGGCGGTCAGAGACAGAAAGTGCGGCGTCAGCGAGGATTTTGTTGTCTCGTCGGTGAGGCCGACTTCCAGAATTTTTTTGCGTTGCGCGACCCCGAAACGATGTTGTTCGTCTATGACGGCCAGAGCCAAATTTTTGAATTTGATGTTCTTTTGAATTAAGGCTTGCGTGCCGATAACGATGTCGGCGTTTTGCCAGTCCTTATCTTTACGGTGATGTGTGGCCAAAGCGATGTTGAAATTATAGGCCGCCAATAGCTTGGAAATGGAATGAAAATGTTGTTGGGCGAGAATTTCCGTCGGCACCATCAAAGCGGATTGACGCTTGTTCAGGGCCGTATTCAATAAGGCCAAGATGACAACCAAAGTTTTGCCGCTGCCGACATCGCCTTCCAAGAGACGGCTCATGGGAGCGGACTTTTCCAAATCTTTCAAAATTTCCCAAGCGGCTTTCCGTTGGTCGTCGGTGAGTTTAAAAGGTAGAGAGTCCACGAATTTTTTGGTGGCCGCTTCTTGAAATTTAATCGGTAGAGCCCGGCGATCGCGCAGTTGTCGTTTGATCATTTGCGCTTTCAGTTGGCGGAGAAATAATTCCGTGAACGCCAGTCGGCGTTGCGCCGTCAAAACTTCCGCGTGATTTTTGGGAAAATGGATTTGACGCAGAGCCCGACCCAAGTCTAAAAGATTGAGACGCTTTTTTATTTCCGTCGGCAACCAATCTTCCGTCGTATCGGCCAGAGAGATTATTTGTTTGATTAAAAAACGAATTTGTTTTTGAGTCAGAGCGGCCGTCAGATGATAATTGGGCACCAGGCCGCTGGTGTGGACCAACTCGTCGGAATAGATTTTTTCATAAACGGGAGAAACCATGGCCAATTGTCCGTAGTTTTCACTGACTCGTCCGGCCAAGGAAATTTTATCGCCGACCTTGAGCGTGCGTGTCAGAAAGGGTTGATTGAACCAAATGACTTTCAGCGTGTCGGTTTCGTCTTTGATCAACGCTTCGGTAATGGACATTCGCCGTTTGAAACTTTTTTTGTTTTGAATCAGCTCAATTTCGCCGCTGACATTGGCGGTCGTGTCCGCCTGCAGAGAGGCGATGGAAACGCTTCGGGAGAAATCGTCATAACGGAAAGGAAAATAAAAAAGCAGGTCATGGACGGTTTCCAGACCCAGCTTTTTCAAAAGCGCATAAGTTGTTTGTCCGACGCGGGGCAATGTGATGATGGGTGAATGCAAATCCATAAATTTAAGGGTCGTCGGTAAAAGTGCCTCCACCAGGAATCGAACCTGGATTTCAAGATCCGCAATCTTGCGTCCTATCCGTTGAACGATGAAGGCTAAAACTTCCTTTATCTTATTATAATTTCAGAAGTTTAGTCAACTGTTCGGATAAGGGCGGGTTAGTTCTTTCCAAATCTTCATCCAGATACTTGATTAAAAAATTTCTGACATTTAAAGCGTCCAGATGGCGCAAAGGGAGAGACAGACGTTGGCTGGCGGAACTTTTCCGTTCAAAATACAAATTTTTCAGGCTTTGTTTCGGCTTATAAAGCACGGCGAAGCTTTTGAAATCGTCATAATCGTAGAAGCGACGTCCGACTTTGACGCCTTCCGGGCCGAGCTCGACATTAACCATCAGGGGCGGGCGATTTTTATTGACAATCATGATAGCGGCCGCGATGACGATAATCAAAGCGAAGAGGAAGTTGGAGTTAGGGCCGAGGAAGGTTAAGCGCCAGGCTTGCAGAGAGAAAAAAGAAAAAAACAGACAGAGAAAAACAAATAGGCCGGCGAAGATATACCAGTTGCGACCGCGTTTCGGCGTTCGATATTCCGGTACCGACCAACGGATGTAAGAGGTGTTGTTTGGCTGATTTTGAGGCATATTTTGTTTGACAAGCTAAACTATATTTTATATAGTGATTATACCATAAACGTTGGAAGATTGAAATATTTAGGGTGTAAAAACCGGGTTGTTGATATTTCAATTTTTTATTTTGGTTTAATCTTGGAGAGGTGGCTGAGTGGTTGAAAGCGGCAGGTTGCTAACCTGTTATAGGAGTGTAAACTCCTATCCGGGGTTCGAATCCCCGCCTCTCCGCTAACTAAAAACATACAGCGCAAGCTGTATGTTTTTAGTTAGAAGCTGAGAAGGCGGGGATGAGAACAGGCGGCGAGCGAGACTCGAGTC
Source organism: Candidatus Falkowbacteria bacterium GW2011_GWF2_43_32 (assembly GCA_000999715.1). GTDB lineage: Bacteria > Patescibacteriota > Patescibacteriia > Patescibacteriales > UBA12465 > UBA12465. Next base: position 175,209 of record LCGL01000001.1, on the reverse strand, counting down.
CGAATGGAATGAGGACGAGAGAACGAGCGACGATAAGCGCGACCTTAAGGAGCACTTAGCGGGTCCGCCCAGGACAACGAGGGTTGCCGCTAAGGCAACCCGAGGCGGAAATCCCCGCCTCTCCGCATACAAAAATACAACCCTTTTGGGTTGTATTTTTGTATGCGTAAAAGACGAAAGGGATTCGAACTAGTTGGCAGCGAGACGCGAGTGAGGGCGGAAGCCGGAACGAGCGGACGAGCGTCGGACGGATTGCCCTGAATGGCAATCCGGACGCCAACTCTGGACAAGTGAGCTTTTTGCATTACGGCAAAAAGCGAGCGCGATAATCCCCGCCTCTCCGCAGTTTGTAAATAGCCCTGAAATAGGGGCTGTTTTTAGTAGGGAGAATTGAACTTTGGAACGAGCAATGCTAATATTAAGGTAAATGTAAAATATGGAAAAATTTCTTAACAATGCTTCGCAGAATGCAGAAAAAAGAGAAAATAAAATTGAAAAACCTCAAATTAAAGAAGGGGTAGATTTTGCATTTGAGCAAAATCCAGAACTTGCAGAAATTGGAACAAAAGAACAGTATTCTGAATATTTAGATACTATTTTTCCAGACAGTAAAGTAAGAGATATTGTTTATCATGCAAGCTCTAATAAAATAGAAAAGTTTAGAGATAATATGTTTGGTACATATTTTTCATATTCCCCTATACAAGGTGTTTATGGAGATGTTATTAATAACGTGCTTTTAAATATTAAATCTCTTTTAATAATGCCTAAACCAGAAGATAGCACTGAGGAAAAAGTAATTTATGATAAGGAATATAGAAGCTACAATAATCCTTCTTTTTCGCCAGAAGGTGCCCGTATATACAAATACGATGCAAGTGTAGAAAGCTCTACTGTAACTAAAGAAGGCATCCAAATTAAAGTCAGAAATCCAGAACAAATACACATATTAGGATCTGAGCAGGATATAGAAAATTTTAAAAAGTTTGTGGCAAATGAGAATGAAACTTAAATTATTTTATTATTTATAACCATTCCAACTACGTCCCGCTCTTTCCGCAGATTTCAAATATGAAAATAAACTTAAACAATTGGTATAAATTTTTTAACAGACCGCTCACCCTTCACCAGGCTCAGACTTATTCCATCTCTTGCCGGAAACCTTTAAAGGCAATAATAGGGCGAGGCATAAATAACCAACTTTATTTTATCAAAAAAGATAGTGCAGATGGATATTTTTTAAATAAAGAGTGGGAAGAATTCAATCATTATTTTTTTGATAATCGTTTTTTAAATTCTAAATTTCTCAAAGATATTAATAATAAAGTAATTGAAAGAGCTTTATTTATTGAAAAATATTTTGGAGGGATAGGCAAAATTAATTTAAAACAAGCTTCTGATAAAGAGCTTTTTTTATTATTTAAAAAATCAATTAAAGTTTTAGATTCCGACGTCTCCGCTCTTTGGGTTGGTTTCATTTTGGGTGAGATAACGGAAAAAAAATTAATAGAAATCCTGTTAAGAAATAAAGTAAATATTAAAATTGGGCTAGAAATAGTTAGTTCTTTGGAAAAGCCCCATTATATCATTCAAGAGCAACTAGATTTAATGGAGATTATTTTAGATAATGGCGACAAGGGAAAATTACTTAAAAAACATTGGGTTAAATATTCTTATATACCTTGTTATAGTGCCATAGTAAAACCCTATTCCTCAGCTTATTTTAAAAATAGAGCAAAAAAGATTAATCGTAAACAGGCAAGAGAATTTATAGACAAGACCAAAAAAGAGTTTTTAAATAATAAAAAGAGATATATTTCTTTTATCAAGAGTCATTCTTGGTCAAAAATAGATAAATTATTTCTTGATTATGCTCATCAACATTTTTTCTTGAAAGACCATAGAAGTCATTTCAGATCACTATCTTTTTATCAACACGGCAGGATTCTGAGCGAAATAGCTAAAAGATATAGAATTAGTTTAGAAGATATTTCCCTGTTGCTTCATCAAGAAATTATAGAGCTATTTAAAAATTCAGAAAAGATAAAGAAAATTATTGAGCAAAGAAAGATTATGGATTGTGTTTACATTTTTCAAGACGGAAAAAACATTATCGTTGATAAAAATAAAATTGTGAAAAAAGAAGAAAAACAAAATATTCACGAGATTAAGGGTCAGGTGGCTTGTCCCGGAATCGTTTCTGGCTATGTTAAAATAGTTATTAACCCCAATGACATTAATAAAGTTAGAGATGGAGATATACTGGTTTCTACGATGACCAGACCGGATTATTTAGCGGCTATGAAAAAAGCAAAAGCCATAATAACCGATGAGGGCGGACTATTATGTCATGCGGCCATTGTTTCTAGGGAAATAAAAAAACCCTGTATTATAGGTACTAAAATAGCCACACAGATATTGAAAGATGGGGATTTTATAAAAGTAGATGCTAATAAGGGTATTATTCAAAAAATAAGTCAGATAAATTGTGGAATATTGTAAAATTTAAAAAAAATTGACGCAAGTTTGATTTAATGCCATTTCAATCACGTCCCCGCCTCTCCGCAGAATGGGACGAAGCGAGCCTAAAAGCTCATTTCGTCCTTTTTTATCGGCTCTTTTGAAAGTTCGAACGTGGAAAATTGGTATTTAAGAATTCTTGGCTTTTTTCTGTCGGTAATAACAATTTTAACGCTAATATTTCTAATTTTTTATCATTCATGAAAAAGTTCGAACCGAAATTGTATGTTTTTGGGATTCAGAGATTTATGGTAAAATAATCTTGTATGGAGAAAAACATCAAAAACAACTATGCTTTTATTGATAGCCAGAATTTAAACCTGGGTATTAATAAATTAAATTGGAAGCTTGATTTTAAAAAGTTTCGTGTCTATTTAAAAGAGAAGTATAAAGTTTCTCAGGCATTTTTGTTTATCGGATTTATCCCAGAAAATCAGGATTTATATTCATCCCTGCAAAAAGATGGTTATATCTTAATTTTTAAACCTGTTTTGTCTAATGAAGAAAGACAGCCCAAGGGCAATGTTGATGCTGATTTGGTTTTGCAAACTATGATAGAATTTGATAATTTTGATCAGGCAATTATTGTTTCTAGCGATGGCGACTTTTATTGCTTGGTTAAATATTTATACGAGAAAGGCAAGCTGTCTAGAGTGATTAGTCCTGATGTAAAGAATTGCTCAAAATTGTTAAAAAAGACTGCAAAAGAGAAAATCGTGTTTATGGATAATTTGAGGAATAAGCTTGAATATATAGCTAAAGAAAAAAGCACCGCTTAAAGACGAAACTTTAAGAGGTGCTTTTTAATAGAAATTCTATTATTAAGATAGCATAGATAAATCAAAAAAGCAATAGTTTTAAAGAATATGAAAATCAGTCAAGAAATCATTAAAAAGATAGAAAAAGAAGCTAAGAAATTTTTTGTTGGTGCTAACGGTTGTCACGATTGGACTCACGTCGAGCGTGTTTGTAGTTTGGCTATGAATATCGGTCGGAAAGAAAAAGCGGATTTATCTGTTTTGATGGCAGCTTGTCTATTACATGATATTGGTCGTAAGGAGGAAATGGCTAGCCGGGGAAAATTTTGTCACGCTGAAAAGGGAGCTGAAATGGCTAATAAGATTTTACAAAGATATAAATTAGATCAAAATACAATGGATAATATTCTCCATTGTATTATTAGCCACAGATACAGGAACAATAATATTCCTAAAACGATTGAAGCTAAAGTATTGTTTGATGCGGATAAATTAGACTCTATTGGGGCAGTTGGTATCGGTCGTGATTTTTTATTTGCCGGCTATCTACGACACGCTCTATATACCGGAAATGAGAAGAGACTAGTTAAGTTAAAGAAAGACAAGGCTTATACTGTTGACGATACGGCTATCATGGAATATGAGTTCAAGTTAAAAAATATAAAGAATAAAACACTAACAAAAACCGGAAAAAAAATAGCTAAAGCAAGACATGATTTTATGGTCACCTATTTTAAGAGGTTCTGGCAAGAAGTTAGAGGGATTGAATAAGTTTATTGGTATTTTGTTTCATTTCAGTTCGGATATAGTCCCTAATACCCCGCATACAAAAATACAACCCAGAAGGGTTATATTTTTGTATGCGTAAAAGATGAAAGGGATTTGAACTGTCCGCCATCCGCCAACTGGCGGAGGCGGAGAGCTTTTTGCATTATGGCAAAAAGCGAGCGCGATAATCCCCACCTCTCCGCAGAAAGATATTATATTAATTTATTTAATATTGGCGTAATAATAAAAAGCTCGAACCTGTTCAGCCCTCTCTGAGTTGACAGAATATAATTTATATGATATAATATTTTATAATTATTGACCTTTAAAAATTAATTTGCGAAATTGGTCACAGCCAAAAGATGGTTAATCCGCCGGTTGGCGGATAGTCGTTTCCTGGCTGTGACCAAAATGGTTATCAGTTCCGCCTCGGAGTTGAGGAAAGTAAAACAGCGCAATGTAGCGCAAGGAGAAATAATCATGGAAAAATATTTATTTACTATCCAGAACGTTGAAACAGGCAAATTAAATGCCTTAGTAAACAACATCATGAAACAAACAGGGATTGATGACCCTAATGAAGCCATTCGCATGGTAAACGCCGGAGAAGTACAAATTTCAGTTATCAAACCGAAGTGGACTGAAAAAGACAGCGTTATCCGTTTCTCGGTAACTTCAGATGGCACCACCGGTGAAGAATGGATCTCTCGTTTGGAAAGTAAAAGTTTTCGAGTCGGCGATTACGCTAAAAGTGTTCTACGTTCAAAAAACTTTAAACCGACAAGTGGCATTACCTACAAAATTGCCGTTTTGAAGGGCGACCTTTTTAGTGACAACGAACGTGTCACTAAAAACATCCGTAAAGATGCTAAAAATCGTAAGCTCACCACACCAAACGCTGAAGTGGCCTGTTTAATCAGAGAGAGATTCTCTGACAAAGAGCTGGAAGCTATGGATTTATATTGGATTGTTGTTATGCACGAACCAATTAAAGATTCTGACGGCGATTCTACGTTGCTCTACGCTAATCGCGATTTCAATAGTTCTTCGTTGAGCTCGTTCTGTGACAACCCTGATGGCAAGTGGAATCGTAGGCACGGGGTTGCTTTCGTCGTTTCGTAAGTTTTTAAATCTTAGTCTTTTGATTCTTTGAGTCTCTAGACTTCAGTCTTTAGCCTTTTGTCCGCCGGCTGGCGGATACAGCCTCGAATTGCATAAGCAATTCGAGGCTATTTTTTATAAATTTATCAATATGTTAAAATATAATTAGTTAAAGTGAATATGTTATCAATCAAGGTTGATGACCACTGCGGCCAACTCTATTATTTTGAGAATCCTCGCCTCTCCGCATTAAGAAAAATACAGCCCTTAAGCCTTATTTTTTGGTTCCAGAGTAGATTGGGGAGCATGATAATTATTATGTAGATATTTAAATATTTTATCTAATACTCAAGTAAAATAGCGGAGTTCCAAAATTGAACTAATACATATTGACAAAATTTTCAATATCGTATATACTAAGTATATACAATGTATACATTAATTTATAAATAATAAAAATATGAACTCAACAGTTATCAACATAAAAACAGATATCAAAATAAAAAAAGAGGCTCAAAAAATAGCCGCTGATTTAGGCTTAAGTTTAAGTGGGGCAATTAATGGGTTTCTAAAACAACTTATTCGCAATAAAGCGGTTTTATTTACTTTAAATGAAGACACACCGAGTGATTATTTATTGTCTTCCATAAAAGAATCAAGAGATGAGAGAAGGGCGGGTAATTTTTATTCTTTTAAAAATAACCGGGCCGCCATTAGTTTTTTGGATAGTAAATAATTTATGCAGATTGAATATTCCAAAAAATTTATTAAGGAATTTAAAAAATGTCCGGTCAATGTAAAAACTAATTTTAAGGCAAGATTAGATATTTTTATTAATGATCCTTATAATTCTATATTGAATAATCATCCCTTGGTTGGCGAACTCCGAAATTATCGGAGTATTAATATTAATGGTGACTGGCGGGCTATTTTTGAAGAAGTAGCAGAAGGCCAAATTATTTATTTTGTAGCCATTGGCACGCACAGCCAGTTATATTCTTCTTAAACAAAGAGGTCAGCAGGGAGTTATCAAGCGCCGTTCCCGGTGCGCCCCACCCTCTCCGCAGTTTACCGACAGCCCCTTTCGGGGCTGTTTTAGCGAAGAATTAGCTGATTGGGAGATTGCGGGCGATATGGTATAATCATTATTGTCGGGATATGAGATTTTAAAACGCGTTGGCGACGGACATGAAAAAATATTTGTCGGAAAAATTTATGATGTTGAAGAATAATCCGAAGACCATCGCTTATTGGTTTTATAAGTTTTGTAATATTATCAAACATAATGCGTTGAACAACGGCGAAAGATATGATCCGAATATCCTGGGAAAATTTTGTATCAACGATTATCACCAGGAAGCCCGTTATCATTGGGCGCAAAAACTGATTTCTCAACACGATACTGTCATTGATATCGCCTGCGGCACCGGTTACGGCACCCTCTTGCTGGCCGATTCTTGTCGGTCTGTCGTCGGTGCGGACATTTCTTCGGAGGCCATTCAATATGCGAATAAACATTATAAAACAAGAGACAATATTGATTTTGTGAAATCGGATATCGCCGATTTTCAAGGTACGGCTGATGTCGTCGTTTCTTTTGAGACGATAGAACATATAAATTTAGCCGTGGCCGATTGTGTCAATAAATTATTGTCGTTGGCCGGTAAAAAATTGCTGTGCAGTGTGCCGTATCGAGAGTCGGCCGGCAGAAATAAGCATCATGTGCATTTTGACTTGGACGAGCGGCACTTTGATTATTTGAAGAAAGATTTTCCGGTCAATTATTTATATCAATCCCGGGACGGAACGATGCACGAGCGTCCTCGGGGCGAGACTTTGAATTTGCTTATCATCGTTGATAAAACTAGCGAATAATTATATGAAAATTATGTGGAAACAAATCGGGCGGGCGGCTTTTATCGTCTTTAGCATTGTTTTTTTGGCTACTTTCATTTTTCTGGCGGTTTATTATTTTCAAAATAGACCTCTGAACCAGTCGGCGATTATTTCCGGACATCCGGAATGGCCGCCGATTATGTATCAGGCGGGCGATAAGATTGTCGGCGCCGGTCCGGAAATTATTTCCCGGGTGTTGGCGGAGCTGGGTTTGATTACCGATTTTAAATATGTCGGTTCTTGGGATGTGGCCCAAGCGAAAACGCGAAGCGGAGAAGTGGATTTTCTGGTGGCCGCTTACAAAACGACCGAACGGGAAACCTATATGGATTATTCCATCCCTTACACGGTTGATCCGATTGTTTTGGTCGTCAAAAAAGGAAAGGCTTTTTCCTATGAAGTCTGGAGCGATTTAATCGGCAAAAAAGGCGTGGTTACCGTCGGCGACAGTTACGGACAACAATTTGATACCTATATTTTGGAAAATTTGACCGTTCAAGTCGTCGGCACGGCCGAAGAAGCGGTCGGGCTGTTGGAAACGGAGCAAGCGGATTATTTTGTTTACGCTTTATATTCCGCCGAGAAATTAATGGCCGAACAGCAGTTGGTCGATCGGGTGGAAATTTTGCCGGAATATGTCAGTACGGAAAATTTTTATCTGACGGTGTCCAAAAAATCGCCTTTCGTCAAATATTTGCCGTCAATCGATTATTTGTTGCAACAATACGCGGAGGACGGAACGATTAATGAGATTATTGAACATCATAAGAAACTTTTGTGGCATGAGACCAAATAAATTATCATCTTTAGTCGCCGCTGTAGGAATTTTTTTCTTATTTTTTGTCTTGTTCGGATTTTTAAGCGTGTCCGCCGCTTCGTCCTTTCCGGCGAATTTGTCGGCAGCGGTTCCTTTTACCGCGCAAGCGCCGTTGGCCGAATGGCAGGACCAAAGGCAAGAAGACGGCTGTGAAGAAGCGACCGCTTTAATGGCTCTGGCCTGGGTGCGTGGCGAGACCGGTTTTGACCGTTATGAATGGCGCGCCCGGATTTTAAAATTATCGGATTGGGAAAAAGCGACCTACGGCGAAGATCGCGATGTGGCTTTATTTGATATGTTGGTGTGGATTTTCGGCGATTATTTTTCGCACGGTAACGTGGCGCTCAAGCCGATCAGGGAGACGGCGGAAATGATAGGCGAATTGGACAAGGGGCATTTGGTTCTGGTGCCGTTGAACGGTCAAGCCTTGGGCAACCCTTATTTCACTCCGCCCGGACCGGAACGGCACATGATTTTGATTAAAGGCTACGATTACGAAACTGCGGAATTTATCACCAACGATCCCGGCACGCGCCGGGGAGAAGATTATCGCTATTCGGCGGATGTTTTGTTCCGCGCGATTCGTCCTTATGCCACCGGCTTTCATGAGCCGTTTCCGCTTTTGACGAAGGAAATGTTGGTCGTGGGGAAATAATATCCGGGTGGCTGACAGGCGATTTCAACGAACCAGAAAATATCAGTCATAAAAAAACTGCCGCGGAACGGCAGTTTTTAATTTAATTTAGAGACGGACTTTTTCTTCTAGCATTTCTTAGAGATGGTTTTTTATTTTATTCAGCACTTCGGCGATGAATTTGTCTTTGGTGATTTCCCGAGTGTCGGCCGCGCCGCGATCGCGGACGGCGAGGGTCGGAGAATTGGCTTCTTTGTCGCCGATAACCAGCATATAGGGCACCTTTTCGGCCACCGCTTTTCTGATTTTATTGCCGACGGTTTCGTTGGCCTCGTCCACTTCAACGCGGATGTCGGCCGCTTTTAATTCCGCCGCCAACCGGGTGCAAGCCGGAGAATGGGCTTCGGCCACGGAAACGATTTTTACTTGCACCGGCGACAGCCACAAGGGAAAAGCGCCGGCGAAATGTTCTATCAAGAGGGCCAGAAAACGTTCGTAAGAACCGAGAATCGCCCGATGAACCATTACCGGATTTTTGGCCGTGCCGTCTTTATCGGCGTAAGTGAGATTGAATTTTTTGGGCGTGGCAAAATCGATTTGCACGGTCGGAATTTGAATTTCTTTGCCCAAGGAATCGCGGAACATAAAATCAAGCTTCGGGCCGTAGAGGGCGGCTTCGCCTTCTTGGCGTTTGGCATCCAGCTTCAACTCATCGGAGATTTCCGCCAACATTTTTTCGCATAAATCCCAGTCGGCCGTTTCGCCGATATATTTTTCCGGATGAGCATAGTCGCGGACGGACAGGGAAACCCAATGTCGTCCCCAAAGACCCAGGGCGCTATAGAAATCTTTGATGATGTTCACCAGATTTTTTATTTCTTCTTTTACCTGATCGATGCGGCAAAAAGTGTGGCCGTCTTCAATGGTAATGGCATAGACGCGGGAAAGTCCGCCGACTTCGCCGGTTTTTTCCGCCCGATATTGCTTCTCCGATTCCATATAGCGAATCGGCAAATCGCGGTAAGAACGGGGGCGGGAAGCGTAGATTTGAGTATGGTGCGGACATTGCACCGGTTTCATGACAAAATCGTGGCCCTTGCTGGAAGAAACGTGAAACAGTTCTTCGCTGAATTTTTTGGCGTGGCCGGAAAGTTCGTATAAATCTATTTTCGCCAGATGCGGAGTCATCACTTTTTCAAAACCGTAATTCCGACAGACGGCTTCAATATGTTTTTTCAATTCTTCGATGATAACCATGCCTTTTGGCGTGTAGAGAGGCAAGCCGGCGCCGACCAATTCGGAAAAGCAAAAGAGATCCAGTTCTTTGCCCAATTTGCGATGATCGCGTTTTTCCGCTTCTATCAGCATTTTTAAATGATCGTCCAATTCTTCTTTGGTGTCAAAAGCCAGACCGTAAATCCGGGTAAGCATTTTATTTTTTTCGTCGCCGCGCCAATAAGCGCCGGCCAGTTTATGCAGTTTGAAACTGCCCGGTTTGATTTGGTTGGTGTTGTTCACATGCGGGCCGCGACAGAGATCGGTGAATTTGCCGACGGTATAGTGGCTCACCACCGTTTCGCCGCCGGCTTTCAAGTCGGTCAGCAGTTCCGCTTTATAAATTTCGCCCGCGTCTTGGGCCGCTTGCAGAGCCAGGTCTATTTTTTCTTCGCGACGTTCAAATTTCAGATTTTGTTTGGCGAGATGCGCCATCTTTTTTTCTATTTCTTTGAAATTCGCGTCGCTTATTTTGACATCGCCGAAATCGATGTCGTAGTAAAAACCGTTATCGATCGCCGGACCGATGCTTAATTGCGCCTCCGGCCAAATTTCTTTGACGGCCGCCGCCAAAAGATGCGCGATGGAATGGCGCTTGGTTTCTACGGGCATTTTTTCCTTGTTCATATGATTTATGATTATGGTTAAATTATAAAATTGTGATTCAAAACAGCAAAAAATCGGTCTTCGATTATCGGTATTTAAAAAAATCCCCTCCCGGCAAGAACAACAATAAGCTGTTGTTGCCGGGACGGGACTTTTAGGGGCGTTTAATCGCCGAATATGCAGTCTCGCGGTTCCACCTGGCTTTCCCGCCGTGAAGCGGGACGCTTTAAAATTTACCTTAACTTTAGGAAAAAGTGATTTTTCTTAGAAAATTTGTTTTTCTAACCGCGTTTGGTAGGCGCGACAATTAGTGAGGGTAATTTAATGATAAGCCTTTTTATTTTTTTTGTAAAGAGAGGGCGACTGCACTCTTGGCTGGAGATTGATTGACAAAGAATTGCCGGAGGGCGGAATTTTATTTTTATCCTTTGGCCAAGACCAGTCCGTATACCGCGGCGGCACCGGCCGCTTTCAGGGCTTTGGCCGCTTCGTTTAAGGTCGCGCCGGTTGTCACCACATCGTCTATCAATAAAATTGTCTGTCCGGCCAAGCTTGCCCCGGTCCAAACGAAAGCGTCGCGCACATTGGCCAATCGAGCTTGTTCGCTCAGTTCGGCTTGCGGTTTTTGGTGTCCGATGCGTTTCAATTCTTGACCGAGAGGATAAGAAAAACTCTCGGCCAATTCTTGCGCCAAAATTTCCGCCTGGTTGAAGCCGCGCCAACGGCGGCGTTTTTTGGAAAGGGGAACGGCCAGCAAAAGAAATTTTTCCGCGACCGCCAAATTGCGATTTGCGGACAACTGTCCTTGCCAGAATAAAATTAAAAACCGCCCCAGAACTTTTCCCGGGCCGGTCAGAAAATTATATTTGAATTTTTTAATCAGTTCGGATAACAAGGGATCGTCGTAATCGCCGGCGATGAAGATGGCCGTCAGCTCGGGAACGATCAACCGATGCTTTGTTTCCGGCGCGCCGAATTTCAATTTCCGAAAACAGCTTTCGCATAACCAAGCGCCTTCTTGGCCGCAGGCCAGGCATTTGACGGGAAACAGCAAATCCAACAAAAAAGATTTGCGCATGCTATTTCAGTCTTATCTCGTAAATTTGTTGAGTGATCTTATCGGTGAAGTACAGATAATCTTGATTTTCGCCGACCAGAACTTGGGAGATGTTATAGGCTCCGTCCGGAACGGCAATCAATTTGCGGGCGCCGGTCACCAAATCTATTTTATATAAATTATCTTTGGTTTTATCGGCCATTTCCGGAAACAGGCCGGCGCCTCTTTCCAGCGTTTCCGGTACGGCGCAATAGATTTCGGTATTGGAAGCGAAAGTGCATTTGTCCGCCCAGGTCTCCAAACTGAAACTGCGGCGATTTTGATTGATGGAATCGCCTTGCGCGTCCACAATCCAGAGTCGCGGTTTTAAATCCGTCGCCGTGCTGTAAACGCTATAAAGCAGACGGTCGCCGCTGGTGGACCATTGCGTTTGCAGGCCGCGGCCCTCGATAACCGTGGACTTGAAATTTTCGTTGTTCAGACCGATGAAAAATATTTCTTGCCGATTAAAATCCAGTCCCTTGGTATACATCGCCACCGTTTGGTTGTTGGGCGACCAGGAGGGATAGACATTTTGGGCGTTCGTGCCGATGTTCTCCACGGCGCGCGCCTGGGAGCCGTCGTCGTTGGCGACCACCAACCAACGATTTTCCGGATCCAGTCCGATGCTTTCGGAAGTGATTTGACCGCCGTTCGGCGAAAAAGAAAATTCTTGCCAGTAAGAGGGCAGAGTCACTTGTTTTTTGGTTTGGAAATTATAGAGAATTTTATTGCCGTCCGGATATTCCAGAATCGCTTTATCTTGAGTCGGCGCCCAAACGATATTGGCCACATCATGGAAGACTTTATCGCTCAATAAAGTGGCTTTTCCGTCTTTATCAATTCTGTAAAAACGGCCGTCGGCTTGATCGTAATAACGAATTTGGCCGTCATCTCCCAGGGTCGGGTTGAGTACGGGCGAAGCGGTCAGGATGCCGGTCTTGGTTAAACCGCCAACCGCCAAAACATCGGGCTCGTTCAAGCTCGGGGCACCGCCGGTCGGAGTGCCGTCGGGCAGAATTCCGGTACCGCCGCCGCCGATGCCGCTTTCGCCGGCCGGACCGGCTGTCGGCAAGCCGCCGCCGACAACGGCGGGAGTGGTGGTGGCGGTCGGCGTGACGGGAAGCGGACTAAAAAAAATGCGCCAAATAAGGTAACCGATGAGAGCCACGGCGGCCAAAAATAAGAAAATCAGAAAAACTTTTTTATAGCGAGCGAAGAAGTTCATAGATGCTTGTTTAATGTTTCCAGATATTATATAATTATTATATACTAAACTAAGGGATAATTCAATTTTGATTGGATTTTTTTCTATATCATATATGAGTCTATTTTCTTTTAGCGGCAACAATCTTTATTTGGGAATCGATATCGGCGACGCTTCTTTGAAAATGGTGGAGCTGAAGAAAAAAAATCGTCATATTTATTTGTCCAATTACGCTTTCAGCGAAAGCACCAGCGATGTCAGTTTCACCAAAATGACGGACATCAATTATTTGGCGCGGGCGATCAACAAAATCAAGACGGAGTCCGGGATTACCAGCAAAAGAGTGACCGCTTCTTTGCCGACCTTCGCGGTTTTTTCCTCCATCATCAACATCGCCAACGTCGATAAAAAAGGCTTGGCGGCGGCCATTAACGAAGAAGCCAAAAAAGTTATTCCTTTGCCTTTGGAGGAAATGACTTTGGACTGGAAAGTTATTCCGGAAGCCGACGGCAAGATTCCGACCAAAGGGAATATGCGAGTTTTTTTGACCGGCAGTCCGAAAAAGTTGGTGCGGAAATATATTGATATTTTCAAAGCCACGAAATTGAGTCTGGCCAGTTTGGAGACGGAAACGTTTTCTCTGGTCCGTTCTTTGCTCGGCGACGATAAATCCACGGTGATGATCGTGGAGATCGGCGCCAACAGCACCGACTTGTCCATCGTCAAGGAAAGCATTCCGGTTTTAAATCGCAGTTTGATGGTTTGCGCTTCCACCGTGACCAAGGCCCTGGCGGAAAAGATGGGTCTGACTTATGCGCAAGCCGAACAATTCAAATGTGATTTGAGCGGCGCTTTGAGCGCTGACGCTCAAGAAGAAGTGCCGCAGTTTTTGGTCAAAGTTTTGGAACCGATCGTGACCGAGATGCAATATATGTTGGATTTTTTTCGCTCGCAAAACAGCGGCGAAGTGGAAAAAGTGGTCTTATCAGGCGGCGGAGCTTTACTTTTGAATTTGGCCGAATATCTTTCTTCTCGCTTGAATTTGAAAGTGATTATTGGCGATCCCTGGAATCGCATTCATTATCCGGCGGAGTTGAAGCCGGTTTTGAGCGAAGTCGGTCCGCGTTTGGCCGTGGCCATCGGACTGGCCATGAGAGAAATAGAATAATTAAAATTTCATGTTTTCATTTAAGAAGAAGACATCCCGAAAAGAAGACAGCCGAAAAAAATATTTGCAAAATCCGAAAATTTTGGAAGTTAATCTTATTAAAGACGAAGCCAGAATTTTCTTTGATTGGAATCGAAGCATTCTCATTTTGGTGGTGGTTTTGTTTTTGGCCGGCTTGTTTGTCATGGAAATTTATCTTGGTTTGAATTGGTGGGAAAAACAAGAAATCGCCCAAGCGCAAGCTTTAAACGAGAGCGTGGCGGAAATCAATCGAGAGGTCGGACGGTTTAAGGAACAGGCCGAAGCGGCGGTCGCCTATAAGGAAAAATCGGTCGCTTTTTCCAATTTATTGTCCAATCATGTCTATTGGACCAACTTTTTCAGCTGGTTGGAGCGCAATACTCTCAGCACCGTTCAATATAGCGAATTCAGCGGCGATTTGAGCGGCACTTATAATCTGGGCGCCAAGGCCTCTTCTTTTGCCGATGTTTCCTGGCAGGTCAAAGCGTTTTTGAACGACCCCTTGACGCGACAGGCGACGGTGGAATTGGCGGAGGCCGAGAAAAACGTGGACGGCGGTCAAAGCAATGAAATCAGTTTTGATTTGTCGTTAAAAGTTAATCCGGAAATTTTTCAAAAATAAGTATGGTCAGCCATAATTTTAAAAATCAAAATTCCCGCAATTTTTTCCTGAACAATTATTTCAACGCCATTTTGGCCGGCGTCTTGATTTTGTTTTTGGCGGTCGCTTATTTCGCTTTTTTGGGGCCGAAATTCAGAGCGACGGAAGCGGCCATCTTGATGAATATTGAAGAACAACGGCGGCTTTACGAGAATCAGCAGAAAAAACTGGCCAGCCTGCAGGCTATCGCCGAGGTATATAAAAAAATCAGTCCGGCCGATTTGGTAAAATTCAACAGCGTTTTGCCCGATAACTATGCTCGGGAAAGATTGTTCGGCGAATTGGCGGAAATCGTCAGTCGGGGCGGTTGGCTGGTGACCAACATTCAAATCGATCAACCGGTGGAAGGCGTGCCGCCGCCGCCGACCAGTCCTTCCATTATCAGTGTGACCGACAAAAAAGTCGGCACGATTAATCTTTCCCTGGAAGTGATGGCGGTCGATTACGGAAATTTTAAAAAATTATTGCGCATTTTGGAAAATAATTTGCGCCTGTTTGACATTAGCGCCGTGGAGTTTTCGCCGTCGGAAGACAGCGCCACCATTTTTTTGACCACTTATTTTTATCAAGCGTCTTTTTAGCATTATGAAAAACAGCTATCGCGCCATGCTTATTTTCTTTCTTAGCCTGATGATCTTGGGCGGTTTGGCGTTGTTTATTTTCCGCTTGCAAGCCCTGGATTGGTTGCGCGAGCGATCCGGATTGATTGAACCGCTGACGCCGTCGGCGCAATCCATTGTGATTCCTGCCGGAGAAGCTTTGGATTTGACGGTTTTGAAATTGCCGCAGTTTTTGGGACTGACCAATAACGTGATTGATTTCGATTTTGACGATATTTGCAATCGACTCGGTACGTCGGCGGTCGGGTCGGGAGTGGCGGTTACTCCCTTGGTTACCAGCGCTTCCGGTACCGAGGCGGCGGTCGCGCCGCGCCGTTGCGTGCAAGGCAATAATTCCTTGTTTTTTCGGGAAAAATAAAAAGTCGGCATTTGAGGATAATTTTCACCACTATCATGGATAAAAATGAACAACTGTTGAGCCTGTTGCAGGCCAAAAAAATCATTAGCGCCGATAAAGCGGCGGAGATTAAAAAGCTCATTCTCAAAAACAAAGAGAGCTTGAGCTCTTTTTTGGTCGGTCAGAAAATCATTGACGAAGAAAAATTGACGGAATTTCGGGCGGAGGTTTTTAATTTGCCTTATTATAATTTGACCAACGAAGAAGTGCCGGAAGCGATTCTCAATTTCTTGCCGGAGGAAATTGCCAAGACTTACAAAATCGTCTGTTTCGGTCGGGAGGAAAAAGTTTTGAAAATCGGTTTGGTGGAGCCGAATTTGAAGGCTATGGAGGCGATCAATTTTTTGACGGCCGACGACAAGTCGCAAGTGAAATATTTTTTGGTTTCCGCCGCCGGTTGGCAGAAAGTTTTCAAGCAGTATCAAAAGATTGAACAGGAAATTTCCAGTGCCTTGGAAGTCAAAGCCAAGGAAGAAGGGGAGGAATTGGTGACAGTCAAAACGGACAGCGAAGAGGTGAGCGCCGAAGATATCAACAGCGCGCCGGTTTCCCGCATCGTCTCCGTAATCATTCGTCATGCCGTGGAAGCGCGCGCTTCCGATATTCATATTGAACCGTATGCCAACGACAGCCGCGTTCGTTATCGCATCGACGGCATTTTGCACACTTCTTTGAGTTTGCCGAAATCCGTTCATAACGCCATTATCGCGCGTATTAAAGTCTTGGCCAAATTGAAATTGGACGAAACCCGCATTCCGCAAGACGGCCGCATTCGTTTGGTGGTCAATAATCGCGAAGTTGATTTTCGTATTTCCACTTTGCCGTTGGTCAATCGGGAAAAAGTGGTGATGAGAATTTTGGACACTTCCAAGGGCGCGCCCAGTTTGGAGCAATTGGGTTTCAATAAATTGGCTTTGCGCCGGATTGAAGAGGGCAGTAAGAAAACCAGCGGCATCTTTTTGGTTACCGGGCCGACCGGTTCCGGTAAAACCACCACTTTGTACGCCATGTTGAATATTTTGAATCAGGAGGGAGTCAATATTTCCACCTTGGAGGATCCGATTGAATACGAAATCAAGGGCATCAACCAATCGCAAGTGCGGCCGAAAATCGGGTTTTCTTTCGCCAGCGGTTTGCGGTCCATTTTGCGTCAAGATCCCAATATTATCATGGTGGGAGAAATTCGCGACGAAGAAACCGCCGAATTGTCCATTCATTCTTCTTTGACCGGGCACTTGGTTTTATCCACTCTGCACACCAATGACGCTTTGGGAGCGGTGTTTCGTTTGTTGGATATGAAAATCGAGAGATTTTTATTGGCTTCCACCTTGAAAACCGTAATCGCTCAACGTTTGGCGCGCCGACTTTGTCCGCACTGCAAAAAAGAAACCAAATTGTCTCCCGATGCCATCGCCGAGATGACCGCCGAATTGCAAAATGCGCCGGCGGAGGTCATTAAACAGGAATTGTCGGAGTTTAGTACGCCGGAACAAGCGCTCGCCAAATATAAAATTTTCCAAGCGGTCGGTTGTCCTCGTTGCGAGAATACCGGCTATTCCGATCGTGTCGCCATCGCCGAAGTGATTGAAATCAACGACGCTTTGCGGGAGTTAATCAATAACGGCGATCAAAATTTGAATATTGAAGCGGTGAAAAAAACCGAAGAATTTTTATCCATCAAGCAGGACGGAGTGTTAAAGGTTTTGCAAGGACAAACTTCCTGGGAAGAAGTTTTGAGAGTGGTTGAGAGTTAAAGAATAACCGAGAATTCTTATGCCTATTTTTAAATATCAAGCGGAGGACGCGGACGGTCGCCGTAAAATCGGCAAAGTCGTGGGCTTGTCGGAAAGCGACGCCATTTTGCGTTTGCGCCGGAAAGAATTGACCGTCGTCAGTTTGTTGGACGTCACCAACACCTCGGAAACCAAATTTTTGATGATGATTGCGCCGATCAAGAGTAAGGATTTGGTGATTTTTTCGCGTCAATTTTCGGTCATGATTTCCGCCAATGTGCCGGTGGTGGAATCGTTGATGATTTTGGTGGATCAAACCAAAAATATTTCGTTGAAAAGTTTGATTGCCGATATCGCTTTTGAGGTGGACAGCGGCGCGTTTTTGTCCGACTCCTTCGGCAAGCGGCCGCGCCTGTTTTCGGAATTTTTCGTGAACATCATCCGCTCCGGAGAAACTTCCGGCAAATTGGATGACGTATTAAATTATCTGGCCGACGAGATGGAAAAAAATTATGACATGGTGGCCAAGGTGCGCGGCGCCATGATTTATCCGATTTTTATCACGGTCGGCTTGATTGCCGTCGGTATCGTGTTGATGGTTTACGTCATTCCCAATTTGACGGCGATTTTGACGGAAACCGGCGCCGCCTTGCCCCTGTCTACGCGTTTGGTTATCGGCGCTTCCGAATTTCTGCAGAAGTATCTTTGGTTAATCGCGTTGTTGGCGATTGCCGTCGGCGTTATGATACATTTTTATTTGAAAACCGCCCTCGGTCGGCGGCAAGTGGATTTGTTGAAAATCAATTTGCCGATTTTCGGTCGTTTGTTCAAATATATTTATTTGATGCGTTTTTCCCGCTCTTTGTCCACCTTGTTAAAAGGCGGCGTCACCATTACGCGCAGTTTGGAGATTGTGGCCGAGGTGGTCGGCAACGTGATTTATCGCGATTTGATTTTGGAAACTTTGCAATCCATCAATGACGGCGAATCTTTGTCCGGAGTGTTTGAAGCCAGCGATTACGTGCCGAAAATGGTGCCGCAAATGATTGCCGTCGGCGAAAAAACCGGTAAAGTGGATGCGGTGCTGGATCGGATTACGTCTTTTTATACCCGGGAAAGCACGAACATGTTGGATAATTTAAGCAAGTTGATGGAGCCGGTGATTATGGTTTTGATGGGCATCGGCGTCGGCGTGATGGTCGCGGCCGTACTCTTGCCGATGTATAATCTGGCCAGTCAGTTCTAAAACTCCCAAAAAGTATTGCGCCTTTTTTACGTTAATGTTATAATATGATTAAGTCATATTTACATAAAATTTATTTTATTTAAACTCGCAGTTTATGAACAAAAATAAAAAGGGTTTTACCCTGATTGAATTGTTGGTGGTCATTGCCATTATCGGCTTGCTATCAACCCTGTCCGTCCTGGCTTTGAATTCGGCGCGGGCCAGAGCGCGCGACGCCAAACGTATTGCCGATGTGAAGCAAATCCAGACCGCGCTGGAAATGTATTATAACGATGTCGGCGATTATCCGGAATTCGCGTCCGTGACCGCCGGAGCCACTTTATCCAGCGATAACGGCACTTATTTGCGCGCTATTCCCGTTCCGCCGCTTCCGACTGACGGAGATTCCTGTGAAGATGATGCCGATGAGTATACTTATGCCAAGACCGGTGATAGTGGGGCCGACTCTTCTTACTCCATTGAGTTCTGCCTGGGGGCGACCATCAATGAAGTTACCGGAAATGAGATGCGGTATGCCACTCCGGCCGGTATTTACTAAGTCCCGGCAAACGGTTTCTCGGGGTTGATGATTTTAATTCTCAAGAAGAAATTTTTAAAGGGGTTCGCGACGGCGGACTCCTTTTTGGTTTTATGATATAATGAGGCTGTATATGAAATTGATTTATTGTTCGGACAAGAAATTGTGGAATGATTTTATTAGAACCGCTTCGGGAAACCGGGGAGCGGAGTTTTTGCAATCTTGGGAATGGGGAGAATTGGAACGGTCGGAGGGGAAGGAAATTGTCAGAGTCGGAGTGCTGGCGGAAGAGAGCGGCAAAAAAACGGCACCTAAACTTTTGGCGGTTGCGACCCTGATTAAAAAATCCCTACGCATTATCGGCCGTCGTCGCTTTTACTGGTATTCGCCGCGCGGTCCGCTCGGCGATGCGGCGGCGATTCGATTTTTGATGAAAAATATCGGCACGGGTTGGATTGAAGCGGCGAAGAACCAAGATGGGAACGGCCGGCCGGTATTCTGGCGACTGGAACCGGCCAAGGAACCGACCAAGGAACCGGAAAAGATTGGCTGGTCGCTTAAAAAAACCCGGGATTTGCAACCCAAAAAGACTTTATTGCTGGATTTAAAAGCGAGCGAAGAGGAATTGTTGGCCGCCATGCGCCAAAAAACCCGGTATAATATTCGTTTGGCCGAGAAAAAGGGCGTAGAAATAATCGTCGGTCGAGCGGAAGATTTTTCGGAATTTTGGCGGTTGATGAAAAAAACCGGCGCTCGGGACGGTTTTCGCTTGCACCAACCGGAGCACTATCGTAATTTATTGAACGATACCGCCTTGGTCAAATTATTTTTGGCTCGTTATCGCGGTAAAAATATCGCCGCCGGCTTGTTTTGTTTTTGGGGCGACAAAGTTACTTATTTGCATGGCGCTTCCGACAATGAATTTCGCGAGGTGATGGCGCCTTATCTCCTGCAATGGTCGGTGATAAAACTCGCTCGGAAAGAGGCTTATCTTTATTATGATTTTTACGGTCTTGACGCCGAGAAATGGCCGGGCGTGACGCGTTTTAAACTTGGTTTCGGCGGGCGAACGGCGGAATATCCCGGGACTTTCGACCTTATTTACCAGCCGGGTTGGTATCTGCTTTACGGTTGTTTGAGAAAATTAAGAAGACTGTTTTAACAAATAACAAGTCGTCCGAGAGGGATTTGTCGGCAGATGACCGAAATTTATGATCGAAATCAACAATACGACCAAACAAAAAATCAAGGCGCAAAAAATCACGACCGTCGCGGAGCGGTTTTTGCGCGCCTATCGGAAAAGCGGATATGAAGTTTCGGTGGCGATTGTCGGACCGGCGAGAATGAAAAATTTGAATAAAACCTATCGGCAGTCGGATAAAACGACCGATGTTTTGTCATTTCCGGCCGGGAAAATACCGCGCGGCGCCGGACGACCGGTCTTCGGTTCCGGCCCTTATTTGGGGGAAGTCATCATCAATATTTCCGAAACCAAAAAAGTGGAAAAATATCGGGAAATTATCGGGGAAAAGAAAGAGGGCGCGGATAAAAAATTAATCCGCCCCGACGAGGTTTTCTATTTTTTATTGGTGCACGGCTTATTGCATTTGCTCGGTTATACCGATGAAACAAATAAAAAACGGGAAGAAATGATTAAATTGGGGAAGAAGTTTTTAGCTAATTTTTATAACAAAAACCCCTCAAACGAGGGATTTTTATGAGTCTCGGAAAAAAATAATTTAGTCCCGACATTATTATCATAACAGTTATTTGTTTTAAGTAAAAATTTATTCCTAAAATCCGGGAAAAATGTTATAATTTCAATAATTGATATGTTGAGCGTTAGCCGAAAAATCAGCAACCGTCGGAAAATTTTTTGGGCAATTTTTGTTGTTGCCGGTTTTTTGATAATTCGGTCGGTTTCCGTGGCGCAAGCGGCCACCTCCACGGTGCGGGGAGCCGCCTGGTGGAGTGACGAGTATCGTTATATTTATTTTGATTGTCTGGACGATTTGGTCAGCGATCAATTGGATGTGGCGGAAAATCTTTATGCCTATCCGGAGCCGCGCGGTTTTCATTTTTATGCGACGCCTTGCACTAACTTGGTGCATCATGTTTCCATCGATAATGACGGCAATTTTTCCGGCACAGCCTGGAATTATTCGCAAGGCTTGATTTCTTTGGAAGCGACGACAACGCCGGATGCCGACGATCCGCCGGACAATTACGCTTTCAATGTCAATTGTCCCAATACTTGCAATGCCGGCAATAATTGTTGGGCCTGCTATAACGAAAGCACGCAATTGATTCATGGTTGGGCGCGAACGGCTTCCTCGGGCGATTGGATTCGCTTGGACAATGCCACGGCCACTCCGGTAGCTCTGCAATCCTGGGATTATTTGGATGATTCGGTTTTGCCGGGACATGACGTTGAGCCCGGAGATTTTGTCGGTTACGCCACCAGCACTTTGGGGGACATCAGTTTTAATTGCGAGAGCGAAGGCGGCGGTGCCGGCAATTGCGCGACCAGGGATTATAAAGTTTATATCAGCAATTTGCAGGTCGGACATTTGTCCGCGCCGAATTGGAGTTATTCCAACGCCTGCAATGACGAAGCCCGCAAGGCGGTTTTGAAGTGGTATTTGAAAAGCGGCACGCAAAACGGTTATGAAATCGTGGTGAACGACACCAACAGTTTTTCTACTTCCACTAGCGATTATATTTGTTGGAGCGGCATTAAAACTCCGTCGGTCGCCTCGCAATATATTATTCCCAATACCGACCCCGGTTGTCCGGCCTTGGATTATAATACGCATTATTATTGGTGGATAAGGTTGTTCGATTCGGAAGGCGAGGCGACCGAATGGTATCAATATGGCGTGGACGACGGACATTTGGGCAGTGGAGACGAAGCCACCGACGGCAATCCGGACAGCGACATCAGAACTTTTACGACCTATGCCCATGAATTTCCCACACCCTATTTCACCTGGGAGCCTTATGAAGTTTTAGTCGGCACGACGACCGAATTTACCAGCGATTCCTATTATTATGACAGCGCCGCGCCGGCAGTACCTTTGGGTTGTTCCACCAGCACTTGCAGTTATTTGTGGACGACGGACGATGTGTCAGCCACCATCAGCGACGATACCGCGCCGACCACTTTCATTATTTTCTTCCAGGCGACCGGTACGGTCGTCAACCTCAGTACCACCGATCCCGATTCATATGTCTGCAGTACTTCCACGACCGTCAATATCAATTATGATTTGCCTTTGTGGCGGGAAATCAAAGCGGAATAATCGGTTGAGCGGAATAAACGGAAACAAGATGATTAAAAAAATCTTACAATTCAAAACCCGGTGCTTGAAAATCTCGCCTTGCGGACGGTTTGAGTCCGGCTTTACTCTATTGGAAATGGTGGTGAGCATGTCCATGATTATGCTGATTACGGTTTTGTTCATCGTTGATTATCGTTCCGCCAACAAGCGGACGGATTTGATTATGACCGCGCAGAATTTGGTGGCGGACTTGCATTTGGCGCAGAATAATACGCTCGGTTTGGTTAAATATAACGAGACGGTGCCGGCCAGCGGCTGGGGCATTCATTTGGATATCAATGAAAACGCTTACACTCTGTTTGCCGATTTGAACGCCACCGGAACGGTCGGTTATATGGATTATGACGAAACGGAAGAAGGGGTGATAAATTACGGCGCGCGTACCACGCGTTTGCCGGACGGCATAGAAATTTATGCCCTGGAAACCGACGGTTCTCAACTCAATAACAGCGTCAATGTCATTTTTTTTCCGCCCGATCCGCAGACCAATATTTATGACGGTGCGGCGACGTCCTCAACTTTGGATATTACTTTGAAAGAAGAGCGCACCGAGTTCGTAAAAACGGTGCGGGTTAATTTTTTGGGTTTGGTGGAAGTGACGGATTAAAGCGGCGACCGGGAGAGAAGAGGCATATTAGAACGGTCGGGAGGGGAATGATTAATTAAAGCGGCCGACAGAATTAAAGTCATTAATAATAATTTTCATGTTTGCGAAGATCGATAAAAAACAAGCGCATCGCCGGCACCGGGCCGGATTCACCTTGCTGGAAATCATCGTGGTGTTGTTTGTCATTTCCATGGGCTTGGTCGGCGTTTTGTCGCTGGTTATCAGAAATATTCAAAGTCAAAGCTATAACAAAGATAATCTGATCGCTTATCAGTTGGCGCAAGAGGGAATAGAATTGGTGAGAAAAGTGCGCGATTCCAATTGGCGAACGAGCGATCCTTTCAATACCGATTTGGCGGCCGGATATTATTATATGGATTATTTGGATGAAGCGCCGCAAGCGACCTCTTCTTCCGCCAGTCCGCTTTTGCGGCGGGATGACGACGGATTTTATCGGCACGGCTTGAGCGAGGCGGCCACTTCCAGCGGTTTTACGCGCTTGATTACGATTGAAGATTTGGACGTGAATTCTTTCCGCGTTTTATCCGATGTGTCTTGGAACAGCCGTGACAATGATTATTCTTATGTCCTGGAAACTATTTTATATGATTGGCGCTAGGAAAAATTTACAAAAAATCGATCGTTCGGCATCGTCGCAAATGGCGGCCGGTTTTTCTTTGATGGAGGTGATAATCTCCGTCGCCTTATTTTCCGTCATTATTTTGTCGGCGACCGGCATTTTTAAATTGGTGATTGACGGACAGCGGAGTGCCATCGCCACACAAAATGTCCAAGAAAGTTTGAAATATTTTTTGGAAGTAATCAACAAAGAAATGCGGATGGCGCAGAAGAACGAGGCTGTTTGTCCGGGCATACCGGATGACGAAATTTTCATCGTTTCCGAAACGGGGAGTAGCGATACCTTGATTTTCAAAAATTATTATAATCAATGCGTCACCTATTCTTTGGTGTCCGACGGCGACAGTCAGCGTTTTCAGGTCAGTCGAAATTCCGAAACGGGTTTTATTTCGCCCGCCAAAATTTGGATTGATGACTTGGATTTTGTTTTGAATGCGAGCACTTCCACGCAAGCTTTGCTTACCGTCAATCTGCGGGCGCATGCTTTGAACGAGCGACAATTTCAATCCGAAATGACTCTCCAAACCAGCGTCGCCTCGCGTTATTATAAATAAATTTTTAATCCGGCGGTTCGGTTGTGGGAACAATTTATAGCCTAATATTACAACGATTATTCGGATATCACGCCTATGATGAAAGCTTTATTGAAAAAAAATAATCAACCGGGCAGTGCCTTGCTTTTGACCATGTTTATCATGGCCGGCATGTTGGTGTCGGCTTTGGGCGGCGCTTATGTCGCTTTGATCAGCATCAAATCCGGCGGCGTGCAGGCGCAGTCCACCAAGGCTTATTTCGCGGCCGAAGCCGGTGCGGAACGCTTGCTGTGGGAAATGCGGCAGAACAGTTATGTTTATACCACCCCCGACGAGGAAGTACCGATTTTTGAGGATGAGGGAATATTTTCCTCGGCCGCCGCTTACGATGTTTATTTTATTGATTGGCCGCCTTTGACCTTTAAAGCCGTCGGCAGTTTCCAAAATACTCAGCGCAGTGTGGAAATCAGGATGTAAGGGTGGAAAACGGGAAGCAGAGAAATATTTTTGTTGGCAAGTTTACGAAAAGATGTTATAATTCAGGTAAGTTTAGTGAGAGAAAATTTTTTTAATGTCCTTATTTTTCGGACGAAAATTAACGATTAAATTAGCCGCTTTTTTGTTGTTAGGCGGAAGTTTTTTATTTATTTTTTCTTTACAGGGAGCTCGGGCCGCCAGTTCCACCTCCACTTATGAAAAAGAATATAATGGTACTTTAACTTCTTCGGAATGGAATGATTTGTTTACGGATTTCGTTAACACTTGGCTGCCGGTTTCCATGAACGGGCCGCTCGGTATCGCCACCAGCGCTCCGGCCAGCGGTTTGGAAGTCAACGGCACAATTCAGGCGGTTGATTTGTTTGCTTCCGGCGATTTCGGCGTCGGCACCACCGCGCCGAACGATATTTTTTCCATTACCGATTCCGGCACAGCCGCGCCGTTGGGATCCGTTGGCACCGGTCATAATTACACCGCTTCTTATCTCTCTACCGATGATTATGCCCTGGCCAATTATGGATTGGTTAAAACATTAATCGCCGGCGGCTCGGGAGAAACCGTTGGTTATTGGAGTTTGAGCGGTTCCAATCTTTATGCCGATTCCAATGATTGGAAGGTGGGGATAGGGCTTCTATTACCTCAATCAAAACTTCATGTTCAAGATGATACTTATGCAACTCGTGGCGAATTTGAGGTGGGGCAACCAAGCAATGGTTATATGGGAATATCTTTGAATGGATTGACGAAAACTCTTGGTAATATGAATATTCTTAGTGGTATAAACGACCAACAACTGATACTTAATAGACCTACTGGTAAGAATTTTTCTGTGAGAGAAAACAATTCTGTTCAATTAATGGTTTTACCGACTAGTGGTAATGTCGGCATCGGCACCTCTACTCCGGCAGAGAAGTTAAGCGTGGTCGGCAATGTTTTGGTGGATTTAGATGCTTCGGGGGCGGCTTCGTTCGTTGAAAATCCGCTGGGCGCCACTTCCACGGGCAAGATTCAATTGGGCCGCACTACCGACGGCTGGGAAAGTATTTCTTTCGATCCGACTCTCGGCACTAACGGTAATTTTGTTTTTTCCGCTCCTTTACTGGTGGCCGCTTCTTCGCCCGGTATCACTTTTTACGATCCGGACAATCCGACCGACACGGATTTACAGCGTTCCATTGAATATGACGCCGGCACTTTGCAATTAAAAATCGGTGACTCTTTAAAAACAAATTTCAGCACCAACACCGGTTTGCCGCCGACTTCCAAAACTTTTTTTCAGATCGGTCCCAATGATTTGACCGGTCAGGACAGTTCCGGCACCTTTATCGGCGCTAATCCTCCCGCGAATTTTGTTGGCGATTTATTGAATTTTCAAGTCGGCGGTATTACTCGTTTCCGGGTGACCAAATTCGGAGATATTATCAGCGGCGGCGCAACGATGACCACTAATGCGCCGATTTTGAACACCAGCCAAACCTGGAATGAGGCCAACACGGAATTTACCGCTTGGTTGATGAATATTACCGATACCAATTCCACCTCCACTTCTAAATTGCTTGATTTACAGGTTGCCTCAACGAGTAAATTTGCGATTTTGAAAAGCGGTTATGTGGGCATCGGCACCACCGCTCCGGCCGCTCCCTTGGAGGTGGCGCCTGTCAGCGGCTATGCGATTTTGGCCGGCACTTCCACGGAGATGTCTTATAAAATCGGTAACGTGGCCGCTCCGACCGCCGATACGGATGTGGTTACCAAGGGATATGTGGACTCCACTTTTATTCTTTCCGGTTCTTCCACGACGGCGGTTCTTGTCGGCGTAACAACCGGTATTTATAACGGCGATAACAGCGGTACGGCCGGTTACGCTTACGCTCATGCGGAGTGCGCCGGTGAATATGCCGGTTCTCATGTCTGCGCCACTTTTGAAATTTTGAATACGATTAAAGACGGCGGCAGTCCGCCCTCGGAAGACGCCTGGGTTTTTAACGGTCCTCCCGCCTATACGGCTTTAGCCAACGATTGTAATGCGCGGACGAATAATACCTCGGCCGCTTACGGTACTTATTGGCAGAAACCGGCGACCGGTTTTCCGGAGGGGCGCGGCTTGTTGATGCAATGCAATAATTCTATTCGGTTTGCTTGCTGTCAATGAAATTCTTGAGCGTGTTAAATGACAAATTCGGGTTTTCTTTGTATAATAAGTTAAATTAACTATGAGACAGAAATTCCTGTTTCTAATTCCCATATTTTTCGTTATCGGATTCATCTTCGCTTCTTCGGCGTCGGCGACAATTACTTGTCCGACCGCCAGTCCGCAGGGTGTCGGTTGTGCCAGTGAGCCGAGTCAATTATATTATTGTTCCGGCTCTTGTCGCAGTATGGATTTGGCCTATTGTCCGACCAATGAATTGACGGCCGTTTCTCCTTGCGCCACTTTGGATTCTTGCGGCGCTTGCAGTACTTGTATCGCCGATTATTTGTTGTGTACCGCCAGCACTTATCCGACTCGCAGTTGTACTTACAATGATCCGGCCGACCATTGCGCCACTTTAACCAATTCCAATTGCACGGCCGGGGCTTGCGCCAGTTGTGATCCGGGTTATACGCTTTGCGCGACCGATAATACTTGTATCGCCACGCAATCTTGCGAATCATGGGAGACTTTTAATGCTTGTACCAATGCCTGCGAAGGAACCGCTCCGACTTTGAAACTTGGTTATGATTCGGTTCCGGCCAGCGGCAACACGGTGATTCAGAGCGCCACTTATCCCGCCCTATATATTCCGCCCACCAGTTATGTCGGTATCGGCACTTCCGAACCGAATGACATTTTTTCCATTACCGGTTCCGGCACGGCCGCTCCGGCCGGGTCATCCGACACCGGACATAATTATGCCTCTACCTATCTTTCTACCGATGATTACGCCTTGGTCAATTATGGATTGGCCAAAACATTAATTGCCGGCGGCTCCGGTTCCACGGTCGGCTATTGGGGTTTGAGCGGTTCCAATCTGTTTGCCAGTTCTACGGATTGGAATGTGGGGATTGGGACGACGAGTCCGGTGGAGAAATTAGATGTGGTTGGGGCGGTGAGGAGTACTGGAACTTACGATTATGTGAAGTTTGTTGCAGGTTCAACTGCGAGTGGTTATTCAAGACCGGGTTTCGCGATGGGCGTAACGGGTGGAACTTTTACAAATGCTTCAATGAGATTTTATCCCGATGTCGCAAGCGGTGTTTATAAAGACACTACGTTTGAAGTAGATAATAGCTCTGATTTAGCAGATGTGAATATTAAGAGAACATTTTTTAGACAAACAGTTTCTACTTTTGATTTTATAACAGCATCTTATGCTGGAAATACTGCCGGAACCCCAATAAGAATTGGCACTCAGGGGTTGGGGGGCATAACATCACCAGCCATTTATATATCTAGTACAACCGCTCAAAATGTAGGAATTGGGACGACGGCACCGGGGGCAAAATTGCAAATTAATGTTGATGGTCCTGCTTTAAGAATTATGGGTACATCTGGTGGTACAAGGTATTATGATGTTGGCAGAGGTTTAACTGGGGCTTCTTCGTCAGGGTATCTTGCAATTAATGGGGCGGAGGGCGGTGTTGCTGGTTATCAGTTTATGTATAATAACACACCAAAGATAACTTTTAACATAGCAGGCGACGTCGGCATCGGGACGACGGCGCCGGCGGCCAGATTGGAAGTCGTCCCGGCCAGCGGTTATGCGATTTTGGCCGGCACCTCCACGGCGATGACTTATAAAATCGGTAATGTGGCTATTCCAACAGCCGATACTGATGTGGCCACCAAGCAATATGTTGATGACGGGGACGAGGTGTCTCAATCCGCCTATTGGAATTTGAACGGCTCCAATCTTTATGCCAGTTCTACGGATTGGAATGTGGGGATTGGGACGACTGAGCCAGGGTTTAAATTAGAAATTGGTGACGCAAACCCTAATATTGGTTTTACTGAAACTGACTCTGGTAATAAACAGTGGCATATTAGAGGAATTTCTGGTAGTTTTGAGTTCGTTGAAACAGGGGTTGGTACCAGATTGTTTCTTCAATCTGGCGGCAACGTCGGCATCGGGACGACGGCGCCGGGAAAAGAACTGGCATTAAATGGTGATTTTCAAATAGATTTAAAACCTGGGACAGTTACAGGAAAACATCTCTGGATGGAGTCAAGTAATGGCTACGCGAGAATCAGGACAGATAGCGGAGCTTTATATTTTAGTGCTTCAACTATACAATATAGTGGTAATCTTATTCCTGATATCAGTAATAACCGTAATTTAGGAGCATCAAATAGATACTGGCTTAGCGCATATACCAGTAGTTTATTTACTCCCCTCTTAATAGGCGGAACGGCTGTTGATTCTAAAATAACTTATAAATCTACAACAGGAGCGGGTACGGCGGCAGGCATAGCTCATCAATGGGTTGGTGGAACGGACGGGGGAACAGTTGTTGCTACGATGTTGAATAATGGCAATGTCGGCATCGGCACCACCGCACCGACCGCTTCGTTGGAAGTCGTTCCTCCCAGCGACTATGCGATTTTGGCCGGTACCTCTACGGCGATGACTTATAAAATCGGTAACGTGGCCGCACCGACCGCCGATACGGATGTGGCTACTATGGGTTGGGTTAATTCTACTTTGGCTCCGGTCGCTTTTGCCAGTTATTCTACTTCTACTCCATTGGAATACAACGGTTCGCAATCCGGCTATACCGGCGTTGACGCTCTTTGTAATGCGGTTGAGTCCGGCAGTCATGTCTGTACGGCCGATGAAATTCTATACACAATCAACAGCGGCAACGGCGCCGATATTCCTTTAGATACAACTTTCTGGATTTCCAATGGCCCTCCGGGGTATACGGCAAACGCTAACGATTGTCAGGGCTGGACGAGTGCTTCGGCCACCGCTGATTATGGCGCAGTTTGGATCAAGCTAGCCAGTGGCGATGGATTTGGCGGTTTAAATCGTTGTAGTCTCACCTATCAATTTGCCTGTTGTAAGTAATAATTGTATAATTTAGACAGTTATGAAGCATACAAAACTGCTTCCCATTTTAATATTTTTCGGACTCTTGATTTCTTTTTCGGCTAAGGCTGATACATCCACGCGAGGTTGTGAAACCAATACCATGAAAGACGGTGTCTTTTGTAATTGGACGGAAGGGAGGTCGTGGTGTAACGGAAATACTCTTGTTTGCGAAGTGGAGTCTACCGCCGATTGTCCGGTTAACCCGACCGGCGGAACCTATGCTTTTAGTTGCTCATATAACTATTGCGTTTTAAGTTGTAATACCGGTTACACCAAATGTTCAACGACTACTTGTAAATTGAATGTTACCGTTCCCGATAATTGTACGACTTTTAATCAATGTACCGAGGTTTGCTCGGCTTGCGCCCAGGGCTATGAGTTAATCGGAGGGGTTTGTGTAGGGGCGACATTGAAGCTGGGAAGCAGTTCGGTCGGTGTATCCAATTATATTTTTCAGAGTTCCAATCCGGCTTTAGTTATTCCCGACACCGGTTACGTTGGTATCGGTACGACCACTCCCGGCGCTAAGTTAGATGTCAGCGATTTAATTAAGATGAGAACCTCCACCATCACTCAGGATGAAGATGTTATTAATAAAGGTTATTTGGATTCTGCCATTGGTTCCGCTATCGCCGGCGGTTCCGGAGAAACGGTCGGTTACTGGGGTTTGGACGGCTCCAATCTTTATGCCAGTTCCACCGATTGGAAGGTGGGAATCGGGACGACGGATCCGACAACACCTATAGAGATTGCAGGTGGGACTAATGGCGCAGGGATTGAAACAATAGCAACCATTAGACACAAAGGAACTACTAATTCAGATGGTGCGAGATTAGCTTTTGATGTTACTAGTGCTGATGCCGCAACGCCCATGGCGGAAATAGATGCTATAAGGTATGTAAATGGTGCAAGTGGTGATCTAGCTTTTAGAACGAGAATTTCAAGTGCTACAACTGAAAAAATGAGAATTACTTCTGGCGGCAACGTCGGGATTGGGACGACGGTGCCAAACACGCAAACAGAAATTCAAAGATATGAAACAGTAAACCGCACTACATACAATGATATATTGACGATATCGGCAAAAGCAAATACCCTGCCTTATGTTGGGCATGGAGGCGGAATACTTTTCCGTGGATCAAATTATCAAAACAATGATGCAAATATAAATTATGCAAGAATAGGAAGCACGATAAATAGCAATTCCGTAAATACTTTTGGTTCCGATCTTTTCTTCGATGTAGCCCCTACTTCCGATGGAACATTAGCCAGAGCAATGACGATTAGATATAACGGTAATGTCGGCATCGGCACGACGGCTCCGGCAAAGCTTTTACAGGTTGCAAGAGACGGCGATTCTTCGGTCAGCGCCCCGTATCTTAGAATAGAAAATACACATACCACTATAGATACGGCTAATGATTATGGTGGTATTGAATTTTACGCGAATGATATCTCCGCTGGCGGCGTCGGTGTCAGTGGGTTTATCAAGAGTGTAGCTATAAATGCCGGGGTGACCAGCGCTTTAACATTCGGTTCCAGAAATACCGGCAATGCCACAGAAATGATGAGGATTAATAATCTGGGGTATGTTGGCATCGGCACCACCGCGCCTAACGATATTCTTTCCATTACCGATTCCGGCGTTGCCGCTCCGGCCGGATCTTCCGGCACCGGTCATAACCATGCCGATACTTATCTTTCTACCGATGATTACGCCCTGACCAATTATGGAGTGGTTAAAACATTAATCGCCGGCGGCTCGGGTTCCACGGTCGGCTATTGGGGCTTGAGCGGCTCCAATCTTTATGCCAGCTCTACGGCTTGGAACGTGGGTATCGGGACGACGGCACCGACTCTTGGTAAGCTGCAAATAGATTTTACGGGTGAAGACGTTGATTTATTTGCCATAAATTATACTTCATCAGGGGTTCGGTTTAAAGTTTATAATCAAGATTGGGGCGGAACGTTAAGTTTATATGATGGAGCAAATAATCATAATATAAAATTGGCTGCCACTGCCAATGCTGTTTCTTATATTGCGAATGGTGGCAACGTGGGCATCGGCACGACGAATCCCAGTCAAAGACTGGAGGTCAACGGAATAATCAAATCAACGGGAATGATAACTACTTGGAAATCTGCAAGATTAGATCCGACTAACAGTAAGTGGCATAAGATAGGAACCCTAACTTTAACCGGTCAGTACCATACATATCAGGGAACGTTTATGACCCATATGAGGGGTATTACCAATGATAATGATGTTACCAGCATATATAAATTCACCGCCAGACAACCGGCGATGACCAGTTCTCCGATTGTAGATATTCACCATCTCGGCAGTGTTTCAAATAATGGCACCTCGTTTGATGTAAAAGCTATCATTACCGCCGATACCGAGAGCTCCAAGACGATTGATTTATATGTCGGCAACGTGAATTCCTCTTATTTATATTATAGCCATTCTATCTTGAACCAAAGCATTGAAGTTGGCGGTTCGTTTAGTATTGTGGAGGGTGACACCGGAGTCTTAGTCGGCAGTTTGCCGGCCGGTACTCAGATTGACATGATAAAAGGTTTGACCACTTTAAATTCCGGATATGTCGGAATTGGAACGGTCAGTCCTCCATCTTTATTGTCTCTTGATGATGGGGGCGGGATAACCGGTTCTCCTAAAATAGAGTTTAATTCTCGGTCATATGTCGGGTATTATAGCGGTACTCTGGCCTTGCAAGGTAGAAGCGGCAAAGGCATTTCATTTAATGTTAATAATGATACTTTTGGCAGTGGAACGGCCATGCTTCTTGATATATCCGGAAGACTCGGCATCGGTACCACCGCGCCGAATGACATTTTTTCCATTACCAATTCCGGTGTCGCCGCTCCGGCCGGATCTTCCGGCACCGGTCATAACTATGCCGACACTTATCTTTCCGAAGATGATTATGCTTTAGCCAATTATGGATTAGTTAAAACACTGATTGCCGGTACGTCGGGTACTTATGAAACAGGCGGCTATTTGCCTCTTGCCGGCGGAGATATGCAGGGATATATTGATATGAGCGGTTATTCAATTGATCAAGTGGGTACTTTAACGGTTGAAAAATTAAACGCCACCACCATTGATCCTCTATATTTCCTTAACGGCATTAATTACGCGACTTTCGTTTCTTCCGTCGTCGGCGGCGTGAAAGAAGAATATGTCGGCAAGATTAAAATTAACCGAAAAGTTGCGGTGCCGACAGCTGCCGAAGTAAAGACGGAATTTGAGGCGGTGATTGATTTTGCCAAGACGGAAGAGGGCGGCGAACTCTGGGTTTGGCGGCAAATAGTTGATTTTAGCAAAGACAGTGTAGACGTTCTAATTACTCCTTATGGCGAATTTGCTTCCGTATATTATTTGATTCAAGACAATAAATTGATTTTCCGTTCCGATCGTCCGGCTGAAATTTCATATCGCTTGATTGGCAAACGCTTTGATTGGCGTAAGTGGCCGTTGAAAGTCAAGGATCAAACACGGCAGGGCGTGAAAGTAAAATAAAGATATTCAAAAATGGCGGAAATCATGGTATAATGTAATTAATAAATTTATATAATTAATGCGTTGGCGCGCTTAGTCGCCGGCATCTTAAATTTTAAAAATATGGAAAACAGTGCTAAAAAAATTTGGATTATTTTAGGCATCGTAGTGCTGGTCGCCTTGATTGTCGCCATTGCCGTTTTACAAGGCAAACAAGCGGCCAATAAGGACGGCCGACCGGCAGAAACGATTCAACCGGCGGCGCAACAGAATGCCAACGGCGAAGTGGCTCCATCCAAAAGCGTTGTCTCTGAAGAAGTGGTGGACATGGAAACTCTTCAGGAAGCGCGGCCTTTGGCGGTCGGTTCCAGTCCGATTACGGAGGATAATATAGTGGTGACTTCCGAGGGTGCACCGGTCAAACTTAATGTGATGCCTTCTTCACCCGACGCCCCCAAAGAATCGGCGCCGATTGCTTCCGCCGATTTGGTGGAAGATAACGCTTATACCGTTAAATTGTCGGTCAGCTCGGCCGGTTTTTCGCCGAATACTTTTACCGTCAAAGCGGGGCAATTGGTTAATTTTGTGTTGACTTCCACCGACGAATTTACTCATGTCTGGCGCTTGGAAGATCCGGCTTTGATTGCGACCGCTTTGGGCGTTAGCGGAAACAGCACCAGAGTAAAATCTTGGAATGCTCCGGAAAAAGGGGAATATGCCTTCTTCTGTGATATTCCGGGACATAAGGGTCGCGGCGAAACCGGTATGATGATTGTTGAATAATAATCCTAACTATTTTATTAATAATCTAAAAAATATGGAGAACAATTCTAAAAAAATCTGGATTATTTTGGGTGTCGCGGTTGTGATTATTCTAATCATCATCGTGGCGATTTCTCAGAGCAAGAAAGCGGTTAATCCGGGAGAGATTAATCAGCCGACGGACGCGACGACCGCGGAGGGAGAAATACCGTTAGAGTCCGAAGAAATGATTGAAGTCAACACGGTTCTACAGGACGCTCGGGTGGAAGTTCCGGGCGCCAATCCGATCACCAAAGACAATAAAGTGGTCACCTTGGAAGGCAAGCCGACCGCCAATGACGTTTCCCAATCTTCATCGGAAGCTCCGGGTGAAACCGGTCCGGTGGCGAAAGAAGAACTGTCCGCCAGCGTTATCAAGTTGGATGTTTCCACGGCGGGATTTAGTCCGAAAGAATTTGAAGTTAAAACCGGCGCCCCGATAACGATTGCCATTACTTCGGTGGATTCTTATGTCCATAGCTTTGTTTTTGAAGATCCTTCCTTATCGGCTATCGGCATCGGCGTGTATTCCGGAGAAACCAGAGCGGTCACTTTCAACGCTCCGGACAAAGCCGGCGAATACGCTTTCTTCTGCAATGTCGGCGGACACAAGGGCCGCGGCGAAACCGGCAAGATGATTGTTAAATAAATTTCTGTCTGCGATAAAACACCCCGTTCGCGGGGTGTTTTGTTTATAGCTTTCGGTCCGAATATCGTGTTATAATAAAAGAAAGGTTTATCAGATTTATTTTGTCTCTTCCGATTAAAATTCTTTGTTTTATGTCGGCAAAAACTCCAACTAAAAAATTGTCAAGCGGAAAAAAACTGGGAACGACAATTTTCCGAACTTTTATTTTATTGTTCCTGGGCGTAATCGTTTATTTTTTGGCTTATTATATTTCCCGATTTAATTTCTCGGCCTCCGCGCCGTCCGAACAGCCGGCGGCGACGGTGCTGACGGAGAACGAGACGGAGAAGGGGACAGAAGCGGTCGTGCCGCCGACCTCGGTCAATGTTACCAAGGAAGATGAACCTGATGGTGTCATTCCGGCCGTTTCTTCTTTGACCATCGGTCCCCAGCATTCGCTGACGGGAGACTCCGATACGACGAAAACGGATTCCTTACCCAATATTATTGATCCGACACTGACTTTCGGCACTTTTTTTGATACTTTTTCTTCCGAAGCTTTCATGAATTTCAATAAAACTACGCTTTACCAAGATAAAACGGCGACGGCGCTGTTTTTTCCGCCGGATTACAGTTGGCAAACGGCCGCCGAAGATCTGGTGGCCGCCCAGGCGGATTCTTGGACGGATTTTAATTTCAATAATTTCAAAGGTCCTTATTTTGACCGTCGTTGTTTGGGCGCCGATTGCCTGGAACAGCGATGGGGCGAATTGTATTATAATGATCGGCCCTTAGCTTTGCCGGCGGAAGTCAAAGACCGGGAAATCAGCGCCATTTCTTTTTTCTCTTTGGCGGAACGCTGGGTAGTCGGTTTCACTTTAAAAAATACTAGCGGTTATCAAGGTTTGGTTTTTTATTTTGACGGACGGGAATTTACGCCTTTGTTAAGCGCCACGCTTAATAATCAAATCAATTCATCGTATTTCGGCTTGTTCGGCGGCGGTGGGGAAGAGAGTGATTTCTTGCTTATTTACGGAGCTTATAAGGGCATTGCCTATCGCGTTCGGCCCGAGGGATTGACCGATATCAGCCGATTTTTTGATATCCGCGTTATGGCCAACGGTTTTCAGGCGGAAGCGATTAAAGCCACTCGCGCTCAGGATGTCAACTGGTATGTTTTCAGTACGACTCTGTCGCGACCGCGCCTAATCAAGCTTTGGCAGAACGGCGGCGAAGACATTGTCGGGGAAGCGGTTTTCAGTCGGACTTTGGGCAGTGTGGATGCGGTCGCTTTTCGTTTGGCGGAAACTGCGGCCGATAAATATGTGCTCTTAGCCAAGACAATAGATAACGATCAAACGGAATGGAAAGCTTTTGTGGACCGCGGTTTTAAAAACAACACGCCGGCGCAAGTGGAATTCAATCCTTTGGCGCGCGCGCCGCAATTTTCTCTTCAGGGTATCGCCAAGAGTCGTTTGAATTTGGACGCGGCCAGCGCGGAAACGATAAAACTTTCTTTTTCCACCGACGGTCAAAACTGGCAAGAATTGCCGGCCGGCACCGCTTTAGATTTCGTCACGCCGTCCATCAATCAATTCTTTTTGCGAGCGGTTTTTCCGGCTTGGCCGGATAAATTCCATTCGCCCTTTTTAGCCGATGTTTTATTTGATTACTATTACAGAAAATGATATAATTGGAAAAGATAATCAACAGCTTAAACAATACGTTTATGTCTAAAAAAATATTAATTTTTTCTCTCGCGGCCTTGGTCGCTCTTTTCGGTTTGACAATGGCACAAGCGCAGACCGGCCCGGATTTTGCTAACGGTGCCACTTTCCCCGGTGACGGAATTTGGAACATCGACGGAGATGTGGGGATCGGGACGACTGAGCCGACGACCGCTTTAGATGTCAGCGGTAATATAAAATTCGGAGATAATATTTATAATGCCTATTCTTGGTCGCCCGCTTCCGATAATTTATTGCCGGATCCGTATTTTGCAGATATGAATCAGTGGACCGGTGAAGCCGGTAATTCCGTAGAAACCATGCAGTTACCCACCGGAGAATATGCTCAAGTTTTAAAAATAACTACCACCGGCGATGTTCAAATATATTCAAATTTTATACCGGTTGATAATGAAAAAACCTATAGGCTGAGTTTATGGATTCGGACAGATAATGCCACCACGGGAACAAGATATTTGGGATTTGATTGTTATAATAGTGCTAAAGCGGAAGTCAATTGTTATAATTCGGCCGGCGTGGGCACTGCTAATTATTATTTTTGGAACGGAGATTTGACCGCCAACACTTGGTTTAGAAAAACCGGTTATCTTTTTGGCTCGGGAACAGCTAATGATTGGACCAATCCAAGCGATACCGCCAGCAGTAATTACAGATTAGGGGCCGATGTTGCCTATATTAAGCTTAGGTTTTTAAATTATTACAATGCCGGTGTTAGTGTCTCAAATTGGTTCGGCGTGCCGACAGTAGAAGAAGTTCAATCAATTGATCGGGCTTGGGCGGTAAGAGACAATGGTAATATTGTTTCTCTAGTTTCTGGTAATACAGGCATCGGTATAACCGCTCCGGGGTCAAAATTAGATGTTTTAGAAACAACATTATTGGGAGAAACGGCAGGAAATAGTCAAATAATAACCACTTTTCAGGGTAAGTCAAGCAATTTTGTCAAAAACATGATTTGGTTGGTTAGAGATGCGGCGGGTACGTCGTGGACTACCGCCAGAGTTCATGACGCTATTTCGGTTGACAGTTCTTTTACGACTCCCATGACTGACACTAAAACGTGGTGGGAGAGAGATCCTAATAATAATATTCAATCATGGGGGACGGCCGCATCTTCTTATATGACTATTAATGCCGGCAACGTTGGCATCGGTACTACCGCTCCTTTAGCGCAACTAGATGTCAGTGATTTAATTAAGATGAGAACCTCCACCATCACTCAGGATGAAGACGTTGTCAATAAAGGTTATTTGGTCGCTACCCTTGCCGGTGGTTCTGGTTCCACGGTCGGTTACTGGGGTTTGAGCGGTTCCAACCTTTATGCCAGTTCTACGGCTTGGAATGTGGGGATTGGGACGACGAATCCAAAATCAAAACTTGAGCTTTATGGCGCCGGTCAGTTAACGGCCAATCTGACAGATGCCGGCGTGCGGACTGATATGTTAGCACTAAATTCATCAACTACCAGCGCCGGTAGCGGTGGAGCATTAATATTCGGTAACGTTCAATCGGTAGCGGCAGGCTCGCTTGGTTGGGCGTCTATTAAGGGGCATCTTACTAATGGTGGAACAAATACGATAGGAGATTTAGTTTTTTCAACTCGTAATGCTGTAGCCGATGTTGCTTTGACAGAACGTATGCGTATTTTAGCCAATGGAAAAGTCGGAATCGGGACGACGGCGCCTTCTGCCAACTTAACAGTGATAGGAAAGATAGCTCTCAATCCTACTGTAGCACTTTCGTCGGCTTTGCATGTTCAACCGTCTTCCGCTTCATCCGATTTAGCAAGATTTTATAACTCTGATTATGCTACTGGGGTTGGCTCTGGTTTTAGAATTTTAACTGGAGCGACAAGTGGTGATACTTACACTGGTCTTCAGGCCTATGACTTAGGTGGTACTAGTGATAATAATCTGATTTTGCAGCAAGTTGGCGGCAACGTCGGCATCGGAATGACTAATCCGCGTCGGGCTCTAGAAGTAAAAGCGGCTTTAGCCACGCCTGACTTAACTGTTCCGGCAGCCCAGGGTGCTTTAGTAGTTGGCGACGGAAGTAATGTCGGAATGGTCATGGGAACGCTCGGATCTCCTTATCCTTCTTATATCCAATCTAGGAATTTTGGTACGGCGTCCATTGCTTATGACTTGTTGTTAAATCCTTTAGGTGGCAACGTCGGCGTCGGCACTATCGCTCCGGCGTCTAAACTTCATGTTTCAACCGGGACTAACACGGACAGCGGAACAATAAGTTTAACTCTTGGTAGCGTGGCCCCCTCTTCAGTAAGACAATTTGTAATTACAAAAGACACAACCACGCCTTATGGTTCGATTATTACGTTTTCAAATAACACGGTAGCAGAAATGGGATATTTGGCTTTTAGAGCAGCGCAGGATTCCGAAGTAATGAGATTGACGTCAACCGGTTTGGTCGGCATCGGCACCACCGCGCCGGCCGCCGGATTGGAAGTAGCGACTGCGGTCTCCGGCTATACCATCAAAGCCGGCGCCGGAAAAATCGGTAATGTCGCCACACCGACTGCCGATGACGATGCCGCCACGAAAGCTTATGCCGACAGCGTGGCCAGCGCTTCTCAGCCTTGGGGTTTAAGCGGTTCCAATCTTTATGCCAGCTCCACGGCTTGGAAGGTGGGTATAGGAATAACAAGCCCACAAGCACATTTAGATATTAATACAGAATCAGCAGAAACTACCAAAGTAAGAATTAATGGTGAAGTAACTCAACAAAAAAGATTAGAAATTAGACACTATGATGCTTCTGAAGCAGGACTTGAAAATAATATGGCATTTATTGCTAGTAAGGCAGGAGATTCAGCAACACTAGGACATGTTAATACTTCTGCAGCTGACGTAGATGTTTTGACTTGGACACAAGCCGGCAACGTCGGCATCGGCACGACAGCCCCTGAAGTTCAATTACATATTTTGGGAACAGGAAATACGATTGCAAGAATTACCTCCGGGACATCGTCTGTCGCCAGATTGGATTTTGGCGATAGCGATGACACGGATAGAGGGTGGATTGTGTATAATAATAGTGGTGATTTAATGCAGTTTGTTGTGAATGCGGCTACCAGAATGACTATTAACAGTTCCGGTTATTTCGGAATTGGAACAACCGCACCGACTGCCGGATTGGAAGTGGCGACTGTGGCCTCCGGTTATACCATCAAAGCCGGCAGCGGAAAAATCGGTAATGTGGCTACACCGACTGTTGACACCGATGCCGCCACGAAAGCTTATGTTGATAGTATGGCCGGCACTTATTGGGGTTTGAGCGGCTCCAATCTTTATGCCAGTTCTACGGCTTGGAATGTGGGGATTGGGACGACAGCGCCGGCGAAACTTTTACAGATTACAAAAGATGGCGGCTCTTCAGCCAGTGCCCCATACCTTAGAATAGAGAACACGCACACCACTATAGATGTGGCTAATGATTATGGCGGCATTGAATTTTACGCGAATGACGTCTCCACCGGCGGCGTCGGTGTCAGCGGATTTATCAAGAGTGTAGCTATAAATGCCGGGGTAACTAGCGCTTTAACGTTCGGTTCCAGGAATACCGGTAATGCCACGGAAATGATGAGGATTAACAATTTGGGTTATGTCGGCATCGGCACCACCGCGCCCGACCAAGCGCTAACCGTAGCCGGTGATCTTGTCGGGTATGGTTTGCATTTGGACAGTTCCACCGGAGCCGGGATAGAAATTGACAGAGGCGCTACGACGAACGCCGGCGGAGTCTATTTCCAGACCGCCGGAACGGATGACTGGTGGATGGGATTGAGAACCGATACTGATAAACGTTTTCATATTAAGTCAGGAAATTTTGATGGAACCGCCAGAATTACAATTTTGCCGACGTCGGGGAACGTTGGCATCGGGACGACGGCGCCGAGCGAAAAACTGGAAGTTAACGGCAACGTCAAAGCGAGCTCTTTCATTTGGAGTTCCGATCGCAATTTGAAGAAAAATGTCGCGAGTATCGATAATTCTTTGGAAAAAATCTTGAAATTGCGCGGTGTTACTTTCGATTGGAAACAAGACGGATCGCCAAGTGTCGGTTTGATTGCGCAAGAGGTGGAAAAAGTTTTCCCGGAATTGGTCTTCGGTCAGGACGGAGCCAAGGGCGTGCAATATGCCAACTTGGTCGCGCCTTTGATTGAGGCCGTCAAAGCACAGCAAGCCAAGATTGAGGACTTGGAAGCGAAAACCAAAACTATTGATGATTTGGAAGCCAGAATCAGAGCTTTAGAAATAATCAAATAATATGTTAAACATCAAAACCAAAAGAATTATCATTTCCATCATAGCCATCTTGGTGACGCTGGCGGTCGCCTATTTGTTGTTGAGCTTGAAGGACAAACCGCTGGAACAAATCGTTCCTTGGTTGAATGAAGAAAAGAGCGAGGATAGCGGCACAACATTGTCTCCGGCCGAATATGAGCAGTTATTGGAAAATTTGAAACCGTCGCCCACCGCCACGCCGACGCTTTCCGACACCGAATATGAGCAGTTATTGGAAAATTTGAAACCGTCGCCCACCGCTACGCCGACACTCACCGATGCTGAATATGAGCAGTTGCTGGAAAACTTGAGACCGCGGCGTTAGGGCTTAATATTATGGCCGTATTTTAGCTAATCTTAAATAAGATTTAGCTTATATTATTGACATTTATATAAAAATATACTATACTTCAGATAGATTTAAAGCTTATCTTTAAATCAGTCTCAACAAAGAGACGAACCAAGTATTGAGGTTGTTCAATACAATCAGCACTTTAAAATTTGAATAATGAAAAAAATTAAAGTTATTGCCATTTGGCTGGTTGTAGCAACCGGCTTGGCGCAGATGATTTTGTTTTCTTGTTGCAAACCCGAAGTATTTACGGAATTGCCGAAAGTAACCACGGTTTCTTGCAGTGACGTCACTGCTCGCTCCGCCGTCATTAACGGCAGTTTGGAATCTGACGGAGGAGCAACTCTGTTGGATTTGGGTATTATCATTTTGGAATCAGGCCAGGCTTATTCGGCGGAGAATAAGCGTTACGGTCCGTTTTCCGTGCTTGTTTCCGGCTTGAGTCCGGACACCGATTACGCGGTGAAAGCTTATGCCAAAAACGAAGCCGGCACCAGTTACGGACGCAATCTTTCTTTTCGAACTTTGTCCGCGCCCGTTTCCGCTCCGGTAGTCACGACCATGGAAGCGGAGGGAGTGGGAACGACGACGGTTACTTTGTTTGCCGCCGTTCAGGCCAATCCTTTGCCGGTTGATATTTCTTTCGGATACGGCCCGACCACTTCTTATCGTTATTTCGCGACAGTCGGCACCGGTTTGCTTATCAAAAGCGATACCGTGGTGTCGGTGACCTTGGAAGGCCTGGAAGACGGTGAACTTTATCATTACGCCGTGAAAGGCGTAAATGCGGCCGGTACGAGATACGGTTATGATTTTACTTTCTCCACTTTGATTGCCGATCACGCGCCGATTGTGATTACTCAAGCCGCCAGCGAGGTGGGCATTACGACCGCGACTTTAAATGCCGTGGTTAAAGCCAACGCGCTGGTTACTTCCATTTCTTTTGAATATGATTTGGCCAAGGATTACGGCAATCGGGTAGTAGTCAGTTCCGGCGCCGTGATTATCAACGATACGACCGTATCGTTTAATTTGGGACAATTGACCGGAGGAACGACCTATTATTACCGCATAACCGCCACTAACGCGCTCGGCACGACCTATGGCGCAGACATGGTATTTACCACTTTGGAGGGATTTTACATCCCCGAAACCGAGATTTGGGATTTGGAAGTTGATGCGGATGGGAATGTTTATGTCGGCGGACAATTTAACGGTATTTATGGAGACGCTTTCGTCGCC
Organism: Candidatus Falkowbacteria bacterium GW2011_GWF2_43_32; assembly: GCA_000999715.1. Classification (GTDB taxonomy): domain Bacteria; phylum Patescibacteriota; class Patescibacteriia; order Patescibacteriales; family UBA12465; genus UBA12465. The sequence goes on along the minus strand of LCGL01000001.1, from coordinate 132,880 downwards.
AAATTCAATACCGCCGGCGAACTGGTTTGGAAAAATGATATTGTAACCGACCAAATAGATTATCCCCGCGGTGGCATTATCGTCGCCAATGGGGTGGTTTATTATCACATCGTTCGAAATGCCGCCCTGGGAATTGGCGATGGCGACACTTATATTGACGCCTATGATTGTCAAAGCGGTGAGTTGCGTTGGAGTACCTTGGTTGATCCCGGACAGGGAATGGCTCCCAGTTTGGCAATGGACGCGAATGGAAATCTTTATACCCCGAGATTTCAGCAAACTACGATATTGAATCCGAATGGAGAGATCATTGGTGAACCAAGCTTGGTGACGGATTATGACTATATTGTTTTTATGGATGACGACATTTTTATGGCGGGAGGGTTTATGGCTTATGGCGTACTCGTAATTTCCAAGTTTGACCAGAACTTCAACGAGCTCTGGGAAGTTTTGGGGCCTGATTATTCTAACAGCTCAGGAGCCCAGGGCCTACAAATTTTTCCGAACGATTCCTTGTTGATTGTCAGTGAAAGTTTTGGCAGTTTGTCAGAAGGTATTCCCTATAAGTCTCTTGTAACTTGTTATCGCTTGAGAGCGGACGGACAAGGCTTGGACTTGATTTGGCGGCAAGTTGTTGCGGAGGGAAGTGAAAGTACACATATTTTTGTAAGGAAATATGACGAGAATAGTTTTTATTTTTCTAATCGGTTTGGTGGTAGTTATGTTGGAATAACCAGAATGGATTTGGGTGGTAACATCCTCTGGACAACCGCGCCGGGCAAGAGTGGCAGTATCGCCGTTTTTGGAGATAAAGTTTTCTTGGCCGATCGCACCGATCGCTTAACGGTTTATCAACAGTAGTTGTGTTTATTTGAGGGCCCCGCTTGACTTTTGTCAGGAGGGGCTTTTTATTTACGGGTTTTTCAAAATATGGTATTATATGAACATAGATAATAATCTAAATTTTATGAACAATCTTATGAACAATCTCAAGAATGTGAAAGTCGGTGCGCCTTGGTTGGTGATTGGCGTTATTTTGACGACTGCCGTCTTTAGTCTGGCAGTTTGGAAAACGGAGGCGGCGATTACAGGCAGTTATTTGAACGAGGATTTGCGAGTCCAGCGCTTGGGAGAAGTTGGTGGTGGTCTCTATGTTGCCAAAAATCAGCCTGCCATAGGGTTTGTTGTTGAATACGGCGATGTTGGCATCGGTACAACCAGTCCAGGTTATCTCCTGCACGTCAACGGCACGGCGGCGGCGACGGCTTTTGTTTATGCTTCGGATGAAAAATTGAAAAAGAACGTCAAAACTTTGGACAGTTCGCTGGACAAGATCCTGCAATTACGCGGCGTTTCTTTTGATTGGATTAAGGACGGCGAGGCCGGCATCGGTTTAATCGCTCAGGAAGTGGAACAAGTGTTTCCGGTTTTAGTTTCCGAAGCTGGCGATACGAAATCGGTACATTACGCCAACTTGGTCGCCCCTTTGATTGAAGCGATTAAAGAACAGCAGGCGGAAATTGATAGCCTGGAAGCGCGAATCAAAAAATTGGAGGCGATAAAATAAGACAGCCCGCTTAAGACCTAATGAATATTTTATGAAAAAGCATCTTTTAAAATCAAAATTTTTTTGGCTGGCAATCGCGGTGGCCTTGGTGCCCGCGGTTGTTTTCGGCATCAATACCATTAACGAGGGCTTTAAGGTTGATTCGGAAACGGCCAGAGAAATAGACGCCACCAGTGTCGGCGGTCCCTGTAAATATGTCACTAACGATTCCGTGACCAACGATTATTTCGTTCCCACCAAGACCGCGACGGAATGGAATTCTTTTATCGCCAATCCTCCGACCGGCGTCGTTATCACCGGTTGCATCGGCTCGGTGATTACTTATTCTGGCCCCACCGACGATATCCCGAGGGCGATCGCTTATGACGGGACGAATATGTGGGTGGCTAACAATGATGCTACTAATAGTATAACTAAAATTTCGTCTAGCGGCGCTATGACCGGCTATACGTTGAATGGCTGGGGCAATAATCGATATCCGACTGATATCGCTTTTGACGGCACTAATCTTTGGACAGCCAATGAGAACAGTGATACGGTCACTAAAGTTGCGACTAATGGTAGTTTGGTGGCTGAATATAACATTGGTCTAGAGCCGTTTGCAATTACTTATGGCGGCGGATATATGTGGACGGCGAATACTTTTGATGAAAGTGTGTTCAGGGTTACTCTAACCGGAACGCCTATGCTTATTGATTTAGCTGGTTATAAGCCTAACGCTTTAGCTCATGACGGAACTTATTTGTGGGTAGCCACATCAAATTCGCCCGCTATTGTTAAAATCAGTAATTTAGGTAGCGTATTGGCGACATATCCTTTGGTAACCGCTCCCACCGATATTGTTAATGCCGGTAGTTATTTATGGATGACGTATGGTAGCGGCCATGGTCATGTGACCAGAATGACCAAATCAACTGGAACGACGACGAATTTTACTATTATCCTGAATGATTATTGGGCTAATGCTTTAGCTTATGACAACACTGATATTTGGACTACCGCCCAATCATTTGCTGCCGGTCACGGCCTTATCCGTGTCACATCAACCGGAACGGCTACTGAGTATATAGACCCCGCTTTTTCCTCTTCGCCTGTTGATATTGCTTTTGATAACAGTACCAGCATGTGGACCGTCAATACCGATGGCAGTGTGTCTAAAATGGTGGTGAAATATCCGGGAGGCGGAGGAGCGGGGCTTGAATAAGAAATATATAAAGACGAGAGCTAATTATTGCAATATTAATGATAGTGGTTTCTTGACCCCTTATTTTAAAATTGTTATAATTATCATAGCTTCAAAAATTTTAATAAATCTATCATTATGAAAAAAACCTTGATCGGGCCGATTGTCACCGCCATAATTATGGTTTTGATCGCCGCCGTGTTCGTTTATTTTTATGTCCAGCTGAATCGCTTGGACAAGAAGATGATGGCCATGCAAACGACCATCATTGAAGATTCCAACAAAACCGCCGCCGTCGTTAATTTCCTAAACACCAATCTCAATGCCCAGAACAACCAGAACTAAGGTTCTTGTCGGTACAAAAAATAATATAAAAAGTAATATAACCGATCCGGCGGAGACAAGCGTTTCCCGTCGCGCGTCGGATAATAAAACTATGAGAAGAGACATTGTATTTCCTTTAATCGTCGGTATCGTTTTAGGTGCCTTGGTAATGATTTTCTGGCAATTTAACGCTCGTTTGAATAGCCAGATTGCCGCCGTCAATCAATTGAGCCAAGCGACCGCTCAGAATTCTCAAACGATCGGCGAAGTGGTGACTTTCATCAACAGCGCCACCGGCCAGAACGCTCCGGCCGCGACCGAAGAATAGTTTTCGTTTGTTTTTAAAGCCTTATCAAAACCCTGTTAAAAACAGGGTTTTGTGTTATAATAAAAGTGTTTTATAACTCCTTTATGACCTATTCCGAGGCAAAAATCAGGGCGGCGAAGTTGCGGGAAGAAATTGATTTTCATCGCTATAATTATCACGTCTTGGACCGCGAAACCGTGGCCCCGGCGGCTCTGGATAGTCTGAAAAACGAGTTGTTTCGATTGGAACGGGAATTTCCGACTTTGATTACGCCGGATTCGCCGACTCAGAGAGTGGCCGGCCGGCCTTTGGATAAATTTTCCAAAATTGAACATTCCGAGCCGATGATTTCTTTGTTTGACGCTTTTTCCGAAGAAGAAATGTGCGCCTGGGAAGAGCGGAACGATAATTATTTGGGACGGCGTTTTCGGCCGGAATATTATTGTGAATTGAAATTGGACGGTTTGGCCGTCAGTTTGCAATATCGGCAAGGCCTTTTGGTGCGGGCGGCGACGCGCGGCGACGGAAAAATCGGCGAAGACGTGACCAACAATATTAAAACCATCGGCAGTTTGCCGTTGAAATTGCGCCGTCCGACCGAGAAAGAATTGATTGATTTAGGTTTGGACAAGGCGGCGAGAACAAAAATTGGGCAGTTGCTGACGGCGGGCGTGATTGAAATTCGCGGGGAAGCGATTATGACCAAGGCGGTTTTCGAGGAATTGAATAAAAAATACGCGCGCCAGGGGCGGCCTTTGTTGGCCAACACGCGGAATGGCGTGGCCGGTTCCATCCGCCAACTTGATCCGAAAATCGCGGCGGAACGGAAGTTGGAATTTTATGCCTATGATATATTATTGGACGGCTACAATCGCGGCGAGACGATTGCGACGCGTGCGCAGGCCGATAAGCTCAGTGCTTTGTTGGGCATCAAAACTTTGCGGCAGAATCGCGTGAGTGTTGATTTGACGGCGGTCTTCGCTTTCTATCGCGCCACGGAAAAAAACCGCGCCCGTTTGCCTTTTCATATTGACGGGGTAGTGGTTAAAGTCAACGATTTAAAAATGTGGCCGGTCTTGGGCGTGGTCGGCAAAGCGCCGCGCTATGAAATGGCCTATAAATTTTCCGCCGAACAGGCGACGACCGAGGTGCGTGAAGTGGTGTGGCAAGTCGGGCGCACCGGCGCTCTGACGCCGACGGCACTGTTGGAGCCAGTCAAAGTCGGCGGGGTGACTATCAGTCGTTCCACTTTGCATAATTTTGACGAGATTCGCCGTTTGGATTTGAAAATAAACGATACCGTCATCATTGAACGTTCCGGCGACGTGATTCCCAAAGTTTTGACGGTGTTGAAAAATTTGCGCACCGGACGAGAACGGGAAATATTTCCGCCTAAAGTTTGTCCGATGTGCGGCGGAGAGGTAATCAAGGAAAAAGACGAAGTCGCTTATCGTTGCGCCGATAAGCGTTGTTATGCCGTTAATTTGCGTCGAATCGGACATTTTGTTTCCAAGGGGGCGGCCGATTTGGAGGGCTTGGGACCGAAATTGATTGAACAATTTTTGACTTCCGGGTTGATAAAAGATGCGGCCGATCTTTATGTTTTGCGCAAGGAAGATTTGTTGGGATTGGAGCGTTTCGCCGAGAAGAAAGCGGATAATGTCATAAAAATGATGGCCGATCGCCGAGTCTTGACCGTGGAGCGTTTTATATACGGTTTAGGTATCAGACATGTGGGCGAAGAAACCGCCGCTTTGTTGGCGGAGGCCTTGCGGTTGTCGGGGAAAATCAGCATTCCGGAATTAATCAGGGCCGGTCAAAAATTTCAAGCGGATGATTGGGAAAAAATGTCCGACATCGGTCCGATTGTCGCCCGCAGTATCGTCGCTTTTTGGCATGACAAACATGATTTGGAATTGTTGAAAAAATTTCATGATAACGGCGTGACTCTGCGTGCGACGGCCAGCGGATCGACTGCCGCCGCGCTCGCCGGCAAAAAGTTGGCCGGTCGAGTTTTCGTGTTAACCGGATCTTTGTCCGGTTTGACAAGGGGAGAGGCTAAGGATAAAATTAAAATATTGGGTGGAAAAACCAAGGAGAATGTCACCCGCGAGACGGATTATGTGGTGGTCGGCGCCGACCCGGGCTCCAAATACGAACAAGCGAAGAAATTGGGGATTAAAATTTTGACGGAAGAAGAATTTTTGCAAATAATTAAAGGATAAAATAAAGGAATTATGTCTATCACGCGCGAAGAAATCAAACATATCGCCGAACTATCCCGTTTGGATTTGACGGCGGAAGAAACAGAAAAATTCGGTGGCCAGCTGGATTTGATTTTGAAATATATCGGTCGCTTGAATGAAGTTGATACCAAAAAAATCATCCCGACCGCGCAAGTCAGCGGCCTGGTTGACGTGTGGCGCGCGGATGATATTCGCGAATGGGACAAAGAAGAAGTGCGGGCGGCCTTGGAGCAGGGAGAATTGGAGGGCGGACAGATTAAAGTGAAGCGGGTTTTGTAAATAAAAATAAAGAGCATGAAGTTAAATGAATTGACAATCCAAGAAGCGCGGGCGAAATTGGACGGCGGAGAGATTTCCGCTCTTGATTTGACGCGGGCCTGTTTGGCACGTATTAAGGAGGCGGATATGGAAATCCACGCTTGTCTGTCGGTTTGCGAGCCGGAAGCTTTGGCCGCCGCCGCCGCCGCCGATATCAGAATCAAGGCCGGGGAAACCGGCAATCTGCTCGGCATTCCTTATCTATGCAAGGATAATATCATGACCAAAGGGTTGAAAACGACCGCCGCTTCTAAAATTTTGGAAAATTATGTCGCTCCTTATGACGCCACCGTTATTAAAAAGTTAAAAGAAGCCGGAGCGGTTCTTTTGGGAAAAACTAATCTGGATGAATTTGCCCATGGCGCTTCCACGGAAAGCTCCGCTTACGGTCTGACTAAGAATCCGCGCGATTTGAGTCGGGTTCCCGGCGGTTCGTCCGGCGGCAGTACGGCGGCTGTGGCGGCCGACATGTGTTTGTTCGCGCTCGGTTCCGATACCGGCGGTTCCATTCGTCAGCCGGCCAGTTTTTGCGGTGTTGTCGGTTTGAAACCGAGTTATGGACGAGTTTCCCGTTCCGGTTTGTTGTCCATGACTTCTTCCACCGATGTCATCGGACCTCTAACCAAAACCGTAGAAGATGCCGCCCTGGTGTTGGAGATTATCGCCGGCGCTGATGAACGCGACGCGACCACGGCGACGGAAGCGGTGGAACATTATCGACAAAAAATGATTTTGAGTGCGACCGATAAACCCTTGTCGGGTTTGAAAATCGGTTGGCCGAAAGAATATTTTTTAAAAGAGTTGGACAAGGAAGTGGCCGCGCGCGTCAGAGCGGGAGCGGAAAAATTAAAGGCCGCCGGAGCGCAGTTGATGGAAGTGAGTCTGCCTTATACAAAATACGGCGTGCCGGTTTATTATCTGGTGACCCCGTCAGAAATCAGTTCCAACTTGGCTCGTTTTGACGGCATCGGTTGGGGTTTGTCCAAAAATGAAGCTAAAGATTTGCAGGAGTTTTATAAATCCAGTCGGGGCGCGGGCTTCGGAGCGGAAACCAAGCGTCGCATTATGCTTGGTACCTATGCTTTGAGCGCCGGCTATTATGATGCGTATTATAAAAAAGCGCAACAGGTGCGGACTTTGATTATTAATGATTTTCAACGGGTTTTTGAAAAAGTGGATTTGTTATTGACGCCGACCTCGCCTCATCCGGCTTTCAAAATTGGTCAACAAATTAACGATCCTTTGGCGATGTATTTGGAAGATATTTTTGTGACCGGCGCCAGTTTGGCCGGCTTGCCGGCGATTTCCGTACCGGCGGGAACGGTAGCGGCGGAAGCAGGGAAGAGCTTGCCGGTTGGCGCGCAATTGATTGGTCCGCGCCTGCAAGAAGGCTTGATTTTAAAGGTAGCCGGAATTTTGGCGGCGACGGAAGAGAGGCACGCGAAATAAAAATTAAGCGTTGTTTTATTTATTGCTAAATTCGCTCATATGAAAAAAATCCGGTTACAATTAATCTTGGCGGCCGTCTTGATAGCGGTTGTCATTATAGTCATCATCGCTTGGCGTCCGAAACTGGTGGCAATTAACAATTCTGCCGAAGTTTTGAATATTGAAGGCGCCAACGCTCAGAGCTATGCGGCCGAGCAGGCGCCGGTTTGGCGAGATGGCGACATGATTTTCGGTTCGTCCGAGGCGGTGGTGAAAATTTTTGTGTATGAGGATTATGCCAGTATCTATAGCGCCGCTTTGGCAAAAACTCTGGCTAAGGCCAGGACGGAGTTTAAGAAACCGGTTGCCGTTATCGTGCGTCCCTATGTTTTGGAAAATTCCGCTTTATCTCGGTCAGCCGCTTTAATCGTGACTTGCGCCGCCGAACAGAAGAAGTGGGCGGAGATGCGCACATTGGTTTTTGCGCAAGCCGAGAATCAACAAGCGATCGGCGATAATCTTGATGAGTATGTTGAACAAATCGGTTTAAACAAGAACAAATTTGGCCTTTGCTTGACTAACGAAGAAAAATCAGGAAAAATAGAACAAGCGATGGCGGAAGCGGTTGGTTATGGCGTATTGGGCGCGCCGACCATTTTTATCGGTTCGGAAATGATTTTGGGTGCGCGGCCTTACGCGGATTTTGTAGATTCCAACGGTGATACGATTGAGGGCTTGCGGGCGACGATAATGAAAAAATTAGCGGAGGTTGATTAATCGTTAATTGTAAGAAAGGAAAAGCGTTAATTGGTAGAAGGGGAGGGGTGCTTTAATTAATAAAGACGCAGCGTTGGTTATAAAAAGAGAAAAATATTAGGATTCTTTAACTTAGTTTGGTTGATATTTTATGTTGATAAAATTATATGAATATTAATCTTCTAAAGTATCCGACAAAAAGCCATCGCAAGACCATCAAAACCCCTAGAGAATCAATTCGTTTAGCCGAGTTAATTGGAATAGAATTTGGTGATGGTGGAATTAATAACCCTTGGCAGGTAGTTATTACTTTAAATGCGGATAAAGATGAAAAATACGCTGAGTATGTGGTTAGATTAATACGTGAACTTTTTGGTATTGAACCAGTAGTTAGGAAAAGAGGTAAAAGAACATTACAAATTGTATCTTCGAGTATATCATTAGTCGATTTTTTAGTTAAAAAAGGAGCGGTTAGAGGTAATAAGATTAAACAGATGTTTGATATTCCCAATTGGGTGGGTAAAAATGATAAATATTCCAAAGTTTTTGTACGCGGGCTAGTGGACACCGATGGCTGTCTTTATATTCATCGCCATAAGATTAAAGGGGTGAATTATAAGAATATTGGATTTTGTTTCACGAGTTATTCTAGAAATCTTCTGAATTCTGTAGCGAGTATTCTGCGTAAATCTGGGATTGAATCTTACATTAAGAATGACGGGCGCAGTATTTATTTATACGGCAAGAATGCTGTGGAGAATTATATTAATATATTTGGTTCTTCTAATCCCAGGATTTTTGATTTATATAAAAAATGGAGAGATGCGAGAGCGGTTTAATCGGCAGACCTGGAAAGTCTGTGTATTCGTAAGAGTACCGAGGGTTCGAATCCCTCTCTCTCCGCAACATCGTGCTAGCACGAGGTACTTGAAAATAGAGCTTTTTTTGAAGCTCTATTTTTATTATATCTTTACTTTTTGGTCATTTTTGGGTATATTTTAGTTATAAAATCAATAATAATCCAATCAACTAGATTGATTACAATAATAATATTTAACTCAAATGTTTAATTTTTTCAAGAAGAAATATATAGATGAATCTTTGGAAGACCAATTGTTGGATTTATCTAAAGAACACCCCATGCTTTCTTCTCTGGCCAAGAATGGCAAGAGTTGTGACTGTATTAATGAAGATATATCAAATCTTGGACATGATATAAATAATCCAGTTCCAGTTAATGGAATTATTGGTGAAATGAAATATTTGAATCGTTTGTTATGTAAATGCGGTACGGGTTTAATTTATCACCGATTAGGAAGTATTGAGGTTCAAGATATCGAAGAAGTTGTGGATGTTTACGAGACTGTTTGTGCGGAAGGTAAACATTGGGATGTTTTATATTTACATATGTACCATCCACGAAGGTCATCGTTATGCCCAGTGGGATATTCTTTTAATGATTTTCATCCAATATTCAGCAAACATCCGATCGGATATGGGACGCATAATTTCGATAAAGATTTTCCTTTTGGCGTTGATGAATTTATGGCTTCTTTTATAGGTGGTACTTTGGGAGAAAAATTTGCAAAAAAATTAACAGATATTGTTAGTAATAGAAATAATTTTATTCGACCGAAACAGCAGGAAGACAAAATAAAATTAATATTTCCACAAAATAATTAAACAAATTAAGTGTAAGGTAATTAGAATCAGAGCTTTTTCCGAGGCTCTGTTTTTGTTGGAGAGGAGTCTAATCTGTTCATAATCTTGTATTTTGTCTATTTTTGTCATTTTTTGGCATTTTTAATAAAAATGTGATAAAATTTAGATAAAGAAAAGATAAAGAAAATTGAATTTATATGACTAATAGTGTTGATAATCTTTTAACTATTGAAGAGGTTGCAAATATATTGAGGGTTAGTACCCGCACGATTATTAGATATATAGAATCGGGAAAATTGAAAGCTTCTAAAATAGGGGTCTGGAGAATTAAAGAATCTGACGTTAATTTATTTTTAGAAGAAACTAGCAATAAAAAGTAAAATTTAAATATTATGGCTAATAAAATAGTTAATCAAAATTTCTCAAAAGAACAAGAACGCACGGAATTGCATCGTGCTATTTGGCAGATTGCAACCGAGTTGCGAGGAAGTATTGATGGTTGGGATTTTAAACAATATGTTTTAGGAATACTTTTTTATCGTTTTATCAGTGAGAATCTTACCAGCTACATTAATACTGACGAGCGTCGCTCAGGTAAAAAAGATTTTGATTATACTAATCTTTCTGACAAAGAAGCTGAATTCGGACGTGCTGACACAGTAAAAGAAAAAGGATTTTACATATTACCTAGTGGGCTTTTTGTAAATGTTCGTAAAAATGCGCGTAATGACGCAAATCTAAATGAAACGCTTTCTAATGTTTTTAGTAATATTGAAAACTCAGCGAAAGGTTCAAGTAGTGAAGACGATTTAAAGGGACTATTTGCTGATCTTGACGTAAATTCAGCTAAACTTGGGAATAATGTTGAAAAAAGAAATCAAAAGTTAGTAAAACTTTTAGAAGCAATTGGAGATCTTCGTTTAGGCGATTATGCAGACAATACAATAGATGCTTTCGGTGATGCCTATGAATTTTTAATGACTATGTATGCCTCAAATGCTGGCAAATCTGGAGGTGAATTTTATACACCGCAAGAAGTTAGCGAACTGCTAGCGGAAATTACTACCGTTGGTAAGAAAGAAGTTAATAAAGTTTATGATCCTTGTTGTGGATCTGGTTCACTTCTTCTTAAATTTGCGAAAGTTCTCGGAAAAGAAAATGTTAGATTAGGTTTTTACGGGCAGGAAATTAATTTAACGACGTACAATCTTTGCCGTATTAACATGTTCTTACATGATATTAATTATAATCATTTTGACATAGAACATGGTGACACATTAACTGATCCAAAACACTGGGACGATGAACCGTTTGACGCCATTGTTTCCAATCCGCCATATTCTATTCATTGGGATGGCGACAGCAACCCACTAATGATTAACGACCCTCGTTTTTCACCAGCAGGAGTGCTTGCTCCAAAGAGCAAGGCAGATCTTGCATTCACTATGCATATGCTTTCCTGGCTTTCTACAAGTGGAACAGCTGCAATTGTTGAATTTCCAGGCGTTCTTTATCGTAGCGGAGCTGAACAAAAGATTCGTAAATATTTAATTGATAATAATTATGTCGATGCAGTAATTCAATTACCGCCAGATCTTTTCTTTGGAACAACTATCGCAACCTGTATTGTTGTTTTGAAAAAAAGCAAAAAAGATAACAAGACTTTATTTATTGATGCCTCTGTTGAATTTGTGCGAGGAGGAAATAAAAATAAATTAAGTGAGGAAAATCGTAAAAAGATTTTAAACGCTTTTATCGTTCGAAAGGATATGGAGCATTTTGCAAAAATTGTAGACAATAAAGATATTGCTAAGAATGACTATAATTTTACCGTTTCAAGTTATGTTATCGCAAAAGATAATCGAGAAATAGTTGACATTAATGAGCTTAATATTGAAATAGCCCATATCGTGACAAAGCAAAGAGAACTACGTACCGCAATTGACAAAATAGTTGCGAATATTGAAGGAAAATAATATGACCAAGCACCAAAGTAAAATAGAAGAGCTAATTACTAGACATTGCCCAAAAGGGGTGAAATTTAAGGAGATTGGTGAAATCTGCCAGATTAATCGGGGCAGAGTAATGTCAAAAGATTATCTCAGAAATAACGCTGGTGATTATCCCGTGTATTCTTCCCAAACAGGGAATGAGGGTGTTTTTGGACACATTAAAACTTATGACTACGACGGAGAATATGTAACATGGACAACTGATGGCGCAAACGCAGGATCGGTCTTTTATCATAATGGGAAATTTAGTATTACTAATGTTTGCGGACTGCTTAAGCCAAAGGAAAATGTTTTAAATACTAAATATTTATTATATAGCTTAGGTGTTATTGCAAAATCTTATGTAAATGCTGGCATGGGTAATCCTAAGCTGATGAGTAATGTAATGGAAAAAATAAGAATTCCATTGCCTCCTCTCGTTATACAGGAAGAAATTGTAAAAATTCTTAATAGTTTTACAGAGCTGGAGGCAGAGCTGGAGGCAGAGCTGGAGGCAAGAAGTAAACAGTATATATATTATAGAGATGAGTTATTAAATGTTAGGGATGTAGAGTGTATGTCTTTAGGAGAAATTGGGACACTAATTAGAGGCAGTGGTTTACCAAAAACCGATTTCACTGATTCTGGCATTGGCTGTATTCATTATGGTCAGATTTATACATATTATGGAACTTTTACTAATAAAACTAAATCTTTTGTATCAAAAGAAACAGCTAAAAAACTAAAGAAAGTAAGCACTGGAGATTTAATTATCACTAGTACGAGTGAAAATATTGAAGATGTTTGTAAGGCGGTGGCTTGGTTGGGTGATGATGAGATAGTAACAGGCGGTCATGCAACAATATTTAAACATAATGAAAATCCGAAGTATTTGTCATATTATTTTCAGACATCATTTTTTTCAGAACAAAAAAGAAAGTATGCGAAAGGGACTAAGGTTATTGATGTGTCAGCCAAAGATCTTGCGAAAATAAAAATATCACTACCTTCAATAAAAGAGCAAGAAAGAATTGTATCAATTTTAGATAAATTTGATGCCTTACTTAATGATATTTCCATTGGTTTACCAGCTGAGCTTAAGGCTCGTAGACAACAGTATGAATATTATCGAGATAAACTTTTAACTTTTAATGAATATGTCAGCTAATAACAAATACAATTTAGTTGCGGAAAATACTCAAAGCACCGTTGTTGCCGAATATGTCGCTGACACTAAAAGAGTGACTCATTATCAAAGTGAGGCTGAACTTGAAGGTGCATTTATTAAGCAGCTAGAAGCTCAGGGTTATGATTATGTAGCAATTACTTCAGATGGCGATCTTATTAGTAATTTACGAAAACAATTAGAAAAGCTAAACGAGTTTACTTTTACTGATTCTGAATGGGATCGTTTTTTTGCAAACGAGATATCAAACCCAAATCAAAGCATTGAAGACAAAACATCAATAATACAAGAGGATCATATAAAAAATTTAACTCGTGATGACGGATCTATCAAAAATATCTATCTTATTAAAAAAGATAATATTCATGATAATAGTTTACAGGTTATTAATCAGTACGCCACTGAAGATGGACAGCGAGCTAATAGATACGACGTATCGGTTCTCGTAAATGGCTTACCGCTTGTGCATATTGAGTTAAAACGTCGTGGAGTAGCTATTCAAGAAGCCTTTAATCAGATTAATCGCTATCAAAGAGAGAGTTTTTGGGCTTCCTCTGGACTTTTTGAATATGTGCAGCTATTTATAATTTCCAACGGAACACACACAAAATATTACAGTAATACAACGCGCTCAGAGCATATTAAAGAGTCGAGCGAAGGTGCAATTAAAAAAGGAAAAAGAACAAGTAATAGTTTTGAATTTACTAGTTGGTGGGCAGATGCAACAAATAGTCCAATCACTGACCTTATTGATTTTTCAAAAACTTTTTTTGCCAAACATGCACTTTTAAATATTTTAACAAAATACTGCGTATTTACTACTGATCGATTTTTGCTAGTGATGAGGCCCTATCAAATTGTTGCAACAGAAAAGATATTAAGTCGAATTGAAGTAAGCACAAATTATAAGAAACTCGGAACAATCGAGGCTGGCGGATATATTTGGCATACCACTGGTTCTGGAAAAACCTTAACGAGTTTTAAAACCGCACAACTAGCCAGTAAATTATCTTATGTTGATAAGGTTTTATTTGTTGTTGATCGTAAAGATTTGGATTATCAAACGATGCGTGAATACGATAAATTTGAAAAAGGTGCGGCCAATAGCAGTACCAGTACCTCAGTCTTAAAAAAACAGTTAGAGGATTCAAATTCCCGAATAATTATTACAACCATTCAGAAGCTAGACAGGTTTATAGGTCGTAATGGAAATCATGCTATTTTTAATGGGCATATTGTTATTATTTTTGATGAGTGCCATCGTAGTCAGTTTGGCGATATGCATTCAGCAATTACTAAAGCATTTAATAATTATCACCTTTTTGGCTTTACGGGTACACCTATTTTTGCCGCTAATGCTTCTTCTGGTGGTCGCCCAGATTTAAGAACTACAGAACAAGCTTTTGGCGAAAAATTACATACATATACTATTGTTAACGCTATTGCAGATAAAAATGTTTTACCTTTCAAGGTGGATTATATTTCCACTGTTCATGAGGCTGAAAATATTGAAGACAAAAAAGTCAGTGATATAGACCGAGAAGCAATTCTTGCGGCTCCGGAACGTTTAAAAAATATCGTTAGTTATATTTGTGAACACTTTGATCAAAAGACAAAGCGAAATAGTTTCTACAAAATTAAAGACCGAAGACTGGCAGGCTTTAATTCTATTTTTGCCGTATCTTCTATTGATGTAGCTAAGAAATATTACGCCGAATTTAAAAAACAGTTCGCCGAACTTCCCAGTGATAAGCGACTTAAAGTCGCTACGATTTATAGTTTTGGAGTAAACGATGAAGATGCTGATGGCATGATTGATGAAAATTCGGAAGACACTAGCGGTCTAGATGTTAGTTCCAGAGATTTTTTAGAAAATGCTATTGTCGACTACAACTCCATGTTCGGCACTTCGTACGACACATCGTCTGATAAGTTTCAAAATTACTATAAAGATGTTAGTCAAAGAGTGAAGAACAGAGAAATAGATATTCTTATTGTCGTTAATATGTTTTTAACAGGGTTCGATGCAACTACTCTTAATACAATTTGGGTAGACAAGAATATGCGTTTGCATGGTTTGTTACAGGCCTACTCTCGAACTAATCGTATCTTAAATAGCGTTAAAACTTTTGGTAATATTGTTTGTTTTCGAAATTTAGAAAAGGCTACAAACGAAGCTATTGCTCTTTTTGGTGATAAAAAAGCATGCGGAATTGTTTTACTTAAAACATACGCAGAATATTACAACGGTTATAAAAATGGCGATAAGGAAGTTCGAGGATATGCCAGTTTAGTAGACGAATTAATGGAGAAATTTCCCGTTGGCGTTAGAATTGATAGTGAGCAAGCTCAAAAAGAATTTATTAAGCTTTATAGTAATATTTTGCGTTTACGCAATATTTTAACAACTTTTGACGAGTTTGCTGCTGATGAAATTTTTACAGAATATGATATTCAAGATTATCACAGCATGTATATTGATTTGTATAATGAACTCCGCAAGACTAATGAAAACGAAAAAGAAAATGTTAATGATGACGTCGTTTTTGAGATGGAGCTTATTAAGCAAGTCGAAATTAATATCGACTATGTTTTAAGTCTTGTTAAGAAATATCACCAAGATCACACCAAGAATAGAGAGATTTTAATTGATATTAACAAGGCAATCGATTCAAGTGTTGAGCTTAGAAATAAAAAAGACCTTATTAACCAATTTATTACTTCTCTTGATGTTCATTCCGTGGTCGATGATGATTGGCAAAAATTTGTAGAACAAAAAAAGGTTGAAGAATTAGATCATATTATTGAAAAAGAGGGTCTCGAACGTGACGCCGCTTATTCATTTATAAAAAATGCGTTTCGTGATGGTCATGTGGCCACGACTGGTACGGCAATTACAAAAGTATTGCCGCCTGTATCGCGGTTTTCTCCAGATGGCGAACGTAGCAAGAAAAGAGAAACTGTTTTAACTAAGTTGACCAATTTCTTTGAAAAATTTTTTGATATTTCTGGAGGTAAATTATAATTTGTTTGCGTTATTTGTATTTAATTTTAAATAATTATGCCACTTTTTAGAAAAAATAATTCGACACTATCTGTTATCAAAGAAAAAAGTATTGATTTGGAAAGAGATATTCAAAAATTAACGGAGGCAAATTTAAATTGTGTCTTTAGTTTAGAATTTGTAAGCACGGAGTTTGCATTACACAGTTTTAGAATTGACACACTCGCTTTTGATAAAGAAAATAATTCTTTTGTAATTATTGAATATAAAAGAGATCGCAGTTTCAGTGTTATTGATCAGGGTTATGCTTATTTGGCTCTAATGTTGAATAACAAGTCAGATTTTATTTTAGAATACAATGAAAGGACAAAAAATAATTTAAAAAGAGATGATGTTGACTGGTCACAGTCTAAAGTTATTTTTGTAGCAAATTCATTTACCTCTTACCAAATGAATGCTATTAATTTTAAAGATTTACCGATAGAACTCTGGGAAGTAAAAATGTATGAAGACGATGTAGTTTTATATAATCAGTTATTATCCCAAGACTCTAAAGAATCTATTAAAACAATTACAAAAAATAAAACCATTGATAAGGTTAGTAGTGAGGTAAAGGTTTACACTCTCGATGACCACTTAAATATCCCCCAAGATATAAAAGATTTATTCTTTGCTTTAAAAGAAAAAATACTTTCAATTAATGATTCAATAGAAGAAAGACCTAAGCAAAATTATGTCGCCTATCGTTTAAAAAATGCATTCGCTTATGTTCATAATCAGCAGTCAAAAATAAAAATTCATCTTGAGATAAGGAAAAAAGATTTGGAAGATCCAAAAAATATGGCTAGAAACGTGGAAGGAATTGGCCATCATGGTGGAGGAGAAACCGAGGTTATTTTAACTAAGCCCGAAGATTTGAATTACGTTTTTGGTTTAGTCGAGCAATCTTATCAAAAATTGATTAAGAAATCTTAAGAGATTTAGACTAAGAATTTAAGGAATTCTCGTTTTCATTAAGTTCCATTATACTTAAAAATTGCTAACATTAAATAAATATTTGTTATTTAAGCTTAGTTTTTGCCAATTATTGTTGACAAAATGTGTCTATTATGATATAATTACATCATAAAATAGGCCTTTAAAAACTAGCTTGCGAAATTGGTCACAGCCAAAAGATGGTTTATATTTAGCCATTTTCTGGCTGTGACCACAATGGTTATAGCTCCTTCTCGGAATAGGGAAATAAAATAGCGCAAAATAGCGCAAGGAGGTTACATGAAAAGTGAATTTTTAATTTCTGGTATCGAAACTGGCAAATTGAACGCCATGGTAAAAAACATCATGACCCAAACAGGTATAACAGAGCCTGAAGAAGCGGTTAGAATGATGAATTCTGGTGAACTACAAATCTCAGTTATTAAATCTAAGTGGACTGAAAAAGACAACGTTATTCGTTTCTCCGTCATTTCAGATGGTACAACTGGTGAACAATGGATTGCCCGCTTAGAAGGCAAAGGCTTCCGTGTTGGAGATTATGCTAAAAGCGTTTTACGCTCAAGAAGCTTTAAACCCACCAGCGGCATTACTTACGAAATCGCTGTTTTAAAAGGAGAATTCTTCAGCGATAGTGATCGTATTACTAAAACAATCCGTAAGGAAGCTAAGAACCGCAAATTTTCTACGCCAAACGCCGAAGTAGCCTGCCTCATCAGAGAGAAGCTTTCTGATAAAGAACTGGAAGCCATGGGACTTTATTGGATCGTTGCAATGCATGAACCAATTAAAGATTCTGGCGGCGATCCTAGGCTGCTCAGCGCTTTTCGCGATGGCGATGGTTCTTGGTTGGGCGCGGGCTGGAGCAGCCCTGATGGCAAGTGGGGTCGTAGCGGCGGGTTTGCTTTCGTCGTTTCGCAAGTTTCTAACTCTTAGTCTTTTGATTCTTTGAGTCTTTAGACTTTAGTTTTTAGCCCTTTGAATTTTTAACCTCGGATTGCACAAGCAATTCGGGGTTATTTTTTTTTGTAAAATTTATGAATATGCTAAAATAATATCAGTTAAAGTGAATATGTCATCGATTAAGGTTGATGACCACTGTGATGAATGCTACTATTTTGAGAATATCTCCGGCTAAGGCTATAGGTAGAGTAAAATAATGGTGTTATTTAACGAAACTTGGTGCAAAACACTATGGCATTATGATGCCGAATAATATTCAGCCTATTCGAGTATTCGAAGGGCAGTGTAACGGGCGGTATTTTGCATAATTCTGACGGCGATCCTAAACTGCTCAACGCTAATCGCAATGACAATGGTTCTTGGTTGAACACGAACTATAACAACCCTGATAACAAGTGGGATCGTAGCGGCGGGTTTGCTTTCGTCGTTTCGCAAGTCTCACAAAAAACTCCCCTATCTTTTGATAGAGGAGTTTTGTTTTACAATTTGCCCTAACCAACCGCCGAGCATACGTCCAATTTCGTCAATTTTTTCAGATATCATTAAATACTTTTTGTTATCAAGTGATTTAGTTTCCCAGAGCATTAGGAATAATAGTTTTAAAGTATCTGTTTTTCTGATGGCGGTCTTTATGTATAACGCCTTTTCTTCTTTGTTTACGTATAAAGCCCCAGAAACCATCTCTATTATTTCAATAAAAATATTATCAATTTTAACACCAAGGCTGAAACGGTGCTCTTTTGGTATCAGTTTAAAATAGGTATGCCACAATAGGTAGGAATCTTTTGATTTTTGGGGGGGGGGGGGGGTAGAATTAGAGGTATGAAAATTAGATTGACTCATAAATTTGAAGATATTATAAATTTAGAAAATCTACTAGAGGCTTGGCAGGAGTTTTTGTTAGGTAAACGCAAGCGCAAAGATGTGCAAGAATTTCGTACCAGGCTAATGGATAATATTTTAGATCTGCATCACGATTTAGTATATCATAAATACGAACACGGCGGTTATAAGGCTTTTAAGGTGTACGATCCTAAAACTAGAAATATTCATAAAGCTACTGTCCGTGACCGACTCCTGCATCATGCAATTTATCGCCAGCTCTATCCATTTTTTGATAGGACTTTTATTTTTGATAGCTATTCTTGTCGCTTAGATAAAGGAACTCATAAGGCGATTACCAGATTTAATCAACTATTTTTAAAAGTCAGTAAAAATAATACGAGATCTTGTTGGGTGCTTAAAGGGGATATTAGAAAATTTTTTGCTAGCATTGATCACAAAATATTAATAAATATTATTAAAGGTTACATTCCAGACGAGAACATAATTTGGTTACTAACAAAAGTCATTGATAGTTTTAACTTTGAAACGAGCAAGGGCTTGCCGCTCGGCAATCTGACTTCCCAGCTTTTTGCCAATGTTTATCTTAATGAATTTGATCAATTTGTTAAGCATCATATTAAGACAAATTTTTATATTCGATATGCTGACGATTTTGTAATTCTTTCAGATAGCAGAGATTGGCTCGAGAATAAAATTCCTGTAATTGAGCGTTTTCTTGGGGCAAGGTTAAATTTAGAAATACATCCAAATAAAATTTTTATTAAAACAATAAATTCTGGTGTTGATTTCTTGGGCTGGACTAGTTTTTCTAAATTTCGAGTTTTAAGAAGATCAACTAAAAAACGTATGTTTAGGAAATTAAAAGAGAATAACTACAAAGATGAGTCGCTAAGTTCTTATCTGGGAATGATTAGTCACGGGAATGAAAAGAAATTAAAATTAAAAATTATTAGAATGTTATCAGAAAGTAAATAAATATTTTAGATATAATATCAGTTAATTGTTATTGTTTTGTTACTCAATAAAATCTCCCCATTTAAACATGTAAGCAATTCTCGCTTTTCTTGATCATCACCATCTTTTAGCAAAAATTTAATGTAATTTTTAACATCGACATCACTTACGTCGATGTTTTGATTTTTTCCAGTTGCCATCATTTGAAATTTCTTAAATCTTTTTATCTCTCCTTCAATTTTATCTTGAACTGGTAGTTTTTTAAAATCTAATTTCTCAACCTGTTTTTGTAATTGCTTAATTAAATCTTCTTCGCTGATATAGCCAGATTTACAATTTTTATCTTTCGCTTTAGTACATCCATAATAAATATGACGGTTATAACCGCCATTTTTTAGTTTCTTAAATTTTTCGGTAGCTGATATTCCTGAACCACATAAACCACAAGTCATGACTTTAGTAAAAGCGAACTCAATATTTTCTCGTCTAACTAATTGAGAATTTTTCATCTGATCCTGAACCAAATCAAACACTTCTTTTGTAATTATCGGCTCATGTTTTCCCTGATACCAATTGCCACTGCCTCTTGGGTATTCGAAGGGGCCATAGTAGAAGGTATTTTCTAGCAGGCGGTAGATATTGCCTAGACTTAAATGTTTTTTACCCAGAGCTGTTCTAAATTTTAAATCAAATCGTAACCAATTATAAATCTTTCGGCCAGACCATTTCTCATAAGCGACTTTTTCAAACATTTGTCTTATAACGTGACCTCTATCTGGATCCACTAAGCATTGTCCTTTATGATCAACCCGTTTTTCTTTAAAGTAACCCGTTGGCGGACAAGTCGGCCATAAGCCCATTTCACATCTTGCTCTCAAACCTCTTTTTACATTTATGCCTCTGTTGTCATTTTCTAGTTTAGCTTGAGAACATAAAATCATGAGCAGAAATTTTTCGTTTGGCGAATTACTAAATGTTTGACCAAAGGTGCGAATACTCATTAATTTTTTCTCATCCATTAAATCAACCAGTGATCCTAAGTCGCCAGCATTTCTCGATAGTCTATCTGGTGCCCAAGTAATAATAGAGTTAAATTTTTCTTCCGTTATATCTTTGATAAGCTCTTTGAATATTGGTCGGTTACCAGAGTCTTTAGCTGATTTTGACTCTCTCCGAATATCAACAATTTCTAAGTTTTCCCGTTCAGCAATTTGGAGCATTTCCTTAACTTGAGAATCAATTGACAGGGCTTGTCGCTCGTCTGATTCAGTGCTTTTTCTAGCATACAGGCAATACTTTAAAGGGACGTCTAATAATGGAGGCATATGATTATAGTTAATTATTAGTTAAATCTATACCTCCATTAATGACACACTTTTAAGCTTTTGCTAAGCAGCTAGCTGTTGGCAACTTGTCGATAACTTTTCCTTTAATATTAAAGGAAATACTGCTAACCAATAACATAGAACCTGGCTGTTCGGGGTGGTTTTTCAAGCATGTTATGAGCTAAATTAGCGAAAGCATCAACTAAATCATCATGCTTTTCCACTCCAAAGTGGACTATTTGCTGGATTAGTTCTTCGGCTCCTTCTCTAGGAAATAGGATCTGTCCTGTTTTAATCATGTTAGCCAGTATTACAAGCCTGCTTCTTTTATCTTGATTTCCAGGTCTAGTAGTCATGACATTAGGAATACCTTCAGCTTGTAGTTGCTGGGGCAGGGCTTTTTGATAAGCCACATCTTCGATAACAAACTTTGGGTATTCATAATCTTTTTTGTAGCTCTGATATAATGTTTTGCAAGTATCAACAGTTTCAGGAAAACTCAAGCGCTTGTTTATTATTTTAGGCAGAATATAGAGCCGATACCCAGTATGCGTTTCGTATAGTAATCCAGGAACCATAGCCGTATAATCGGCGACATCACTCTTAGAAATAGCTGGGTCAATTCCAATTCTTACTTCCAGGTGAGAAGAGTAACCGCCATATAATTTTAGACGAGCAGGTATTTCGTCATAATAATTTATCCACTCTTTAAATATAGCTTGATCTTCTGACGGCACAATATTAAGTAGGTATTCTTGTTGCCAAGTAATTTCACTACCGACATTTTTTCTTTCTTTATCGACGTCACTTTGAGTTGGATATTTTCCTGGCCAAAGACATTTTCCTTTTTTGTCGACCAATGGAAAATATAGAAATTTACCATCAATGATATCTTTTTCATTTTCTTCTTTAAGTCGCATTAGCAGAGAATCTTCATGAAGTAAATTTCCGACTATTATTAATCTGGTATTTCTATCCCCAGCAGGTATTACTTCACTTTTTAGCCATTGATATGTTTTGTTTCTGCTATCCCTAGTTTTAGTGGAACTTATATCTTCAACATCATCACAGATAACTAAGTCTGGGCGATACTGATAGTGCCTAATACCACGAATACTTTGATCGACTGAAGCGACGGTAATACGTGCGTCCGTATTGGAAAATACAATTGACTGTGCACCCCATTCGTCACTGTTTTCTCTAAAGGGGCCGAGGTCTTTTTTCAGTAATTCATTATCTTCAAGCTCACGGCGTAAATTCATCATGTGTTGTTTAGCTTGCGCTTGGGTTTGGCAGAAAATAACAACAAACTTTTTTTCTTGTTTGCCTAAGATAGCCCAAATCGGATAAGCGGCCGTTACGATAGTTGATTTTCCCGAACCTCGAAACGCAACTACAAATAAACTATCTTTGTCGCTTTTTTCGATTAAACCAATTATCTCTTTTTGAAAATCAGCGGTCGCATATTTAACGTAATGAGCGTAGTAGAAATGGAAGAAATAAGAAAAACTTTCTTTAGTTATCGCCGTCCTTACTTTCTTGTCCTTGGTCATTTGTTCCACTAAGTCTTGTGGAATCATTTTGTTTTCTATCATATTTATTTTTGTTATTAATTAATTGATCATCAACTGGCAATATTCTGGCCAGTTTTAAGGCTTGGCGGACAACTTCTGCTTGTGAGGGTGTAAGTTCTTCCGAATCTTCTATTTTAGAAGTAACTTCAATCTTATCTCTAAATCGCGGATTACGATGTCTAAGCCAAAAGCTCATCGCTTGCCAATTCTTTTCTTTGATAAGAGTTAGTAGTTGGCTTTCGCTCATATCATTAACCAGCGCTTCGCCCTCAGCCAAAGCTTCGTCCATCGCTTTTGAAAAAATTTTGTCATCTTTTTTCCAGCGATAAACACTGTTGCGAGATAGGCCTGATTTTTCACAAGCCACTAACACAATCGGAATTCTTTTTAGTTCTTCCAAAAATACATTTTGGATTTTATTTTTTTTAGACATGTTCCACCCTCTCCTTTCTACCAGTTAATTTGTAGTATCTTTTAATGGCCAAGTCACAGAAAATTGGCTCTAGCTCCATCGCATAAACTTTTCTCTTTAATTGTTCTCCTGCAATCATAGTGCTAGCTGAGCCAGAGAATGAATCAAGGATAATATCACCTGGCTTAGTGCAACGACGTATGGCCTTCTCGTGAAGTTTGGGTGGTTTACTGGTGGCGTGTTCATATTTTTGCCCTGATAGGCGTTTAACAAGCCATATATCAAGCTGGTCAAATACTTCTTCAAATAGGCTGTTTCCAGTTCCTAACTCCCTATTTAAGACCTCGTTGTAGTTCTGAATAGCTTGATTAAGATATGGTTTACCTTTAACACTATAAACCGCTGGTTCATAGCACTTATTAAAGGCAATTTTAGGGGTAGGGTTTTGCGAATTCTTAAGCCACAGACAAACCCGTTTATTAATTAAACCAAGCTCACGATATATTTCTTGTATAAGGCCAATATAGGTTTGATCGCACCAATAAAATACGTGACAGTCTGGCTTAGTAACTGTAAGAGCGGTAATCATCGTGTCTTTAACAAACTTTTTATATTCCTCGTAAGTTCTATTATCTTGGACATTTCCGCCGTAGTCATTTTTTCCGCCGATACCTTTGGAATAATCGAGCTTTATATTATAGGGTGGGTCGCTATAAATCATTGAGGCTTTGTCTTCGCCGAATAGTCGTCTAAGATTATCGGGGTCAGTCGAACTCCCGCATAATAATCTATGTGAACCCAGAAAAATTAAATCGCCTGGCTTTGTTTTTACTGTTTTAATTTTTTTAAGTTCTTCCTCAACGTCAAAGTCTTCCTCTTTTACTTCTAAATCTTTGTCCCAGAAATGAGATAAATCGACTTGGTCAAAACCAATATCAACTAACAAGTCTAAATCAAACGTCTTTAACTTCTCAAAATCCCAGTCACCGCCTAAAGCGTTACTGGAAATAAGATATCTTTTAGCCTCGTCTTCGGTTAACTTTCGATTAGGGATTCTAACGTCAATTAATTCCTCTCCTCGACCAAGGAGCTGAAGGGCCTTTATTCTTTGATGGCCAGCCAAGATTTTCTCATCAAAATCTATTGCGGGAATTTCAACTAAATTGAATTTAGCCAAACTTTTCTTTAGATCCGACATTTGTTTGTCGTTGATCTTTCTAGGGTTAACATCTTGAGGGACAAGATCATTAACTCTTTTTTGCACTGTGTGCCATTGGAGTTTCTCCATAGTATTATTCGTTAATTTATTAAGTAATTTAATAAATTAATGTATGGACAAACAAAAAGCCTATTCCACACACGAAACAGACAAAGATATTAAATCTTAAAGCTATTTCTTGCGCGGAATAGGCATGGTTTTTTAGGCGATACTCTATTCTACTTTTTACTACGCATTTATTAAATTGTTTTTATATTAAACTTCCGCTTAATGATTAATTCCTCTAATTACTCTTTGGCCATTTTTACTATTTATAAATTCTTTAGCGTCTTCTCCTAGTAGTATAGGCACACCATCTTTAGGCAGGCCTATGAATATCCTGTAGCCATTTTTTTCTTCTTCTTGAATCACCTTCATTAATTCAGGGTCTTTTTTAACAAGTTCCATGACGGCTTCAACGGAGTTTTGTTTTCCTGTTGGTTCTTGAATCTTAAATCCATAAAATCTGCCTGGCTTTTTCTGGGAAAATGCTTGTCGTATTTTTTTGCCAATTGATTTTGTTGGTTGTCTATCAGAGGAGTGAAGGGTTATATCTGTTATTTGTAGGATTTTGTGTTTAAACCCTAATTCTCCTTCAAAAGACTTAAGTTGTAGTTGATAATCCATATAAATTATTGACTTACAAATTCATTATAGCACCTCAGTGTAAAATGTCAAATAGTTTGACAACAAGACTTGCAAAACAATCTATAGTGTGCTATTATTAGAGCATATGAACATACTACAAACTCAATTATTAAACCTTATTGCCTCTACCCCTGAAATAGGGTCAATGAGTCTTAGAAAAATAGCCGAATTATTAGGAGTTAAGGGGAAGCCTCAAATTGCTAAATATCATCTTCAGCAGTTGGAAAAAGCTGGGCTTATACAGGTAAATCTTGAACAAAATATCTTAAAATTAGTTAAGAAAGGATATAATCATTCTAGTAAAAGCCCATTGTTTGCTATTCCGGTGGTTGGAGCAGCTAATTGCGGACCAGCCGTTACGTATGCTGATCAGAAAGTGGAAAACTATTTAAAGATATCTTCAAGTCTTCTGCCAAGGAATAAAAATCGTCTATTCGCTATTAAGGCCGACGGAGATTCGATGAATCAGGCGGATGTTAACGGGAAAACTATCGAAAGTGGTGATTATGTTTTGGTTGATAGAGAGGTTTCTAATTATAACAATGGAGAAATAGTTTTAGCGATTATCGATGGGCTAGCAACTATAAAGGAATTTTATCGTGATAAATTGAACAACAGGATTATCCTTAAGGCTAATTCTGATCACGAGTATATGCCAATTTATATTGGCGAGGATGATCAATTTATTATTAATGGAAAGGTCGTCGATGTTATAAAAAATTAATTTTAAAAATATGAATAATCCAGATTACCTAAGAAATGCTGGCAAGCAATGGAAGCCAGAAGAAATCAAACAACTCAAACAGCTTGCGAAAGATAATACGCCAACCAGGGTTATAGGTTTTAAACTTGGTCGACCAGTTGGTGGTGTACAAAATAAAGCTTCTGAACTCGGCGTTGGTTTAAAACCAGTTAATCAGTCGCCTTATAATCGTACAAAGAAGAAGTAATTATTTGAAAATCTAAATAAGCCACCAAAATTTGGTGGCTTACTCAGGTGTTCATTGAATTAGAATTCCTTTTCCTTGGTTCTGGGTCGGTATTCAATAAAATCAGCACAGTATAACTTAGTACTTGTATTGTACATGATTTGCACTGATCATTCAAATTTTAGCATTAGACCACTATGTCCAATTCAAAGTCATTTTTATTGGGTAGAGATTCTAAAACTGGTGAGTTTATTCCTGTTGACGAGGCTCGTCGCAGGCCGAATACGACCACAGTTGAAAGAGTCCCTAAACCAGGACGCGGCGACACTGATCGAAAGTAATAGGGTTAAATCCTAGTCTAAAGTTCTTGAGAATTGCTCAACGGAAAGGATGGGCAATTCTCAAAACAATTTTAAATTATACGAAAAATAAAAAATAAAAAAATAAAAGAAATTGATAAGAAGAAAGTACAAAATTAATGAATTTCGAAAAAGCAATTAGAAACATTAACCGTTCCCTTGATAAAAAACAACCAAAGTCTTTCAACGCAAATTGGATTAAATACCGATGTAATATATCATATCGATTCATAATAAATAATATCACCAATGAATTCGGTGAGCCAGATTGGGATTTAGTTACTGCTAATCTCGACAGGCAATTTCAAAGGTTGTGGTCGAAAGGATTAAAAAGGAAACAATCAAATGAATACAGCGATGCGAGCGAAGTTATATTAGTACTTAATCCCTACAAAGAGAAATTATATACATTTATATCGCAAATTGATCAAGAAGATAGAAAAATTTGCGATCGCATAAGTATAAGTTTGGTACGATTAGCCCAAAGAGGAAATTTGTTTGCGATTCAAAAACTAAAACAACTTATACCATTTTTAATTAACCAATGGATAGAAGGATATAAGCTAAATAGGTGGCGAGGATATAATGACTTAATAAATATTTGTATTGATGATTGTATAAGAAGATATAGATATTCAGGATCGTTCATTGGCTATCTTAATAAGACTATGGAGTACGCAGGGAGGCCATTAAAATCTATAGAAGCATTCTCATTAGACAAAAAATCTCAGATCACAGATAAAGCAATAATTGATAATGTTGCTAAGGATTATCAAACAGGGGAGGTTAAAATTTTCTAAAACCTAGAATATATGAATAAAATTGATAGTGATATTTTAAATATTGATGTTGCTATTTGTAAAAACATTGACAAGCTAAGTGTTTCTGACAGGGGATTGTTGTCACAAAATATTTTATCCCAACTAAGAAATTTTGTTGAGGATATTTTTTTAAAAATATATAGCAACGGTAAAGATATTGAAAATAATTTCGAGAATATCAGAAAAGCTGAGGCTTATGTAAAAACGAGAGGTAATTTTGGGTTTTTATCAAAGTTTCATAAACTTTTACAAATCTCATCATCTCATTACACATTAGACGAAGATAGGTCTGAGAGATTAATGTTAAAGTATTATGAATATTTAATTAGGATAAAGAAATTTTTAAAGACCGCATATAGTTTAGATGTTCTTTCTAACATCAATAAATTTCCTATTAATACTGATAAAACATTGCAAGAGTATTATGAAAAAATAACCGAAAAGATAAAACAAATAGAATTATCTAAGAATAAAGAATCTTATAGAGATAGATACTATGTTCAAAAGATAAAGCCGTTTTTTGTTGACCATGATATACGTTATGAGGTCACCTTGACGCTAGCCAATGATAAAGTTAGCAAATTTGATAGGATTATTGCGTTTACAAAGTTTGATATTTTGCCAAATTATGCAGTCGATCTATCCATAGGTGACGAAAGCATAAAAATTTTAGATAACAACATGCCAATCCAGATCATTGATGATTGGAGTGTGTCTATCCGTCCATGTGAGTTTAATAATTTTGCTGCCATTTTTGGCTATAATTCAAAGGTTCAAAGAGGCCTTTCCGAGTATGGAAACTTAATGAACTTTTTAACAAAGACTAATAATGATTTAGTTGAAATTATTAATTTGCCAGAAGGTTACTACAAGGGCGTAAAAGATTATGTATTAAAAGGGTCAAAGAAATCTTATATTTTTGATGTTTTAGATAAGTGTCGTGAACTAGTAGAAGGCAAAAAACAAGGATCGAATGTAGTCAGATACTTACTACATAATTTAAATAATAAAATTATTAAACAGCAGTGTACATTTGGCGGGTGTAAAAAATTATCTGATTTAAATCTTGATTGGAAATGTGTGCCTTTCGATGAAATGCCTTTTTATGCCTCCTTAATTAATCATAATCCAAAGACCTCGGATCTATTTGATTGTATAGATCAAGATAATCGAGAATATGAATTATTTGCTAAATTTATAAAAAATAATACGGAGATAGACGGTAATTTATATACTCCAAAAAAAGATATAACCACTTATTCGAATATAGATGATCTCATAATTAAATATAATAGTTTATTATATTATAAGCACGGAAATCGTAAACTAGAAACATACAAAGAATGCATTTATATAAAGGAATATGAAGATGACACGTATGAAATCATTAAAAAACTCAAAGAGATGTCTTCTGGTGGGTTTAAAAAATATTCAAATTCAGTAGAAGCATGGTTGCAATCAGCAGTTTATTCTATCGATTGTCCAGAAAAAAAAGATATATTGAAAAAAATGTTTGAAAATTCGCGAGTTGCCCTTATTTATGGTGCGGCCGGAACTGGAAAATCTACAATGATAAAACATATATCTAATTTCTTTGATAGTGCTAAAAAATTATATTTAGCCAACACTAACCCAGCAATTAACAATCTAACGGAAAAAATTAATATTTCTAATAGTACCTTTAAGACAATCGCTAGCTTTCTGTCATCGAAAACGGATATCACAGAATTTGATTTATTAATTATTGATGAGTGTAGTACTGTAAGTAATTCCGACATGAGAAAGGTTTTAGAAAAAGCCTCTTTTAAGATATTGGTTTTAGTTGGAGATGTTTTTCAGATAGAATCCATATCTTTTGGAAATTGGTTTAATATGGCTAAGTCTTTTATCCCAAAATCATCAGTATCTGAGTTAACTAGACCGTATAGGACTAAAAATGATAAATTATTAGATTTGTGGGGCAGAGTAAGAAGAATAGATGGTGATATTTTAGAGCATATAACAAAAAATAAATACTCTGCAAAACTAGACGATTCAATTTTTGATCATTCTAATGAAGACGAGATAATTTTATGTCTAAATTATGACGGACTTTACGGAATAAATAATATTAATCGATTCTTACAAAATAATAACCCAAGTCCATCCATCAGATGGGGTGTTCAAACATATAAAGTTAACGATCCAGTTTTGTTTAATGAATCGAATAGATTTTCTCCTGTTGTATATAATAATTTAAAAGGAAAAATACTTGGAATAAATAAATTGAGTGATAAAATTCAGTTTGATGTTGAAATTAATAAAGTTATAAATGAGTTTGATGCATTGGGTCATGATTTTCAACTTTTAGACAGTACTGAAAAAGATAAATCGGTGATTAGGTTTTTTGTTAACCAGTCAAAAAATACCGATGAGGACGATGATGATCGATCCAGTATAGTTCCATTTCAGATTGCTTATGCTGTTTCAATTCATAAAGCACAAGGCTTAGAGTATGATTCAGTTAAAATCGTTGTTACAAATGAAATTGAGGAAATGATTACACATAATATATTTTACACTGCTATAACTAGAGCAAGAGAAAAATTAAAAATATATTGGACGCCAGAAACTGAAAGTAAGGTATTGGCTGGCCTTAAAAAGAAAGATAACGGGAAAGATGTGGCGTTATTGAAGCATAAGTATAGTCTCTAAATTGACTTAATTAGGTTACACCTGCCTGTAACCTTTATATCAATACTCGTGTCACTTTTGTCACTTTTCAAGAAAAACCATAGCGCACGAGGATCTTATTTTCTAAAGTCTTAAAAAATCACCGAAAAGCCTTGCTGGGCTTGCCGAAATTACGGTTCCAGCCCGAGGTAGCCCGCTATCAAACTAAAAACACCCGTAAGGGTGTTTTTAGTTTGGTTGAAGGGAGCAAGAATATGATGAGAACCCTTGGGTTCGCACTGCCGAGGATAGCGAGGCAGCGCTAGACTGCCGTTAGGCAGACTAGCAGTTCCGAGCGACGCAGGCAGAAAGGGCGGCTTAGCCGCCCTGCAATCCCTCTCTCCGCAGATTAAAAATAACTCTAATATTAGAGTTATTTTTATTATAATATTGACTTTTTTGTTTTTAATGTTATAATAATAACATCATTATGAAAGAGACCCTGGTGTGGATACGTCCATATTGGGGGCTTTTTTTATTTCCCCAGAAAATTTATGATAGTGTTCATTCAAAAAAGTGATTTCTGTATTTTTATTTCTAAGTAAAATAGAACACTTGTCCCTATCTGGCGCAATAATACAATTTATAGACTTGTTTTCTTTTAAAAATTCAACTAAACACCCAAAATCACCATCCCCGGTTATTAAAATGCAAGAATCAAAAGACTTTGTGTAATAATCTTTTATACTTTTAAGAACTAGTTCTGCATCACAATTGCCTTTTATTTTTTCGCCGACAGAAACTGTTTGTTTAAAAACTAGAATATAGCCGCATTTTTGTAAGTGTTCATAGAAATTTGTTCTTTCGGGGACTAATCCTATAAATAAATAAACAAAAGTTGGATTATATTTTTGTCTAAGCCAACCTCTAAATTTTTTGTAATCAATCTCAAAGCCCAGCTCTTTGGCTGAGCGATATAAATTATTTCCATCTATATAGATATTGATTTTGTCCATATTAATTATAATAACAAAATATTTATATCTTGTAAAAATATCAAGTAGCCTATTAATATCCTTTTTTATTTTAGGCAGGTCTTAGGGCTCATAAATTCTTATGATGATTTTAATATAACCGTTCCCAGTGCGCCCCCTCTCTCCGCATAATAAAAAGAACCCAACCTGCGTTGGGTTACTTTTATTAAGGTCGGGCTCAAGAGGGATTCAAAAGCCGGACAATTTAAAAATATTTTTTCTAAATCAAAATATCAAATTTTTTGCCGTTTAGATGAAGACGACCTGCTTTGGGTTAGAAATTCATTAATGAGCTAATATTTGATGTTTTTTATTTTCGCGCATTTTATTTTAATTTTATTAAAAATTTATGGGAATTTAAGGGCATTTTTGCTATAATATAAATGTAAATTTATATATAAAATATGCTTGATACAAACAATAAAAAATCTATCGTCATTTTTGACAATGATCCGGTACGACGGGTATGGTTAGAAAAAGAAGAGAAGTGGATGTTTAGCGTGGTGGATGTAATTAGAGTTTTAACGGGGAGCCAAGATGCGCGTAATTATTGGAAAGTTTTGAAGAGTCGTTTAAAAGATGAGGGTAATCAGTCGGTTACAAATTGTAACCAACTGAAATTTTTAGCTAAAGACGGTAAATATTATTTAAGTGACGCCGGTGATGTTGAGACGATTTTTCGCTTGGTTCAATCTATCCCGTCTCCCAAAGCCGAGCCGTTCAAGCTTTGGCTGGCAAAAGTCGGTTATGAAAGAGTCCAGGAAATAGCCGATCCGGAGCAAGCTTTAAATCGCTCCAGAGGCTATTGGCAAAAGATGGGCCGAAGTCAACAATGGATTCAGCAAAGAATGATGGGGCAGGAGGTGAGAAATAAGCTAACGGATTATTGGAAAAACAATAAAGTCAAAGAAAAAGAGGAATATGCTATTCTAACCGATATTATTCATAAAGAATGGAGCGATTTGACCACCAAGGAACATAAAAAATATAAAGGCTTAAAGACGGAGAATTTGCGCGACCACATGACTGATGCGGAGTTGGTTTTTACGGCATTAGCCGAACTTTCTACTCGGCAAATAGCGGAAACGGATCATGCTCGAGGATTGGATGAAAATAAAATTCCGGCTCAACAGGGCGGAGCGGTAGCGAAGCATGCTAGATTGGAATTGGAAGAAAAAACCGGAAAAAAAGTTGTTAGCCGGAAAAATTTCAAACTGATTGACAGCAATAGCAATAAAGCTATTGATAGTTAAAATAGAATTTTAAAATATGCGATTTAAAAAAGAAATTATTAGCTTGCTCAAAAGAAGAAATAAAATTGCTTTTTGGTATTGTTAAGACCGCTCGCCGCTATTTTCCGGAAAATTTTGAGTTAAGTCGAGAGCGGCATCGGCTTAATGGTATTTTAAAAGAATTGGAAAAAGTTTATGGATAAACGAGCACATAGACGTGCCGATTTTTCAAACTGATTCATGATTGGCGTTAGCAGAGAGAGACGGGGTTTTTTGTTTGGACGACATTTCTATTTCCTCTTTACAATTCAGCTCGCCGAGTTGACAGAATATAATTTATATGATATAATATTTCATAATTATTGACCTTTAAAAATTAATTTGCAAAATTGGTCACAGCCAAAAGATGGTTAATCCGTCAGCCGGCGGATAGTCATTTCCTGGCTGTGACCACGATGGTTATAGTTCCTGCTTCGGATAAGAGCAAATAAACAGCGCAAATAAGCGCAAGGAGGAAAAGATGAATAATAATGATTTTTTTGTAATTTCTGATGTTTTACCTGGAAAATTAAATGCCATGGTTAAAAATATTATGAAACAAACCGGAGTAAATAACCCAAATGAAGCTGTTCGTATGGTTAACGCCGGAGAAGTACAAATTTCAGTCATTAAACCGAAGTGGATTGAAAAAAACGGAGTTGTTTATTTTAGCGTCACTTCCGACGGAACAACCGGCGAACAGTGGATTTCTCGTTTGGAATCCAAAATATTTCGTGTCAAGGATGACGCTAAAAGTGTTCTACGTTCAAAAAGCTTTAAACCGACAAGTGGTATTACCTACAAAATTGCCGTTTTAAAAAGCGAACTTTTCAGTGACAACGAACGTGTCACTAAAAACATCCGTAAAGATGCTAAAAATCGTAGGCTCACCACACCAAACGCTGAAGTGGCCTGTTTAATCAGAGAGAGATTCTCCAACAAAGAACTGGAAATTATGGATTTATATTGGATTGTTGTTATGCACGAATCAATTAAAGATTTTGACGGCGATCCTTCATTGCTCAGCGCTGATCGCCGTGGCCGTGGTTCTTGGTTGGGCACGTGCTATGGCGGCCCTGATGACAGGTGGAGTCGTAGCGGCGGGTTTGCTTTCGTCGTTTCGCAAGTTTCTAACTCTTAGTCTTTTGACCCTTTGAGTCTTTAGACTTTAGTTTTTTGTCTTTTGTCCGCCGGCAGGCGGATATAACCTCGGATTGTATAAGCAATTCGAGGTTATTTTTTTTGTAAAATTTATCAATATGCTAAAATAATATCAGTCAAAGTGAATAAATTGTCCATTTCAAACGAGCTGTCTTGTTTTTTTTATGGAAAGATGATAGTATCCAAACCAAGCTTAATTAATAAATAAAGTGATAAATCATATAATATTAATAATATGGGAAGATATATCGGACCGAAAATGAAGAAGCGCCGGCGTTTGGGCCTGGCGACGGAGGGAGAGAGCATTAGAAAAAAAGATCAGCGAACGGCTCGCTTGTCCGCTTACGGCGAAAGGTTATTGCAAAAACAACGCTTGAAGTTTATTTATGGCGTTATGGAACGGCAGATGAAGCGCTACGCGCGCGAAGCTTTGAAGGGAACCGGCAATCCGCAGATTGAATTGTTGCGGCGTCTGGAAACTCGTTTGGATAACATCGCCTATCGTTTGGGTTTCGGAAAAACCAGAGAACAGGCCAGGCAAACGGTCAATCACGGACACATCGTCGTGGACGGTCGCAAAGTGGACATCGCTTCCTATGAAGTGAAGCCGGGTCAAACAATCGGTTTGGCGGCGAAAGTCTTGAAAAGAGCGAACTTTTTGGAGCAGGTAAAAAATAATCGGAAAGAGAGCACTGTTTTGGGCTTCTTGGAGTATGGCGAAAATCAAGGAAGATTATTGTCCGTTCCGTCGGAAAACGATTTGCCCAAGAATGTGGAGATGAACCAGGTTTTGGAGTTTTATCGCCGCGTTATATAAGTTGTCGATTGAATTATTTTGCTTATTTAACAAAGAGGCCCCTGGTCGGGCCTCTTTTTGTTTGATTTGTCGTTAAGTTATTGTGCGGCGCGGCGGAACAACTTCGCCAAGTTTTCGTGAAAAAGTTTTTGGCTGAAGAAATCCTCTACGCGTTGTCGTCCGTTTTTTCCGAAGCGATTTTTTAATTCCGGGTCGGAGAGGATTTTTAAAATAGCTTGCGCCAAAGCGGCGCTGTCGCGAGGCGGAACAGTCAGGCCGCTAAGACCGTGAAGACTGACTTCGGTGACTCCGGTCGGCAAATCCGTGTTGATAACCGGTTTGCCGCAAGCCATCGCTTCCAGCTGGACCAGCCCGAAAGCTTCGGTTGACGAAACGGAGGGCAGAACCAATAAATCACTGGCTTCGTAAAATGGCTTGAGATCCGGCACAGTTTTGAGCAGAGAAACTTTATTTTGCAGTTCTAAGTCCGCAATCAGTTTATTCAGTTCAGTTTCCAAAGGTCCGGCGCCGATAATCAACAGTTTCACTTCCGGCAAAGCGCGTAAGCTGTCGTCAGCCAGAGCTGTTATCAAAAATTCCCAACCTTTGTAGCTTACCAGTCGCCCGACGCCCAGAATTAGCGGCGATCCATAACGTTTTTTGATTTCCGCTGTTTGTCGGTCATCGTCGTTTTTAACGGAAAACTTTTCCAGATCCAAGCCGAAAGGAATTATTTCGCTTTTGGCGACATATTTTTTTAACAATGAAGACTGAGCAAGTAAACTGCGACTGGCAAGCAATATTTTGTCCGCCCTTTTTAATCCCAGTTTGATGAAAGGCAGGAAGAAATGTTTGCTGATTTTTTGCCGAATGATATCCGCATGGTACCAGATGAAGATTTTTTTATTTTTTAAAAAGGGAATCGCCAGAAAAGCCAGAGGAAAGGGATGATGGATTAAAATCAGGTCATAATTCTTTTTAATTTTTCGGAGCAGGCGAAAAAAATCCCAGGAAATCGGCATGCCCAGCCAATATCCCCAAGAAGCGGCGCGATAGACGGTGATGCCGTTGATGTTTTCCGTTTGGCGTCGGCCTTGAGCTTGGCAGGCTAAAACGTCCACTCGGAAACCGTCGCGGCCGTTAAAATCTTCGGCGATATTTTGGACAATTTTTTCCACGCCGCCGATCCAGGGATGATAAAATTTATTTATTTGCAGGATTTTCATAATGATGGATTATTGAGGCCAGTTTGGCGGCCGATTCCGGCCAGTTGAATCTTCTGGCGTTGGCGTATCCTTTTTCTCCCAGCGTGAAAATCGTTTGTGCGGATTCGATTGTTTCCTTTATTTTTTGCACCAGTTCTTTTTCGTCTTGAGGATTGAAGAAAAGAGCGCTGTCGCCGGCGATTTCCCGAAAGGCCGGGATGTCGGAACAGACGACCGGCGTTCTTAACTTGCCCGCTTCCACAATCGGCAAACCGAAGCCTTCATGCAAAGAAGGAAAAATCAAGGCGGAAGCTTTTTTGATCAGAGCATATTTTTCTTTTTCAGCGACAAAGCCGGTGAATATTATTTGCGACGAATTATATTTTTTTTGCAATTTTTTCATGCGACTGTCCAACTGGCCGATAACCAACAATTTAAAATCGGTCAGTTTGTTGTGCGGATCGGTCAGCGCTCGGAATAAAATTTCCAAATTTTTTCTGGGCCGGGCGTTGCCGACGGTGACGAAATATTTTTCTCTTTTCGCCTCTGGCCGGCTTTCGTCTGCGCCTATTAAAGGCGCGCCGTTGAAGATTATTTCCAGATTATTTTCCTTGATGCCCAATTTTTTTATCAATT
Organism: Candidatus Falkowbacteria bacterium GW2011_GWF2_43_32; assembly: GCA_000999715.1. Taxonomy (GTDB): domain Bacteria; phylum Patescibacteriota; class Patescibacteriia; order Patescibacteriales; family UBA12465; genus UBA12465. The sequence continues at coordinate 97,071 of LCGL01000001.1, read as the reverse complement.
CTTGTTTGGAAAATTCTGATACGGTAATAATTTTGAGAGCGGAGCGCCGATTAAACAGCAGATTGATGTTCCAAAAAATTTTTCCGATCGGACCGGTTTCCTTTTTCAGAATAAAAGGCGCGGCGTCATGGATGGTAATTATTTTTCGGCGATAACTCCAGGGGGCGAGCAGGGAAGCGCAAAATAACAAGTCAAATTTTTCTCGGCGCAAGACGGCGGGCAAAGCGATTTGTTGATACAAAAAAAGTCGCCAGCGGCTCAGTCGCGAGAAAGTTTTAATTTTGATTTTCAGGTTAGCCGGCAGGGGTTGCAAGAACTTGGCCGCTCGCTGATTGGTAAAAATAACAATTTCATCTTGAGTATTATCGGGCCAAAACAATAAGAGATTCCGCAGGAAAGTTTCTATTCCCGACCAACGGGTATAAGGAATGGCGTTGACGGCAATTTTCATACTTTAAGATTAGAATAAAAAAATCGGGCGATTTTGACAATCAAGCCGACCAAGAAGGAATAGTGTTTTTGAAAGTAATAATCTTGCGAAGCATAATAGCGTTTCTTTTTTTCCGGATCGGCCGTTAAGCTTTGTCCGCCCAAATGGATAACGTTGGTGTTCAGAGCTACCGCCGATTTGTATCCTTTCTGATAAGCGCGGCGGCACAAATCCACGTCTTCGTAATACAGAAAAAAATTATCGTCCCAGCCGTCGAGTTCTTGAAAGACATTTTTTTTAATCATCAAGGCGCAACCGCTAATCCAGTCGCTGACATAAAAATCGGTGCCGCCGGATATCACCTGATCTTTTTTGGTGGTTTGAGCGAGCAATCGCCATAAGGTGGGAAATTTTCCGAAAGCGGCTTGTTGATATTCTCCGGAGGGCAGGCGCAGTCGCGGCGAAATCAAACCGATGTCTTTATTGTCTTCAAGCAGACGGGCGCAAGTGTTCCAGAAATTTTCTTTGATTACGGTGTCGCTGTTCAGAAAGAGGAGGTAATCGCCTCGGGCGACGGCCGCGCCTTGGTTGTTGGCGGCGGCAAAACCGAGATTGTGTTCATTGGCGATTATTTTGATTTGCGAACCGAATTCGGCTTGTAATTTTTCCCGACTGCCGTCGCGGGAGGCGTTGTCTATCAAAATTATTTCCGCTTCTTCCCGGGATAGCCATAAAAAAATTCCTCGCAGACAGTCGGCGGTCAAGTCCGGTGTTTTATAGTTGATGATTATCAGGGAGAATTTCATGAGCTATCTTCCGCCGCCGCCGGCAATAGTCGCCAGAGTCCGCAAAGCGATGGCGATGTCCAGATAAAGCGAGCGTTGTTTTAAATAAAATAAATCGTATTGCAGTTTTTCTCGGCTGTCTTCCGGCGAAGCGGAATGGTAACGTCCCGATATCTGATCCCAGCCGGTCAGTCCCGGTTTGATCAGCAGGCGGGTTTTATAAAAAGGAATTTTCTTTTCCAATTCTTTAATGATTTCCGGTCTTTCGGGGCGCGGACCGATAAAACTCATTTCGCCTTTCAGAATATTCAGCACTTGCGGGAGTTCGTCCAGACGAGTGCGGCGCAGAAAATATCCGAAACGGGTAATGCGGGGGTCGTTTTCTGCGGTCGGCGTAAAATCATTATTTTCTTGGCGCATGGTGCGGAATTTGATGATCTTGAATTCCTGTTCGTTTTGTCCCAAGCGAGTTTGACGGAAAAAAATCGGACCGCGGCCGCTTGATTTGACGGCTAAAGCCAAGAACGGCCAAAACGGCAGAGATATCAGAAAAATCGTCAGGGCGCCGAAAAAGTCGCAAAGGCGCTTCAGAAAATCAAAATAGTTTTTTTGGCCCGAGCGCAAGTTTTTCAAAAACCAGTCGGCGTCAATCGCTTCCACCGGGATTTTTCCGGTTAGCAGTTCGTAGAAATCGGGGTAACTGAAAAAAGTTATTTTATAAGCCAAGCAATCAAACAAGGCCTGACGCAAAATGGCGCTTTGTCCGAAATCGTCCACGATGACGACGGCGCGGATGTTTTTGATTTTCAGGCTGTCCGCCAGATCGGTCAATTCCGTCGGATTTTTAAAGATTAAAGCGGTTTGATAGCCGGCCGCCGGACGTTGCTTCAAGGCGGCGACCAATTCTTCCGTTCGTTGGTTAAAGCCGATGATGGCCAGGTTGTCTTGCGGGATGAACGCGCCGCGGATTAATTGGTATAAGCCGCGCCAAACAAAAAATAGGCCGAGAAAAACAACGATAAAAATGGCCAGATTGGTTTTGGGAGCGATGGCGGATTGAACGTTCAGATAAAAATAGAGAATGGACAACAAACTGCTGACGGCCGCGGTGTTGACGGTCAAGCGGAGAAATTGGCGGCTGTTTACCCGCAAATCCAGATTGTAAAGGTCGTTGATGGTAAATATTATCAGCCAAATGAGAAAAATGACCGAAAAACTCGGCCAATGGCTGTGCCAACGTTCGTTCCAGGCGGTTTGCGGATAACGGATAGCCAAAGTTAAAAATAAAGCGCCGGATAAGGCCGCCACATCGCCGGCGAAGAGGATTAATTTCTTAAAACGGTGAGACATGTTTTAAAAATTAAAGACTCCTTCAATATATCAGTTTAAGGTCTAAAAATCAATAAAAAATCGGTTGGTTTTCTGGAAAAGTATGCTATAATAATCCTAGATTAACCGGAAAATCATCGTTTTTGTGTCGGCAAATCGGACGGGAGAGGGCACTTAAATATAATTAGGCTAATATTAAATAGAATAATCATTATTAAATTTTATTTCTATGTTTAAAAGCGGGAAAATAATTGGCGGATTTCTTGTCCTGATTGCGGTGCTGGCGATTGGCGAGCCGGCGGCGGCGCGGGACGATGTTTGCGATGTTTATATTTACGAAAATAATTATAATTACAATTTGCCCGCTCCGTCCACGGTCTGCGAGCGGGAATCGCAATTCACTTTAACTTTGCGCAATTTCAGCGGCGAGGCTTTGGCCGGTTTTAAATTCGCCTTGTATGAACAGGACACCGATAACTACGGTTTGCCGATTGCCGGCGATAAGGTCGGCGGCGGCACGACCGACAGTTTGGGGCAATTTAATTTCAGCTTTAAGCCCGATCAATGTAAATCCCATGTTTTGCATGTTTGGGATAAAAAAGAAAATTTGGGAGAATTCTGGTTTTTTAATGCGGTCACTTTTGCCTGCGATTATAATCGCAATCTGACCAAATCTTTGCCGGCTTTGCACATCGTTTTGCGCGATGCGGCCGGAGAGCTAAAAAAGAATTACAGTTTTTCTCTCTACGCGCAAAGATACGATGCCGATAACAATCCGATTTTTGAAAGCGGCGACTTGATTGCCAGTCTGAAAACCGGTGCCAGCGGTCAAGCGACCGTTTATGTCGCCCCCTATAATCCTTATCGTCGCGGTCAGACCGGTTTTTATGCCGTCAGCGCCAAGGATGCGGACGGAAATAATTCCGTTTTATATAATATCAGCGTGCCCGAAAATAAAGACTATACTCTGTCTTACGATTTCAGCGGCGTCAGCGGAGAATTGCGGGACGCCAAAGGACAATTGTTGACGGGGAAGGAAGTTCGTCTTTATGAACAGACCGCCGCCGGCACTTTGGGACGTGAATTGGAGAAAGCCAAAACCGATGCCAACGGCCGTTTTCGTTTAGAATATCCGGCCGGGACATACGCGTTGGCGGTTCGCGATTATTTCAACCGGGAAAATATTTTTTGGGGCATCGCGGTCAAACCGGCCGGCGATTATCAGAAATTAACGACCAATTTGACCAATTTTACCTTGTCCGACGCGCAAGGCGAGGGTTTGTCCAGTACAGCTTCGTTAAAATTGTATTCTTTGAGCGCCGATGCCAACGGCTCTTTCTATCGCGATAAGCAAGTCGGCACGATTAAATTAAATTCCAATCGGACGGCCTCTTTGTCTTTGGCCGCCGGTCCGTACTTGGCGGTATATGCCGGCAAAAACAATCAAGATTACGGTCAGACTTTTTATGCCAAGAACGGTGTGACGCAAGCGGTGAAAGTGGTGGTGAGTGGCAATTATTTATTGTCGTCCGGACAATCTTTTCAGGTTTCCGGCGCGACGGTCAGTCCGATCGGTGGTTCTGCCAGCGCCTCGGCCGCTTCGTCCGTGCCCGTTTCTTTGGCGACGCGTTTGCAAGGCCGGATTCTATTGCAAGTTGAAAGTCAGGGGCAAGCCTGGTATGTGGAGCCGGTTTCCGGCAAAAAATATTATCTGGGCCGGCCGGCCGACGCTTTTGAGGTCATGCGCCGTTTCGGTCTGGGTATTTCCAACGCCGATTTGGCGGCCGTGCGAAGCAATCCCGGCGCTTGGCGACGTTTAGCCGGTCGCATTCTTTTGCAGACGGAAGACAAAGGGCAGGCTTATTATTTTGATCCGGTAGATTTGCAGTTGTATTATTTGAATCGTCCGGCCGATGCTTTTGAAATTATGCGCCAGCGCGGCCTGGGGATAAAAAATAGCGATTTGAATAAAATCAGTTCCGGGTTTTAAAATTATTTATATAATCCAGTTTTAATTCAGTATGGCCAAAGAAAAGTTTTCCTGGCCGAAAATCGGCAACGACCAGGCAATAGAATTTTTGGAACGCGGCTTGAATAATAACAAAATTGTTCAGACTTATATTTTTGCCGGCGCGAACGATTTGGGCAAATTTACGATTGCCTTGGCGTTTGCGCGCAATTTGCAAGGGAACCGTATCGGTTTCAACAGCGATTTGCATATTTTGGAAAAGGCGGCCGATCGGAAAAACATTTCCATTGAAGCCGTGCGCGAGTTCATCAAGACTTTGAATTTGAGTTCTTTCTTGAATTCCTATAAGATTGGAATTATCAAAGACGCCGATCTCTTGAGCGAAGAGGCCAAGAGCGCTTTGCTTAAAACCTTGGAAGAACCGAAAGAAGCGGTGATAATCATTTTGTTGACCGGCGATGAAAACAGTTTGCCGGCCACCATCCTGTCGCGCGGCCAAATCTTGTATTTTCATCCCGTGCCCGCGGCCGTGATTTATGATTACTTGATTAAGCATTGCGGCGCCAATCGTTCTTTAGCCAAAGATTTGGCGAATCTGGCGCTCGGTCGTCCTTTGGCCGCCGTCAAATTTTTGGAAGCGCCGGAAGATTATCAAAATTATTTGGAACGGGCGGAACGGTGGTTGTCGCTGATTAATGCCGATCTTAACACTCGTTTGCAGATTTTGGATAAGATTTTCAACGATAAGACTTGGAGTCGGCAGGCGACCGAGACGGCGAGCGCCGTTCTTTCCATGGCCGAAGGTTTGAGTCGCGATTTGTTGTTATCAAGCTTGGAACAAAAAGATCGCTGGCAACATTCGGCGTTGGCGCCCGCCTTAAACAAGACTTTGGCGCTTTTAAACGAACGAAGCGATCAGAATAGCGTGCCGTCGATTTTGAAACAATTGAAATTGATCGCTCAAGCCAAGGAGTATCTGGCCGCCAACGTCAATCCGCGTTTGGTTTTGGAACAATTAGCCGTTAATATTTAAATTAATCATATGTCCGTAAAAACTTTAAAATTTACCATTATTTTGGCGGCGGTGGCCTTGGCGACGGCCGGTTGCTCCATCTCCACCAGTTCTTCGGGTGACGCCACCAGCAGTGATAACAGCGTTTTTTTATCGGTCAATAACGGCGACAATTGGCAGGCGATGTCCAGCTTGCCGACGCTTACCGGTCGGCCGCAAACCATCAACAACCTCAATGTCAATCGGATGGTTTTGGATCCCGGCGACAGCCGAGCGGTTTATCTCGCCAGTTTCGAGAACGGTTTGTATTATACCTATAACATCAATAACGGTTGGACTAAAGTCACCGGTTTGCCCGCGGCGACCGTTAACGATGTGGCCGTTGATCCGCAGAACAAATGTTTGATTTATGCCGCTCTGGCCAATCGTCTTTATCGGTCTAACGATTGTTCCCGCAATTGGACGCAGGTTTATTTTGACAATAATCCGGAAGTGGTCGTCACCACGTTGGCGATTGATCATTATAACACCCGCAATTTGTACATCGGGACGTCGCGCGGCGAAATTATCAAGAGTATCGATTCCGGTGCCACCTGGCGAACTATTCAGCGTTTGGATGAAGGCTTGAAGCGTTTGGTGATTTCTCCTTTGGACAGCCGTTTGCTGTTCGTGGCCACCGACAAGAACCGAATTTTCAGTTTTATTTCCACCACTCATACCAATGTCGCCAATTCCGCCAATTTGGAGCAGAATTTTCTGGTGGACGATTGGACGGATTTGAACGTCGTTTTGAACGATTTCAAAATCGGCACGAATTTCCGGGATTTTGTCGTGACCGTTGACGGTTTTCTTTTTCTGGCCACCGATAAGCTGATTCTTCGTTCGCCCGATAACGGCATCACTTGGGAAAATGTCATGTTGATTCCGTCCGATAAAGATGCGGTTATCAACGCCTTGGCCGTCAATCCGCGCGATTCTCGTTATCTGTATTATGTCACCAATACCGCTTTTTTCCGATCTCTTGACGGCGGAGCGACCTGGTCAACCAATAATTTGCCGACCGGCCGTGCCGGCCGCGAGCTGTTGATTGATTTTGACAACCCCAACAATATTTATTTGGGCACGATCAGGCTGAAAGATTGAGTCGCCGGATTAAGTTGAAAAATCAAGTCAAAAATTAATTGTCAATTTTTAATTAAACATATGAATCAATATTTACAAGCCAAACAAAATGAATTCGCCGGCGCCTTGGATTTTTTCAAGAAAGACATTTCCTCTTTGCGCACCGGTCGCGCCAATCCGGCGTTATTGGAGAACGTGCAAGTTGAAGCCTACGGCACCATGAATCCTTTGAACGCCGTCGGCAATATTGCCGTGTCCGATACGCACAGTATCGTGATTGCGCCTTGGGATAAGGGAGTGTTGAAAAATATCGAGAAAGCCATTGTTGACGCGGGGCTGGGTTTCGGCGTCGTTAACGAGGGTGATAAGGTTCGTTTGACCGTGCCACCGTTGACGGAGGAAAATCGCAAAGAACTGGTCAAAAAATTGAACGAGAAATTGGAAAAGACGCGCGTCAATTTGCGTCAGGCGCGCGATCACGCCAAGAGCGCGATTGAAACGGCTTTTGACGACAAAGAAATCAGCGAAGACGACAAATTTCGTTTCATCAAGGAGTTGGACGAATTTTCCGCCAAGAAGAACGAAGAGCTGAAAGAGGTTCGTGATCGAAAGGAGAAAGATATTATGGAAATTTAATAGGAGAACTTATCATAAATACATGTTTTTAACGATTATTATTTTTATTTTGGTTTTGTCGGTGCTGGTGTTCGCGCATGAGCTCGGCCATTTTTTCACCGCCCGCCGTTGCGGGGTGAAAGCGGAAGAATTCGGTTTCGGATTTCCGCCTCGTGCCGTGGGTTGGTATAAAAACCGTTTCGGACATTGGCGTCGCGTGAGAGGCAATCGGTCGGTGGAGAGTTTGGAAACGAGCGCGGATGAAAATCTTCATCCGGCGGCCGGGGCGACGGTTTATTCGCTTAATTGGTTGCCATTTGGCGGCTTTGTGAAAATTAAAGGAGAAAACGGCGAAGGAAAGAACGACCGTGATAGTTTTGCGGCCCAGAAAATTTGGAAACGAATATTGATTTTGTCCGCCGGCGTGATTATGAACGTCGTGTTGGCTTGGGTTTTATTGTCCGTCGGCTATTTGATCGGCCTGCCTCAATCCACCGATACTTTGGGCAAAAGCGCCTGGGTCAGCGAACAACGGGTAGTTATTGCTCAGGTTTTGCCGGATTCCGTCGCGGCCGCCGCGGGCTTTCAGGCCAGCGATGAAGTTTTGCGCGTCAATGATCGGACGGTGGGGACGGAACAAGAACTGCAGGAAGCGATTGCCGCCAGTGCCGATCAAGAAGCGCAGTTGTTGATCAGGCGCAACGGACAGGAACAAACCATTAGCGTCGTGCCTTTATCCCGTGACGGCGGACGCGCGACCATCGGCGTGGCTATTTTCGCGGCCGGCTTGGTACGCTATCCGTTTTTGGCCGCTTTTTGGGAGGGAGCAAAAACTGTCGGTTGGGTTTTGGAACAAATTGTGATCGCTTTCGCCGATCTGTTCAAGAATATTTTTCAAGGGAATCAAGTCGGCGATCAATTCGCCGGTCCGGTCGGCATTGCCACGATTACCGGTCAAGCGGCTCGTTTGGGCTTTGCTTATCTTCTGCAGTTCGTGGCTTTATTGTCTTTGAATTTGGCGATTTTGAATATCTTGCCTTTTCCGGCCCTGGACGGCGGACGCATCGTCTTTCTGTTGATTGAAAAAATCTCCGGTCGCCCGGTCAAAAGGGAAGTGGAGGCGCTGATTCATAATTCCGGTTTTGTTTTGCTGATCGTCTTGATTATTTTTATCACCTACAAAGATATCATTAAGTTATTTTAACAGTTAATCTTTCAAATCTATGCAAATCAGAATCAAATCCACTCGTTTAGAATTGACGGCCGCCATTCGCGACTATTTTCAGGAGAAAATGGATATGGTGGAGAAATATTTGGGAGGAATCAAGGTGCTGAATTGCGATTGTGAAATCGAGAAAGCCGTCGGTGGTCAGAATAAGGGAGAAATTTTTCGGGCGGAAGTGAATTTGCGAGTGCCGCGCAAAATTTTGCGCGTTGAGAAGACCGAAGCCGATATGTATAAGGCGATAGATAAAGTCAAAGACCATTTAGAGCTGATTATCAAAAAATATAAAGAAAAAATGGTCGATCAACGGAAGAAAAAAAAGAATTAATTTATTTATCCACAGTTATAAAAATAAATCCGCCTCTCCGGCGGATTTTTTTAAGGTAATGGCGATTTTTAAGGGGTTTTTGCTTATTGCGCCCATATACAACATATGGTATAATAAAGCTTATTCAACCACAATATAGGCTAAATAGGCGCAAATTCCTTTTTAGGCCTTTAAATTTAATTTATTTTTTATGAATACTAAAATCACCGCCAAATTGGACTTGGCCGTTGCCGGTTTCGGCAATTTGGAAAAATTGCCGATTGTTCCGGAGATTCTGGAAAGTATTGCCAAAGAGGCGGCCCTGATGGTTTATGAAGGCATATCGGAGGCCGAATTGGATAAGGTGGTCATGCGCGCCGCCAGTCAGCACATCAAAGACGATCCGATTTACGATCGCTTGTCGGCCCGCTTGCTGTTGAACAGCTTATATCGGGAAGTCTTGGGTTTGGATAGCGGACAGCCGGAATTTTTGGATCGTTATCGTTCTCATTTTCGGGAGAACTTGGCGACCGGAGTAAAAGCCGGTTGGCTGTCTTCAAAATTGGAAAAATTCACTTGGGAAAAATTAATCGCTCAAGCCGATTTTGAACGCGACGACCTGTTTACTTTCGCCGGACTGGAAACGCTGGCTCGTCGTTACATGATGCGAGACAAACAACAACGGCTCTTGGAATTGCCGCAATATTTTTGGTTGCGCGTGGCGATGGGGCTGTCTTGGAACGAAAGTCGACCGGACGAGATTGCCGCGCAGTTTTACGATAAAATGTCGCGCTTGGAATATGTCCCCGGCGGCTCGACGAACGTCAACGCCGGTTCGGCCAAACCGCGTTTGAGCAATTGCTTTATTATGGACATGGAAGACGATATTGAACATATCGGCAAAACGGTGGCCGATGTTTTGAAATTATCCAAAGCCACCGGCGGCATCGGTTTGTCGGTCACCAAATTGCGCGCCAGCGGTTCGCCGATTTCCACCAACAACACTTTTTCTTCCGGGCCGATTCCTTTTCTTCATATTATCGATTCCTCCATTCGGGCGATTTCCCGGGCCGGCAAAAAAATGGGCGCGCTCTGTTTCTATATGGAAAATTGGCATCTTGATTTTCAGGAATACGTCGATTTGAAACAAAACGCCGGCGACGATTACCGTCGTACGCGAACGGCCAATATCGCCGTTTATTTATCCGATGAATTTATGGCGCGTGTTCAAGCGGATGCCGATTGGTATTTGTTCGATCCGGCCGACACGCCCGATTTGGTGGAGCTTTACGGCGAAGCTTTCGGTCGTCGTTATCGGGAATATTGTTCTTTGGCGGAGGCGGGCAAGATGCGAACTTTTAAAAAAATTAAAGCCTTGGATCAATTCCGTCAAATTATCGTTTCTTTGCAGGCCAGCGCCCATCCTTGGTTGACTTTTAAGGACGCGATTAACGTGCGCGCTTTGAATAACAACACCGGTACGATTTACGGTTCCAATTTATGCACGGAAATAACTTTGCCGGCCAATCGCGGCAATGTCGCCGTTTGCAATCTCGCTTCCGTTAATCTGGCCCGTCATGTGGACAAAAAACAAATCGCTTGGGAAAAGTTGAGCGCCAGCGTTCGTTTGGCGATTCGCAGTTTGGACAATCTGGTGGATATCAATGAGCCGCCGGTTCCCGAAGCCGTCAATTTTGACAGTCATAATCGCGCCCTCGGTCTCGGTGTCATGGGTTTGGCCGATTTATTTGAGCGTTTGGAAATGCCTTATGACTCGGCGGCCGCGGCCGAATTGACCGACGAGGTGATGGAATTTATCAGTTACGAGGCGATTTCGGCCAGCGCCGATTTAGCCGCCGAACGCGGCGCCTATTCGCAATTTATGGGCTCGCGTTGGGAACAGGGATATTTGCCGTTTGACACTTTGGCGATGTTGGAAAAAAACCGCGGTCAAAAATTGTCGGTTAGCCGACGGACAAAATTGGATTGGGAAAAATTGCGTCTGCGCACGCAAAAGGGCATGCGCAATTCCACTTTATTGGCCATCGCTCCGACCGCCAATATCGGTTTGGTGGCCGGCACTTCCACCGGCATCGATCCGCGCTTCGCGCAAATTTTCAGCCGCAACACTCTGGGAGGAAAACATTTGGAATTAAACAATAATTTGGTGGCGCGCTTGAAAGCTTTGCAGTTATGGGAAAAAGCCAGAGCCGATATTTTGTCCGCTTACGGCGATATCGGTCATTTGGATTATATTCCCGAAACGATTCGGGAAATTTTTAAAGATTCTTTTTCGGTTCGTCCGGAAGCCTTTATAGAAGTGGCGGCGCGCGCGCAAAAATGGGTGGATCAAGCGATTAGCCGCAATATGTATTTGGCGACGCGGGAAATAGCAACGATTATGAATTTGTATTTGGCCGCTTGGAACAGCGGTTTGAAAACCACTTATTATCTGCATATGAAGCCGCGGCATAGCGCCGAGCAGAGTACGGTCAAAGTGAATAAGGCGACTTCTTTGGGCAAGCGCGGTTTCGGAGCGACGCTGGTCAAGGCGGTGGCGGCCGAGATGCCGTCCGAGTCTTGTCCGTTGGATCCGCAGGAGCGTCTTTTGTGCGAGAGTTGCCAGTAGCTATAAATTGGTATTATAAATTTTAATTTTAATCATATGATTTTAGGAAAACCTTTGGAAGAAGACATGAATCTTCGGCCCATTCATTATCAGTGGGCATATGATTTGTATAATCAAGCCGTCGCCAATACTTGGTTTCCGCATGAAATCGCTTTGGGCGAAGATTTGGAAGATTTCAAAAAGATGAGCGAAGACGAGAAGCATGCCGTCAGTTTTTTGATGAGCTTTTTCAACCCGGCCGAACTGATTGTCAATCGCTCCTTGGCTTTGGGCGTTTATCCTTATTTGAAAGCGCCGGAAGCGCATCTGTATTTGGCCAAGCAAATGTGGGAGGAGGCCAATCATTGTCAGGCTTTTGAATATGTTTTGGAAACTTTTCCTCTGGATAAAGATAAAGCTTTCAATGTTCACTTGGAAACTCCGTCCATTAAAGCCAAGGAAGCTTTCATCGCCAAATATTTGGGACGGATGACGGAAAATTTGGACATTGAGAGTGCCGCCGGCAAACAGGATTTGGTGCGAAATTTGGTGGCCTTCAATATTGTCATGGAAGGCATTTGGTTTTACAGCGGTTTCATGGTGGCCCTCAGTTTTCGCCAAAAACAGCAATTGAAAAATTTCGCTTCTATGGTGGACTGGGTCGTGCGCGATGAAAGTTTGCATCTCAAGTTCGGCTTGAATCTCATTTTGACCATTCTGGAAGAGAACCCGGAAATTGCCACGACTGAATTTGCCGAGGAAATAAAACAGATTGTCATTGAAGGCGTTCAATTGGAAAACGCTTACAATAAAGATTTGTTTCCGCGCGGCATTTCCGGCATCAACGCCGATTATGTCAATCAGTATGTTCGCTACATCGCCGATCGGCGCTTGGAAGAGCTGGGCTTTGAACCTCATTTTCATGACGCCAATCCGGCGCAATGGATGGCGACCGAAACCGATACTTTGGAACTCGTCAATTTTTTTGAAGCGCAGAACACCAAATATGAAGTGGATAATCACGCCCATTAAAACCGCTCGTGACGAGCGGATGATTATAAAGAGAGGCTCCGTTTATTTGACGGAGCCTTTTGGCATTTTTTTATGTATCAGTCAATATTTATTTAATCGTCAATACGTATTATACTAATGTTAGAGCTAAAGCTTGTTTTGTTTTGGTTTATTTTATGTAATATCAGGTAAATTATTAAAATGATATGAATTTTTTGAATTTATTCGGCGATCCCAATGAAAAAATAATTAAAGCGATGCGGCCTACAATCGAACAAATAGGCAGTTTTGAGCCGGGTTTGCAAAAATTGAGCCCGGAAGAGTTGCGGACAAAAACCGCGGAATTCAAGAAGCGTTTGGCCGACGGTCAATCGCTTGACGATATTTTGCCGGAAGCTTTCGCGACGGTCAGAGAAGCGGCGCGCCGAATTTTGAATCAACGGCATTTTGACGTTCAATTGATCGGCGGTTTGGTTTTGCATCGCGGTCAGATTGCGGAAATGAAAACCGGTGAAGGTAAAACCTTGGTGGCGACCTTGCCTTTGTATTTGAATGCCCTGGAAGAGAAAGGCGTTCATTTGATTACGGTCAACGATTATTTGGCTCGTTTGGGCGCCGGTTGGATGGCGCCGGTTTATTATGCTTTGGGATTGACGACCGGCGTAATCGTTCATGACAGCGCTTATGTTTATGATCCGGCATATATTGACGAAGAACAATATGACGATCGTTTAAAACATTTTAAAAAAGTTCCGCGTCGGGACGCTTATTATTGCGATATCACCTATGGCACCAATAACGAATTCGGTTTTGATTATTTGCGCGATAACATGGTTTATACTTTAGAACAGACGGTGCAACGGTCTTTGCGTTACGCGATTGTGGACGAAATAGACTCCATTTTGATCGATGAAGCGCGAACGCCGTTGATTATCAGCGCGCCGGCCGAAGAATCAACCGACAAATATTTTAAATTTTCTCAGATTGTCCAGCACTTGGAAGAAAATGAAGATTACAATGTCGACGAAAAAATGAAAGCGGCCACTTTGACCGAAAACGGCATCAATAAAGTGGAAAAAATTCTCGGTTTGGGAAATATTTATGTGGCCGGCGGCGTTAAAGAGGTCCATCATTTGGAGCAAGCCTTGAAAGCGCGGGTTTTGTTCAAACGCGACAAAGATTATGTGGTCAAAGACGGAGAAATTATTATCGTTGACGAGTTCACCGGCCGCATGATGCCGGGACGGCGTTATAGCGAGGGCCTGCATCAAGCGATTGAAGCCAAAGAAGGCGTTAAGGTGCAAAAAGAATCGCAGACCATGGCGACGATCACTTTCCAAAATTTATTCCGCATGTACGATAAATTATCCGGTATGACCGGTACGGCCGTAACCGAAGCGGAGGAGTTTCATAAGATTTATAAATTAGAAACGATCGTTATCCCGACCAATAAGCCGAACATTCGTTTGGACAATAATGATTTTATTTATCGCACGGAGTTGGATAAATTTCAGGCGGTCATTCGCGATATCAAAGAAAGAAACAAGCAGGGTCAGCCGATTTTAGTCGGCACCATTTCCATCGAGAAAAATGAAATTTTGGCGGAATTGATGATGCGCGAAGGTTTGAAACCGAATTTATTGAATGCCAAAAACCATCAGAAAGAAGCGGAGATAATCGCTCAAGCCGGTCGGGAAGGAGCGATTACTTTGGCGACCAATATGGCCGGTCGCGGTGTGGATATTATTTTGGGAGGGAATCCGCCCGTGGCCGCCGAACAGGAAAAAGTTCGCAATTTGGGCGGTTTGCATGTTATCGGCACCGAGCGTCATGAATCGCGACGGATTGATAACCAGTTGCGCGGTCGTGCCGGACGCCAAGGCGATCCGGGGTCTTCGCAATTTTATGTTTCCACCGAGGACGATTTGATGAGAATTTTTGGCGGCGATCGGATGAAAAATTTGATGAAAACCATGAACGTTCCGGTCGATATGCCGATTCAAAATAAATTAATTTCCCGTTCTATCGAAAGCGCTCAGAAAAAAGTGGAAGGGAATAATTTTGATATCAGAAAACATTTGGTGGAATATGATGACGTAATCAACAAACATCGGACGGCCATTTATAAACGTCGTCGGGAAATTATTGAAATTGCCGAGCAAGCCAAGCAAGCCGAACAAGCGGAGCCAAATGTTTCTCGATCTTTGACGGATATTATTTTAAACATGGTGTGCGCGACCGTCGCCAATGTTGTCGGTTTTCATACCGCGGCCGACAGTCTGGATGATTGGGACCTGAAAGAAATATATGAAACCGTCCGGACGATTTGGACCGCTACCGAGGAGACGCGTTCGCAACTGGAGGACTTGGTTAAGTCCGGCAAGAAAAATGAACTTATTCAAGCGGACATGATCGCTTATCTGACAACCGAAGCGGAAAAAAAATATGCGACTTTGGGCGATAATTTTAAAACGGCCGGTCTGGATTTTCGGGAAGTGGAAAGGGGTCTTTTAATTCGTTCTTTGGACGAAATGTGGGTGGAGCATCTGGAAACCGTGGATTATTTGCGCCGCGGCATCGGTTTGCGCGGCTACGGACAACGCGATCCCTTGGTGGAGTATAAGAAAGAAGCATACCGTTTGTATCAAGAATTGAATGATTTGATTAATAAACAGGTGGTTTATTCCATTTATAAAACCGGCGACGCTTTGATGATGGCGGCCGATCGCGAAGTGAAAATGTTTGCCGACCGACCGACGCGGAATTTGGAATTTTCCGGTGCGGCCAAGGAAATGCACAAACAAGCCGGCGGACGCAATACGGTTGATTTGGTTCATGAAAAGATGAAAGACGAGAGCGGCGACAAGGTCGGGCGAAATGACCTCTGTCCCTGCGGTAGCGGTCAAAAATATAAAAAATGTTGCGGGAAATAAAATTATTTAATCATTAAACATATGAGTTGGGAAAATTTAAAAATTAATTTTCCGGATGACGGAGACAAAGCGACCAGGCGGTCGGAAGCGACCGAGAATTCGGCCGTCGACAAAGAAAACTTGGAGGCGGAAGTCGAGAAGACGGCGGAAAAAACTGATCCTTGGGAAGAAGATCGGGATGAAGAATGGCAGAGGCAAGAAGCGGATCGGATTTTTGCGGAAGATGTCGCCAATCGGGAAAGATTTGAAGCAGATTTAGCAACGCGCGGCCAACGCTTGAAAAACGAGAAAATTAAAAAATTACGTCAAACGCCAGCCGGTCGTAAACCGGCCCCGGCGCCAAAAAAAGCCAAGCAAAAAGATTCTGCCACCCGTTCGTCTAAAAGTTGGGAGGAAATAATGGCCGAAGTGTACAGCGGCGACAAAGATGTGATGGGCGATATTGATCCGTCTCGAAATATGGATACGTTTAGAAATAAAGATAAAAAAGATAAAGAATAAAATTAATTATTTACTTTATGTCTGACGAGCAGAATAATCAAGCCAATCAAAATGATAATTCGACGGCGACAATAAATCGGTCTTTTCCGGAAAGAGAAGAGGATGTTTTGAAATTTTGGGAAAGCGCGGATATTTTCAATAAATCTTTGAGCAAAGATTCTCCGCAAGGCGACTATGTCTTTTATGACGGGCCGCCTTTTGCGACCGGTACGCCGCATTACGGTCATATCGTCGCCAACGTAATGAAGGATATCGTGCCGCGTTATCAAACCATGCGCGGTTATCATGTCGATCGAAAATGGGGTTGGGATTGTCACGGTTTGCCGGTGGAGAATATCGTGGAAAAAGAATTGGGCACGAAGACCAAAAAGGAAATTGTGGCTCTTGGTATCGGAAAGTTCAACGATCTCTGCCGAAAAAGCGTCCTGACTTACGTTGACGAATGGAAGAAAGTTATTCGTCGGCTCGGTCGTTGGGCCGATATGGAAAACGCTTATAAGACTATGGATTTGGATTTTATGGATTCCATCTGGTGGGCCATCAAGCAACTTTGGGATAAGGGCTTGATTTATAAGGACTACCGCTCCATGCATATTTGTCCGCGTTGTGAAACGACTTTGTCGCAATCGGAAGTGAGCGAAGGCTATAAGGATGTTAAGGATTTGTCGGTAACGGCGAAATTCAAATTGAAGGCCGGTCAGAAATACGGCGTTGGCAAAGAAACTAAGGATACGGCTTATATTTTAGCCTGGACGACTACGCCCTGGACTTTAATCGGCAACGTCGCCTTGGCGGTAGGGAAGGATATAAAATATACGGCCTTAAGGATTAAGGATGTTCCAGAACTATTTATTGCGGCGACTGAACGCATTACTGATGTTTTTAAGGATAAGGAAATTGAGATTGTTCATGAAGATATCAAGGGTTCGGATTTGATTGGTTTAAAATATCAACCTCTTTTCAATTACTATTCCTCCGACCAAACTTTACCCGGTCACGCTAACGGTTGGAAAATTTATGCCGCCGATTTCGTGACTACGGAAGAGGGCACCGGCGTCGTTCATATCGCGCCCGCTTTCGGCGAAGACGATATGCGGCTCGGTAAGGATAATGATTTGCCGTTCGTTCAACATGTCGGCATGGACGGCGTTTTCAAGCCGGAAGTGAAAGATTTTCCCGACCTCCACGTCAAGCCGATTGACAATCACTCGGCGACCGATGTGGAAATCATCAAATATCTGGCCGGCCAAGGTTTATTATTTGCCAAAGCTAAATATGAACATAGTTATCCGCATTGCTGGCGCTGTGAAACGCCGTTAATCAATTACGCGACTTCTTCCTGGTTTGTCGGGGTGACGAAAATAAAAGAACAATTACTGGAAAGCGCGAAGAATATCAATTGGTCGCCCGATTATTTGAAAGAAGGCCGGTTCGGCAATTGGTTGGAAGGGGCGCGCGATTGGTCCATTTCCCGCCAGCGTTTTTGGGCGAGCGCGATTCCGATTTGGGAGTGCGCTTGCGGCGAACGCCGGGTTGTCGGCGGGGTGGAGGAATTGGAAAAATTGACCGGCCAAACCATTACCGATATTCATAAAGACAAAGTTGATAACCTGACTTTTAAATGTTCTAAATGCGGCGGCGAGATGAAACGTATTCCCGACGTGCTGGATTGTTGGTTTGAATCCGGCTCCATGCCTTTCGCTCAGCTCCATTACCCGACGGAAAACAAAGAAAAATTCGATCATAATTTTCCGGCGCAATTTATCGCCGAGGGAGTGGATCAAACCCGGGCTTGGTTTTATTATTTGCATGTCATTGCCGGCGGCATTTTTGGCAAGCACGCTTTTCGAAATGTGATCGTTAACGGCATTGCTTTGGCTGAAGACGGCAAAAAGATGAGCAAGCGTTTGAAAAATTACCCCGATCCTTTTTTGATTATGGACAAATATGGCTCGGACGCTTTACGCGCCTATCTGTCCTCTTCGCCGGTGATGGCCGCGGAAAATTTGAGTTTTTCCGAAGCCGGCGTGCAAGAATCTCTGCGCAAAAATATCATGGTTCTGTGGAACGTGTATAAATTTTATGAAATGTTTGCGACGGCCGAAAATGGACCAACGTCGGCGGGAGACAATAAAAATATCGTGGCCGGTAAAAATGTTTTGGATCAATGGATATTGGCGAAATTGAATTTGCTTATCAAAGAAATGACCGATGCTCTGGAAGCCTATAATCTGCCGAAAGCGATGCGGCCGATAACGGATTTTATTGATGAATTATCCACTTGGTATTTGCGTCGCAGTCGCGATCGCTTCAAAGCCGATGACGAGGCGGACAAGCAAGCGGCTTTAGCGACGACTAAACACGTGTTAATTGAACTGGCAAAATTGATGGCGCCCTTTATGCCGTTTATGGCGGAAACTCTTTGGCAGAAAGTGAGCGCTGATGATTTTCAAGATGAAAATCAGTCGGTTCATCTGGAGGCTTGGCCGGTCGGAAAAGGAGCGGCGAAGACTGATCAGGCGGTTTTGGACAAGATGGCTTTGGTTCGTCGCATTGTCGAGCTCGGCTTGGCGAAGCGCGATGCGGCCGGAATCAAGATCAGACAAATGTTGGCCAAAGTCACGGTTAAAATGGCGGCTAATATGGAGCCGGAGTATTCTGTTTTGGTGAGTGACGAGTTAAATGTTCAGACCGTGGAAAATATTGTTGGAGACGGGAAAGAAATTGAGGTTGATTTGGACACGGAAATTACTCCCGAACTTAAATTAGAGGGAACCAAGCGAGAAATAATTCGTTTCGTAAATTTGCTCCGCAAAGACGCCGGTTTGAATCTTCAGGATAGAGCGGTCGTCTATATTTCCGGTGCGGACGCGGCCATGGCCGACGATATTGAAAAGATGAAGAACGATATTCTGCGCGATACACTTTCGTCATCCCTTGAGGTTGTGTCAGAAATAAAGGCAGAATTCAAAAAAGAAATTAAAGTCGAGGGAGTTAAATTGGTACTGGGAATCGAGAAAAAATAATTAACAGCCGGATTGCCGGCCATAATCATTAAACATATGGGAGGTTCAATTACATTTTTAATCATCGTCGGAATTTTGATTTTATCGACGTTGAAACAGATCAATCAATACGAGCGGGGCGTCCGTTTCACGATGGGCAAGTATTCCGGCATCATGACACCGGGTTGGAAAATTTTGATTCCGATTTTTCAAACTTATAAAAAGGTGGATATGCGCGTCAAAGCCGTTGACGTGCCGGATCAGAAAGCGATTACCCGCGATAACGTACCGGTGATGGTCAATGCCGTTATTTATTACAAGGTGGCGGCAGCCGAAAAGGCGGTGATTGAAGTGGAAAATTTTTATTATGCCATTTCGCAATATGCCCAGACGACGATGCGCAATATCGTTGGCGAAGTGACTTTGGACGATTTGCTCGGTCAACGGGAAAAGATTGCCGAAAAAATCAGGGAGATAGTCGATAAGGAAACCGATAATTGGGGTTTGAAAGTGAATAATGTGGAATTGAAAGATGTTTCTTTGCCGGAATCGATGGAAAGAACGATTGCCAAACAAGCGGAAGCGGAACGCGAAAAACGCGCGGTGATAATCAATTCCGAAGGCGAACTGGCCGCGGCGGAAAACATTTCCAAGGCCGCCGCCATTTTGGCGCAATCGGACGGCGCCTTGCATTTGCGGACGCTCCAATCCATCAACGATATGTCCAGCGATCAGTCCAACACGGTGGTTTTTGTCACGCCGGTGGAAATCTTAAAAGCTTTTACCAGTTTTAAAAAGAATCTCAATCAGACTCAAACCGACAAGCAAGCTTAAACGACGGTAAAAACTAAATTCTAATTTATGAAGATTAGACGAAATTTATGACTACTCAACAAATTTACGACTTGGCCGTTAATCTAGGCATCAAAGCCGATTTACGCGGTCCGGCCGCGGTTAAAAAATATTTGGCGCGAATCAAAAAGAATTATGAAGACGCGCCTCAAAAAGCGCGGGCTGAATTCGATCGGGAGAAATTGACCAATCCGTATTCGGATACGCGAATTTTATATAGTCGAATGAAACCGGTCAAAAAAGTGTTGGTCGACATTGATATGGAAGGTCCGGAATTATTATTGGCCAAGCAATTGGGCGATATCGATTTGGTCATCGCTCATCATCCCGAGGGAAGGGCTTTGGCCGATTTGTCGGATGTCATGCATTTGCAGGCTCAGGTGTTGGCCGATTACGGTCTGCCGATCAATGTGGCCGAATCGGTCATCAAACCGCGCATCAGCGAAGTGAGTCGTGGTGTTTCTCCGGTCAATCACGATCGTGCGGTGGATATGGCCCGACTGTTGGATTTGGATTTTATGTGCGTTCATACGCCGGCCGATAATTTGGGGGCGGATTTTTTGGTGAAGCTTTTGAAGAAGAAAGAAAAAGATTTGGATACCGTGGGCGAGGTGGTTGATTTGCTGAAAGCTATCCCGGAATATGCGGCGGCCGTAGCCAAGAAAGCCGGACCGATGATTTTTGCCGGCGACCGAGAGCGCAGTTGCGGCAAAATCGTAGTGACTGAATTTACCGGCGGTACGGACGGCTCCAAAGATATATACGAAAAAATGTCGCAGTACGGGATCGGCACGGTTATCGGCATGCACATGAGCGAGGAACATCGCAGAGAAGCGGAAAAATATCATATCAATGTTATTATCGCCGGCCATATGGCTTCCGATTCTTTGGGCATGAATTTGTTGCTGGATGAATTGGAAAAGCGGGGAATAAACGTCGTTCCGACTTCCGGAATTATCCGCGTCAAAAGATTCAAGGCGTAGATGGAATAAAACTTATTTTTTTACGATTATTTTGCGGAAATAAAAAACCCTTCTTTATCGGAAGGGTTTTTAGATGAGCTTAATTGAGCAAGCATTCATCTATGGTTTTTTTCGGAAAAAATTTAATCATTTCCTGTTCTTGTTCCGGTTCGGCCTCTTTTGTTTCCAAAGCCGGAATGATGAAATCGGGAATGAAAAATTCCGATTTTATTTTCAACTCTTGGATTTTTAATTTCCAACAGGAGTTGAGAGTGAAGAAAGTGATTTTTTCATTTTTTTTAACGGCGACGATAGTGTGTTTTTGTATCCGTTCCGTAAGCGTGGTCGCTCGATTGTCATGATCGACGAAACTCAGTCGGAAAGAGTCAACCCGGCGATCGCGATCCCAAGCCGAGATAAGAAAAAAATGATAGGGACGATTGATCTTGCGGCGAAACTCCCGGAGCTGGCAAATGGTCATTAAGGTGATTGTTATCATAATTTGATTTTTTTGATTGTTTGTGAAAGTGCTGTTTATAAGGCCCTCACGGGCGCCCATTGATTATCCTTGTTTGTCAATTATTATATTTTATTTCTTTTTTGTCAATAGCAAGCGGCTATTTAAACATTTTTATATGATATTGTCAATATTTATTTAAACATAAAATTGTACTATACTATGATTGAGTAAAATATTGGCTAATATATGAAAAAATTGGAATTATTGGCGCCGGCCGGAAATTTATTGAAAATGAAAACCGCTTTTACTTACGGGGCGGATGCTGTTTATTTGGGTCTGCCTGATTTTTCTTTGCGCGTCAGAATCAATGATTTTAATTTGGCCGGAATCAAGATGGCCGTCAAATATGCGCAAGCGGCCAAGAAAAAAGTTTATGTTACCATTAATATCTTCGCTCATAATCGACATTTTAAAAAATTGCCGGCTTATCTGAAACAATTGCGAGCGTTGAAGGTTGACGCGCTGATTGTTTCCGATCCCGGCGTCATCGCCGTCGTTAAAAAATATTGGCCGGCCGCGGAGATTCATTTGTCCACGCAAGCGAATTGCACCAACTCGGAGGCGGTGAAGTTTTGGGCGCGTCGAGGAATCAAACGTATTATCTTGGGGCGTGAAGTGACGCTGAAAGAAATAAAAGAGATTCATCGGGCCGCGCCGGCCGTGGAGTTGGAATATTTCGTGCATGGTGCGATGTGCATGGCTTACTCCGGCCGTTGTTTTTTATCCAAATTATTCGTTGATCGGAGCGCCAATCTGGGAGATTGCGCTCAGCCGTGCCGCTGGAAATATGATGTCAATCGTTATGAAATTAAAGCCGGCGGTCATGAAGAGATTTTAGAGTTGGTGGAAGAAAAACACGGCGCCTACTTATTGAATTCCCGGGATTTATGTTTATTGAAATATTTAAGAGAGTTAAGGGCGGCCGGCGTGACCAGTTTTAAAATTGAAGGACGCGCCAAAAGCGTTTATTATCAAGCGACGATCACGGGAATTTATCGTCGTGCTTTGAATTTATTGGCCGCTCCGATTTCCGCGGCGCGATGGCAGAAAGAAACGAATCTTTTATATAAGGAGTTGACAGATAAAGTGACGCATCGCGGTTATACGTCCGGCTTTTTGTCGGGCGGGCGAGCCGATCAAAACATCGTTAATTCTCATCAAGCCAGCGCTTGGGAATTTTGCGGACAAGTGATTAAATCCGGGGCGGCAAAAGCCGGCGTTCGACGGATATATTTTACGGTTCACAATACCGTCAAAGTCGGCGACAGCGTCGAGATTATTAAGCCGGAATATGATATAATAAAGACAAAGCCGCGACAGCTTTGGGACGCCAAAACCGGCGCCAAGTTGCTTGAAGCGCACGGTGGCGGCGGTCGTCGCCAGGCAATTTTGGAAATACCGGCCGCGGCCGGCGCAGTTCCGATCGGAACGGTGCTGAGAAGAAAAATAAATTAAACAAGCAAATTATCAATATGATTTCATTTTTGCGCGGACGGGCAATCGCCAAAACTTTAAATTACGTCGTATTGGAAACCGGCGATATCGGTTATCGGATTTATGCCGGCGAGAATCTGCTTAATGATTTGAAAGTCGGCGCGGAAGCGGAAGTTTATACGCATCATCATGTCCGCGAAGAAGCCGATGATTTGTACGGTTTCAAAACGGCGGAAGATTTGGAATTGTTTGAATTGCTTTTAACCGTTTCCGGCGTCGGTCCGAAGTCGGCTCTGGGAGTTTTGTCTTTAGCGACGGCCGACGATATCAAAGAAGCGATTGCTCGCGACGATGCCGGTTTGTTGACCAAGGTGGCCGGTATCGGCAAAAAAACGGCGGAACGTGTAGTTTTGGAATTGAAAAATAAAATCGTTCGTATCGGCGGAGCGGTGACGGCGACCTTGACCGGTCCGGGCGGCAGTGACGAATTGGAGGCGCTGATGTCTTTGGGATATTCTTTGTCCGAAGCGCGCTCGGCTTTAAATGCCGTCGGTTCGGACGTGAAAGACAGCGGGGAAAGAGTGAAGGAAGCATTGAAAAAAATGGCGCGACGTTGATCGGCGCGCGGTCAAAAATGCGCTTTACAAGCCGGTTTTTTTTCGTTAGTATAAGAATAAAATAATCTTTATTTATGAGACAATCTCAGCTTTTCACCAAAACTGTCAAAGAGTTGCCGAAAGACGAGGCCAGCTATAATGCGCAAGCATTGATTCGCGCCGGTTTTGTCGACAAGACCGGGGCGGGTATTTATTCTTATTTGCCTTTAGGCAAGCGGGTGTTGGATAAAATTTGCCAAATTATTCGCGAGGAAATAGACAATATCGGTGGTCAGGAAATATTGATGGCGGCCTTGATTCCCAAAGAAAATTGGCAGGCGACCGATCGTTGGGCCACCTTTGACGCTTTATTTCGCTTATCCGGCAACGATCAACGGGAATATGCTTTGGGGGCGACGCATGAAGAGGTGGTCACTCCTTTGGCCGGCAAAAACATTTTTTCTTATAAAGATTTGCCTTTCGGCGTTTATCAAATTCAGACTAAATTTCGTAACGAGAAACGGGCTAAAGCCGGTTTATTGCGCGGCCGGGAATTTCTGATGAAAGATTTATATTCTTTCCATGTCGACGAAGCGGATTTGGACGCTTATTACGAGCGCGTCATCCAAGCATATTTTAAAATTTTTCAGCGTTTGGGTTTGGGAGACAACACTTATTTGACCTATGCGTCCGGCGGTTCTTTCGCCAAATATTCCCATGAGTTTCAAACTTTGGCGGAAGAGGGCGAAGATCGGATTCATGTTTGCAATCAGTGTCGTGTGGCCGTCAATCAGGAAATTGTCGCCGAACAGAAAACTTGTCCCTTATGCGGCAACGAGAAATTAGCGGAGATGAAAGCAATCGAGGTCGGCAATATTTTTAAACTGGGCACGAAATTCTCCGCTCCGTTTGAAGTGAAATATAAGGATGCGGCCGGCCGGGAACAACCGGTGATTATGGGTTGTTACGGCATCGGTCCGAGTAGAGCGTTGGGAACGATTGTGGAAACTTATCATGATGATCGGGGAATCATTTGGCCGGCCAGTGTCGCTCCGTTCCGAGCGCATTTGGTGTCTTTGAACGAAAATCAGACCGCAGACGAAATTTATGATCAATTGACTTCGGCCGGATCGGAAGTGCTATATGACGATCGCGATTTATCGGCCGGAGAGAAATTTGCCGATGCGGATTTGATCGGTTGCCCGTATCGCGTCGTGGTCAGCAAAAAAACTTTGAGTCAAGATAGCGTGGAATTGAAAAAGCGGGCGGATGATAAAGGTGAGCTGGTAAAAATCGACGCTTTGGCGCTTAAATTAAAATAATTTATGTTCAATAAATTGCTCGGAAAATTTAGTCATGATTTGGGGATAGATTTGGGTACGAAGAATACCCTGGTTTATGTTGTCGGCAAAGGAATTACCGTTAACGAACCGAGCGTCGTGGCGATTAACAAGCGCACCAATGAAATTTTGGAAGTCGGCGAAGCGGCCAAAAAAATGGTGGGCAAGACACCCGGGCATATTGAAGCGATTAAGCCTTTGGTGGACGGCGTAATTTCCGATTTTGAAGTAACGGAAAAAATGTTGAAATATTTTATCAATAAAGTTCACGCGGAAAATTTCGCGCTGATTCCTCGGCCGCGCGTGGTCATCGGCATTCCGTTGGATTTGACCGAGGTAGAAAAAAAAGCCGTGGAAGACGCGGCCAAATCGGCCGGAGCGCGGCGTGTTTACTTGATTGATGAAGCGATGGCCGCGGCTATCGGTGCGCGTTTGCCGGTGACGGAAGCAACCGCCACGATGATGGTGGATATCGGCGGCGGCACGACGGAAATTGCCGTTATTTCTTTGGGCGGCGTCGTCACTTGGAAATCTTTACGCGCGGCCGGCAATGAATTTGACAATAATATTATTGAATATGTTCGCGAAGAATTCAATATTTTAATCGGCGAACAATTGGCGGAAAGCATCAAAATCGCCGTCGGCTCGGCCGTGCCTTTGGAGGAACCGCAGGAGATAGAGGTGCGCGGTCGCGATCTTTTGACCGGTCTGCCGAAAGCTTTGATGGTGAGCGATAAACAAATCAGGGAAGCGATTAATCGCACCGTCGTCAAAATCATTGAAAATATCAAAACTATTTTGGAAACTACGCCGCCCGAATTGGTCTCCGACATTTACGAGCGCGGTTTATATTTGTCCGGCGGCGGTGCTTTACTGCGCGGTTTGGATAAAGCCATTTCCGCGGCCACAAAAATTCCGGTTAAAATCGTGGACGATCCTTTGACTTGCGTGGCGCGCGGTACCGGTATTTTGCTTAACAATAAAGAGCTTTTGGAAAAAGTTATTTTGCCGAATAATCTGGAGTAAAGAAATGTCAGGCGATAATCGGCGGTCAATCCGATGATCATCAAAAAAAACAAGCCGATCGTAATTTTTTTGGTAGCCGGTGGACTGCTCGTTTTTTTACATGGGGTCGGCGCTTTGCGTCCGGCGGAAAATCTGTTGTTATTTTTGACTAAGCCGTTTTTGGCTCGTTTTTATCAAGACGGCGTCGCGCTGAACGGCTCTTACGAAGCGGCGCAAAATAAGGAAGATTTGGAGAAAAAAGTTAGTGATTTGACCGCCACGGTCGCTCAATTGACGGTGGCCGATTCCCGTTGCGCAGAGACGGTTGAGGAGAATAAAAGATTGCGTGAAACTTTGCAATTTTTGAATGTCAATAATTTTCAAGCGGTGGTGGCCAATATCATCGCCCGAGAAACGACGGCGGCCGATAATTACGATTTGATTA
Source organism: Candidatus Falkowbacteria bacterium GW2011_GWF2_43_32 (assembly GCA_000999715.1). Taxonomy (GTDB): domain Bacteria; phylum Patescibacteriota; class Patescibacteriia; order Patescibacteriales; family UBA12465; genus UBA12465. The sequence continues at coordinate 71,065 of LCGL01000001.1, read as the reverse complement.
TCAATCGCGGCAGTCGGGACGGCCTGCGCTCCGGTTTGGGCGTAGTGAGCGCCGAAGGCGTAATCGTCGGGCAAGTGGTGGAAGTGAAGGACGCTACCGCCAAAATTTGTTTGACGACCAGTCCGCGTTGTCAATTGGCGGCGGCCATTCAAAATCAGGATAAGACTCAAGGCATTACCGATGGCGATTTAGGGTTGACCGTTCGGATGAATTATATTCCGCAATTGGATCAAATCGCTCCGGGCGATACGGTGGTTACTTCCGGTCTCGGCGGCGGTATTCCGCGCGGTTTGATTATCGGTAAAGTGACCCAAGTTCAAAATGCCAGCAACGAGGTTTGGCAATCGGCGACCATTGAGCCGTTGGTTAATTTAAACAGCCTGACGGTCGTATCCGTAATCATTCCTTGATTTATTCGGTTTATCAAGCCAGCTTATGTTTAAAAAAATCGGGCAGATTATTTTTTTTCTTGTTTTTGTCTCCGCCGCGGCTTTGGCGCAATTTTCTTTTTTGTCTTCTTTGCCGGAATTTTTCGGACAAATTAATCTGGTGGTGATTGTTTTGCTGTTTTTTTTATTTTTTTTCGATTTTCGGACGGCCGTCTGGACGGCACTCATCGCCGGTTTTTGGCTGGACCTGATTTCTTTCAATTTTTTCGGCTTGTATTTGATCGCTTTATTTTTGACAGCCGCCTGCGCTCACTGGTTGTCCGTTTCTTGGCTGACCAATCGCTCTTTATATTCGTTTTTGGCGTTAATTTTATCGGCGACGATTGTTTATAATATAACCAAAGAGATTCTCTTGTCTTTATCGGCGTACGATCAAGCGGCGTTTTTTCTGGTTGACGGTAATTTTTGGCGAGCACTGGCTTATCAGAGCGCCTGGAGTTTGATTGTTGCTCTGTTGACTTTTAATTTCGCCGGCATTTTGACTCGTCGTCTGCAACCGTTTTTCCTGGAGAAAAAGCCCCTTTTATGATATTATTTTATTAAAGGATCACTTATATGAAATACGATTTTATCACCGTTGGCGGAGCGACTCGCGACATTTCTTTTTTTACCGATCAAGGCGTATTGATTGATAATCGTCGGGACGTTTTGCGTCAGGAATTGTTGGCTTTTGAATATGGCGCGAAAATCAAAGTGGATAAATTTTACTATTCTTTCGGCGGCGGCGCGGCCAATTCGGCCGTCTGTCTGGCCAATTTCGGTTTCCGAACCGCTTGCTTGGCGGCCATCGGCACGGACGAGGGCGGTCGCTTGATTGTTGCCAATTTAAAAAACCGGAATATCGATACGCGCCTGTTGTCCGTTATCAAGGGGACGGAAAGCGGCACTTCTTTTATCTTGGTGGCGCCGACCGGCGAACGGGTTATTTTCGGTTCGCGCGGCGCCAATCGTAGTTTGACGATTGACGGTCCGCAATTAAAGGCTTTGCGCGCGGCGCGAAATATTCATATCGCCTCTTTATCGGGCGATTGGGAAAATAAATTAAAAAAAGTTTTTTCCGTGTGCGCTTCCGTCGGTACCGGCCAAAGTCGGCCGCAGATTTCTTGGAATCCCGGAACGACGCAATGTCGGGCCGGATTGAAAAAAATCGCGGCTTTTTTAAAGAAAACGACGATTTTTGCTTTGAATAAAGATGAGGCGATAGAATTGGTTTTGAGCTCGGCCGAACATCGCCGTTTGGGTCGCGCCGTTTTAAACGATACCGACAATCTTTTAAAAATCATCAAGAGCTTCGGTCCGAAGATCGTAATGATTACCATGGGTCAGAGCGGCGTGAAGGTCTATGACGGACAGCAGATTTATTATCAGCCGATCAAACAAGAAAGCCGTCGCGTGGACACCACCGGTGTCGGTGACGTGTTTAATTCCACTTTTGCCGCCGGACTGGTTTTGTTTGACGGCGATATTAATCGCGCTTTGCGTTTGAGTGTCAGAAATGCGGCCGCCAAGGTGGCTCATCTGGGCGCTCAAGACGGTTTGTTGAAAACGGTCGGGAAAAAGCGACCGAAAAATTAACGATATTTTTATGATTAAAGATTTGATTATCAAAAAACTCGACAAGAATCGAGACGAGCGCGGGTGGTTGTCCGAAGTATGGCGTAATGACGAATCCGATTTTCGGCCGGCGATGTCTTACGTCAGTTTGACTAACCCCGGCGTGAGGCGCGGTCCGCACGAACATGTCAGTCAAAGCGATTGTTTTGTTTTTCTCGGTCCGGGCAGTTTCCGCTTATATTTATGGGACCGTCGGGAAGATTCCGCGACACGAGGAGAAAAATTGGTGTTGGAAGTCGGAGAAGAGAATCCTTCTTTGGTGATTATTCCTCCGGGCGTGGTGCACGGCTATAAATGTATTTCCGACATTCCGGCCTTAAGCATCAATTTACCGAATCAGCTTTATGGCGGCGTCGGCAAAAAAGAAACGGTTGATGAGATTCGCTGGGAGAATAAAGAAGACAGCCCTTATCAGATAGATTAAATTGCGGAGCGAGGATTTAATCAGATGACGTCAGGGGGCCGATAAGACGTCATTAAATCAATTATATGTGTATTTTTTGCCAAATCGTCAGCGGTGAAATTCCGGCGAAGAAGGTTTATGAAAACGAGCGGGTTCTCGCTTTTTTGGATGTGCGTCCGGTCAATCCCGGTCACACGCTGGTTATTCTCAAACAACATTACCGGAATTTGGAAGAAATTCCCGTTCTTGAATTGCAAGATTTGATCGTGGTCGTCAAAAAAATCGGCGAACGGTTGAAAGCAAGATTGAACTTGGAGGGCTATAACGTTATTTTGAATAACGGCGCAACCGCCGGACAAACCGTTCCGCATCTTCATTTTCATCTTATTCCGCGGCATCGGGATGACGGTTATCCGACATGGTTGCACGTTGACTACGGATCCGGGGAAGCGGAAAAAATGTTAGAGATTTTAAAAAATTAAATATGAAAATTTTAATTACCGGCGGTGCCGGATTCATCGGTTCCAATTTCATACATTATTGGTTGCAGAATTGTCCGGAGGATCAGTTAATCAATCTCGATCTTCTGACCTATGCCGGCAATCTCGATAATTTGAAAGACGTGGAAAACCATCCCAATTATAAATTTGTTCGGGGCGATATTTGCGATGCCGCCTTGGTTAACGATTTGGTTAAAGGAGTTGATTTGATAGTTCATTTTGCCGCCGAGAGCCACGTGGATCGCTCCATCAAAGACAGCGCCGATTTCATCAAAACTAATGTCGAGGGAACGCGTGTTCTTTTAGACGCCGCCAAAAATAACGGCCATATTCGTTTTCATCATGTGTCCACCGACGAGGTTTTCGGTTCTTTGGATTTTGATTCGCCGAAGTTCAACGAACAAACGCCTTATGATCCCCGTTCTCCTTACAGCGCTTCCAAAGCCGCTTCCGATCACTTGGTTCGCGCTTATTATCATACTCATAATTTGCCGATAAGCATTTCCAATTGTTCCAATAATTACGGTCCTTATCAATATCCGGAAAAATTAATTCCGTTGTTTACGACCAGATTGATGGCCGGCGAGAAGGTGCCGGTCTTCGGTCGCGGCGAATGCGTTCGCGATTGGATTCATGTCGACGATCATAATCGCGGCGTGGAGATGATAATCAAAAAGGGAAGAATCGGTGAAACTTATTGTCTGGGAGGCGGTAATGAAAAAACCGGAATGGAAATGACCAAGATGATTTTGCAATTGATGGAACAAGGCGAAGATATGATCGAATATGTGCCCGATCGACCCGGGCATGATCGGCGTTATGCGATTGATTTCGGCAAGGCGCAAAAAGAGTTGGGCTGGGAGCCGCAGATTGATTTTGCCGACGGTTTGCGCCGGACCATCGCCTGGTATAAAGATAATGTCGCTTGGTGGAAAAAATTAAAAATTTCTCGTTAATTTTAAATTTTATCGGTATGAATAAAAAAATATTTATTATTGAGGACGACGCCAATCTGCTTTACGGCTTGGAAGCGCAATTCGAATTCGGCGAGTTCCAAGTGGAAACTTCTACCGGCGAAGAAGAACTGGAGGAGCTCTTGACCAGGATGCGCGACTTCGATCCCGATTATGTGGTCCTGGATTTGATTTTACCGAAAGTGGACGGTTTTGAAATTATCAAAAAAATGAAAGCGGACGATGAACTTGATGACCGACAAATTTTTATTTTTACCGATTTAAGCGACGAAGACAGCCGTCAGCGCAGTTTGGATCTGGGGGCGGATTATGTTTTTTTCAAAGAAGAATTTGATACTTTTGAGTTCGCGGAAAAAGTGAAAAAAATTATCGCCAATCAAGAAAAAACCGAAGAACGCGACTATGAAGAATAGGGTCGTTTGATTGACTAAACCCTTAAAAAATACTAAGATGATTTAAGGTTAATTTTTTGTTTTTATCGTTTTTATGTTTATAAAAAGAATCGGGATCGATCTCGGAACAACCTATACTTTGATTCATTTGCCGCGCCGCGGCATCGTTATTAACGAACCTTCCGTGGTGGCGGTTTCTCTTGACGATAAGAAAATTTTGGCGGTCGGCAACGAAGCGAAAGACATGATTGGCCGAACGCCGGATACGATTATGGCCGTTCGTCCCTTAAAAGACGGCGTTATTGCCGACTATCGCGCGACCGAGGCGATGATTCGTTATTTTATCAATAAGACTCTGGGCGGCATTCGCTTGTTTCGTCCGGAAGTGATGGTGGCGGTACCGGCCGGAATTTCTTCCACGGAACGGCGGGCGGTTATCGAGGCGACTATCGCCGCCGGTGCGAAAGCGGCTTATATTATTAAAGAGCCGGTGGCGGCCGCCATCGGCGCCGATATTCCCATCGGTTCGTCCACCGGGCACATGGTGATTGATATCGGCGGCGGAACCGCGGAAATGGCGGTGATTTCTTTGGGCGGTATCGTTGCCTCCACTTCGGTGCGGGTCGGCGGCAATAAATTTGACGCGGCGATTTTGGAATATGTCCGCAAAAAATATAATTTGGCCATCGGCGAACGCACGGCCGAAGAGATTAAAATCAATATCGGTTCGGCTTTATATATGGAAGATAAATTATATTTGGAAACGCGCGGTCGCGATATCGTCACCGGCTTGCCGCGCAGTATTACGGTCAGTTCCGACGACGTGACGGAGGCGATTCAAAATGAACTGGAAGCGATTATCGCGGCGGCCAAGAAAGTTTTGCATAAAACGCCGCCGGAATTGTCGGCCGATATTATAGATAAAGGAATTGTGTTGACCGGCGGCAGTGCGCTGCTGCGCAATATCGACCAGTTGATTTCCCGCACCACCGGCGTGTCCGCCTACGTGGCCGACGATGCCATGCTCTGCGTCGCCAAAGGCACCGGTATCGCTTTGGATAATTTGGATTCTTATAAGCGCAGTATTTTGGCGACCAAATAATAAAAATTATTTTCAGTTAGTTTTTTATATTATGATTATCGGCATCGACGCTTCGCGCGCCAATCTTCAACATAAGACCGGTACGGAATGGTATTCTTTTTATTTGATTAAGAGTTTGGCGGCGATCGATAAAAAAAATACTTATTGGCTTTATGTGAATCGCCCGCCCGTCAAAGAATTGCGGGAAGCGATTCAAGATAATCCGAATTTTTCTTTTCGGTTATTGAATTGGCCGGTGCGTTATTTTTGGACTTTGGGTCGTTTGACCCTGGAAATGTTGTGGCGTCGTCCGGACGTCCTTTTTATTCCGGCGCACGCTTTGCCGCTTTTCGGTCCGCGCAAAACCATCAACACCATTCATGATATCGCTTTTGTTCGCGAACAAAATCTGTATCATTCCTGGAAAGTCAGAGATATTCGTCCCGGCTCGCAACGTTTGCTCGATTTGTCGGTGAAATCTTTGACTCTCGGCAAATACAGCTCCCGATCGGTGGATTATCTTTATTGGTCGACGGCGTTTTCTTTGCGACATGCGCGCAAAATTATCGCCGTTTCCGAATTTACCCGTCGGGAAATCTTGGATTTTTATCCGCACACTCCGAAAGACAAGATCGCCGTAGTCCACAACGGTTATGTGCGCGAGTTATTTCGGCCGATAAACGAACCGGAAAAGACGCAGGCGGTTTTGCGCAAATATGAATTGCCGGATCTCTACTTTTTATATGTCGGTCGCTTGGAAAAGAAAAAGAACGTTTCCGCTTTGGTGGAGGCTCTAGCCATTCTTCGCGATCATCATCCGGAAATCAAGGCCAAGTTGGTTTTAATCGGCGATGCCGGTTTCGGTTTTGACGAAATTGAATATTCAATCGAAGAATTTAATTTGAACGATGAAGTGATTATGCCCGGTTGGGTGAGCGAGGCCGATCTGCCTTATATTTTCAACGCCGCTAGCGCCTTTATTTTTCCTTCCAAACATGAAGGCTTCGGTTTGCCGGTGGTGCAGGCAATGGCTTGCGGCGTGCCCGCCGCCGTTTCCGATTTGCCGGTGTTAAGAGAAATCGCCGGGGAGGGTGTATTGTATTTCAATCAACACGACAAATATGCCATCGCGACGGCGATGAGAAGGATTGTCAGCGAGGCCGAATTGCGCCGCCGACTGATTACTAAAGGACTGGAGCGGGCGAAAGCCTTCAGTTGGGAAAAATGCGCCCGTGAAACCTTGAAAGAAATAGAGACTTGCTAGGTCGTTTGGCGGCAGTCGGAACGGATAAAACGAGGTTTTATAAATAATCATAATATGATATTATATAGATGTTATATGAAAAAACTGATAACATCTTTTTTTATTCTCTCGCTATTTTTGGTTGAGCCGGTTTTGGCCGACATTACGCCGAACGATCCTTATTACGGCAATCAATGGTATTTGATGAAAATCAAAGCCGATAGTGCTTGGGACAAAATTTCCGCCAGTCCGGACGTCGTTATCGCGATCATTGACTCCGGTCTGCAAATCAGTCATCCCGATTTACGCGATAATATTTGGACCAATTCCCGGGAGATTGCCGGCAACGGAATTGACGACGATCGCAACGGTTTTATCGATGATGTAAACGGCTGGGATTTCACCGATAATACTTCCGATCCGTCGCCGAAATTTATTCCCGGTTGGACGGAAGCCGGCGTGACGCACGGAACGGCGGTGGCCGGAGTGATTGCCGCTCGCGGCAACAACAGTCAGGGAATTGCCGGAGTCACTTGGGAGGCCAAACTTATGCCCTTGAAAGCTTTGAACGACAAAGGCGAGGGGAAGACGAGCGACGTGGTGCGAGCCATCGATTACGCGGTCAATAACGGCGCCGATATTATCAATTTGAGCTTCGTGAGTTTTACTTATAATGAATCTTTGCAAGAGGCGGTGAAGCGGGCTCATCAAGCCGGAGTAATGGTTGTCGCCGCCGCCGGAAACGAGCAAGCGGCCGGCGAGGGTTATAACATCGATCAAACTCCGATTTATCCGGCTTGTTATGACGGCGCCTGGGGAGAGAATATGGTTATCGGCGTAGCGGCTACCGATGCTTTGGATCAGAAAGCCAAATTTTCCAGTTACGGTTCCCGTTGCGTGGATATTGTCGCGCCGGGCATCAGTTTTTTCGGAGCGACCAGTATCGGCAGTGATTTGGAAAATCCGCAAAATATTTACGACGGTTATTGGTCGGGCACTTCCATGGCGGCGCCTTTGGTGTCCGCCACTTTGGCGTTAATCGCCACGGCCGACCCCAGTTTGAGCCGGCGGGAAATTGTCAATATTCTATTCGCTTCCACCGACAATATTACCCGCTTGAATCCGGATTATCCGGGCCAACTGGGTAACGGCCGTTTGAATGTGGATCGCGCCGTGGAATTGGCCAAAGAAAGTCTGTACAGTCGCGTGGGACGTATAGTGCTTTTAGCCGACAGCGAGATTAAGGGGGCGGACAAGAGTCCGGAAATCAGAGCGGCCAACGGCAATTTAGTGGAAAAGTTTTCGGCCGCGGGCATTAAAAGCGGATTTGATTTGGCGGCTGGGGATATTAACGGTGACGGAGCGGAAGAATTGATTGTGGCGGCCGGCGTCGGACAAGAACCGCAGGTGAAAATTTTTAACCTGGACGGCAAATTATTGAAAGAATTTTTGGTGTTTGATAAAAATTTTCGCGGCGGCGTCAGCGTGGCCGCGGCTGATGTCGACGGCGACGATCGGGCGGAAATTATTGTCGCCCAGGCTTCGGGCGGCAACGGTCAAGTGCGGATTTTTGATGCCGGCGGCAAATTAAAAAAACAATTTTTTGCGGATAGTCGCTCTTGGCGGGGAGGATTGGATGTGGCCGTCGGCGATTTGGACGGCAAAGGCAATCAGGAAATAGTCGTCGCTTACGGCGCTGGACGCGAACCCTTGATTAAAATTTTTACGCCGGCCGGTCGGATATTAAGCGCCTTCGCGCCGTACGAAAAAAGTTTTCGCGGCGGCGTGTCGGTGGCGGTGGCGAATTTAGACGGTCGCCGAGATCGCGGTAAAGCGGAAATAATCGTCGCTCCCGGCAAGGGGCGAGAACCGTTGATTAAAATTTTCGATCATCACGCGATTATGAAAAAGCAATTTTTGGCTTACGGTCGCGCTTGGCAGGGCGGCGTCAATCTGGCCGCCGGCGATTTGGATAACGACGGCCGCGCCGAGATTTTGGTCGGCGCCCGACCGGGAGCCGCACCGCATGTCCGTTCTTTCGACGGTGCCGGCACATTGCTGGAATCTTTCTATGCTTGGGAAGAAGGCTTTAACGGCGGCGTGAATATTGGTATAATAAAGGTGTCTAATTAATAGCAGTTTTTATATGTCCAAACAAGTTATTTTCGACAAAAAGAATGTTCTGGTCGCCGGCGGCGCCGGGTTTATCGGTTCGCATCTTTGCGACGAATTGGTTAAAACCGATAAAGTAATTTGCGTAGACAACTTTGTGACCGGCAGTGAGCGCAATATTGATCATCTTCTGGCCAATCCGAATTTCGTTTTTATCAATCACGACTTGTCGCAACCGCTGGATTTGGAAGCGCAGGCCGGTTTGAAAAAATTTAAGATTGAATTTCAGGGCTTGCAAGAGATTTATAATCTCGCCTGTCCGATGTCGCCGCGGAATTTTTTGGAGAATCGTTTGGCGACCCTTTTGGCCAATTCGTATGCGGTTAAAAATCTTTTGGATTTGGCCGTCAAATATAATTCCAAATTGTTGCAATTTTCTTCTTCGGTGGTTTACGGGCCGCGCCAGAGCGAAGCTCGCGGCAAGCAAGCCAAGGAAAGCGATTTGGGGTTTGTGGATCAATTATCCGAGCGCAGTGCTTATGACGAAGGGAAGCGTTTTGCCGAAACGATGGTGTCCAATTATCGCGCCATTCATAACATCGATGCTCGAATCATTCGTTTATTTCGCATTTACGGTCCGCGCTTGGAAGCCAACGATGACCAAATGATTCCCGATTATATTACTGCCGCTTTGGACAACAAAGATATTACGATTGCCGGCGACACCGATTTTTCTTCTTCTTTTTGTTATATCAGCGACGCCTTGGATGCCATTTTTAAATTTATGAATTCCGATTTGGCCGGACCGATCAATATCGGTTCCGATGTGGACGTCAATTTGACCGATTTGGTCAAGATTATCATTAAAGAAACCGGCTCGCAATCCTCAATCACTTATGCCGACGGCAAACTATTCTTTTCGGAGTTGGTTTTGCCGGATATTCGTTTGGCCAAAAATGAATTGGGTTGGATGCCGGTGGTCACTTTGGAAAACGGCTTGAAAAAAACCATTTTCGATATCGAGGCGCATAAAAGATTGCAAGGCTTGGGCGGATAATAAAGAAAACTGGCCTAGGCGGCCAGTTTTTTTAACAAATCGCTTTCGTCTCCCGGTCGGAACAAACGATCGCGCGGTCCGATTATTTCCGGAATGCCGCCGATGGCGGCGGCGAGAACCGGCAAATTGACGGACTGAGCGCCGTAAATGACCGTGGGTGAATTTTCATAACATAAGGAAGGCACGACCAGACAATCGCCGGTTAACATGATTTTTTTGGTTTCTTCATAACTGAGCGGTCCCAGAAATTTGATTCTGGTGTCGCCGGCGGCGGCTTTTTGGGCCGCCGTTATTTTTTGGCCGCCGTTCCGAATGGCAAAAGTCAGGCTGACGTCGGGATCGGTCAATTTTCGAAACGCCTTAATCAGCAGGAAGACGCCTTTTTGTTCTTCAATTTGGCCGACAAACAGAAAATGTTTGGCGGTTTTGTCCGTGATTTGACGTTGTTCCGCGGACTGCGGCCAGCGGAAAGGTCGAATCTCGGTAGCCGAATTTTTGAAGAAACCGCGTTGTCGGTGCGTTTCCAACAGCCAGCGAGACGGAGAAATTATTTTTGCCGGTGAAGCAAAATAGGCGCGAGTGAGCGCTTGATATATTTTGGCCGATCGGGTCTCAAGTTTTTTTTCTTGTCCCCAAAGCAGTAAGCCGGAGGGGTGAAGCAGTTGGATGTCGTGAAGGAAATGTTCATGACGAATTTTTAATTTTCTCAGCATGATTGGCAGACGGAATCCCAGGCCCGACAAGTTGTGCGTGATTATCAGATCCGGTTTTTCTGTCAGCAGAATTTTCCGGATTTGTCGCTTCGTCGGAAAAAACAGTTGACCGCCGTGCCAAAGCAAGCGTCGCCATTTGGGCATTTCGGCCAGCCGGTAAAATCGGGAAGGTCGGTCATAAATTTTAAAAGCTTGCGTCGTCGAATTTTGATTTTTGTCCCGGGGGCGATCAAGCGGACGCGTGCTGATTAAAAAAACTTCATGGCCGCTTTGCCGGAGTTCGTTTAACATCATTTCCACGACGGTTTCGGCGCCGCCGCGGCTGAATTGTCCGTATAAATTATGTATGAGACCGATTTTCATATAAGGCCATTAATTTTTCTTCCATCATTTTCAAATCATATTTTTCTTCCGCCAGTCGACGCGCCGCCAACGACATGACGCGACGCATTTCTTCATTGTTAAAAATGAATTCCAATTTCTTTTTTAAATCCGCCGCGTTTCCCGGTGCGATCAACAGCCCTTGTTTATGACTGTCAAAAACGCGCCGCACGCCCGGCAAATCGGAAGCGATCACCGGCACGCCGCAGGCCAGGGCTTCAATCAATACCAAACCGAAAGCCTCGTTGCTGTTGATTGACGGTAAAATCAGCAAATCGGCGTTTTGATAGGCGCGAATCAAATCGGTCTCTGCCAGTTTGCCGCGAAAATCTATGCGTTTATTCAGATTCAAGCGGCGGGCCAAAGATTCGTAATTTTTTTGCCGGTCGCCACTGCCGATGACTGTCAGTCGCCAGGGGCGGGTCGTCATCTCCGCCAACGCTTTCAATAAAATGTCCAAGCCTTTAAAATAGTGGGCCGCGTCCAAACCGCCGACGAACAACAAATCCAGGCGATCTTTTTTGATGAACTTATCGTTGATGTAATGGACGATTTCTTGAGCGCGAGCGACAATGGAGCCGTCGGTCGGACGGTTGATCAGTTTAGGCCGAAATTTTTTCAAATCAACGCCGAAAGGAATTTCACGGAATTTTTCCGGATGGCGACGATAGTATTTTTTTATTTTGCTTTGAGCGATGTAGTCCAGGCTGGCGCCGACAATCGCGTCCGCCTGGCGAAACAGGGAACGGCGGATGAACCAATCGGGCAGACTTAAAAGTTTGGCCAACCAATCGGAATTTTTGACATCCATATGATAATGAATGATCAGCTTGGGCCGACGGCAGAATAATTTTAAGAGCCAGACGATTTCCGCCGTACCGAAAAAAGGATAATGCAAATAAATGTAATCGAAGTTTCGCAATTTGCCGAGTAATTGCGGTAAAAAAGCGCCGTGGCCATATTTGAACCACGGTTTGAGATTGTGCGGCGTGAAATTAACGACCTGATGCCGCGTCGCCAAAATTTTGCCGATTTCAAAAGCGCTGTTACCGATGCCGCCGGCATAAGGCGGAAAGGCGCAGACGACTTGGGCGATTTTCATAAGTTATTTTTTGTCGTTTAAAGTGATTTGGCGGGCGATGTCCGTCAAATGACGATCCATTTTGGCGAAAGTCAAACGTAAGCGGAAAACCAAATAGAACAAAACCAAGACAGCCAGATAAATCAGGAAATTGATGCCGGTGCCGGAAAAACCGAGCCAGGCCACCAAGCGGTCGATTTGTCTGATAAAAATTATTGCCGTCGCCGCGAGCAACCAGAAAGTCAGCCATAAAGCGAATTCGTTGGTGCTAAGCTGGTTTTTTTTCTTCTGGCTCAATAAACGCAGAACGAAAAAAAAGATGATGGCCAGAGCGATAATTTGCTGGAACATAAGATTATTTGATTATTTTATGGATTAACAAATCGTTGATGACTTTCAGTCCGCCGGAAAATTTTTGTCCGAAATGATGATAAATTACGGTGACCGGCACCTCCGCGACCCTTAGTTTGTATTGAAAAGCTTTCGCTTGAATTTCACTGCTGTGCGCCATCTCCCGATTGGCGATGACGATTTTTTGCGCGGCCAATCGGTTTAAAGCCCGGAAACCGTTTTGCGGATCGCTGAGCTTAATGCCCAACAAGCGCATGAATATTTTGGCCAGAGGCATGATAAAATATTTTTTTCCGAAAGGCAAATTGCTTTTTTTTCCCAGAAAACGGGAACCGAAAACAATATCGGCTCGATTGTCCAAGAGGGGAGCGGCCAGATCTTTTATTTCCGCGGCCAAAAATTGATCGTCGCCGTCAAAATGAATGATGATGTCCGCGCCGTTTTTTAAGGCGTAGTCGTTGCCGGTTTGCAGAGCGGCGCCTTGACCGCGATTGATGGGGTGACGCAAAACCGTCACGCCTGTAGCCGCCGCGACGCGATAAGTGTCGTCGGTGGAACCGTCATCGACGACCACGACTTCGTCAACTTGCGAGCGAGCGCCGTTGATGACTTTGGCGATATTGCCGGCTTCGTTCCAGGCCGGGATGATACAAATGATTTTTGCCATATGACCGTGAATCTTTTAAACAAGCAAGCCGTCTTTGATTTTTTGTCGCCGGTCCGTTGTCCAGGGGCGAAAACCGCTGGTCAGCGCTATTTTTTCCAATGCGGCGGCAAACTCGCGGGTTTCATCCGAATTTGTTTCCGACAGGAATTTTTTTAGGTCCGCATTCAGGGAAAGAATTTCAAACAAAGCGATTTTTTGCCGTTGATTTTTTTTCGTTCCGCTTCGCTTCAAATCGGCTAAACGTTGGCTGACAATCATTTTAAGTCCGTCCAGTTTTAATTTCAAGGGCAGGTTGACTGCCAGCAATTTATTCAAGATTTCAAAGGAATCGTCACCGGTCATGGTGCCTAGAACTAAACGTCCGGAGGCGGCCGCCCGGAGAGCTTTTTCCAAGCTTCCGGCTTCATCCAAATCGTCAACGGCGATTATTTCGCAGTCATGGCGGATTATTTTGTCCCAGTTCGCCGGTCGGTTGGCCAATAGGTTGATGCCGGGCAATTCAATCGGCAGATTTTCCGACAGGAAATAAATATTCAGTCGCGGATCGTTCAGTTCCGTCAGCAGGGCACGGAGAGTGGTGCTTTTGCCGCCGTCCGGCGGAGAACTGATGATAATCAGGCCGGAACGGCCGTGGATAGCTTTTTGCAGGGCGTGCCTGTCCGACGTTTGCAGTCCCAACTGATTGAGCCGCCAAATGTCGTTTTCCCGATTGTTGATATTGATGATGATTTTTTCTCCTTGTCCGTCCGGCAGAATGGTCAGATAAAAAGCCAGGCGACCCTGCTGGTCGTTTAGTCGGCAATATTTTTTGACAATTAATTCCTGCGGCGCGACAGCCAGAATTTGTCGCAGATTGCCGATGAAGTTTTGTTCCAATTTTTTCGGTAAACTAAACTCTCGTCGGACACCGTCCGCCGGCAGATAATCAAAAGAGATCTGGTGCGGCCGGCTGGTAATCGTCAAATTATGCGCCCCTTCCCGGGTGGCGTAGCGGAGAAGATTGGTAATGATTTTTTTGCTCATAATGGCTTTATTATAACACGGTTTTGTATTATTTTAAAATGTGATAAACTTAAATCAGGTCAATTATTTGATTATTTTTCTTATTTTATGGTTTATTCCGATTTTTATGCCCGTTTTCATGACTGGCGACGGCGAGTCGGCACGGCCTTGCTGGCCGTTTGGCGTTTTCGTCCCAGCCGTGTCTATCTGATAATTAACGGTTTATTGCAGTTGGGCGCTTGGTGGGCGGCCGTTTATATATATCGCCACCTGACCGGCAAGTTGTTGGTTCAGCATTATAATGTGGATTACGGAATCGATTTGGCCGGAGATCCGTCGCACATTTTTTATTATCCGCTTTTCGGACTGGCGATTTTGATATTAAATTTAAGCGTGGCCGCCGGCTTGAGTCGTCATAAAAATTTTTTCACCTTTACTCATCTTTTGTCGGTGGCCGCCACGGTTTTTGCGGTGTTTCTCGGTTTGGCGATGATGTTTATTTATTTAGTTAATTTTCGTTAAGAATTTATGCTGGAAGCTTATGTCATTAAAATTTTGTTTTTTTCCACGCTGGCTTTTATTTTTGCCATGTTAGTCACACCTCTTTTGACGCGCTATTTATACAAATACAAACTGGGCAAAAAAGTGCGGGCGAACGGCGAGACGCCGATTTTTACCGGTTTGCACGCTCACAAAGAAGGGACGCCGACGATGGGCGGGGTGTTGATTTGGGGAACGGTGTTGATTTTTATTTTATTGTTTGCCTTATTGGACAGATTGTTTGTCGCCGACATTTTTTCTTATTTGAATTTTCTGTCGCGGGCGGAAACTTTATTGCCGTTGGGAGCCTTGGTTATTTCGGCTTTAATCGGTTTGTTTGACGATTGGCTGGACGTTCGCGGCCGAGGAGTTTTGGGCGGCGGCGGTTTGAAATTGCGTCATCGCTTATTTATTTATACTCTGATTGCCATTGTCGGCGCGTTGTGGTTTTATTTTAAACTGGATTGGACGGTATTTCATGTGCCTTTTTTCGGCAATTTTGAAATTGGCGCCTGGTATATTCCGATTTTTATTTTTATCATCGTGGCCACCTCCTTTTCCGTCAACGAAACCGACGGTTTGGACGGTTTGGCGGGTGGCACCTTGTTGATCGCTTTTACCGCTTACGGCGTCATCGCCTTCGCTTTGGGACGCTATGAATTGGCCACTTTTTGCGGTGTGATTATCGGTGCGCTGTTGGCTTTCTTGTGGTTTAATATTCCGCCCGCCCGTTTTTACATGGGAGACACCGGGGCAATGAGTTTGGGGGTGACTTTGGGCATTATCGCCATGTTGACCAATAATTCTTTATTGTTGATTTTTATCGGTTTGATTTTTCTTTTGGAGTCAAAATCGGTCATCATTCAGGTTCTGTCCAAAAAATTTCGCGGCAAGAAAGTATTTTTATCGTCGCCCATCCATCATCATTTTCAGGCCATCGGTTGGCCGGAGGCCAAAGTGGTGATGCGGTTTTGGGTAATTGCGGCTATCGGTGCCGCCGTCGGTTTGATGGTATTTTTATTGGATAAAAAGTTTTAATCGTCATGATGTTTGCTCGTTTGTCTAAAAAATTTTCTGCGACGCCGAACGGCGGACATGAGGCGGACAAGAGTTTGCTGGCGGCTTTGGCCGTTTTGATCGTTTTCGGTTTAATCATGCTTTTCAGCGCCTCTTCGGTCGTTTCCTATGCCAGTCGCGGCAACACCTATCATTATTTGGTCGGTCAGCTGTTCAGTTTGGCGATCGGTTTGGTTTTCTTTTTTGCGGCGATGCGCGTTGATTATCATTGGTGGAAAAAATTTGCCGGTTTTTTTTTATTTTTTTCCGTCGTCTTGCTGTTATTGGTGTTTATTCCCGGATTGAGCGCCGGTTACGGCTCGGCACGCAGTTGGATAAATATTTTCGGTTATTCTTTTCAGCCCGCGGAACTGGTGAAAATATCTTTTCTGATTTATCTGGCCACTTGGTTGGAGGCGAAAAAGGGTCAATTGAACAGTTGGAGCGGCGGCATCATTCCTTTTTTGATGATTTTGGGAGTGATTAGCCTCTTGATGATCGCCCAACCGGATTTGGGCACTTTATTCATTATCGCTTTTACCGCTTTTGTGGTATTCTTTGCCGGCGGCGGAAAAGTGACGCATATCGCCGTGATTGTTTTGTCGGCCATTTTGATTTTGTATATCGTCATCGGTTCGGAGCAATCTTATCAAAGCGATCGTTTTAAATGTTTGAAAGATCCCGGTTATAGCGCTCAGGATAAATGTTATCAGATCAATCAGTCGTTGATTGCGGTCGGTTCCGGAGGATTTTTCGGTCGGGGCTTGGGCGCGAGCCGGCAAAAATTTCTATATCTGCCCGAGGTGTGGGGGGACTCCATTTTTTCCATCGTGGCCGAAGAAACCGGATTTTTTTTCAGCACGCTGTTCATCTTGCTTTACCTGTTCATTTTTTATCGCGGCTTATTGATTGCCCGCGCCGCGCCGGATATTTATGGCAGTACTTTGGCCATCGGCATCGTCGTTTGGCTGGCCGTGCAGACTTTTTTGAACATCGGCGGGATGATAAATCTGATTCCCATGACCGGCGTGCCTTTGCCCTTTGTTTCCAAGGGCGGTTCGGCGATTTTATCTTCCTTGCTGGCGATGGGGATTTTACTTAATATCAGTAAACAGACGCGGCGGCCGGCCAGAAGCGGGCGCGCCGGCTTGAAACGGTGATTTAAAACGAATAAAATGGATAATTTTAAGATTGAAAAAACAATTATGTTTTCCGGCGGCGGGACGGGCGGTTCGGTGACGCCGCTTTTGGCCGTGGCGGAAAAACTGATCGGTACCGCCGATAAAACCGCTTATCGTTTGGTTTTTGTCGGCACGGCGTCGGGTCCGGAACGGGAGATGATAAATCACTTTAACGCGGCCATCGGGGCGACCGGTGGACAATTGGAATTTATTTCCTTGCCGAGCGGAAAATTGCGTCGTTATTTTTCTTTAGCCAACCTGGGAGATATTTTTAGAATTATGGCCGCTTTTTTGCGATCCGGGAGAATTTTAAAACAATACCGGCCGGCTATCGTGATTTCTGCCGGCAGTTTTGTGAGTGCGCCTCTGGTTTGGGCAGCCGCCGGTCGGAAAATTCCGATTTTAATCCATCAACAGGATGTTCGACCGGGGTTGGCGAATAAATTGATGGCCCCCTTTGCGCGAGTGATTAGCGTTACTTTTGAAAAGTCTTTGTCGGATTACGGTTCGCGGGCGGTTTTGACCGGCAATCCTTTTTCGGAGATTGATAAAAATCGTGTCCGAAGCGAAGCGATAAAAGCCAAATATGGTCTGGACGGCAATTGTCCCTTGATAGTGATTATCGGCGGCGCCACCGGTGCGACGGCGATCAACAAATTAATTTCTCCGGCTATCGGCAAACTGAGCGTCCTTGGTCAAATAATCCATATTACCGGCGCCGGCAAAGCGATTCCGACCATGACGCCGACAGAAATGCGCGCTTATCAAGCTTTTGAATTTTTGGATCATGAAGAATTTTTATCTTTGTTGGCTCTGGCCGATTTGGTCGTTTCTCGCGCCGGTTTGGGCATTTTGACGGAATTGTCGGCCTTGAATAAGCCGGTCATTCTGATTCCGATGCCGAACAGTCACCAAGAAGACAATGCGGCGGTATTGGCCAAAGCCGAAGCGGCCGTGATTTTGGAACAAAGAGATTTGACGCCGGAAAAATTGACGGCGGAGATTGAAAGAGTGTTGCATGATTCCGTTTTGAAAGAAAATTTGAGCCGGAATATCGGAAAAATAATTAAGCGGGGTGCGACCGAAACTATCGCCGGCTTGATCAAAAAAATTATCGAATAATAAAAAGTGGCGGTTATAATACAATGTCCAAGAAAAAAGAAAAAAATAAAAATATCTACTTCGTCGGCCTCAAGGGCGTCGGCCTGACCATGTTGGCGCAATTTTTGGCGTCTCGAGGCAACAAAGTCAGCGGTTCCGATATTAAAGACGTTTTTTTAACCGACAAGGTTTTGCGCGACGCGAAAATTAAAGTTTTTTCGCCTTTTGACGCTCGGAATATTCCGGACAAATTGGATCGGTTGATTTATTCCACGGCTTATAATTTCCAAAACAATCCGGAGCTGGCTTTTGTCAAAAACAATCCGGCGCGTTTTAAAAATGTTCGCGTTTTGTCTTACCCGGAAGCTTTGGGGGAAATTTTTAATCAGTATTACGGCCTGGCCGTTTGCGGCAGTCACGGTAAAACCACGGTGACGGCTTGGCTCGGCTATGTTTTATGGTGCGCCGGAAAAAAGCCGAATGTTTTGGTCGGTTCTCGGGTGCCGCAGTTTAAGGGGAGTAGCCTGGTCGGTCAAGCCAAATATTTTGTCGCCGAAGTGGACGAATATCAGAATAAGTTGAAATATTTTCAACCGCGCGGCGTCGTTTTGAACAATATTGATTATGACCACCCGGATTATTTTAAAACTCCGGCCGCTTATACGAAAGTTTTTGCCGATTTCGTTAAGAAAATTCCGGCACGCGGATTTTTGGTTGTCAGTCGGCGCGACCAAGAAATTAGGAAAATCAAACGGCATAATCGCGGTCGGACCATCAGTTACGATTTGGTGACCGGAGCGAGTATCGCCGCCAATAAAATGTCGGTCATTACCGAAATTTTGGCCGCCGATTACTTGGCTTATGATTGGCAAAAAGAAAATGGCCGACAATTTTTTCGGGTGGTCTGCCGTGGCGAGGGAAAGGGCGGCCGAAGCGCGAAATATTTGGGACGCTTTGAAATAGCGCTTTGGGGAGAGCATAATATTCTAAATGCCTTGGCCGTGATCGCGACCGCGCGGGAATTGCAGGTTCCGTTGTCGGCAATTAAAAAGCATTTGGCCGCTTTTCGGGGAACGGAACGACGAGCGCAAATTTTGGGTAAATATCGCGGCACTTTGCTGATTGACGATTATGCCCATCATCCTACGGAAATACGGGAAACGCTCAAGGGCTTGCGCGATCGTTATCCCGACCGGAAAATTTTGACGGTTTTTCATCCGCATACTTTTACGCGTACTAAAGCTTTTTTTGCGGACTTCGCGCGCAGTTTCATTATCAGCGACGAATTGATAATTTTGGATATTTACGGTTCGGCGCGAGAAAAACAGGGCGGAACTTCCAGCCGCCAGTTGGCGGCGGCGGTGCGGGTGCATAATCGGAATCACGGCATTGTCCAAACGGTCAAACACATTCCGTCCATGACGGCGGCAGTGAAATATTTAAAAAATAAACTCGGCAACGGCGATTTGCTGTTATTGATGGGAGCCGGCGACGTTTTTCGCGTCGGCGACCGATTATTATCATCTTATGCCCGAAACAAAAAACAACCGACACGCTAAATCGGCTCAGCGGCAAAAGTTCTGGTCGGAGCTGTGGAAACTTTTGCGTCCTTTTCGGAAATATTTCTTTTCCATTACCGCCATTATTTTGATTTCCACTTTTTTGGATTTGGCCAAACCGTATATTTTGAAAGTCGTCATTGACGGCTTGAATAATTTGGCGGCCGGAAATTTTCTGTTTTTTTTGAAATTATTGGCTTTATATTTGGTTACGGATGAGGTTCGTTCTTTGATTCAATATCTCGGCGACCGTCGCATTTTACGTTTGTTGGTGAAAACGGAATATTTTTTGGGTATGAAAGCCCAGGAAAAATTGGTCAATTTGAGTCTCGGTTATCACGAGCGCGAAAATACCGGCAGTAAAATTATCAAGATCGAGAAAGGTGTGGATAAGATTTCCGAGTTTTTAAACAATGTTTTTTGGGAAGCTTTGCCGACCATGATTCAGCTGGTCGCCACCTGCGTCGCTTTGTTGATAACGGATTGGCGTATCGGTTTGTCATTTTTGTTTTTTGCGATAATTTTTATCGTCATTACGTATTGGGCCAATAAAAAAATGTATTCGGTGCGGAAGCAGATCTTTCGCGATTATGAAATCGCCTCCGGCCAGATGGCGCAAGCGATTATCAATATCAATGCCGTCCAGTCTTTTGTCCAAGAGAATCGCGAGTTGGCGATGTTCGAAAAAACGCGCGCCCGTTTGCGCGATAACGAAGATCGTCAATGGGGTTGGATGATGAAAGTCGGTTTGGGGCGCAATTCTTTGGTGGATTTCGGTCGCGTGGCAGTGCTTTTGTTCGGCGCTTATTTCGTGATGCAGGGCTCGATGACTATCGGTACTTTGATTTTTATTTTTACTTTGAGCGATCATGCATATAATGCCATTTATCGTTTGTCGCGTTTTTACGATCGGATGGAAGAGGGGCGCGAAGGCGTACATCGCTTGATGGTGTTATTTAACGCCGAAAATGAGATTGTCAATCGGGCCGACGCTTATAAGCCGAAAAAAATCGAGGGAGAAATAAAATTTGAACAAGCCTCGTTTTCTTATGCCGACAACAAGCGTCCGGCGGTCAAGAATTTGAATTTTAAAATAACTTCCGGTTGCGTGACGGCCCTGGTCGGTCCTTCCGGCGGCGGCAAGACGACGGTGGCGCGCCTGATTTACCGTCATTATGATCCGCAAGCTGGCCGAGTTTTATTGGACGGTCGGGATTTGCGGGATTATGATTTGTCGAGTTTCCGCAAATTCTTGTCCATCGTACCGCAGGAAGTGGAAATTTTTGATTTGAGTGTGGCCGAAAATATTGCTTACGCCAAACCGCGCGCCGATCGCGCCGAAATCCAGGCGGCCGCCCGAATCGCCAATGCGGAAGAATTTATCAATAAATTGGCCAACGGCTACGAGACCATGGTCGGCGAACGGGGTATCAAATTATCGGGCGGACAACGCCAGCGCATCGGCATTGCTCGCGCCATTTTGGCCAATCCGCGAGTGCTGATTTTTGACGAAGCCACTTCCAGCTTGGACAGCCAAAGCGAAGTCCTGATTCAGGATGCCATGAAAAAAATCAGTCGCGATCGGACCATGATCGTTATTGCGCATCGTTTAAGCACTATCCGGCAGGCGGATAAGATTGTCGTTTTAAAGAACGGCCGGGTGGCCGAAGAGGGTAGTCATCGGGAATTGGCACAAGTTTCGGGCGGTTTATATGCCGAATTGTTAAAATTGCAGAAAATGGGAGAAGTGGATTGACGATCGGCCGTTTCGGCGGGCGGATTGTTAAGCGGCGTGATTTTTACTATAATTAATTTATGCTGACCATTGAAAAAAATAAATCGCTAGCTCCTTATACCACCATGAAAATCGGCGCCGCCGCGGAATTTTTTGCTTTGGTCGGCAGTCGGGAAGACTTGTCGGAAGCGATTGCCTGGGCACGCGATCATAAAAAACCCTTATGGGTTTTGGGCGGCGGTTCCAATGTTTTAATCGCCAAAAAAATTAAGGGCCTGGTTATCAAAAATGAAATTAAAGGCAAAGAAATAATCAAGCAAGATAAAGATTATGCTTTTGTAGAAGCGAAATCCGGAGAGCTTTGGAGTAAATTCGTCAATTTTACGGTGGAGCGCGGTTTATCCGGTTTGGAAAATCTTTTTTTGATTTACGGCACGGTCGGCGCCGCGCCGATTCAGAATATCGGCGCCTACGGGGTGGAGCTGAAAGATTCTTTTTATCATCTGCGCGCCGTGGATTTGAAAACCGGTCATGAAAAAATTTTTGCGCGGTCGGATTGTCGCTTCGGTTATCGCGATAGTATTTTTAAACGTCGTTTAAAAAACAAATACTTTATTTATTCCGTGACTATGCGGCTGAAGAAAAGTCCGGCCTTTAATTTGGGTTATGCCCCTTTGCGCGAAAAATTGCAAGAAAAAGGTTTGACTCATCCCGAGCAACGCGATATTATTGACGCGATTCAAGAGATTCGCCACAGCAAATTGCCGAATCCCGTAGTATTGCCTAACGCCGGCTCTTTTTTCAAAAACGCTTTTATCAGTCGCGCGCATTTTCGGGAATTGCAAAAAAAATATCCGACCATACCAAGTTGGCCGGAAGGCCGGACAAAAATGAAGATTCCGGCCGGTTGGCTGATTGAAGCGGTCGGTTTGAAGGGGCGGAAGTTCGGTCCGGTCCGCATGTACGAGAAACAGGCGTTGATTTTGGTGCACGACGGCCGCGCCGACGTTAAGCAAGTTTTGGCTTTGGTCAGAAAGGTCAAAGCCGCGGTCAAAAGAAAATTCGCCATTGATTTGGAAGAAGAAGTTAATATAATATAACTAAGCTTTGCTTCGGATTCCGAGCAATGAATTGTCGGCCGGACAAGCAGATCTCCGAAGCGTTAAAATATATGACCTCATTGGAATTGCGTCAAAAATATTTAGATTTTTTTAAAGCCAAAAATCACGCCGTGATTTCCGGCGCGTCTTTAATTCCGGAAAACGATCCGACGGTTTTATTCACGACCGCCGGCATGCATCCGCTCGTGCCTTTTCTTTTGGGAGAAAAACATCCGGCCGGCCGGCGCTTGACCAATGCGCAGAAATGCATTCGGACCGGCGACATTGAAGAGGTTGGCGATAAAACTCATCACACTTTTTTTGAAATGATGGGCAATTGGTCATTGGGCGATTATTTTAAAAAAGAAGCCATCGCTTACAGTTGGGAGTTTTTAACTAGTCCCGAGTGGTTGAATTTAGACAAAAATCGTTTGGCCGTTTCCGTTTTTGCCGGCGATGACGACGTTCCTTTCGACGAAGAAGCCTATGGTCTTTGGTCGGAAATATTCAAACAGAATGATTTGCCTTTAGAGCGCATCGCCAAACTCCCCAAGAAAAACAATTGGTGGGGTCCGGCCGGGACGACCGGTCCTTGCGGACCGGATACGGAAATTTTTTATTGGACCGGCGAGGCGGCGGCCCTGCCGTCGGGTTTTAACGATGATCACGAGGCCTGGGTGGAGATTTGGAACAATGTTTTCATGGAATATAACAAGAACGCGGCCGGAAAATATGAATTGTTGTCGCAACATAACGTGGACACCGGCTTCGGTTTGGAAAGAGTGGTCGCCGTCATAAACAATCTGGAGGACAATTATCGGACGGATTTGTTTGCCGGGCTCATCCGTAAGATTGAAGAGCTGAGCGGGCATCGTTATGACGAAAATTCGGAAATGACGCGCGTGATGCGTATTATCGCCGATCATCTCAAAGCGGCTACGTTTATCATCGGTGACGACAAGGGCGTGGCGCCGTCCAATATGGATCAAGGATATGTGGTGCGTCGTTTGATCAGAAGGGCGATTCGTCACGGCCGGCAATTGGGTATCAAACAAAATTCCTGGACGACAGAAATCGCTCGAACGGTTATTGCCGACTATCAACCGGTTTATCCGGAGTTGTCGCGTCGGCAAGAATTTATTTTGACGAAATTGAATCAGGAAGAAGATAAATTCAGTCATACTTTAGAAAAAGGCTTGTCCGAATTCAATAAATTGTCGGCGAACGGTATCAGCGGCGCGGAAGCTTTTAAATTATATCAAAGTTACGGTTTTCCTCTGGAAATTACCGAGGAATTGGCCAAAGAGAAAAAAATTGCGGTAGATCGCGACGGCTTTGAGGCGGAACTTCAAAAGCATCAAGAACTTTCTCGCACCGCCGCCGCCGGAAAATTCAAGGGCGGCTTGGCCGATGCCGGCGAGGGAACGGTTAAATTGCATACCGCCGCTCATCTGTTGTTGGCCGCCTTGCGCAAGACTCTCGGCGAGCATGTCTTGCAGAAGGGAAGCAATATTACGCCGGAAAGACTGCGTTTGGACTTTTCTCATCCCGATAAATTGACGCCGGCACAAATTAAAGAAGTGGAAGATGACGTTAACGGAGCGATTGCTCAAAATCTTCGGGTTTCTTGCGAAGAGCTTTTCTTGGAAGAGGCTAAAAAACGTGGCGCCATGGGAGTTTTTGATTCAAAATACGGAGAAAGAGTGAAAGTGTATACGATCGGTCTTGCGGACGATTCCGGGCAAATTAATTTTGCTCAGGCTTTTTCCCAAGAAATTTGCGGCGGTCCGCATGTGCAGGCAATCGGCGATTTGGGGCATTTTAAAATTCAGAAAGAAGAGGCCTCCAGCGCCGGGGTCAGACGGATAAAAGCGATATTAGAATAATACGGCTAAAATTAAACGAGTTTCGTCGGCCGATTGACTCTTGACAATTCCTAATCTTATCTCTATAATAATTTTATTAAGATTATTATAAAAATAAACTTAAATAACTTTATAAAGAATTTTGATAAAGTGAGATGATCTTTATCAAATTTTTTTGTGTTAATGTCAAACAAACGAGAAAATAATAACGACAGTTCCGCCACTCTTAATGCTAAAGATTTTATTGAAATGCAAGGAGAAGTGTTGGAGTTGATGCCGGCCGCCAGCTTTAAAGTAGCGCTGGAAAACGGACATCAGATTTTGGCGCATCTCTCCGGGAAAATGAGAATGAATAAGATTCGTCTTTTGCCCGGCGATAAAGTAAAATTGCAGATCAGTCCTTATGATTTAACCAAGGGGCGGATCACTTATCGCATGTGACAATTGTAATCAATTTTAAATATGAAGGTACGAGCCAGCGTTAAAAAAATCTGTAAAGATTGTAAAGTAGTGCGGCGCCAAGGTCGGGTCCGCGTTATTTGTAAGAACCCTAAACACAAACAAAGACAAGGGTAATTTTTTTATACCTTATTCATAACTTATGGCAGTCAGAATTGCGGGAGTTAATATCCCCAACGAAAAAAGAATTGCAATCGCTTTAACCTATATTTATGGAGTCGGCCGCAGCCGCGCTCAGAAGATTTTGGCGACGGCGAAAGTCAATCCGGATACTCGGGTCAAAGATTTGGCCGAAGCCGATGTGAACACTTTACGGGAAATTATAGAAAAGAAACACACGGTGGAAGGCGATCTGCGTCGGGAAGTGCAAAGCAACATCAAACGTTTGAAAGAAATCGGCTGTTATCGCGGTTTGCGTCATTTAAAGCATTTGCCGGTTCGCGGTCAACGCACCAAAACCAATAGCCGAACGGTTCGCGGCAATAAGCGCGTGACCATGGGTAGCGGCAAGAGCAAGGCCGGCCTGCAGAAAACCTAAGATTATTAAAAGATAAAATATGTCTGAAGAAGTTAAAACAACGGAAAAGGAAAAAGCGGCGGTAGAGACCGATACTCCGAACACCGTTTTGGCGGCGGAAGCCGAAGAAAAGACTAAAAAAAACACGGCGGATGAAGGCGCCGAGTTTTCTTTTGATTCCGAAGTGGAAGAATTGCCGGAAGAAATCAAACAGAAACTGGAAAAAAATAAAGCGGCCCGCGCCAAGAAAAAATTAATCAAAAAGAAAAAGAAGAAAGTGGCCAGAATCGTCAAAGTCGGTCGGGCTTATATTCAGGCGACTTATAATAACACCATTATCACTTTAACGGATACCAACGGTGATGTTATTTCTTGGGCCAGTGCCGGTTTGGCCGGATTCAAGGGGGCCAAAAAGGCCACTCCTTATGCCGCACAAATCATTACCAAAATCGCCGCTCAGAAAGCGCGCGAAGAATACGGTTTGGAAGAGGTGAGCGTTTTTGTTTCCGGTGTCGGAACCGGTCGGGAAGCGGCCATTCGCGCTTTGAATGCCAATAATTTAAACGTTTCCGCTATTAAAGATATGACGCCGGTGCCGCATAATGGCTGTCGGCCTAAAAAACCCCGCCGGGTTTAAAACACTATGGGAAGGAATATTGATAATAAATGTAAACAATGTCGTCGCGTCGGTGAAAAGCTGTTTTTGAAAGGAGAGCGTTGCTCCGGCCCGAAATGTGCGATGATTAAACGAAACTACGCTCCCGGTTTTCACGGTCCGAAAGGGCACAAGCGCTTGAGCGGTTACGGTTTGCAACTTTTGGAAAAACAAAAAGCCAAGAAATTTTACGGTTTGGGCGAGAAGCAGTTTCGTCTGACTTTCACCAAAGCCACCAAAAAGGCCGGCGATGCCGGAAAAAATTTCTTGCGCGCCATGGAGATGCGTTTGGATAACACCATTTATCGTCTCGGCTGGGCGACTTCCCGGGCGCAAGCCAGACAGTTGGTCGCTCATGGCCATTTTACGGTCAATGACAAGCGCGCCAGCGCGCCGTCGTTCCTCGTCAAGACCGGTCAGGTGATCAAAATCAAAAAAGGTCATCAAGACAATAAATATTTTAAAAATTTGGGGGAAAAATTGAAACAAGCGGAACGGCCGAGTTGGTTGAATTTTGACGGTGCGGAGTTAAGCGCCAAAATTTTGCATGAACCTAAAGACGCCGATTTGCCGCAAAATTTCAATGTGCAGGTTATCATCGAATATTATTCAAAATAAAAAAATAATATGCAAAACATTGCTAATCCTAAAAAAATCGAGTTTAATGCCGGCAGTAATCTGCACGAAGGCGTCATTACGGTTGAACCTTTGTTTCCGGGTTATGGCATGACTCTAGGCAATTCTTTGCGTCGCGTTTTATTGTCGTCTTTGCCGGGTGCGGCCGTCATCGGCGTAAAGATTAAAGGTGCCAGTCATGAATTTATGGCTTTGCCGCATGTCAAAGAGGATGTTTTGGAAATGATTTTAAATTTAAAGCAACTGCGTTTGAAATTTTTCTCCGAAGAAGAAGTGCGCTTGGAGCTGAAGGTTAAAGGAAAAAAAGCGGTGACCGCGGGCGATATCGTCAAGAATTCCAACGTGGAAATCAAGAATCCGGATTTGGTTTTGGCGCATATCACCGATGAAGCCGGCAGTTTGGAAATGGAAATTTTCGCGCGGGAAGGACGCGGTTACAAGATGACCGAAGGAGCCAAAAAAGAAAATCGGGAAATCGGTTATATTGAAATCGATTCCATCTTTTCTCCGGTCGTGCTGGTGAGCATCAATATTGAAAATACCCGTGTCGGCAAGATGACCAATTGGGACAAATTGATTTTAAACGTTAAGACCGACGGTACGATGACGCCGCAAGAAGCGTTTACGGGCGCGGTCAAGATTTTGGTGGAGCAGTTTGATTCTTTATTGGCTTTGAGTTCCGGCGAGGCTTTGCCGGCGGAAATTGCGGCCGAGTCGACGGAAGAAGCGACGGCGGAGCTTGAAGAAACGGTCGACGATCGGACGACGACTGAAGATTCTCATGAAGACAAGGAGGCCAAAAAAGCCAAAAAAGAAAAAAAGGAAGTTAAGAAGAAAACCAAAAAATAATCATTGCCATTATGCGTCACCGAAATAAAAATAAAATTTTAGACAGAAAGAAAGCGCCGCGTGAATTGATGTTACGCAATTTGGCGTCCAGCATTTTAATATACGAAAAGGTCAAAACCACCAAAGCGAAAGCGGCGGTTGTTCGTCCTTTGGTGGAAAGAGCGATTACGGCCGCCAAAGCCGGCGATTTGAACGCTCGTCGCGGTTTGATTAAGGTTTTATTGCAAAAAAACGCGGTCAAGAAAGCGATTGAAGTTCTCGGTGTCCGTTATAAGAGTCGTCCGGGCGGCTATACCCGAATCGTTAAATTGGGCGTGCGCGCCGGAGACGGAGCGGAAATAGTTCAAATTGAATTAGTATAATTTGCTGTCGCCGAACGGCGTCGAGCGGAATAACATAGCGGAATAATATATATGAAAAATATCGTCAGAAAATTACATCAGATAGACGCGACCGGCCAAGCGGTCGGCCGTTTAGCCACCAGAATCGCTGTTTTATTGCGGGGAAAAAACAAGCCCGAGTTTGAGCCGCATTTGGATTTGGGGGATATCGTGGAAGTCGCCAATATTTCCAAAATGAAATTTACCGGCCAGAAATTAAGTCAGAAACAATATCATCATTATTCCGGTTATCGCGGCGGTTTGAAGAGCAAAAAAATGTCTGAAGTTTACGCGAAGAATCCGGACGAGGTTTTGCGTCGCGCCGTGACGGAAATGTTGCCGCCGATAAAATTGCGGACGGCGATGATCAAAAGATTAATTATCAAATAATATGGCAGTAAAAAAAGTTAAAGCCGTTAAAGATAAAACGACCAAAAAGGTTTTGATTTCCGAAGCGCCGGAAATGGAAGAAAAAGAAGAAGCGGGCGCCGGGGCCGATTTTTCCGGTAAATATATCAAAGCGGTCGGACGCCGCAAGCGAGCGGTGGCCAAAGTTCGTTTGTATGAAAACGGCAAAGGTATTATCATGGTAAACGGCATGAAGGCCGGCGAATATTTTCCGGGCGAAGGAGTAAACTTGATCGCTCAACCTTTGAAAGTTACCGGTCACGGTCGTGATTTTAATTTTTCCGTTCTCGCTCAAGGCGGCGGTAAACAAGGACAGGTTGGCGCCGTTCGTTTGGGTATCAGCCGGGCCATTTTAGCTTATGATCCGGCCGCCAAAGAAGCACTGAAAGCCAACGACTTTTTGGTTCGCGATTCACGCCAGGTGGAAAGAAAGAAGGCCGGCTTGAAAAAAGCGCGCAAAGCCCCGCAATGGAGCAAGCGTTAAGGTATTTTTTAGCAAATATTTTTATATTTTTGACAAAACAGCGATTTGATAAAGTCGCTGTTTTTGATTATAATGATGGTAACAATCAATTATGGAAGTCTTATTGAAAAAATTGGCGGATTTGCGGGAACGCTTTTTACGAACGAAAGCGCTTTTGGATATTGATCGGAAAATGGTGCGCGAGAAAGAGTTGCGTTTAAGAATGTCGGAGCCCGATTTTTGGGACGACCGCGCCGCCGCCGCTCAGATCGGCCGGGAAGCGGAAGCTTTGTTTGCGGAAGTCAAAGAATGGGGAGCGATGGAAAAAGAAATCAGGGAAGCGGAGGAATTGACGGCTTTGGCGCGCCAAGAAGACGGCGGAGATTTGTTGACGGAATTGGCCGAGAAAGCCGAAGAGTTGGAAAAAAAATTTGCCGATTTAGAATTTCTATCGCTTTTTTCCGACAAGTACGATCATGACAATGCTCTCTTGGCCATTCATGCCGGTACGGGCGGCGTGGACGCTCAGGATTGGGCGCAGATGCTGGAACGGATGTATTTGCGTTTTAGCGAACGGCAAGGCTGGCAAGCGGAGATTTTGGATAGAAATTACGGTAACGAGGCCGGAATCAAAAGCGTGGTTTTGCGTCTCGCCGGTCCCTGGGCTTACGGATATTTGAAAAGCGAAAACGGTCCGCATCGTCTGTTGCGCAATTCGCCTTTCAACGCCGACGGTTTACGGCAGACTTCTTATGCCTCCGTGGAAGTGATTCCGGAAATCAAGGATGACGGCACGGTGGTTATCAAAGACGATGATTTGCGAATTGACGTTTTTCGTTCCAGCGGTCCGGGCGGACAAAGCGTCAACACTACGGACTCGGCCATTCGGATTGTTCATTTGCCGACCGGTTTAACCGTTTCTTGCCAATCCGAACGCTCGCAGCATCAGAACAAGGAAAATGCTTTGAAAATTTTAAAAACTAAATTGTATCAATTGGCGCTGGAAGAAAAAGAAGCGGAGGAACGGCGTTTGCGGGGCGAAGTACAGCAAGCCGCCTGGAGCTCGCAGATTCGCTCTTATTGTTTATACGGCAAGCGCTATATCAAGGATCATCGGACAAATTATGAAACCGCCAATATTGACGCCGTTTTGGACGGCGACCTGAAAGCTTTTATGGAAGCGTATCTGAAGTGGTTGAAAGAAGAGCGCCGGTCGGGCTTGAAATAAGACTTTATCTTTTCTTTATCGCCGATGTTATAGAATACCGTTATTAATCTTAACGGTATTTTTATGTATAAAATAAGATTGACGGCCGCTCGCTTGTTTCTGTCGGGCAACCTGATTTTTATTATCGTCATATTTTTTCTCGGTTCGCGGTCGAACGCTTTTCGCCGACCGGCCACGGCGGCAGACTTGTCTTTTTATAACGGCGAAGAAACGTCGTTTGTCGCCCGAATTTGCGAAGAAGCGGATGTGGATTATAAGAGCCGGCGTTTGACGGTTTGCGCCGGCGGTCGCTTGAACAGTCGGGCGTTGGTAACGACGAACTTATACCCGGTTTATGATTACGGCGATTTTATAAAAATTAGCGGCCGTTTACAGGCGCCGCCGGCGATTGACGGCTTCGATTATGAAAGTTATTTGGCGCGCTATGATATTTATTCCGTGATGTATTATCCGAAAATCAATCTGACCGCCGGAACTTTGACCTGGCCGCAGACGATTTATCGGATGCTGATTGACTGCAAACAATATTTGGCGCGCTTGATCAATATCAATTTGTCCGAGCCGGAAGCCGGCTTGGCGAATGCTATTTTGCTCGGTTATCGGCGTACGGTGAACAGGGAAGACTTGGATGTTTTTGCGCGCGTCGGTTTGAGTCATATGATTGCCATTTCCGGTTCGCATATCACCATTTTGAGCGCGATGATTATCAATTTTCTTTTGGCGCTCGGTTTCAGTCGTCGTCGTTCTTTATTGATTGTTTTCGGTTTTTTGTTTGTATATCCTTTGATTACCGGTTTGTCCGCCTCGGCGGTGCGTTCGGCCATCATGGGCAGTTTGGCCTTTTTGGCGGTTTATCACGGTCGCGTCGCTTCCTTGATTAACGCTTTGATTTTTGCCGCCGCTCTGATGCTGGTTGCCAATCCGCGCTTGTTGCGCGACGACCTCGGGTTCCAGTTATCTTTTTTGGCGGTCTTGGGCATCATTTATATTTATCCTGTCGGAGAAACCTTTACTCGGCGCGTTTTGAATAAGCTGAAATTAAAAAAACGGTCGCGCGACGTTTGGAAGCTGATTGCCGATACCGTTAATTTGACCTTGGTGGCGCAGATAGTGATTTTGCCGATTGCTTTGATTAATTTTCGGCAATTATCCCTGATCGCTCCTTTGGCCAATGTTTTGGTTTTGTGGACTTTCCCGCCGTTGTTGGCCGCCTTGATTATCGCTTGGCCGCTAGCCGCGCTTATTCCGGCGTTGGGAGTTCTATGGTTTTGGCCGGCGCATTTTTTGCTCCGCTTTATTTTTGTCGTTTCCGGATTATTGGCCGAACCGAATTGGGCGGCCGTCGAGACGACCGGCTTCGATTGGCGTTGGGGCGGCGGATATTATTTGCTTTTGTTCCTTTTGATTATCACTCGGCGGATTATTGTCGGACGTCGTTCGGCCAACCGCGGACAATAAAAAATCGCCCCCCCCCTACGGAAGCGAGCGATTTTTAAAAATATCCGTGATAATTATTGTTTCCTTATTTTTTCGCCGGTTTTCTTTTCGCTTTGACGCGTTTCGGCTTGACCATCGTTCGCAGGCAGGACGAACAAACCTTTGCTTTAAGGCCGTCGATTACTTTGCTTTGCAAATTGATGTTTTGTCTTTTAAGAGTTTTAATCTTGGAGTGAGATCGGCTGGCGCCTTTGGTGGCGCTGCGTCCGCACAGATCACATTTCTTGGCCATAAAAATTATTATTCGGTCCAATCCGTTCAAGACAAGTCTTTATCGGAAACAAACCGGAAAATTAGTCAATAATGCTTATATGCTAGCAATGTTTTAAAAAATAATCAAGATGTGATAGAATAGAGTCAATATGATTGAAATCTTCCAAATTATCGTTTTTATTTTTTCGGCCATTGCTCATGAATATATGCATGGCTGGATGGCTTATCGTCTTGGCGATTCCACCGCGAAAAATGCCGGACGTTTGACTTTAAACCCCTTGGCGCATCTGGAATGGTTCGGGTCTTTTTTCTTGCCCTTGGTGATGATTATCACTAAAATGCCTTTTGTTTTCGGTTGGGCCAAACCGGTGCCGTATAATCCTTATAATCTGAAAGATCGGAAATACGGCGAAGCGAAAGTGGCTTTAGCCGGACCTTTGGCTAATTTTATTATCGCTTTGTCTTTCGGTTTGCTGATTCGGGTTCTGCCGGTTTTTAACATCACCTTCATCGGACTCTTGGGAGTGGTAGTGTATATTAACCTGGTTTTGATGGTTTTCAACTTGGTGCCGATTCCTCCCCTGGACGGTTCCAAAATTCTGGCGGTGTTTTTGTCGCCGAGCGTCCGCGCCCGTTATTTGGGCAGTGAACGCGCCGGCTTTATTTTGATAATTTTATTCGTAATGTTAGCGGGAGGAATGATTATCCCGATTGTCAATTTTTTATTCAGGATGATTGTGGGGAGTTAGATTTTATCGGAAAATTTTGATTCAAAATAATGCTTTCGCGACCCTTGACTTCCTCCGTAGATTTTGTTAAATTAAATTAGTATAAAAGCCTAGTATAATATTTATCCTGAGTACTCAGGATTATTTTTGCTTATCATAAATTTAACTTATGCCAACTACCAATCAGTTAATTCGTCACGGTCGCAAAAAAATATCCCAAAGACGGAACGCTTTGGCGCTTCACGTCAGTCTTGATTCTTTGCATCGTAAAAAGAAAGATACGGCCAAAGGCGCCCCGTTCAAACAGGGAGTCTGTTTAAAAGTGACCACGACCACTCCCAAGAAACCGAACTCGGCTTTGCGGAAAATCGCTCGCGTGCGCTTGTCTAACGGCATGGAAGTGACCGCCTATATTCCGGGCATGGGCCATAATTTGCAGGAGCACTCCATCGTTCTGGTCAAGGGCGGAAAAACGAAAGATTTGCCGGGTGTACGCTATAAAGTGGTGCGCGGCGTTTTTGACGCTTCCGGCGTGGAAGCCAGACGTCAAGGGCGCAGTTGCTATGGTGCCAAAAAGCCGAAAGCATAATTTTTAATTTATTCAATTCATATGAGAGGTAAACCAGCACCAAAAAGAGCCGTTGAGGGCGACGCCAAATATAACGATGTCAGCATCGCCAAATTTATTAATTACGTCATGGAGCGCGGCAAGAAAAGTGCCGCCGAGAAAATCGTCTATGGCGCTTTTGATATTTTAAAGGACAAAACCAAACAGGATCCGCGCCATATTTTCAATAAAGCGATTAAAAAAGTTTCGCCTTTGGTGGAAGTGCGCGGCAAGCGCGTCGGTGGCGCCAATTACCAGGTGCCGTTTCAAGTTCGAGGCGAAAGACGCTATTTTTTGGCTTGTAATTGGATGATTGTGGCGGCGGAAGACCGGAAAGGTCATTCCATGGCGGAAAAATTGGCTTATGAGATTTTGGACGCTTCCAACGGCGACGGCGCGGCTTTCAGAAAAAGAGAAGCTGTTCATAAGATGGCGGAATCCAACAAAGCTTTCGCTCATTTTTCCAGATAAGGCGAAGCTAAATTTTGGTCGGCTTTTTCGTCAAAGACTCCGGTTCTCCCTCGCCGTATGTTAATACGGCTCGGTTCGCTCCTCGTCTTTTCCTTAAATCCGTCTCAAAATTTAACTTCTTTAACTTGTGATTTCTTTCTAAATTCTACTCAAAAATAATCAATTTTCAATTTCAATTTCAATAAATAATTTTATAATTATGGCCCGAGACTACGCTTTAGAAAACATTAGAAACATCGGCATTATGGCCCACATCGACGCCGGCAAAACGACTTTTACCGAGCGCGTTCTTTTTTATACCGGTAAAAAACACAAGATCGGCGAAGTGCACGAGGGCGCGGCGGAAATGGACTGGATGGAGCAGGAGAAAGAAAGAGGCATCACGATTACCTCGGCGGCCACAACTTGTTTTTGGAAAAATAAGAAAATTAATATTATCGACACTCCCGGACACGTGGATTTTACGGTGGAAGTGGAACGTTCCTTACGCGTTTTAGACGGCGCGGTGGCGGTTTTTGACGGTCAGGCCGGGGTGGAGCCGCAATCGGAAACGGTTTGGCGGCAAGCGGATAAATATCAGGTTCCGCGTCTTTGTTTCATTAATAAAATGGATAAAATGGGCGCGGATTTTTATATGAGTTTACAGTCAATTCGGACGCGCTTGAATCAAAAAGCCGTGGCCGTACAATTGCCTATCGGTGCGGAAAACAATCTCAGCGGCATCATTGATTTGTTGACCAAAAAGGCTTATAAATTTTCCGGCGTGAACGGCGTCAATGTTGAAGAAATTCCCGTGCCGGAAGACATGAAGGAAAAAGTGGATCAATATTACAATGAATTGGTGGAAAAAGCCGTGGAATGCGATGAAGCGACCATGGAAAAATATTTAGCCGGTCAGGAAATATCTTTGGATGAGCTGAAAGCGGCTATCAGAAAAGGCGTTATTGCCAATATTATTTATCCGGTTTTGTGCGGAACGGCTTTGCAAAATATCGGCGTGCAATTGGTTTTGGATGCCGTGACCGAGTATTTGCCGTCTCCGTTGGACGTACCGGAAGTCGAAGCCAGCGATGTGCGCGATCCGGAAAAGAAAGTCCCGATCAGAGCCGACGACGATAAACCGTTTATCGGCTTGGCGTTTAAAATCGCCACCGATCCTTTTGTCGGTAAATTGTGTTTTGTGCGAGTTTATCAGGGCGTTTTATCGGCCGGATCTTATATCACCAATTCTTCCAAAGGAACTAAAGAGAGAATCGGTCGTCTGGTGCGCATGCACGCCAACCATCGCGAAGAAATCAAAGAAATATATGCCGGCGACATTGCCGCGGTTATCGGTTTGAAGAATACGACAACCGGCAATACGCTGTGCGATGAAGCCGTGCCTTTGCTATTGGAATCCATCACTTTTCCGGAGCCGGTCATTAAGATTGCCGTGGAACCGAAGACTAAAGCCGATCAAGAAAAAATGGGCGTCGCTTTACAGCGCTTGGCCGAAGAAGATCCGACTTTCCGCGTGGAGAGCGATGAAGAAACCAATCAGGTGTTGATTTCCGGCATGGGAGAATTACATTTGGAAATTATTGTTGATCGCATGAAAAGGGAATTCGGCGTGGAAGCCAATGTCGGCAACCCCCAAGTTTCTTATCGGGAAACCATTACCAAAACAGCGGAAGCGGAGAATAAATACGTTAAGCAATCGGGCGGACGCGGTCAGTACGGTCATTGCTCTTTACGGATTGAGCCTTTGCCCGCCGGTTCGGGTTTTGAATTTGCGGACGAAGTGAAAGGCGGCGTTATTCCGCGCGAATATATTCCGGCGATTGAAAAGGGCGTCAAGGAAGCGTTGCTGTCCGGCGGTGTGGCCGGTTATCCGATGGTGGATATTAAAGCGGCCGTATTCTACGGTTCTTATCATGAAGTTGATTCTTCGGAAATTGCTTTTAAAATGGCGGCTATTTTTGCTTTCCGAGACGCTTGTCAGAAAGCCGGGGCCGTTTTGTTGGAACCGATTATGAAAGTGGAAGTGGTTACTCCGGAGGATTATATGGGCAATATTATCGGCGATTTGAACAGCAAGCGCGGCCAGATTGAAGAAATGACCGATCGTGCCAACGTGAAAGTGGTTAAGGCGAAAGTACCTTTGGCGGAAATGTTCGGTTACGCCACGTCTTTGCGTTCCATGAGTCAAGGGCGCGCCAGTTATGTCATGGAATTTTCTCATTACGCCGAAGTGCCAAGAAATATTTTAGAAGCGATTAAGGAAAAGAAAGGGAAGTAAAATCAGAAATTATGTTTTTCCCGCTAGTTCTTTTCTGTGGCAAAATTTAGCTATCGCTAAATTTTGCTGGACGAAAAGAACAATCGCTCCTTAAAACACAATTTCTAATTTTACATTTACTATATGTTCCCAGAGCAGTTAAAAAAAATTTTAAATTTAGTGAAAAAAACCGGCGATCGGGTAATCGTGTTTGACGGCAATGCCCCCGACGATTCTTATGTTATCATGAATTTTGACAATTATAGCGAACTGGCGGCAACAGGAAATTCAGGTAATTTTTCCCCAGTTTCCGCCAAATCCGAGGTAAAATCCGATCAGACGGAAAATTTGACAGAAGAAGATTTAACTGATAAAATTAATCGCGAAATCTCGATGTGGAAAAATCGGGATGATTTGTCTTCCGCGACCGAGGAAAACAAGCCTAAACAGGCTTGGCAAATTCCGCCGCAAGTGAAAGACAAGGCGCGAGAAATTCAAGAATAATAATTTATTAATAATAATTTAATTTAGTTCGGCTGGTTTCCGGCGATGGATCTAATCCATTAGGGAAAAAACCCCGTGGCAAACGGGGGCCGTACAACAAAAACATGGCAGACAAATTTGAACGCACTAAGCCCCATGTTAACGTCGGTACTATTGGCCACGTTGACCATGGGAAAACCACGCTGACCGCCGCGATGTTGTCCGTTTTCAATGCCAAGGGCATGAAAGCTTCCAAAAAAGGCGTCAATGAAATCGATGCCGCTCCGGAAGAAAAGGCTCGCGGTATTACTATCGCCACCGCTCACGTGGAATATGAGTCGGAAAAGAGACACTACGCGCACGTCGATTGTCCGGGTCACGCCGATTATGTGAAGAACATGATTACCGGCGCCGCTCAAATGGACGGAGCGATTTTAGTGGTGGCCGCGACCGATGGCGCGATGCCTCAAACCAGAGAACATATTTTGTTGGCCAGACAGGTTGGCGTGCCTTATATCATCGTTTTTTTGAACAAATGCGACATGGTTGAAGATAAAGAATTGATTGATTTGGTGGAAGAAGAAATTCGCGATTTATTGAAAAAATACGAATTCCCGGGCGACACTACCCCGATTATTCGCGGTAGCGCCTTGAAGGCTTTGGAAAATTCGACCGGCGCGGATGCGGAACCGATTATGAAATTGATGGAAGCTTTGGATACTTATATTCCGGAGCCGACTCGCGATATCGATCATCCGTATTTAATGCCGATTGAAGATATTTTCTCCATTGAAGGACGCGGCACCGTAGTTACCGGTCGTATTGAAAGAGGTATCATCAAGGTTGGCGATGAAGTGGAAATCGTCGGTTTGATGGATACCAAAAAGACCACCGTTACCGGCATTGAAATGTTCAACAAGTCTTTGGATCAAGGACAGGCGGGAGATAACGCCGGCATTCTGTTGCGCGGCACCAAGAAAGACGAAGTGGAACGCGGTCAGGTTTTATGCAAACCGGGTTCAATCACGCCGCACACCGAATTTACGGCGGAAGTTTATGTCTTGTCCAAAGAAGAAGGTGGTCGCCATAAACCGTTTTTCAACGGCTATAAACCGCAATTTTATTTCAAAACCACCGATGTTACCGGCGACATTACTTTGCCGACCGGAACGGAAATGGTTATGCCGGGCGATACCACCAACTTAAACGTCAAGTTGATTTCACCGATTGCCTTGGAAGACAAGCAGAAGTTTACCATTCGTGAAGGCGGACGGACCGTCGGCGCGGGCGTGGTCACTAAAATTTTGAAATAAGTAGATACTTTGCCTCGCTCTTTCCGATAATCGGGTAGGGCGAGGTTGTAGTGTATATTTAATTAATTACTATGTCCGAAAACAAAAAAGACGAGAAAGATAAAGATTTTAAACAGCGAATCAGAATCAAGATTAAAGCTTTTGATCATAAAATCATCGATCAATCCACCAAAACCATTATTGAAACCGTCGGCCGATCCGACGCGCAGTTTTTTGGACCGATTCCGTTACCGACGGAAAAACGGAAATATACCGTTAATCGTTCCACTTTCGTTCATAAAGACGCGCGCGATCAATATGAAATGCGGATTCACAAGCGTATGATTGATATCATTAATCCCAGCTCCAAAACCATCGATGATTTGACGAATTTGAGCTTACCGGCCGGGGTTGACGTGGAAATAAAAATGTAGTAGTATAAAAAAGTAATATTATTTGGCCTATACTCGTTTAAATAACTCTAACATTTTAGAAAGTGTTTAAGTGAAAATTAGCCAAAATTAGGAGGTAAATCAGTCAGTCAAAAGAACAAGTAAAAAATAAAAGTTTTAATTTATTTTTTGTTGTTGTTTTCAACTGGTTTTCCGACCAGTTTTTATTTTAAATTCAGTCTGTAAAAATAGTTTATGAAATTTATTCTAGGAGAAAAAGCGATGATGACGCAAATTTGGTCCGGCGACGAAGTCGTGGCGGTAACGCCGGTATCGGCCGGTCCTTGCGTGATTACGCAAGTTAAAAATAAAACTTCCGACGGCTATAACGCCTTGCAGATGGGTTTTGGCGAACGCAAAGAAAAGAATATCAACAAACCTCAGCGCGGGCATTTTAAAAAAACCGGCCTTAAACCGAAACATGTTCGGGAATTTCGTGTTGATGAAGCACCCTCCTTCAAAGAAGGCGATGTTGTCAGCGTGGAGACTTTTGCGGTCGGCGATATCATTGATGTTAGCGGCGTTTCCAAGGGTCGCGGTTTTCAGGGCGTAGTGAAACGTCATCATTTTCACGGTTTCCGCAAAACGCACGGTAACAAAGATCAGGAAAGAATGCCGGGATCCATCGGCGCCAAAGGTCCGGCGCACGTTTTCAAAGGCACGCGGATGGCCGGAAGAATGGGCGGCGACAGAGTAACTACCACCAATTTAAAAATAGCGGCGATTGACGCCGAAAATAATATTTTATTTGTGGCCGGAGCGGTTCCGGGCGCTTTGCACAGTCTAGTGATGATTCGGAGCAAAGGCGATTTGCAGGTTAATTTAAAAACAGCCGCTCAAACGGTTAAAGAAGAAATCAAGGAAACGTCTGCGGTTGAAGAAGGCAAACCGGAAGAAGCGAAGACTGAGGCGCCGGTGACGGAAAACAAACAAGAAGAAACCCAGATGGAAGAAGCCAGGACGGAAGAAGTCAAGGTGGAGGCGCCGGTTCAAGAAAATAAACCGGCAGAAGCCAAGACGGAAGAAGTCAAATCGGAAGCCAGCGAAGCCGTGTCAGACGAAAAAAAAGACAAGGATCAAACTAAATAAATATGAAGATAAAAGTTTACAATCAAGCCGCTGTCGCCGTTAAGGATCTGGAATTATCCGAGAAAATTTTCGGTCTCAAGCCCAATAACGAGTTATTGCATCAGGCGATGGTCGCCCAACAGGCGAATTCTCGCCAAGTTTTGGCGCACACCAAGGACCGCAGTGAAGTTTCCGGCGGCGGTAAAAAACCCTGGAAACAGAAAGGTACCGGTCGCGCGCGCGCCGGCTCCAGTCGTTCGCCGATTTGGATCGGCGGCGGTGTGACTTTCGGTCCGACCAAAGATCGCAATTTCAAGAAAAAAATTAATCAAAAAATGAAACAAAAAGCTTTTTTGATGGTTTTATCGGACAAAGTGGCCACCGAATCTTTGGTGGTGTTGGATAATTTGCAGTTTAAAGAATATAAAACCAAAACTTTTAACGCTTTGTTGACGGCGGTGGAAAAAAAGATTTTAAATACCGACCGACGCGATATTTTGGTGGTTAACGATTCTCAGGATGAAATGACCAAATATTCCGCGCGCAATTTGACCGGCGTCAAAATCATTAATTTGGAAAATATCAATTTGTTGGATTTATTAAATCATAAAAATTTGTTATTGACGGAGAGCATCGTCAAAACCATAAGCGATCGTTATCTTAAGAAAGAGAAGACCAATTAAATTTATGTCTTTATTCGGATCAAAAAAAACCGGGGACGTCGTCAACAAACCTCAAACGGAAGAAAAGAAATCGGCGACCTCTATGCGGGATTTATATAGCGATGCGGCGGTATCCGCGACCAGCGGCGGTCAAGCGAAGACTGTGGCCGGAGCCGTGGCGTCCGCGGCCACTGTTTTGGTCAAACCTTTGGTGACCGAAAAGGCCACCAACTTGAATGCGGCCAATAAATATGTATTTGTCGTGGATAACGGAGCGAACGTTATTGCGGTCGCCAAGGCGATTCAGACCGTTTACGGAGTCAAACCGGTAAAAGTCAATATCATGAATGTTTCCGGCAAACGAACCGTACGCGGACGTATCAGCGGTCAGAGAAAAGATTGGCGCAAAGCGGTGGTTACTTTGCCGCCGGGCAAGACTATTCAGATTTACGAAGGCGTTTAATTTAACTCTTTTATTATTTACATATGGGAATAAAAAAAGTAAAAGCGAATACGCCGGGAAGAAGAGGAGCGACTTTTGACGATTTTGCCGATTTGACCAAATTTTCTCCGGAAAAGAATTTAGTGATGATTCGCAAGCGCAGCGGCGGTCGCAATGCCAGCGGTAAAATCACCGTTCGTCATCGTGGCGGCGGCGCCAAGCGTTATATCCGCTTGATTGATTTTAAGCGCGATAAATTTAATGTGCCGGCGATCGTCAAGGCGATTGAATATGATCCGGCTCGCGGCGCCAGGTTGGCTTTATTATATTATGTTGACGGAGTAAAAACCTATATCATCGCTCCTCAGGATTTAAAAGTGGGCGATAAAATAATGAGTTCGCAAGAATTAATTGAAATAAAAATCGGTAATGCTTTACCTTTGCAGTTTATTCCGGCCGGTTTGGCGGTCAATTGCATTGAATTGGAACCGGGTCGGGGAGCGAAAATCGCTCGCAGTGCCGGCAACGTCGTTTATGTCATGGGTGTGGAAGGGAAGTATGCCCAGTTGAAGATGCCGTCCGGAGAAATTCGTCAAGTGAAAAAAGAATGTTTGTGCACGGTCGGCCAAGTGAGCAATTCCGATCATCGTCATGTTTCGCTCGGTAAAGCCGGTCGCAGTCGTTATTTGGGAATTCGTCCGACGGTTCGCGGTACGGCCATGAATCCGGTCGATCATCCGCATGGCGGTGGTGAAGGCAAACAGCCGATCGGTTTGCGTCATCCGAAGACCATTTGGGGCAAGCCGGCCTTGGGAGTCAAGACCAGACGGCGCGGCCGTTCCGATCGTTTGATTGTCAGACGCCGGACAAAACGTAAATAAACGTTAAATTATAATATATGTCCAGAAGTTCGAAAAAGGGGCCGTATGTGAATGTACGACTGCTCAATAAAATAAAAAATTTGCAACCGGGAGACAAAACCGTAATTAAGGTTTGGGATCGGGCGTGTTCCATTACTCCGGAAATGGTCGGCTTTACTTTAGGCGTCCATAACGGCAAGACTCATTTGCCCGTTTATATCGTGGAAAATATGGTCGGGCACCGTTTGGGCGAATTTGCCGCGACGCGAAAATTCGTTTCGCACGGCGGAAAAATTGCCAAAGCGCAGGCGACGGACACCAAGGCTAAAAAATAATAATTAGATCATATGGAAGTGAAAGCCAGTTTAAAACATTTAAGAATGTCGCCGCGGAAAGTCCGTTTGGTGATTGATGTTATCCGCAAAATGCCGGTGCAGACCGCCTTGGACCAATTGCGTTTTCTTAATAAAGGCGCGGCCGAACCGGTAGCCAAACTGTTGAAATCGGCTATTGCCAACGCGGTTGAAACTTATAGTTTGTCCGCCGATAATTTATATATCAAAGAAATCAGATCCGACGAAGGGGTCATGTTGAAACGCTGGATGCCGCGGGCGCACGGTCGGGCGACCTCCTTGCGGAAACGCGGTTGTCATATTTATATCGTTTTGGCGGAAGTAGTGGCCAGCGGTTCCCGGGACAAGAAAAAAGTTAAAGTTGACGAACCGGTAAAATTGGAAAAATTGGCGAAAGACGGCGAGAAGACTTTGAAAACAAAACCGGAAAAAAAGCGGGAAGTGTCCAAAGCCAATAAAGATTTGAAACCGACGAAGAGCACGGCCGTAGTTTCGGAAAGCGTCAAGGAAATCGTCGATCCGCGCTCGGAGGGTCGTCATGGCCATGCCAAGATTGAAGGCGGCAAAGGCTTTTCCGGCAAGATGTTCAGACGCAAGTCCGGGTAATAATTTATTATTGTCAAATACATATGGGTAAAAAAGTTAATCCGAAAATCTTTCGCATGGGTGTCACCAAAACTTGGCCGTCTTTATGGTTTGAGCGCGGCGACAAATATGTTCAGAACATCAAGCAGGATGTCGGTATCCGCAAGTATATGGTGCGCGAATTCAAGGAAGCGGGCATCGATCAAACGGAAATTATCCGCAGTATCAATAAGATAGAAATTAACGTTGCCACCGCCAAGCCGGGTTTGATTATCGGTCGGGGCGGTAATGGCGCGGAAGAATTGAAAAAGAAATTACACGATAAGTTTTTACGCAATTTTCGTTTAGGCGAAATAAATTTAAATATCAAAGAAGCCAATCGTCCGAATTTGAGCGCGCAAATCGTCGTTCAATCCATGATTTTGGAAATTGAAAAAAGAATGCCTTTTCGCAAAGTGATGAAGCAGGCTTTGGCGAAAGTGGAGCGAGCCGGTGCTTTAGGCGCCAAAATCATGATGGCCGGAAGATTGAACGGGGCGGAAATCGCTCGCGACGAAAAATTGGTTTGGGGCAAAGTGCCTCTGCAAACTTTGCGCGCC
Organism: Candidatus Falkowbacteria bacterium GW2011_GWF2_43_32; assembly: GCA_000999715.1. Classification (GTDB taxonomy): domain Bacteria; phylum Patescibacteriota; class Patescibacteriia; order Patescibacteriales; family UBA12465; genus UBA12465. The sequence goes on along the minus strand of LCGL01000001.1, from coordinate 28,744 downwards.
GATATTGATTATGCCCGTGGCGCCGCTCACACCACTTACGGAGCGGTCGGCATCAAAGTTTGGGTTTACAAAGGAGAAGTTTTTGAAAAAGACAAAACGGCCAAGGGCGAAGTGATCGCCGAATAAATTAATTTTACCATTTTCAACCAAAGATATGTTAATGCCCAAGAAAACAAAATGGAGAAAAGATCAAAAGCGCCGGCGAGGCGGTAAGGCCAGCCGTTGTTTGAATATCAGTTTCGGCAGTTTCGGCCTGAAGAGTTTGTCCGCTTGTTGGGTGACTTCACGCCAGATCGAAGCGGCGCGGCGCGTGCTTACCCGTTATGTCGCCAAGGGCGGCCGGGTGTGGATCAGAATTTTTCCGGATAAGCCGGTCACCGCGCATGGCGGGGAAATTCCCATGGGTAAAGGCAAGGGCGCGGTGGATTATTACGTGGCGATCGTCAAACCGGGCACGATTATGTTTGAGATGGAAGGAATAACCCGGGAAGTGGCGAAAAAAGCGATGGAATTGGCCGGGCATAAATTGCCGGTCAAGTGTCAGTTTATCAGCAAAGAATAATTGTTTAACCATATGGAATTTAAAGAATTACAAACTAAAGATAAGGCGGATTTGCAAAAAATGCTGAGTGCCAATCAGGAAAAACTTCGCGATTTGCGTTTTAAAGATTCTAACAAGCAATTGAAAAATATTCGGGAGATTCGGCTTGTCCGGCAGACGGTAGCGCGGATTTTAACTATCTTAAGTAAGCAAAAATAATATGTCTAAAGTTTCAACGGCGGCGACAACGGAACAGCCGAAAATCGGCGGACGTCAATTCAACGGCACGGTGGTCAGCGATAAAAATGACAAGACCATCGTCGTTAAAGTGGAGTCCATCAAACAGCACCCCAAATATCACAAACGCTATACGGTTAGCCGACGCTTTAAAGTACATGACGAGAAAAACGAATATCACGTCGGCGATAAGGTCGTGTTTGTGGAATGTCGTCCCTTGAGCCGCGATAAAAGATGGCGGGTAAGTCATAAAATTTAATCAATATGATTCAGGTCCAAACATATTTAAAGGTGGCCGACAATTCCGGAGCCAAAGAAGTGCAATGCATTCGGGTTATCGGCGGTTATAAAAGACGTTATGCCCACGTCGGCGACATTATTGTGGCCGCGGTCAAATCGGCCGTGCCGCATGCCGCCGTCAAAAAAAGCGATGTGGTCAAAGCGGTGGTGGTGCGCACCAAAAAAGAAATTCGTCGTCCCGACGGATCCTATCTGCGTTTTGACGACAACGCTTGCGTGATTGTCGTTGACGCCGAGAAAAAGGAACCGAAAGGCACGCGTATTTTCGGACCGATCGCCCGTGAAGTGAGAAAGGCGGGCTTCGCCAAAATCGCTTCGTTGGCGCCGGAAGTTTTATAAACATTTGTTGGCATTTATATGAATATCAAAAAGAACGACAAAGTGAAGATTCTCGCCGGGAAAGACAAAGGCAAGACCGGCAAGGTTCTGCAAGTCATTCCCGCCACCTCCCAATCGGCCGGCAAAGCCAGCATTGAAGGTTTGAATTTGCTGATTAAGCACATGCGTCCCAGCAAACAAGGAGAAAAGGGCCAGAGAATCGAGTTTCCCGCTTTTATGGCGGTTTCCAATTTGGCTTTGTTATGCCCGAAATGCGGACAGGCCACTCGTGTCGGTCATAAAGTTTTAAATATTGAAGGTAAAAAAGCGAAAAAATTCCGCGTTTGTCAGAAATGTCAGGAAGTAATCGAGTAATTATATGAGATTAAAAGAAAAATATCAAAAACAAATCGCCCCGGAATTGAAGACCAAGTTGGGCTTCAAGAACAGCCTGCTGGTGCCGCGTTTGACCAAGGTGGTTTTGAACGTCGGTTTCGGCCGCCACGTCAAAGAAAAAGATTTTATGGCTAACGTGGAAAAGGGCTTGACCAAGATTGCCGGACAGAAACCGGTTTTAACCGTGTCCAAAAAATCCATTTCCGCTTTCAAAATCAGAGAAGGTTTGATTATCGGCGCCAAAGTCACTTTGCGAGGACAGCGGATGTATGACTTTGTGGAAAGATTGGTTAATATCGTTTTTCCGCGCGTTCGCGATTTTCGCGGTATCAGCGAAAAGTCGGTGGATCGAGAAGGGAATATGACGGTCGGTTTCAAGGAATACGTTTCTTTCCCGGAAATTTTGGCCGATGAAGCGGACAGCAATATTTTCGGCTTGGAAGTTTGTTTGGGAACGAGCGCCAAGAATCGGGAGGCGGGTTTGGAATTGTTCCGCGCTTTGGGTTTCCCTTTTAAAAAAGACAGCAAATAATTTAAATACTATGGCTAGAACCGCTTTAATCGTTAAGGCAAAAAGAAAACCGAAATTTTCCACCCGGAAGATCAATCGGTGTTGGCGTTGCGGCCGTAATCACGGCTATATGCGCGATTTTAAATTATGCCGGATTTGTTTCCGAGAATTGGCCAACAATGGCGATTTGCCGGGAATCAGGAAGTCCAGCTGGTAAGTTATCATTTATTGAGTTGTGAAGTTATACAAGATCGCGACGAACAGAGTTTAACTTTATAACTTCAACTTTCAAACTAATATGATGGATCCCATCGCAGACATGTTTACAAGAATCAGAAACGCCTCCGCCGTCAAGAAACCGGAGCTTGTTTTGCCAATGAGCAAATTAAAATATGAGGTGGCCAAGATTCTGGAAGCCGAAGGCTGGATTAAAAAAGTGACGGTTATCCCCGGCGGCTTGAATGGCGCTCATAGCAAATTTGACGAATTGCAGATTCAGTTGAAATATCGCAAGAACGGCAAGCCGCAGATTAGCGCTATTAACCGCATCAGTCGGCCGGGTTTGCGTATTTATGTTTCTAAAAATGAAATTCCGACGGTTTTGAATCATTTCGGTTTGGCGATCATCTCCACCTCTCGAGGCTTGATGACCGACAAAGAAGCGAAAAAGAATCAGATCGGCGGAGAGGTTTTGGGAGAAATCTTTTAATCAATTATTTATCCGTTTATGTCACGTTTAGGAAAATTGCCAATTAAATTAAACGCCGGCGTTCAAGCCACGGTCCAGGAAGGGGAGATGACGTTCAAAGGACCGAAAGGAGAATTCCGTTTGAAGCTTGACGCCAATGTTGAAGTCACGGTCACGCCTTCGGAAGTTACGGTCGCTCTGCGCAATAAGGAGGAAAAAAACGCCGCCGCGGTTTGGGGTTTGATGTGGAGTTTGATCAAAAATGCCGTGGAAGGCGTGGGAGTCGGTTTTACCAGAAAATTGGAAATTAACGGCGTCGGTTATCGCGCCGCTGTCAGCGGCAATAATTTGAATATGAGTTTGGGGTTCTCACATCCGATAGAATTCAAATTACCGGCCGGAGTGAGTGCCACTGTCGCCGATAATGTCATCACTTTGAGCGGCATCGATAAAGCTTTAGTCGGCGAAATGGCCGCGCAGATCAGAAAAATTCGTCGTCCGGAGCCTTATAAAGGCAAAGGCGTTAAATATGCCGAAGAAATTATCAGACGCAAAGCCGGAAAAGCGACGGTCAAGGGCGCCAAGTAATCCCTTATTATCAGTTTTTAATCATATGAATAAAATTAAAGGTAAAAGACAACAACAGCTCAGCCGTCATCGTCGCGTTCGCGCGAAGATTGCGGGGACCGAGCTTAAACCTCGTTTGAGCGTTTTTCGTTCCAACAAGGGGATGTTTTTACAATTGATTGATGATTCAACAGGCACCACTATCGCCAGTGCCGGCGTGAAAGAAGTCAAAAAAACGGCCGGCAAGGTGGACTTAGGAAAAGAATTGGGAAAACTGATTGCCCAGAAAGCCAAAACCAAGAAAGTGACCAAAGCGGTTTTTGATCGCGGCTCTTATAAATATCATGGCCGGGTGAAAGCGGCGGCCGAAGGAGCGCGCGAAGGCGGTCTGGAATTTTAATAAACATATAATTTAGCCAATATGCCCGAAGAGAAAAAAAATCAACCAACCGACGCTGTTGACAAAGGTGCGGCTCAAACCGTGGCCAAAGATTTGTATGGCGCCGCCAAGAATCGCCGCCAAGGAGGCGGTCGCGACGGCGGACGCGGTCAACGCGGCGGATCCAGACGCGACGATCGTCCGAAAGACGATTTGGAGCAACGGATTTTGGAAATCGCCAGAGTAACGCGCGTTATGGCCGGTGGTAAAAGAATGAATTTTCGGGCTTGCGTGGCCTTGGGGGATAAAAAGGGAAATGTCGGTATCGGATTGGGCAAAGGCGCCGATGTTACTATGGCCGTCAATAAAGCCGTCAATCACGCCAAAAAGAAAATGATTAACGTGCCGACGGTGAAAGACACCATTCCGCACGCGATTTTTCATAAAATGGGCGCGGCCAAAATTATGTTGAAACCGGCTAAAACCGGTCGCGGCGTTATCGCCGGCGGCGTTACCCGTATCATTTTGGAATTGGCCGGTGTCAAGAACGTTACCAGCAAGACTTTAGGTTCCAAGAGCAAAATCAACAATGCTCGTTGTACGATTGACGCTTTGGCGCAATTGAGAAAGAAAGAACCGTCCGGCGCCGGCAAGGAAGCTCGTCGGGAGTCCGGTCAGGAAGTTAAAGAAGATAAAAAAGAAGTGGCCGATAAAAATTAAAAGTCGCCGCTAAGAATTAACAAGCGATATTACTCATATGTTATCACTTAATACGATTAAAAAAGCCAAAGGCTCTTCCCGGAAAGGTAAACGTGTCGGTCGCGGTAACGCTTCCGGTCATGGTACTTACAGTACCCGCGGTCTTAAAGGACAAAAATCTCGTTCCGGCGTCTCCGGTTTGAAGCGCTTGGGTATGCGCGCCGGTTTGTTGCAAATTCCGAAGTCTCGCGGCTTTCGTTCCTTGCAACCGAAGAATCAGGTGGTGAGCGTTAAAGCGATTAATCGCCATTTCAAAGACGGCGAAACGGTTAATCCGACGACTTTGGCGGAAAAGAAATTAATCGGCTCGGTCTCTTTGCCGGTCAAGATTTTGGGCAAAGAAAAATTGACCGTTAAGGTTAAATTTGAGAAAATAAAAATGAGCGCCGGCGTGCAAGATCAAACGGCCGGACAAAAATAAACCTCGGTTAATTTTTAGCTTTAATCATTTATGTTTGATAAACTAACGCAAATCTGGAAGGCTAAGGATCTGCGGAACAGCATTCTGTTCGTTTTGACGATGCTGGTTATTTTTCGTTTGGCGGCTCATATTCCGATTCCCGGCGTAAACTATGTGGCCTTAAAAAATTTGTTCGCCTCCAATCAGATTTTAGGTTTGATGAATTTGTTTTCCGGCGGCGGCATGGAGAATTTTTCCATCGTGATGATGGGCGTCGCTCCTTATATCACTTCATCCATTATTTTTCAATTGTTAGGCATGATTGTTCCGTCCGTTGAAGAGATGCAGAAAGAGGAGGCCGGACAACAGAAAATCAATATGTGGACGCGTTGGTTGACCGTACCGTTGGGCGCTTTGCAGGCTTACGGCATGATTACCTTGTTGCGTCGCAGTTCGGCCGCCATTTTGGGCACGATTACGCCGTTGGATTTCGGCATTATGATCATGACCATTACCGCCGGTTCGATTTTCTTGATGTGGATCGGAGAATTGATTTCCGAAAAGAAAATCGGTAACGGTATTTCTTTGCTCATCTTCGCCGGTATCGTCGCCAGCTTGCCGCAGATTCTCCGACAATTGATTATCACTTTTGATCAGGCGCAACTGTTCACTTTGATCGGTTTCGTCGTTATCGCCATTATTACGGTAGTCGGCGTCGTTATTATTAATGAAGGTCAACGTAACGTGCCGGTGCAATACGCGCGGCAGATTCGCGGTAACCGCGCTTATGGCGGCACCAGTTCGCATTTGCCTTTGCGCGTCAATATGGCCGGCGTTATTCCGATTATCTTCGCCATTTCCGTGGTGTTGTTTCCGTCCATGATTGCGCAGTTTTTCATTCACGCGAAGACAGCCTGGATTGCCCGGGCTGCGGCCGGAACGATAGAGTTATTCAACAATCAATTATTTTACGGCATCATTTACTTTTTGATGGTGTTCGCTTTCACTTATTTTTATACCGAAGTCGTTTTTCATCCCAAACAAATCGCCGAGAATTTACAGAAGCAAGGTGGGTTTATTCCCGGTATCCGACCGGGCAAGAATACCGAAGAATATTTGTCCGGGACTACTCATAAAATCATTTTGGTCGGCGCTTTATTTTTGGGCTTGATTGCCGTTTTACCGCTGGTGATGCGTTATTTTACCGGCATTCAGGCTTTGTCCATCGGCGGCACGAGCTTGTTGATTGTCGTTTCAGTAGTGATTGAAACCGTCAAGCAGATTGAATCCCAATTGACCATGCGGGAGTATGACGGACTCTAATTTTGATATATTTTGTTTAATATAAAATAAAAAATAGCGGCTGGTTGGCCGTTATTTTTTATGATATAATAAATATATCTTTTGAAATTTATTAATCGAGATTACTATGGATTTAACCGGCGTGGCCAAGGGATTGGCCGATCAAACCATTTATCGTTTGGAACAGCGATTCCAAAAAATGTTGCGGACTAATCCGCGTTATAAAAACCTGGACGAGGCCAATCGCGGTTTGATTTTGGATTTGCTTAAAAAATATCAGGAAAAATTGCGCGACGGAATTACGCCGTCACGATTTACCGTCAGAGAAGACATGTATCGTTTGTACCAAAATCGCTTGAAATTAAAATTGACTTATCAAGATTTGGAGCAGATCAGGGATTTGTTAGAAAGTTTTAAAACCAAATAATATGGGTAATATGAATTTATTTGCCGTTCGCGGCAAAAAAGCCGTGTCGCGGCCGGGAAGAATCAATCGCGATCCCAACAATCAGTTGGATTGGGCCGGTTTGAAAATTCAAACGGAGGCGGAGTTCACCGGGTTGGCGGGATCAAGTGCCGGCGGGCAAGCTTACGGACAAAGAGGTTTGTTGCGAGCGGAACAAAAATATAATAAAATGTCCCGCCTGGGCTCCAGCGCGACGGCGCGGGAATTGCAAAAAAAAGCTTTCAGCGAAATGCAAAATGGACCGAGCAATAAAGCCAAAACCGGCGGTTCCGGGAGCGGCGCAAAATCCGGTTTGATCGGCGGTTTGCGACGTATTCTCTAATTTATGATTTATCTTAAAACAGCGGCGGAAATCAAGATTATCAAAGAGGGCGGCCGGCGTTTGGCCGCCATTTTAGCGCGTTTGGCCGCGGAAGTGCGGCCCGGAGTGGAAACCGCTTATTTGGAAGACTTGGCCAATAAATTAATTACGGAAACCGGCGGTCATTCGGCGTTTAAAAACTATCCTTTGGGGGGCGGTTTGTTTTTTCCGTCCACTTTATGCGTGTCCATCAATAACGAGGTCGTGCACGGGGCGGCCTGGCCGAATCGCGTGATTCAGTCCGGCGATATTGTTGACTTGGATATCGGCATGGAGTGGCCGATAACCGCGGAGCTGAGAGCCGAATATCAGGCGCCCGTTAATCCGCATTCTAAATTCGGCGGCTTTTTTACCGACACTTGCGTGACCGTCCCGGCGGGAAAAATCAGCGTCGAAGCCAAAAAATTGTTGAGCGTTTCCCGCGAGTGTTTGGCCTTGGCGATTAAAGCCGTTCGGCCGGGCGCGCGGCTTAACGATATCGGCCGCACCGTCCAACAACAGGCCGAAAAGCATGGCTATGGCGTGGTGCGCGACTTGGTCGGACACGGCGTCGGCTATTTTGCCCATGAAGCGCCGGACGTCTTTAATTTCGCTATTAACGACAAAGCGCCGGAGAACATTGTTTTGAAATCGGGTATGGTTATCGCCATTGAACCGATGATCAATATCGGCGATTGGCGCGTCGTCACGGCCGATAACGGTTATACGATTTTGACCGCCGACGGCTCTTTAAGCGCGCATTTTGAACATACTGTGGCGGTGACGGACAAGGGAGTCGAAATTTTGACTGAATAATCTAATCAAGTTAATAAATTTGCAAATCAAAATCATGTTTTTCCCGCTAGTTCTTTTCTGTGGCAAACTTTATTCGCCGGTTGGTGAATAAAGGTTGCTCTACGAAAAGAACAATCGCTCCTTAAAACATAATTTTGATTTGCAAATCTAGAATGGATTATAATTTATATGGAAAATACTAAAAAATACTTGGGTATCGATTGGGGGGAAAAAAGAATCGGTTTGGCGACCGCTGACGGCGAAACCAATTTGGCTTTGCCTTTGGAGACGGTGGAAACTTTGGCGGATGTTTTAAAAGTAATGAAAGAAGAAAAAACCGATATCGTGGTTTTGGGCGCTCCGACTAAAATGAGCGGCGAGGCGGCCGACAATCCGCTTTGGCTCAGTTTCTTGGAGCAATTGAAAGAGCGGAGCGGTCGATTGGTGGAGTTGGTTGACGAACGCTTGAGCAGTTTGGCGGCCGATTCTTTGGACGGGCAGGGAACGGAAAAAGCGGAGCGCGATGAAATCGCCGCCACGCTTATTTTGCAGGATTATTTGGACAGAAATTGATTTGTTTTATAATTCGAAATTAAAAGAAAAGTTTTAAGCTTCCGGATAATGCTTTCCTCCGCTCAGGATTTTTTCTGTGGAAAAATTTATCCATCCGCCTGCCGGCGGCTAGCTAAATTTTTCTTTACGAAAAAATATTCGCTCCTCGAAAGCATTATCTGAAAGTTTAATCTATGGACGCAACCAAAAATACGCCGGCCATAATTTTAAATCGTCAGCCATATCGCGAATATGACGCTTTGGTGACGGTTTATACCCGCGATTACGGGCGTTTGTCGCTCGTGGTTCGCGGCGTAAAAAAATTGCAATCCAAATTAGCCGGCCACATTGAACCGCTGACCTGGGCGGATTTTTTAATTATCCCGGGTAAAACTTTTGATTATGCCGGCAGTGTCGTGACGCGAGCTGCTTATGCGGGCATCAGAAACGATTTGAATAAATTATATTACGCCGGTCGGGCGCTCAATCTTTTCAGCCGATTTGTCAAAGAAGGTCATCCGGACGAGCGTCTGTTTTTTTTATTGCGCGATTGGTTGGACGTTTTGAATGATTTTCAAGAAAAACGGCATTCTCAGACGAAAGAGTCTTCGGCCCAGGGATTGAGCCAAGGCGACGGGGAATTATTTTATAGTTTTTTCGCTTTAAAGCTCTTGGCGGAGCTGGGTTATGTGCCGGAGATGAGAACTTGTCTGGTTTGCGGACGGCCGATAGTCGCCGGTCGGAATTTTTTCGATCTTAAGGGCGGCGGTTTGGTTTGCGATACTTGTCGGGAACAAAAGAAAACCGAAGAAGAGGTTTTGTCGACCGATTTATTGATTATTTCCGATAATTGTGTTAAATTAATTCGTTATCTCTTAGACAGCCAAGAGCTGAAAATCAAAGCCAATCCCGCTTTGATCAAGGAAGCTAAAAAAATCATTGATTGTTTTTTGAATTATATTTAGGAAATAGCGCTTTTTGAGCTATATCTCAAATTCGACAATCAAGAAATACCGATATTGTCAAATATTTCGGTCCGGTATCGCGAAACGAAAAAAGGTCAAGATCAGACCTTTTTTGTTGTTTTGCCCGCTTGCTAAAATCCCCAAAATCAGGTAAAATTTAAACAGATAAATAAGCTATTTCTTAATAAATTCAGGTTCTCGATGAGCCGGAATTAATTTCGTTATATGTCAAGAATTTTAATCACAGACGCGAAAAAACAGGAGACCGGGGAAGTGACCGTTTCCGGTTGGGTGCGTAATTTACGGGCACACAAAGGTTTGGTTTTCGTGGATTTGACGGATATTTCGGGAACGATGCAGATTGTTTTCGCGGCCGGCCAAGGCGGCTATGAATTGGCGGAAAAATTGACTCTGGAAAGCGTCGTGGAGGTGACCGGCAATTTGCAAGCCAAGCCGACCAAAAAAAACGACCCCAATCCGATCAAGGATTTTGAATTGGCCGCCACGGACGCGCGTTTGATTTCTTTGGCTAAGGAAAATTTGCCCATTCCCGTGCTCACCAAAGCCGATAATGAAGCCAATTTAGAAAATCGCTTGGATTGGCGTTGGCTGGATTTGCGGCCGGCGGAGCATCAGTTGATTTTTAAAGTGTGGACGAAATTGGAAGAGGGCTGTCGGGAATATTGGTTAAAAAATAATTTTATTCAGATTTATACGCCTTGTTTGATGAGTACCGCTTCGGAAAGCGGTGCGGAAGTTTTTGCCGTGAAATATTTTGATCGCTCCGCTTATCTGGCGCAGTCGCCGCAATTTTATAAACAGATGGCCATGGCCTCCGGTTTGGAGAAAGTTTTCATGGTCGGCACGGTTTTCCGCGCCGAGCTGTCTTTTACCACCCGACACGTGACGGAGTTTACCGGCTGGGACATGGAAGTTTCCTACGCTTCTTATTTGGATATTATGTCCATGCAAGAAGATTTGTTGATTTCCGGTTTTGAAAAAGTTCGGGAAGCCTTGGGATCGCAATTTGAAATAACTGTGCCGGCCAAGCCGTTTCCGAAAATCACTTTGGCCGAGGCGAAAGAAAAATTACGGGCGGCCGGAATCAAGGGCGAGAAAGATTGGGATTTTTCCACGGAAGAAGAAAAAGAATTGGGCGCGATCATCAAAAAAGAAACCGGTCATGATTTTGTTTTTGTCACCGATTATCCGATTGCGGCGCGACCTTTTTATCATCGACGTCACGAGGACAATCCGGGTTTGACCAAAAGTTTCGATTTGCTTTATCGCGGTTTGGAAATAACCACCGGATCGGAACGCGAACATCGAATAGAAGTGTTGGAAAAACAAGCCGTGGACAAAGGCATGAATTTGGAGGAGCTGAAAGATTATTTGAATTTTTTCCGTTACGGTTGTCCGGAACATAGCGGTATCGGCATGGGGCCGGGTCGGATTATCATGAAAATGTTGGGTCTGAACAGCGTCAAAGAGGCCTGTTTCTTGCCGCGCGACGTGAAGAGGCTCACCCCCTAAATCGGTCGGGTGGCGGTAGTCGGTAAATTCGTCAATCGGTTTTTAGAATTAAAAAAAATTATGTCTTCTATTTTAATCAAATCATTATATCAAGACACCGCCGCTTTTTTGAATAAAGAAATCGCCGTGGCCGGCTGGGTGCGAACGGCCCGCGCTTCCAAAGATTTCGGCTTCATTGAATTAAACGACGGTTCTTTTTTTAAAGGCTTGCAGATAGTTTTCGGCACGGACTTGGCTAATTTTGCCGCGGCGGAAAAAATCGGCGTCGGCTCGTCGTTAACGGTGAGCGGGGAATTGGTGGCTTCGCCGGCCGCCGGTCAGGCCTTTGAATTGAAAGCCAAGCAAATTACGATTTTGAACGAAGCGCCGGCCGATTATCCTTTGCAGAAAAAAAAGCATAGCTTTGAATTTCTGCGCACCATCGCTCATCTGCGCGGTCGCAGTAATACTTTTTCCGCGGTTTTCCGTTTGCGTTCGGTTTTGTCTTTTGCCATTCATAAATTTTTTCAAGAAGAAGGATTTTCTTATATCCAGACGCCGATTATTTCCACCAGCGATTGCGAAGGTGCGGGGGAAATGTTTCAGGTCACGACTTTGGATTTAAAAAATCCGTCGCGCGACGCCAAGGGCGAAATCGATTACGCCGCCGATTTTTTCGGCCGGAAAGCGGGCTTGACCGTCAGCGGTCAGCTTAACGCCGAAGCTTTGATCATGGGTTTGAATAAAGTTTATACTTTCGGTCCGACTTTTCGCGCCGAGAATTCCAATACGACGCGTCATGCGTCGGAATTTTGGATGATGGAGCCGGAAATGGCTTTTGCGGATTTGAACGACGACATGGCTTTGGCGGAAAAAATGCTGAAATATCTGGTCGCCTATATTCTGAAAGAATTGCCGGAAGAAATGGAATTTTTCAACAAATTCATCGAGCCGGGTATCGCGACGCGCTGGGATAATATTTTGAATTCTTCTTTCGGGCGTATCACCTATACCGAAGCGATTGAAATTTTGGAAAAATCCGGCGAAAAATTCGTTTATCCGGTCAAATGGGGAATTGACTTGCAAACCGAACACGAGCGTTATTTGACCGATAAGGTTTATAAGAAGCCGGTTTTTGTCAGTGATTATCCCAAGGATATCAAGGCGTTTTATATGCGCTTGAACGAAGACGGAAAAACGGTGGCGGCCATGGATTTGCTGGCGCCGGGCATCGGGGAAATCATCGGCGGCAGTCAGCGGGAAGAGCGTTTGGAAAAACTGGAAAAACGGCTGGAGGAGATGGGCTTGAAAAAAGAAGACTACGCCTGGTATTTGGATTTGCGCAAATACGGTTCGGTCAAACATGCCGGCTTCGGTTTGGGTTTTGAAAGATTGATTATGTACTTGTCCGGCATGGCCAATATCCGCGATGTCATTCCGTTTCCGCGCACGCCGAAGAACGCGGAGTTTTAAAAGTGGAATTTTTATTATTTTATGATGAGTTTTTTAATTTTACCCGGAATCGTGCTCTTGATAATTTTCATTGTCTTGGCGCTCCGGGACGGAAACAACAATATGTCCAACAAACACAACGCCAAGTACGCTTTTTATTATCTGCTGTCGCTTGTCGCTCTGGTTTTTACGGCCCTGTCCGTCGGCATGATCGCTTTCAGCATCATCGATAAGACGGTCGCCGACGTGTTGAATAATTTTATCGGTCACGATTCGCAATTGAAATTCGCCATCTCCGCCTTATTGATTGCCGCGCCGATTTTTTATCTGATTTCCGGTTTGATCAATCAAGGCCGTCGTTCCGGAGAACTGGATAAAGATTCCGCCATTCGACGCTGGTTGACTTATTTGATTTTATTCGTTTCTTCCTTGGTGGTGTTGGGAGTTTTAATCAGCGTCATCAACGCTTTCTTGGACGGAGAATTGACGGCCCGCTTTATTCTCAAGGCGGCGACGGTTTTTGTTATTTCCGCCGCGGTTTTTTATTTTTATTTTTACGACATCAAGCGGGAAGAAGCGGACAAGAAGGATCCGGTCGTGAAGATTTTTTTCTTCGCTTCCTTGGCCGTGGTCGTAGCCGCTTTCACGGCTTCCTGGTTTTTTGTGGAAGCGCCGCAGGCGGCCCGCGCCCGTCTTTTGGATCAAGCTTTGACCAATAATATTTATAGTCTGGAAAGCGCCGTCAACACTTATTACGATCGGCACAAACAACTGCCGGACAATTTGACGGAATTGGCCAACGATCCGAACGTTTATTTGGACGCGGCCGCGCTGATTGATCCGGACACCAAAGCGGCCATCGTTTATAATCGTTTGAGCGACGAAGATTTTGAGTTTTGCGCCGTGTTCAGATTGGACAGCGCCGCGGCCGACAACGGCTCCGGGGCCCGGACGGTTTATTATCCCGACAATAACAAAAATCATAAAGCCGGCTACCAATGTTTGAAAGGCACTCTTTATGCCGCGCCCAAATTGCTCGATTAACGTCGTTTGATTATGATGGATTTCACGACAGAAAAATTTTCCGGTCCGCTCGGCTTGCTCCTGACGCTGATTGAAAGCGAAGAGATGGACATTACGGAAATTTCTTTGGCCAAGATTGCCGACGAATACGTCAATTATATTCGCGGCGCCCGGGATATCAATCCGGAAGAGCTGGCTGATTTTTTGGTCATCGCCGCCAAATTGTTATTTATCAAATCCAAGGCGCTTTTGCCGTATCTGTCTTCGCCGGAGGAGGACGAAGAGATCAACGATTTGGAACGGCAATTGCGGATGTATAAAGAATTCGTGGATGCCAGCCGAAAAGTGAAAGACATCATCGCCGCCCGGAATTGGCTCTACCTGCCGCCTTTGGCCAGAAATCGCCGTCAGCAATTCAATTTGCCACTATTTTCGCCGCCGAGCGGATTGGAAGCGACAGCCTTGCATAATCAGTTTTTAAAAATTTTGGCGGATTTGGACAGACAATTGGAGGCGGCCAGGGAAGAGAAATTGGCGGAAAGAACTTTGGAGCCGAAAATAAACATTGAAGACAAAATTTTATCGATCAAAAAAATGCTGGTGGATAAAATCAAGATCAGTTTTTCCAAATTGTTGGCCGCCGCCACCACCAAAACCGAAGTGATCGTCAGTTTTTTGGCGGTACTGGAGTTGGCGAAGCAAAAAGAATTGGTGTTTGAACAGGGTGAGCTGTTCAGCGAAATTATGATCAGCGGTCGCACGACGGAATAAAATATTTTTCAATCATATGTCCCTAAAATCGCAATTAGAATCATTGTTGTTCGTTTCTTTGAAGCCCCTGGGAGCGAAAGAACTGGCGGCGTCGACGGGCGCCAAAGTTTCGGACGCGGAAAAAGCTTTGCAGGAATTGGCCGACGACTATCAGAACGGCGATCGCGGCCTGGCTTTGATCGACAACAATGGTCGCTATCAAATCACCACCGCCGCCGCCAATGCCGCTTTGGTGCAGAAAGTTTTGCAGAGCGAAATGAGCGGCGAGTTGTCCCAACCGAGCCTGGAAGCGTTGACCATTATCGCTTATCGCGGTCCGATCGCCAAATTGGAGTTGGACAGAATCCGCGGCGTCAATTGCAGTTTGATTATCCGCAATTTGTTGTTGCGCGGTTTGATCGAGGAAAAATTTGATAAGCAAAAGGGCGAATATTTTTATACGGTTACCCATGATTTTATCCGTTTCCTGGGTTTGAACAGTCTGGCCGGATTGCCGGATTATGAGCGGCTCAATAAAACGGAAACGATCGCTTCCGTTTTGGCCGGCGGTGAAGCGGCCGAATAATTAATCATCAAAAATCATGCTGACCGGAATTATCAATTTAATCTTGGCTTTGTTTTTTCTCCGGGCCGATCTGACGGCGACGGTTAATCATGAAGCGATCTTTATCAATTTGAAACCGAACGCGCCGGTAATGGAATTGACCGCCGAAAAAGGGGCGGTACTGACCGCCGACGATCGCATTTTTCTGTTTACCAAACGGGCCGACGAAGTTCAGCCGATCGCCAGTATCACCAAATTGATGACCGCGCTGGTTTTTTTGGACAATAATCCGGGCTGGGAGACGAATTATGAAATTACGGCGGCCGATAATGTCGCCGGCGGCCGTTTGAATCTGTTTTTGGGAGAGAATGTCACGGTGCGGGATTTGTTCTATACCAGTCTGGTGGCCTCCGATAATGGTGCTACCGCCGCTTTGGTTCATGCCACCGGTTTGAGCGAAGAAGAATTCGTCGCGCAAATGAACGACCGGGCCGTCCGACTCGGTTTGGTCAACACCCGTTTTGTCGATCCGATCGGTTTGAGCGATCAAAACGTTTCCACGGCGCGCGAAGTGGCCTTATTGGCACAAAGCGCTTTTCGCCGGGACGACATCAGCCATGCTACCGTGCGACGCGATTATGAGTTTACGACTCGGGAAGGCCGGGAAAAAAAAGTGGTGTCCACCGATTATCTTTTATTTGACACGGAACAGAATGCTTTTGAAGTCTTGGGCGGCAAGACCGGTTATACCGACGAAGCCGGTTATTGCTTTGTCGGTCGTTTGAAAGATCGGAGCGGTCGGGAAGTGATTTCCGTCATCTTGAATTCGGACGGCAAGAACGAGCGCTTTCGGGAGAGCAAGAAATTGGTTAATTGGGTATTTACAAATTACGGCCGTATCAAGTGAGAAGAACGGAAAACGTCATTGATTTAATTATTTTAAAATAAAGTTGTTCTATGTCTTTCCTGCATGATTTCTATTTTAAACTGCATCGTTTCTTTTCTGCCCGTTTTCCCCGTTTGGCCGGAGTTTGCGGTCGTCAGAATTCTTTGATCAAATATGCTCTGGCCGGCAGTGTGACCACCGTCTTTGATTTGATTTTTTTGTTTATTTTTCACGGTTTGCTGAAAATGGAAATAGTCGGCGCCACCACATTGGCTTTCATTATTTCTTTCCTGATCGGTTTTATGCTTCACAAGTTCTGGACTTTCCGCAATCACGATCGCGCCGCGACCACCAACCAGTTATTTTTATATTTTTTAAATATCATTTTCGTTCTTTATTTGAACGGCGTATTCATGCATTTGCTGGTCGTCAGATTTTTCATCTGGTATCTGGCGGCGCAAATCGTCGTCAACATCATCATCGGTTTGTGGAGTTGGTTAATTTATAAATTCCTTATTTTTAGAAATGATCTAAATGAAGTTTACCGTCACTAAACAACAATTGGGCGAAGCGCCGGAAATGTGGCTGCGCCGCGCCGGCTACGCTTTTATTCCGGAACGGGAGGACGGGGAACGCAGTTTTGCCCGTCGTTTGACGCGCGATTTTTATCCGCGTTTTCATATTTATTTTAAAGAAAGCCGGAATAACGCCGGCGGCGAGCAAGTGGTTTTTAATTTGCATTTGGACCAGAAACGGCCGGGCTATGAAGGTTTCAGCCGGCATAACGCCGAATACGACGGCGAAGTGGTGGCCGGGGAAGTGGCCCGCTTGCAAGCGCTGGTCGTGCCGGACATTTTTATTTAATTGGTCAAGATATCAAGCTATGTCCCAGTCCGAGGAAATAAAATCAAAGTTGGACATCGTGGAAATAATCCGCGAATACGTGCCGGTCAAAGCGGTCGGCGTTAATTTTCAGGCGCTTTGTCCTTTTCATAACGAGAAGACACCGTCTTTCGTAATTTCGCCGGAAAAACAAATCTGGCACTGTTTCGGTTGCGGGCGCGGCGGCGATGTTTTTTCTTTTGTCATGGAAAAAGAGGGCCTGGGATTTATGGAGGCGTTGCGTTTGTTGGCCTCCAAGGCCGGAGTGGTGCTGAAAAACGAAAATCCGGAAGCTTATTCGCAACGCAATCGTTTGTTGGACATTTTGGAATTGGCCGGAAAATATTATGCTTATATTTTGACGACTCCGGCCGGACAGAACGCCAAAAATTATCTTTTGCAACGCGGTTTGACGGAAGAAATTATCGCCGCCTGGCAACTGGGCGTTAGTCCCGGTCCGCCGACCGGCGGTTGGGGCGAATTGTATAAATTTTTAAAACAGCGACCGCTTAGCGGACGAAAATACACGGATGAAGAGATTTTTTCCGCCGGTTTGATTATCAAAAAAGAGCGAGCGAGCGAGACGGCCGCTCCGGGGCGAAGCGATTATTATGATCGTTTCCGCGACCGGATTATGTTTCCGATTTTCGACGTCAACAACAATTTGATCGCTTTTACGGCGCGGGTTAGTCCGGAAAAAGAAAAGACCGAGAAGCTGGGCAAATACATCAACAGTCCGCAAACCGCGGTCTATGATAAAAGCCGGACCTTGTTCGCTTTGAATAAGGCCAAGAATGCCATTCGGGAAAAAGATTTGGCTATCGTGGTGGAAGGGCAGATGGACGCGATTTCCTGCCATCAACACGGTTTTGAAAACACCGTCGCCTCTTCCGGCACGGCCTTGACCGTCGAACAAGTGACGCTGTTAAAACGTTTTACCAACAATGTCGCTTTGTTGTTTGATATGGACGATGCCGGACAACTGGCGGCCGACCGGGGAATCAAAGAATGTTTGGCGCAGGAAGTCAATTTGAAAATTATCGTTTTGTCCGTCGGCAAAGATCCGGACGAATGTTTGAAAAACAATCCGGAGGATTTTAAAAAAGCGGTCGTCGAGGCCAAACCGATGTTGGAATATTATTTTACCAAAATTACGGCCGGTTTGAATTTGGACGAAGTGGCCGATCGCCGTTTGGCAGAAGAGAAAATGCTGGCGATGTTGGCGGCGGTCAATAATCACATCGAGCGCAGTTATTGGCTGACCAGATTGAATGAAGAAATCGGCACCAACGAGAAAGAATTGCGGGAAAAATTGGCCTTGTTGACCGCCAAGAAAGGTCCGCGCAACGCTTCGGCCGCCGCCGCGCCAACTGAAAAAACCGCGCCGTCCGCCGTCCGTCGTCCCGGCCGGGAAGAAAAATTGGCGGAATTATTATTGGCTCTTTTGATTCGCTTTCCGGAATTTATCAACTATGGCGCCGGCAATTTGGAGCCGCAATATTTGAGCGATCCGGGTTTTGTCCGGTTTTACAATCAGCTGATAATTTATTATAATAAATCTGCTTCCTTGGATTACGCCGATTTTCGTTTGTCGTTGGCGACAGACCAAGCCGAGGACACAAAATTATTGGATAAGCTCATTTTATTGGGTGAAAAAGATTTTTATAGCTACGAGTCCGGACAGGTCAAAACGGAAATCATCAATATCATTTCGGAATTGAAAAAATACGGCAAACAGAAAAAAATAAAAAAATTGCAGAAGCAATTGCAGTCGGCGGAAGCCTCCGGACGGACGGAAGAATTGAATGCCTTAATGGACGAGCTCAACGTTTTGACGAAAGAATAATTCTGCCTTTTATATCATTAATATGACTAAAAAAGCCAAAATGAAAAATAACAACAATCGGGCCGGCAATAAGGCCAAGAATAAAACCAAGCCGGCGGCTAAGAACCAGCGTCCCGCGGGCGCAAAAAAGACGTCGCGCCGTCGCTTCGTTAAAATTATCAAAGCGCCGGTGTCCGCCAAGAAGACTCGTCTCAAAGAGCCGCGTGTGCCGATCAAGCCGACCCCCGAACAGTTGACTCGTTTGATAGACAAAGGGCGTTTGCGCGGTTTCGTGACCGAAACCGAACTTTTATATTTGTTTCCGGAAGTGGAAGAATATGTTTACGATTACGATGTTTTTCTTGGCGATTTGCAAAAAAGCGGGGTAAAAATTATGGAAGATTCCGGCCGGATTTTGGAAATGGCCGAGAAAAAAGCGGCCGAACCGGTTTTGACCGGACGGGCCTTGGCGCATCAGAACGCTTTGAATATCGATTTGTCAAAATTAAGCGCCGATTCCATCCAGATGTATTTGAAAGAAATCGGCAAAGTGCCGCTTTTGACCGGTGAGGAAGAAACGGAATTGGCCAAGCGTAAAGAAAAGGGCGACCGGGAGGCGGAAAAAAGAATCATTGAAGCCAATTTGCGGCTGGTGGTTTCCATCGCCAAAAAATTCGCCGGCGCCAAAGGGATGAGTTTGTTGGATTTGATTCAGGAAGGGAATATCGGTTTGTTTCGCGCCGTGGAAAAATTTGAATATCGCAAAGGTTTTAAATTTTCCACCTATGCCACTTGGTGGATTCGGCAAGCCATTACGCGCGCCCTGGCCGATCAGTCGCGCACGATTCGCATTCCGGTGCATATGGTGGAAACCATCAATAAATTTCAGCAGATTCAGCGCAATTTGATTCAGGAGCTCGGCCGCGAGCCCTTGGCCGAAGAAATCGCTTCGGAAATGGGCGAGGACATCGTCAAGGTCCGCTATATCATGAAAATTTCTCAAGATACCATTTCGCTGGAAACGACCATCGGCGACGATGACGAAGATTCCACTCTGGAGGACTTTATCGAAGACGTCAAAAACGTCACGCCGGATCGCGCCGCCGCCTTGCAGTTGCTGAAAGATTATGTGAAAAATATCGTCGCTCAGTTATCGCCGCGCGAACAGAAAATTTTGGAAATGCGCTTCGGGCTGGTGGACGGCGTCGCCCATACTTTGGAGGAAGTCGGTCAGGAATTTGAAGTGACCCGCGAACGCATCCGGCAGATTGAATCCAAAGCTTTGGAGAAGATTCGGAAGTTCAAGGGCCTGGAAAAGTTGCGGGATTATTAAATGTTTTCGGCGAGTCCGGCCGGAGAGATAGTTTATATTTTATGTCCAAGAAAAATAAAAAAAGATGGTTAATCATCGGCGGCGCGATTTTTGTCGTCGTCGTTTTGATTATTTGGCAGAGCAATAAAAAACCTCAGCCGGTCTATTCCACCGCAACCGTTGTTCAAGGAGACTTGATTCAGACCGTGTCCGAAACCGGCACGCTGAAACCCTTGCGGGAGTTGGAATTGAATTTTCCTCAGGTCGGCAAGATCGGGAAAATAGAGGCGCGAGTGGGCGATAAAGTGGTTAAAGATCAAATTTTGGCCGAGCTGGACTATTCTTCATTATTGATCAAAGAACAGGAGGCGCAAGCCAATTTTGATTTAGCGCTGGCCAATAAAGACAAGTTGACGCGCGGAGCGACCGCTTCGGAAATCGCGGTTTTGCAGGCGCAAGCCAATCAAGCCAAGGCCGCCTACGAAGGTGCGGCCAACGACTATGACAATACTCGGGCTTCGGTGGCGGAAACGATCAGTCAGGCGGAAAAGAAATTAAGCGATTTGGAAGATACGGGCGCGGCCACGCCGACCGCTTTGGAACAAGCGGTGACTATCGCCGCTCTCAATCTGGCTAACGGCCGAACCAGCTATCAGCAAGCCATTGATAACGGCGAAAACAATTTTTTGACCGCCGCCGGTTATGACATTTCCGTCGCCAATACCGCTTTGGACAAAATTTGGGGCATCTTGGAAGACGATGATTTGGAAAACATCTTCAGCGTCAAGAATGTCGTCTATAAGAGTGCCACGGAAAATTATTATAATCAGGCAAAGTCTTTGAAGAGCGCGGCGGACGACGCTTTAAGCGCGGCGCGCTTGGAGGGCAGTGAAAATAATTTCAATCTTCTCAATACCGCCGTGGCCGCCTATCTTAATGAAACTTTTAATGCTTTGAACAGTTGTTACAGCGGTTTGGAATATACCATTTCTTCCGCGGCCATGACGCAAACGGAATTGGACGCGTTTAAAGCCAGCGTCAATACGCAAATTGCCGCGGTCAACACCGGTTTGAGTTCTTTACAAACCGCCAAATACAATTTGGATAACGCTTTTTTGACTTACAGAAACAATGTCGCTTCTTTGACGCAAGCTTTGGCGCAGGCCGAGGTTAATCTCAGCGAAGGACTGACGACGGCGCGTAATACTTTGTCTTCGGCGCGTTTGACCGGCGACAAGCAAATAGCCGCGGCCAAAGCGGCGATGGATAGTGCCAAAGAGGCTTGGGGTGTGGCCGATCGGCAATTGACGAAACTGAAAGCGCCGGCACGCAGTGAAGATTTAAGTTCGGTGGAGGCGCAGGTGCGTCAGGCCCAGGCCAGTTTGGATTTGATCAAAAAACAGCAGGCCGACAGTATTTTGAAAGCGCCGATAGACGGTCAGATTGTCGGTTTGAATTATGAAGTTGGCGAACAGTTTTCCGCCGCCCAACCGGTTTTTGTCTTGTTGACGGAAAATAATTTTGAAATTGAGACGGACATTTCCGAAACCGACATTTCCAAAATCAAAGTGAACGACGAAGCGGTGATTACCTTTGACGCCTTGGGCGAAAGCCATAAGTTTACCGGTACCGTTTATTCTGTGGAACCTTATTATAAAGTTAAAGTGAGCTTGAGTGCGCCGGCGTTTGACGATCCCAGTTTCGCTTTGTTTTCGTTCATCAAACCGGAGATGACCGCCAACATCGTCATCAACACCGACCGCCGCGATAATGTTTTAATCGTGCCGGGACGGGCGATTGTGGACAGGAACGGCCAAGGACAATTTGTTCGCATCTTGGAGGGCAAGACCGTCAGGGAAGTGCCGGTGACGGTCGGTCTGCGCGGCGACGAAGGCTTGGTGGAAATTGTGAGCGGCGACTTACAACCGGGAGAATTGGCGGTGACTTTTGTGAAGTAGGGGACAAGATATTTTTATTTAATTTTAGCTAAAAAGCAACGGAGGTCCGTTGCTTTTATTTTTGACTTTTGCCGTAGTTTATGAGATTATTAAATAAAGATAAGTAAAATATAAAATGTTTCTAAGAATATTTTGATTCGTAAATGTATGTCGGAAATAAAAAATTTGACTGATAAATTGTTAGCTTTCCGTAATGAAAGAGATTGGGAGCAGTTTCATAATCTTAAAGATATGGCCCTGTCTTTAGCTCTTGAAGCGGCCGAGGTTTTGGAGCACTTCCAATGGAAAAATGGAGCTGTTTTAGAAAATTACATTAGGGATAATAGAAGCGAAATAGGGGAAGAATTAGCCGATGTTTTGGGTTGGGTTTTACTTATGGCTCATGATTTGGATATTGATATTTACGATGCGTTGGAGAAAAAAATATTAAAAAACGCAGATAAATATCCTGTCGGCAAGGCTAAGGGAAAATATTACAAATATAATCAATTATAAAATCATGTCTCAAATACAGACTTTTCCGTTTGTTAAAAATCAATTTGATCAAATTAGGTCATGTGTTTTCGGTCGTAATTGGCCGGTCGTTTATCTTATTGAAAACAAGCAGGAAATTTATGTGGGCGAAACGATTAATGTTTACAGTCGCAGTAAACAACATTATGACCGTCCCGAGAGAGCAAAATTAAAAAGGATACATGTTATATCTGATGAAGAATATAATAAATCCGCGACATTGGATATTGAGTCGTTGCTCATTCAACATTTTGCGGCTGACGGTAAGTTTATAATACAAAATAGTAATCATGGTTTGTTTGACCATAATTACTATGATAAGCAGAAGTACAGAGCCAAATTTGAGATTATATGGCAAGAATTGCAGAAAATGTTGTTGGCGGAAAAAAGTTTGGTGCAAATAAAGAATAGCGATTTGTTTAAATTTTCGCCTTACAAAGCGTTAACGGAAGATCAATTAAAAATTGAAAATCAGTTGATTGATGAAATAAAAAATAGTTTGGCTAAGACTTTTATCGTACATGGCGGCCCGGGGACGGGGAAAACAATCGTTGCCATGCATCTGTTCAAATTGTTCAGTGATTTAAAAGAGACAAAAAATAAAAAAGCCGCCTTGGTGATTCCGATGACTTCATTGCGGAGGAGTCTTAAAAAAGTTTTTAAAAATATTGCCGGTTTGCGGTCCGACATGGTCATCGGACCGAGCGAGGTGGTCGGCGGTCGTTATGATATATTGGTGGTTGACGAAGCTCATAGATTGCGAAAAAGGAAAAATATTACCAATTATCGCAGTTTTGATAAAAATAATCAGGTGCTGGGCCTTGGGAAAAATGGTACGGAGTTGGATTGGATTATTAAATCGTCGTCTCATCAAATACTTTTTTACGATGAACGTCAGAGCGTTCGTCCGTCGGATGTTAACGGCGGTAAATTCTTAGAATTAGGAGCCATGGAATTTAGATTAAAAAATCAATTACGCATTGATGTCGGCGAAGAGAGTGAGAAATATATTGATTTTATACAAAATTTATTTGATTTAAATAGCACTGGTAAGTCTGAATTTTTAGAATACGATTTCAAAATTTATGATAATATCGCGAAAATGCGCGATGACATAAAGAGCAAGGATAGAAAATTAGGTTTATGCAGGATGATTTCCGGTTACGCTTGGCCGTGGGTTTCGAAAAAGAACCCCGACAAACACGATATAGAGATTAACGGAATAAAATTATTTTGGAATAGCGTTAATCATAATTGGGTCAATTCTGCTAATGCCATTAATGAGGTTGGCTGTATTCATACGGTGCAAGGTTATGACCTTAATTATGCCGGAGTAATAATTGGCCCGGAGTTATCTTATGATAAGAAGAATAAAAAATTTGTCATTCATCCGGAGAATTACAAAGATGTAAATGGGAGAAAGGGAATCGATAACCCAAAAGAGTTGGAAGCATATATTATTAATATATACAGAACATTATTAACGCGCGGCATGAAGGGCACTTATCTCTTTATCGTAGATCAAGAATTGCGAAAATATTTTAAGAGTATGATAAAAAATAAATAGTGCTTTTTTCTAATGCTATGCGTATCTGGGACATTAATCCGCAACATCTTTGCCGTCAGCACCTGCTGGCCGAACACCGTGAACTGCATGGTTTATGGAATATCCTGACCAAGCACGGCGGTCGGGGCGGTTATTCGCGTCATCCGGAAACTTTGCGCTGGGTCGGGAAAACCAAGGCTCTCTATGAGCGCCACGAGGCCCTGGTCAAGGAGTTTGTTCGCCGCGGCTATCAACACCGCACTCCCCTGGACAAACGCCTGGCGCGCGGTCAAGGCGGTCAGGACGTCTTTTTGCAGACCCTGGCCGAACAACGGGTGATTCTCAAGAAAAAGCCCTGCGCTTGCTTATTGCCCAAGACGAAATTCAAGAAAAAAGGGGATTGATTTTTGCTGACTTCTAAAAATAAACTTTTTCTTTAGAAAAATTTTAACTAAACTTTATCCTGCATATTTTATAATAAGATTATCTTATTCATTAATCTTATGAGAAAATATGGAGGATTTTTTAATTGATTATCAGAAGGAGAAAGATTTTGCAAACTGGGCAAAACTTAAGCCTCAGATTCATTTTTTAAATAACAGAAACAATGTATATTTTAAAACCAGAGAAATTTGGTGGGCGAGCCTAGGAGTAAATATTGGCTATGAGCAAAATGGCAAGCATGATAAATATGAAAGGCCGGTTTTGATTCTAAGAAAATTTGGAGAGGGGTCTTTATGGGTTTTGCCACTGACTAGTAGAAATAAGATTGACCGGTTCTATTATCATTTTCAGGACGGAATTCGTATCTATTCAATTATTTTGTCACAACTGCGGCTTATCAGTAGTAAAAGATTATCACGTAAGATTAGAACCTTGCCGAAAAAAGACTTTCGGGAAGTTATCAGAAATATAAAAAGCCTTTTATAAAAAAACGATCCTCACAATTTTCTAAAAAAATGTGAGGTCTCGGAGGCCGAAGCCCGTATGATTGTAGTATATATTAAAATAAAGTCGATGTCAATCATCTTTTGTTGTCCGTGAAGTCCACTAAATTATCGATATTATCAGTATCTAGAACCAACGCCTCTTTCCATGCTATAATGTCAGTATTATGCTCATCCACTTAAAAAATCTAACTAAAGAATATCAAACCGACGACCTGGTCACACCGGTTCTGCACGACCTGTCTTTTGATATTGAGGAAGGGGAGTTCGTCTCCATCATGGGGCCCTCCGGTTCCGGCAAGTCCACTTTAATGCACATCTTGGGTTTGTTGGAGCGCCCCAGTTCCGGCTCGTATAAGTTAAACGGCCATGAAGTCGGTTCTTTGGACGACGATCAACTGGCCGCCTATCGCAATAAAAAAATCGGTTTTGTTTTTCAAGCTTTCAATCTTTTGCCGCGCACGACCGTGTTGGAAAACGTGGAATTGCCTTTGTTCTATTCCCATGATCATCATAACGCCCGCGCCCGGGCCCAAAAGGTTTTGGAATCCGTGGGTTTGGGTCATCGCTTGGATTACTATACCAATCAAATTTCCGGCGGTGAAAAACAGCGTGTCGCCATCGCCCGCGCCTTGGTGAACGATCCGGCGGTGATTTTTGCGGACGAGCCGACCGGCAATTTGGATTCCAAGTCCGGCACGCAAATCATGGAAATTCTGCAACAGCTTAACGATGACGGCCGGACCGTTATTTTAGTCACGCATGAAACCGATACGGCCGAACATGCCAAGCGCATTATTCAACTCAAAGACGGCCACATCGTTTCCGATCAGGCCATCAAACATCGTCGTCGCGCCAAGGACGGAGAATTGTTGAAATAGCATTTCCGGTTCGTTTAGCTTTCCTTGATAAAATATTTTTGTTTTGTTTATAAAATACCCGACTCTATGTCCTTCCTGGATTTCCGTCGCGCCATTCTCAATTCACTTAAATCACTGCGCAAGAACAAAAGCCGCAGTTTTTTGACGATGCTGGGCATCATCATCGGGGTTGCTTCGGTGATTTTAATCATGTCATTGGGAGCGGGCGCCCAGAGTTTGATTTTGGATCAAGTGGAAATTTTCGGCGCCAATTTGATTTCCGTTACGCCCGGCAAATCCGGAAAAAACGAGCCGCCTTCTTCGGTCATGGGCATCACCATCACCACTTTGACTTATGAAGACTATGAGGCGATTTTGAACAAAAGCCGAGTGCCGGATTTGACTGCCGTGGCCGCCATGGCCAACGGCAACAGCTCCTTGAGTTGGCGGGAAAATTCCTATGACACGACGCTGGCCGGCGCGACCGCTTCTTATCCCGACGTCTATGGCGGCGAGATTGCGGACGGCCGGTTTTTTAATCGCGAAGAAGAAAAAAATTTGGCCAAGGTTGTGGTCTTGGGCAGTACTGTCAAACAGGAATTATTCGGCGATTCCGATGCGCTTGGTCAGAAGATAAAAATCAACAAACAATTTTTTGAAGTGATTGGCGTGATGAAAGAACGCGGCCAGGTGATGTTCAACGATTTTGACAATCAGGTCTTTATTCCCGTGCGCACCGCGCAGAAATTGATTTTAGGCATCAATCATCTTAATTTCATCGCCGCGAAAGTGGACGATAGCGATAAAATCCCTCAAGCCGTGGACGATTTGACGGCACTTCTCCGTGATCGGCACGATATTGGCGATCAGAGCGGCGAGAGCGATGATTTCACCGTGCGCAATGCGGCCGAAGCTATTGATCTTTTGCGCACCATCACCGATGCTTTGAAATATTTTTTGGCGGTCATGGCGGCGCTGTCGCTGTTGGTCGGCGGTATCGGTATCATGAACATCATGTTCATCAGCGTCAACGAGCGGGTCAGGGAAATCGGCTTGCGCAAAGCGGTCGGTGCCAAGAACAGCAATATTATTTGGCAGTTTTTGTTGGAAGCGATGGTGCTGACTTTGGTCGGCGGTCTAATCGGCATTCTGGTCGGCGTCCTCTTGTCATTCTTAGCCTCCGTTGTTGTTAATTTTTTGGGCTACAGCTGGGCTTTTCGCATTCCCGTCTTGGCAATTTTGTTGGCGGTAGTCACTTCCGCCGCCATCGGTTTAATTTTCGGTTATTACCCGGCACGACGCGCCAGTCGCTTGTCGCCGGTGGAAGCTTTAAGTTATGAATAATCTTATCAACTCCGCCAAAATGTCTTTCAAGTCCATGGCCGCCAATAAGTTGCGGACGGGTTTGACCGTGCTCGGTATTGTCATCGGCGTGGCCAGCGTCATCATCGTCTATTCGGCCGGAGAAGGGATATATAATCTTTTGCTCGGTCAGATAGAATCTTTCGGCACCAATATCATTGAAACCGAAATCAAAGTGCCGAGCAACAAAAAAGGCGGCGAAGCCGAACAGGAAAGCGCCATGTCTTTGGCCGGTGGCACGCAAATCACCACCTTGAAGATTGAGGACTTGGAGGATCTCAACAAATTGAGCAATATCTCCGGCGGCTATGCCGCCATCATGAGCCAAGATCAGGCCAGCTACGGCGGCACAATCAAGAAAGCTTTTTTGCTGGGCGTGAGCGCTTCTTATATCGAAATCGACAAGAGTGAAATCGCGGCCGGACGATTTTTTGACGAAGCCGAAGAGAAATCTTTGGCGTCGGTGGTCGTGTTGGGCAGTAATCTCAAAACCGATCTCTTCGGCGATGCCGATGCCGTCGGTCAGTCCATCACTTTACATAAAAGCAAATATCAGGTTATCGGCGTCATGAAGGAGAAGGGCGGTTCTTTCGGCATGAACTTTGACGACTATATCTATCTGCCGCTCTTGACTTTGCAGAAACGGATTATGGGCATTAATTATGTGATGTATATGGTGCATCAATTAAAAGATCCCGATCGCGCCGCCGAAACCGCGGCCGAGGCGCGAGAAATCTTGCGGGAGAATCATGACATTAGCGATCCGCTCAAGGATGATTTTCGGGTGGTGACGATGGAAGAAATGATGGCTATGCTGAATACTATCACCGGCGCTTTGACGATTTTGCTATTAGCGATTATTACCATTTCCTTGATTGTCGGCGGAGTGGGAATCCTAAATGTCATGCATGTCTCCGTTTCCGAGCGGACGGCGGAAATCGGTTTGCGCAAAGCGGTCGGTGCCAATTATCGCGATATTGTTCGACAGTTCCTGACCGAGTCGGTGGTAGTGACGATGTTCGGGGGAATAATCGGCATCGTTGTCGGAGTTTTGCTTTCTTGGGGCTTGGCCTTCGGTGCCCGTTCTTTCGGCCTGGATTGGCAATTTTCCGTGCCCCTGAAAGCCTTTGTCGTCTCCTTGCTATTTTCCTCCGCCTTCGGCATATTGTTCGGTATCGGCCCGGCTAAACGGGCGGCACGCTTAGACCCGGTGGAGGCGATGAGGAGGGAATAGGGGAACATGGAAACCGTCGATATACGGTTGTTTAATAATTTATAATATTTATTACGGCAATTTAATGACAATTTAACGTTATTGACATAACGCCGTAATCTGTTATTATATTAGTAAATATTTCTATTGAAATATTTTGTTTTTTGAGCGAATCGCGGAGGCGTTTCGCGACAATTAAATATTCCCGGGTAGCGCAGCGGTAGCGCAGTTGGCTGTGAACACACGTCGTGAAGTGCACGAAGGTTCTACGCAGCTTCCTCAAGTAATTGAGGTCGAAAACGAGGTGAATTGCTGGAAGCCTAAATTCGCAAGAATATGGTAATCAGCAGCCAAGCCATGAATGTCATGGAAGGTTCAGAGACTATCCCGAAAGGGAGTACTTCTCTAATTTAGAGCAGGAAGCGCCTCGCATCCGTTTTAGCGGATGATGATATAGTCCACCCCTTATGGAAACATAAGGACAAGTGTAACCAATTGGTCGTCGGTTCGAATCCGACCCCGGGAGCTATAAAAATAAACTCTCCACTTTGTGATGAGTTTATTTTTATCATCTTGTGAGTTAGGGATTTGAACAGTCCGCCAACTGGCGGAGGCAGGGAGA